>JBBDMZ010000013.1:0-61538 GCA_040877955.1 Dehalococcoidia bacterium | reverse complement strand
GGGGGGGGGCCACCAACCGCTCCCTCCCGGTCGTGGCGCGGATTTGCTAGGCGGACTTTCTTGCTGGTTGGCGGGTCTGGCGCATGTGGGGAAGGACTTCGTCGCGGTAGAAGCGGAAGAAGGACTCCTGGTCGGGACCGATCTGGTGGAGGTAGACGTGGTCGTAGCCGGCGTCGATAAACGGCTGCATGTGCGCGGCGTGCTTCTCCGGATCGGCGCTGCAGAGGATGCTCTCGGCGACCTGGTCCTCGGTTACACCCTTTACGAGGCCATCGAAGTGCTTCGTGGAGCGCAGCTCCCACTTGGCGTCCCCCTGGAGGCCGCTGATCGGCCAGTAGTGGTGGGCTGTGCGCCTGGCCTCGGCCTCATTCCTGGCATAGCAGACGGCCACGTGGCCAAAGCGCGGTTTGCCCTTGCCGCCAGACTTTTCGAACGAGCTGATGATCTCCTTATCGGGGGAGACGCTGATGAGGCCGTCACAGACCTCGGCCGCGATTTCGGCCGCGCGAGGGCCATCGGCCGCCATGTAAATCTCGGGGAGCGTATCGGGGAGGGTATACAGGCAGGCTTCCTCGACCGCGAAGAACTCGCCGTGGTGAGTGACTTCCTCGCCCTCCCAGAGCTCGCGGATGATTTCGACAGCCTCCAGCACCATCTCCTGGCGGATCACGGGCGGCGGGAAGTGGTCGCCGTAGATGTGCTCGTTGAGCCCCTCGCCCGAGCCGATGCCGAGGAAGAATCGGCCCTCCATCATGGAGGCGGCGGTGGCAGCCATCTGGGCGACCAGGGCGGGGTGATAGCGGATGATGGGGCAGGTGACGCCCGTGCCCACGCGGAGCTTCTCCGTGGCCGTGGCGATGCCACCGAGCACGGTCCAGATGAAGGAGCTCTGGCCCTGGGCATCGACCCACGGGTGGTAGTGGTCAGAGATGAGGGCGAACTCGAAGCCCGACTCTTCGGCGAGGGCGGCGTACCGGACGAGGTCGAGGGGGCGGTGCTCTTCGCTCGCGAGGGCGTAGCCGAATTGCGTCATGGGGATGCCTCCGGAGCGTGTGCCTCCAGAGTCAGGCGAGGTCCGGTGCAACCTCGCAACAGGACGCGCGCCGGAGTGTCAGGGACCTTACGGACGAAGGGCTAGACCTGGAGGCGCTGGGGGTGGAAGCGGCGGCCGATGATGGTAGCGACGCCGATAACGAGCGCCAGGGCAGCCATGCCCCAGAGGTAGCCACCAAGCACGTCGCTGGGCCAGTGGGCGCCCACGACCATGCGGCTCCAACCTGCGAGCAGGATGATGGCGACGGCGACGCCGCGGACCACCGGTACGAGACGGGGGCCGACCCACATGGGCGCATAGACGGCCATCACCCCGTAGAAGAGCACATCGTTGTAGACGTGCCCGCTGGGGAAGCCGTGGGTGCCTCGAGTGTAGTCGACGAAGACGCCGAGCGTGGCATCGGGCCGAGGGGATTCGACGAGTGCCTTGGTCAGGGCGTTGAGCGGCAGCAAGGAGATGGCGACGGCGAAGCCGGCGATGGCCTCAGAGCGGCACCTCCAGCCCTGGATCGGCCGGCCAAGAAGCCGGCTCCCGGTGACAAGGAGGACCGTCGCGAAGATGAAGACGGCCCACCAGTAGTCGCCAAGAGTGTTGATGTAATCGGAGAGGCCGCGGGCCTCGGAGTAGTCCTGGACGGTCTGGATGACCGCGACATCGTATTGAGCCGGGGCATCATCGAAAGCCATACCAGTGGTCATGGCGAGGGCGAAGAGCCCGAAGAAGCCAGCCAGGGCGAGCATGGCGCGGCAGCGCGTTTCACGGTCCAGGATCATTCCAACGGTCGTCGTACCCAAGCTTCCCAAATCCCCCACGCTAACTTGTTACTGCCATCGCTCTTGCGAAGGCCTATATCACTAAATACGGACGATGCGCCTTGTGAGACAAACGCAGGGTCAAGGGCGGCCAACCAGACCACCGCACTGAACCCGTTGTCTTCCGCATCCCCCACGATGCGCTCGAGGAAGGCGCGCTGGTCCTCCTCGGTCCCGATACCTACCTTACCCTCGACGGGGGCAGACGCGTAACCCGTCTCGGCGATGAGAATTTCGCCTTCAAAGCGGTCGCGCAACTGTGAGTAGTAGTCGGGCCGGATGTCGGCGGCGCTGCGCACGTCCGCGAGGTAGGGGTAGGTGCTGATGGCGAGGGCGTCCATCCTGCCGCTGAAGAAGTCGAGCACTTCCCATTGGGGCGGGTGAATCGTGCCGAAGCTGCCTTCGAGATCTTCGAGCTGGAAGGTGGGGAACACCTTCGTGTTCGCGCTCTGCTCCTTGACCGCGTCGTAGGCCTCGGCGTACAGGGAGACAAAGGCATCGAACTGGGCGGGGGAGCGGTGATAGAGCATGTTGATCTCGACGCCGAGGGCCATGTAGGCGGGCTTGTAGTTCGCAGCGACGTAGGTCGCGTAGCCGATGAACGCGTCGCGCAGCCGTTCGTCGTTGAAGCCTGCCTGGGGGTCGATGGTGGCAGGGAGGTTGGCAATGCGGGAGCGCTGCAACACGCCGTCGGTGGGGTCGATGCTGAAGAACAGCTCGAGGTCGTCGTACTGGTCGAGGAGCTCGCGTTCGAGCTCGGTGAGGTCCCGGGTCTGGTCCGAGGTGGAGCCGCCCGGCATGAACTCCTCCCACGGGGGCACACGCTGGATGAGGACAAGGTCCGCGTACTGGGCGGCGGTGGCCATCGTGCTGATATAGGCATCTGTGGTGCGTTCGGGCGGGAGTGTGCTGAAACCAAGGCGGACGGTGCGTGGATCGCCCGTTGGCTCCGGACGGACGACTGTCGGGCCGAGCCGGTCGGGCTCAACGCCGCCCGGAGACTCGCTGCCGGCGTCGCCACCGCAGGCGGAAAGAAGGAGGAAAGCAAGCGCGGCCAACGCTGCTACAATCGCGGCGGCGGGAGGGCTTTGGAGGCGGGCAAAGACCATGCGGGGTCTCTTCCTCGCGGCGGTGGTAGTAGGCCTCGCGGTGGGCGGGCTGGTCGCAGGAGTGCGCGCCTGCTCCGGCGGGTCCGAAGACGAGCCGGAACCGGCAGACCCGGGTTCTCCGCGGGGTATCGCGGAGGAATTCGCCACGACGTGGACGCGCGGCGACGTGGCCGGACTCTACCTGCTGCTCAGCACCCAATCACAGGGCACCTACCCGGTGGCGGCGTTCCAGGACGCGTACGACACGTTTTCGCGTGAAACCACGCTCGAAGGGCTGGAAGCCACGGTCACGAGCATCGACGGCGGAGCCGCGACGCTCACGGTTCGGATGTCCACAGGGTATTTCGGGGATCTCGAATACACCACACGGATTAACCTGGCGCAGACCGGCACGGAGTGGCGGGTGCTGTGGGAGCCGGCGGCCGTGCACCCCGAGATGGCCGCGGGCCATCACCTGGACGGGGTCCTGGAGTTCCCGACGCGCGGCCGCATCCTCGCGGCGGACGGCAGCGAGCTGGCCGCCACCCGGGAGCTTCGCATGATCGGCCTGAACCGGAGCCTGGTGCAGGACCGGGTGGCGCTGGTGGCTGCACTCGAGCCCTTCGGGGTCGGCCTGGCGCAGGTGGACGCGGCCTTCGCGGCGCCGGGCGGGCCCACCCAACGAGTGGCCCTGGGGGCCGTCCCGGGCACGGTCACCGACGCGACGCTGTCTCAGCTCACACCCGTGCCCGGAGTCGTGCTCTTCTTCCAGACGCAGCGCGTGCATCCGCTGGGGCCGGCGGCGGCGCATGTCGTGGGATACACGCGCGAATTGACGGCGGAGGAGCTGGAGCAGCGGAAGGGGCAGGGATACGAGATCGGCGACCGGATCGGGGCAGTCGGGCTCGAATCGAGCCAGGACGAGATCCTCGTCGGAAAGGTGGGCGCCGAGCTGCGGGTGGTGGACGGGGCGGGGGCGACCGTGAAGGTACTCGCCTCACGCCCCTTCGTTGAGGGACAGGACGTGCAGACCACGCTCAACCCGCACGTCCTGCAGACCGCCTACGCGCGGCTCGGGGCACGGGCCGGCTCGGCGGTGGTGATCGACCCGGTGACGAACGCGGTCCTGGCCCTCAACAGCTCCCCGGCGTTCGACCCGGATGCCTTCGAGCGAAACGACGCAGTCGCGCTGAACGCCCTCGCGGCAGCGCCGAACGGCCCCCAATTGAACCGTGCGACGCGAGGGACCTATTCGGCGGGCTCGACGTTCAAACTGATCACAGGGGCCGCGGGACTGGCCTTCGGCGGCGCCACGACAGGGGACCGCTACGAGTGCGGGTCCATCTGGCGGGGCGTGGACCCGCCGCGGCGCAACTGGGAGGGCGCCCAGGGGCAGCTCACGATCGCGGAGGGCCTGATGCGCTCCTGCAACCCGGTCTTCTACCAGATCGGGCTCGACCTCTATAACGACACGGACGGCAAGCTCTCGGAGATGGCGCGGCTCTTCGGGTTCGGGGCGGCCACGGGGGTCGAGGGCCTCGGTGAGGAGGAGGGGCTCGTGCCGGACGCGCAGTGGAAGCGCGCGAACCGGGACGAAGCATGGTTCCCGGGCGATGAGGTGAATCTCGCGATCGGGCAGGGCGACCTCCTCATCACGCCGCTCCAACTTGCGAACGCCTACAGCACCTTCCTGGCCGGTGTGCTGCGGAATCCTGTCATCATCGCGGGGAAGGAGGCGACTCCTCGCGGGGAGCTGCCGCTGACGGAGGCGCAATCCGCACACCTGCGGCGGGGCCTCGAACTGGTGACCTCCGCGAGCGGGACCGCTTCGGCGGCATTCGCGAACGCGGGCTACAACGGGTTCGGGGGAAAGTCCGGGACCGCGGAGGATGCGGGCGAACAGCAGCACGTGCTGTTCGTCGCCTACGGGCCGGCGGCGGCGCCGCGGGGAGTGGTCGCCGTGGTGCTGGATGACGGCCAGTCGGGGTCGATCGAGGCGGGGCCCATGGCCCGCGACATTCTGATCGCGGCGTTGGAGTAACGCCTATGGGAAGCGGAAGAGCTCCGCGAGGTCGATGGTGACGCCCGGAAGCGACTCGATGGGAACGATGCCGTCGCGATAAGGGTGCTCCGAGTACATGCCGTCTGACCTGAGTCGCCACGCGATCAGGGACTCATCGTAGGGATGGATGCGCCAGATCTCGCTGTCCTTGCGCAGTTTGTACTCGGGGAACTTGGTGTCCACGTCGTAACCGCCGGTCGAAGGCGACCAGACCTCGGCCACGAAGGGTACTGGATCCAGGTAGGTCTCAAGTCTGCCTGTGCCGCGGAGGCCGGGCATTTGCGCGATCTGGACGACCGCCACGTCCGGGATGAAGGTGGTGCCGTTCGCGATGCGAAGGCGCGCCGAATTGGCGCTCACATCGAACTGCGAGTAGTCGAGGAAGGACCCGATACGGCGGGCGAGCTTACGCCCGATGAAATTGTGTTCCTGGGTCATGCCGGGCTTCTGGCGTGGTCGTCCACACACAAGCTCCCACTGTCCTTCGAGGTCTTCGAGGGCCAGGCGCTCGTAAGTCTCTTCGGTGACGGGCATGTCGCACCTCGCTCGACCATGATAACGCGGCGGCTGGGAACAGGGTCGGCGCAGCCACCACCACTGTCGACGCCAGGTTCGACGCGCGGTTGACTTATTGCTGGTAGGTGGCGCCGCCGGCGACGGCTTTCACGCTGGCTTCCATGATGTTTTTTGCGACGGGGCCCTCCCAGCGGTCGTAGATGATGCCGTTCTTATCGACCAGGTAGACGAATGGCTCGGCGAAGCTACCGTCTGGTTGGACCATCCACTCTTTCATGGTGGGGTTCACCTGGCGCGCCTGGAAGTCGGCCCAGACTTCGATGTGGACGAAGTCGATCCTGTCCTCGTAGAGGTCCTGGAGGGCTTCCACTTCCTCGTTGACGGGGCCGCAGAAGCGTGAGGTGCAGAATTCTGGTGTCGAGAAGACGATCACGAGCGGCCGGCCGGCAGCGATGGCGTCCTTGATCTTGACGTCGTGCATGTCGTTCGGGGGGTCGCCGGAGTCGATCTCGGAGATGTCGGCGACGTCGGCCGCAGTGAGGTTGTCGCTCTTGATGGCGGGCTCGCCGGGAGCGGGGAAGCGGGGCGACTCGGCAACGGAGAAGGCAAAGTTGTCCTGTCCGGTGGTGCCGTCCTCGAGCTTCGCATCCACGAGGACCCCCCAGAAGCCGGCGTGGGTGAAGTCGAAGGGCACGTAGTAGCCGACGCGGTTCTCGTCCTCGCCTCCGTGGATGTGCTGGCCGCCTTCGTGCTGGTGAACGATCTCAGGGCCGACGCCGGGGGCGCTCTGCACGGCCTTCATCGTTGCGACGGGCTTCGGGTTCTTCGTGTCGCTGAGGTCGTAGAAGGTCACGGTGGCCTCGGCGCCGCCGACGGGCTCGTCGTTCGCATTGGTGATACCGAAGACGAAGTTGTTCTCGCCGATGGTCCAGTCACTGCCCGCCATGACGATGTTGACGGGCTTGCGGTCCTCCGGGGCAACCTGCTCGTCGGGCTTCTCGGAGGGGCCGAACTCGTCGGGATCGCCGGCGTTGGCGTCGTCGTCGCCGCCGCCGCCCGTGAGGGAGCTGACGAGCGCGAACCCGATGAGGATGGCGGCAAAGAGCGCGACGATACCGGAGAGGATGTAGGTTCTGGGCATGGCCCTGACAGGATAGCGGAGGGCATCGTGCGGGTCGTGGGGCGAAGGGATGAGGGGAAAGCGCGCGTAAGGGGCAGGCCGAAGTGACACGACGACGATGCGCCGGGCGTTGGCCCGGCGCATCTCTCACCACCCTGGCCCTGGTTCAGGCTGCGGGAATGAAGTCTTCTTCGGGGATGCCGCCGCGGATGATCCGGAGCTCCTCGGCGGTGAGGGGCCGGCAGAGGCTATCGCTGGCGCTGCGAGCTGCCTGGGAGGATTCGAGTGAGGCGGCCACGCGTGCCGGCTCCCAGCGGGCGCTGGCGGTGGGGGCGTAGCTGGAGCGAGTGACGGTACTCATGGCCGGTATTTTCCACATGTCCGCTTGCGGCCACTCAACCGACCCTTCCACGAAACTTGCAATCTCATCGCCCGCTGTCTGCCCGGCGTTAGCCCTCGCCTTTGCGGCGGTTGGCGAGCGCGGTGACGAGGCTGCGGCCGATGGGACCGGACGTGTCGTAGAGGGAGCACTCGCCCAGGGCGATGCCGTCGGTCGCGTGGTGCTCGACCACTTCGAAGCCAAGCCATTCGCCCACCGGGAGGCGGTGGAGGTAGAGGGTGATGTCGGCGTTGACGAATTTCAGGCCGGCGCTTCCAGAGTTGGCGAAGGGGTTGGTGAAATCGGCGGCGAAGGCGGCGCGGACGAACGGCGTCATCTCGACGCCGTCTGCAAGGGGACGGTTTTCGCGGAGCCACGCACGCTTTTGTTCGGTGCTGCCGAAGCCGTGGCCGATGGCGCGAGTGTCCCACATAGGCCCCCGAGGGCCCCAGTCCTGGGCAGGGGGGGTGATGGAATCGGGATGGGGGACATCCCAGGATGGCGGGCTCCAGACGGTGCCATCAGGATTCTCGGCGCGACGAAGGAAGACGCAGCTCGCGCGGGCGATGGTGGCGCCGTTGGCGGCGAAGGTGGCGTCGACGACGCGGATGCGGTTCCCGTCACGTTCGACGCGAGTGGCAACGTCCACGGGTGCGAACGGGGGCATGCGGTAGAGGTCGACGGTGAGGCGCGAGGGGAGGAGCCCGGGGTCGCCATGGGCCTGTTCGATTGCGTGGGCGAGGAGGCCCGCGACGACGCGGCCGTGGAGCGAGTTGGGGTCCCACGGACCGCGGCAGATGTCATTGGGCTGATAGCGGTTGTCGCCGAGGTGGGTGAAGAAGGGTTCGTTGCTCATCTGCGGGAAATGTAACCGGCAAGCCGCCACGAGCGCCAAGGCCAGGTAGCCAGACCGGGTCACGGGGCGGCTACAGTTGAATGATGGGCCGGCCGCGTGTCGTCATTGTGGGGGCGGGCTTCGGCGGCCTCGCATGTGCGCGGAAACTGGCGGGCAAGCCGGTGGAGGTGGCGGTCATCGACCGGAACAACTACCACCTCTTCACGCCGTTGCTGTACCAGGTGGCGAGCTCGCTCCTGAACCCGAGCGACATCGCTCAGCCGGTGCGGGCGATCTTCCGCGGGAAGCGGAACGTGCGGTTCGTGCGGGGCGAGGTCCTGGGCGTGGACTTCGAGCGCCGCACCGTGCGCCTCGAGGGAGGCGCGGAGGAGCCGTACGACAGGCTCGTGCTGGCGGTGGGAAGCACGACCAACTTCTTCGGGGTAAGCGGCGCGGAGGAGGGAGCGCTCGGGCTCAAGGACCTCGGGGAGGCGCTGGAGCTACGGAATCACGTGCTGGGGGTGCTCGAGCGGGCGACCCAGGCGCAGGACGCGGGCGAGCGGGAGCGGCTGCTCACGTTCGTAGTGGTGGGCGGCGGGCCGACGGGGGTCGAGTACGCGGGGGCGCTCTCGGAGCTTCTGAAGCTCGTGGTGCCGCGCGAGTACCCCGAACTGGAAGGCGTGAGCTGGCGGATCGTGCTCGTGGAGGGACTGCCGCGGTTGCTGAACGCGTTCCCTGAAAAGCTGAGCGAAGAGGCACGCCGCGAGCTGGTCAAGAAGGGCGTGGAGGTTCGCCTGGGGACGCGGGTGACGGCGGCGGCGGAGGAACACGTGCAACTCGATGGCGCCGAGCCCATCGGCGCGGGGACGCTCGTCTGGGCGGCTGGGGTGCGGCCCTCGGGGCTGGCGGGGACGCTCGACGTGGGGCGCAGCCGGAGCGGGCGCATCGAGGTGGACGCCGCCCTGCGCGTGAGGAGGCGTGACGGGGTGTATGCCATCGGTGATGTGGCTTCGTTCGTTCAGGACGAGCGGGAGGTGCCAATGCTATCGGCGCCGGCGATGCAACAAGGGAGGCACGCGGCGGCGAACATCCTGCGGGAGCTCGCGGGTGAGCGGGCGCGGCGCTTCCGTTACCGCGACAAAGGATCGATGGCGACGATCGGCCGAAACGACGCGGTGGCCCAGGTCGGACGGCTGCAGTTGACGGGCTTCCCGGGCTGGGTGGCGTGGCTGGTGGTGCACCTCTACTACCTGATCGGGTTCCGTAACCGCCTGGTCGTGTTGATGGGATGGGCGTGGAACTACGTGCGGCTGGACCGGCCCGTGCGGATCATCGCGAGGGCGGGAGAGGGAGGAGGGACGAGGGAGAAGGCGCGCGGTCCTTAGTCGTTGGTCGTTAGTCGTTAGGACGATATCTTCCCATTGTGCTCCGGCCGAAGCATACTTCGGGCGACGGGAGGTGACGCGGCGCGAGGGCAGAGTCGCGACTCAACCTGTCGGGGAGGGTGCCGGAATGGCGAAGTCGGAGTTAGAACGGAAGCTGGCGGAGCTCAAGGCGCTACGCGCGAAGAACGTGGTGAGCGACGAGGAGTACGCGGCGCGGCGGGAGGCGTTGCTGACCGATACGGCGACCGCGGTGGCTGCGAAGAGTGGCAGCCGTGCGGGCGGGATCTTCAAGTGGGGGATGATGGGGTGCCTGGGAATGTTCGCGGCGGTCGGGCTGCTGTTCATCGTCGTGATCGTCCTCCTCGCTGCCGCGGTGGGCAGCTCCGCGGACAACGAGGAAGACTCGGGCGGCGACGTGCATGTGGCGCTCGCGAACGGCGCCAGCGAGGTGATCTCGCCGGAGAACCAGGGAAGCCGGAAGGTGAGGGTCACGATCGTCAGATGGACGGATGGAGCGACCTCCACTAATCAGTTCCTTCAGCCGGAGCAGGGCAAGAAGTACATAGCCTTCGAGGTCCTGGTGGAGAACGTGGGCGACCGGGAGACAGGCGTGCTCGACTGGAAGTTACGCGACACGAAGGACGGCGAGCATGAGCGGAGGTTCGTGAGTGGGCTTGGCGACGAGTTGGACGCGGTCTTCAACCTCACGCCCGGCGGCAGAGTAGAGGGGCTGGTGGTGTTCGAAGTGGACGCGGATGCGAGCGTGAAGTGGCTACGCGCTGACCCCAGCGTGTTCGCGGCGCACGACCTGTACTTCGACGGGGAATAGCCGTAGGTAGCCCCCCGCTCCGATGCAGCAATTGATATGATTGGGTCAATTGATGCAATGGGAGCCACAGGATGAAGCGACGCGTAACGGCAATGGAGGCACGGAAGCGGCTGGGTGAGCTGCTCGAGAGCGTATACCACCGCGGGGACGAGGTGGTCATCGAGCGTGCCGGCAAGCCCATGGCGGTGGTGATCCCGGCCGCCCGGTACGAGGCGATGGAACGGAACAGGGACGAGTTACGGAAGTTGATCGCCGAGATTCGAGCGGCGAACGCTGCCGATCCTCCTGAGGAGATCTACGCTGACGTTGCCGCCGCCGTCCGTGAGGTGCGAGACGAGCGAAGCCGCAAGCGCACCGCGTGAGAGCCGTGGTTGACGCAAACGTCTTTGTGAGCGGCGCTCTGGTCCTTGAGGGACCGCCCAGCCAAGTTGTTGACGCATGGCTAGCAGGCGACTTCGAGATAGTCATCTCGCCTGCTCTCCTCGCGGAGTTAGCTGACGTTCTCGGCCGGGTGCGGATCGCGAGGAGGATCCGTCGACCCGGAGGCGCGGCCCAACTACTTCGGCGTCTGAACGTCGGAGCCATCATGGTCACGCCTTTAGAAGAGTTGGCGGTCGTGTCTCGCGATCCTGACGACAATCGAGTAATCGAGGCGGCCGTCGCGGGCGCCGTGGACTTCATCGTTTCCGGTGACGACGACCTGCGGGCGCTCGGGAGCTATCTGGACATCCCTATCGTGACTCCGGCGAGGTTCCTGGTGATCCTGGAGGAGTTGGCGGGGCTCGGGGAGTCGTGACCGTGTCGGAGGATGGCTCACGGGCCATGGCCTGTCTCTCCGGGGGCAGGAGGTGGAAGCGGCGCGAACCCCTCCTCTTGGTCGCGGCGCGGATCTGGGCCGTTCGTAGTTCACCGCCGTATTACGATGAGCCTGTGAAGTACCGGCGGATTGTGGCGAAGTTTGGGACGAGCCTGCTGACAGCGGGTTCGGACCGGCTGGATCTGGAGGCGATGTCGCGGCTCGTGGGACAGGTGGTGCGACTGCGGGCGGCGGGGTGCCAGGTCGTGGTTGTGTCGAGCGGGGCGCAGGCGGCGGGGCGTCACCGGCTGGCGAAATGGCTGCAACCGGGCAAGACGCCGAGCCGGCAGGCCTTCGCCAGCGTCGGCCAGAGCCACCTCATGCAGAGCTGGGATGAGCTCTTCGAATGGCACGATGTGGTCGTAGCACAGGTCCTGCTCACGCGGCGAGACCTGGCCGATCGGCTGGGCTATCTGAATGCGCGAAACACGCTGCGGGACCTGATCGAGGCGGGCACGGTGCCAATCGTGAACGAGAACGACGCCGTCGCGCTGGACCAGGTGCTGGCGACGCGTATCGGCGAGAACGACAGCCTCTCGGCCTACGTCGCGAACCTGATCGACGCGGACCTGCTGGTCATGCTGACGGACGTGGACGGCCTCTATGACGCAGACCCGCACACGCACCCGGACGCCCGCCTGATCGAGCGCGTGGAGCGCATCGACGCGGAGACGGAACGCGGCGCGGGCGGTTCGCACGGTGACGGCTCGGGAGGGATGACGACCAAGCTGCAGGCGGCGCGCATTGCCACACAGGCGGGCGTCGACGTGGTGGTCGCGAACGGGCGCGCGGCCGACATCCTCCACGCGGTCTCCGCGGGGGGTGAGGTCGGGACATTTTTCCCGGCGGCGGCATCTCGCCTGGAGAGCCGGAAGCGGTGGATCCTGGGGAGCGTGAGCACGAGCGGACACATCGTGGTGGATGCGGGGGCAGCCTCCGCGCTACGAGCCCAGGGCCGAAGCCTGCTGCCCGCGGGCGTGGCGGGAGTGCAGGGCGCGTTTGACCGGGGCGAGAGCGTGGAAGTGCGGGACCCCGCGGGTCAGCGAGTGGCTGCGGGGATGACGAACTACGGGAGCGAAGAGATCGGGCGCATCCGCGGGATGCGGAGCGACCGGATCGTGGAGACGCTCGGGTACGGATACGGGGAAGAGGTCATTCACCGGGACAACCTTGTGGTCCTGTAAAGGGTTGAGGTCAGCCGCCCGCGGGGCCAAGCTGGTGACATGGATATCGTGACGATCCTGTTCGCGGTCTTGCTGCCGGTGGGAGGCATCGCCGGGGGATGGATGGCCTGGCGCCGCCAGAAGCAGGCGGATGTGGTGGAGGCGGCCCCCAGGTGGCGAGACGATTCCCTGGACGACTGGCGCAAGCAGCGCAATGAGGACATCGAGGTCGAACGGGCGTCCCGCGCTGCGCGTGCGGAGCTGGAACCGGGGTCGACCGAAGAGCGGGAAGAGGCAAGGCGCCAGCAGCGCATCGGCGGTTAAGCCGCCGACCCCACGCCGCAACCCGTCGCTCACGCTCCGGGCTCTGATGGCTTCGCGGTGGATGGGGACGGGCGGGGCTTCGGACGCCGGCGCGGAGCCGTGCCCGAGGTCCAGCGGAGGTTGCCGCGCCAGGAGAGCAGCGCGAGACCGGCGAGCACCGCGGCGACCGCTCCGGACCACCCGAGCGCGAAGAGGGACGGTCCGAGCTCGGGTTGATAGAGGAACGTGGGCGGAAAGAGCTTCACGGCAGGGATCGTGAGGATGTTCAGGATGAACTGGACGAGGAGCGCTCCCAGGGAGAGACCGGGGAGCTCGCGGTCGGTGTGGCCCGGGCGCTTGATGACGATGCCGAGCACATCGAGGTCGGGCCGGGCGACACCGAGGCGGGCGAGCATGAGGGATAGCGCCATACAGGCGACGACGATGAAGAACGCCAGCACGGGCACACCCAGGGTCGCCGGCCCGACACCCTCTACGACAGCGGCGGCGCACATGAGGGCAAAGCCGCTGGCCGTCTTCACGCCCGGCGCCCAGTGCGGGGTGAGCAGGGTGCGGCATTCCAGCATGAACTTGCCGCCGGGCTGTTGGGCACGCTGGATGGGGAGCTGCCAGGCGTTCGGGCCGAGGATGATGGCGATGCCGGTGGCCCACTCGAACAGGCCGAACAGGCCGACGAACTGCCAGACGGTCCAGTCGCCGCGTCCGCCAATCGCAGAGAGCGTGAGAAGCGCCCCCGCAAGGTTGAACAGCGTGAGGCAGACGCCCACGACGAATTGCCGAAGGACGGTCATGCGGACGCGCTTCCGAGGGGCCATGGCCGGAGAGTAGGCGCGGATGGCTCGCAAAGGGACGAGAGGCAGGCGAGTGGCGTTGCGATCGAATGGCGAGAGGCGGCTACGGAGTTGTAGCGATAGTTTCGGCGGCGAGGTCCCACCACCTGGAGTCGCTGTAGTGATCCCGCTGGAAGAGCCACCACTCAGCGCCCCAGAGGTAGACGCGTTGCGCGCCGGTCCTGCGGGCGTACTCGACGTTCCTTCGGAATCTGCCCTCGGTGAGGTTCTCCGAGGGGTTGTCGGGGCCTACGAGGCGCGGGTCGCCATCGATCCAGGGCTCGGCCTGCATCTCGGTGACCCAGAATTGCTTGCCCACGTCCTCGGCCTCGCGGCGCTGGTGGGCGTAGTTGGGGGCGATGGGCCCGATCTCGAGGATGGGGACCACGAAGTCGATGCCGACGACGCTGTAGTTGCGGAAGGGATAGATGCTCGTGCCGAGGACGTCGCCGGCTTCGAGGGCATCCTTCCAGCGCTGGTCGCGGATGAAGTGCTGGGCGTGGGCGGCAACGACCGGCCGGTCGTGCGGGTCGTTCGCGCGGATAGCGTCGCGGACCTCCGCCACCCACCCGGGGGTGAGGCGCCAGTCGGATGAGCGGCCGGAGACGACGAAGGGCTCATTCTCGGCTGCCCAGGAATCGATGGCTTGTGATGCGGCCGTGTGGCGGACGACGGCCTCGACCATGCGGAGGCCGCGATCGTGGATGAACGCGTCGTTGGAGGGCGTGCCGCCATCTCGCGGGCGGGAGCGAGCGAGGACCCAGCCGGGGATGTAGTACTCGGGGTGGCGCTGGCCCTTCATCCCGACCGTGAGCAGTACCTTCGCGTCGTGGCGTTCGGCCTCGGCAAGCAGGGCGTCGAGGAGCGTGAAGTCGAAGACACCGTCTTGCGGTTCGACCTGGGACCACTGGACCGAGAGACGGACATAGCGCGCGTCGAGGCCTGAGAGCAGGGTGCCGAGGGTGTCCGCGCACCATTCGGCGCGGCCGGGGCGGTCGTCGGGGAGATGGGGGCCGCCGGGCTCCTCGAGGAGGAGGTACTCGGCGTAGTCGCAGTCGAAGTTGATGCCCCACGCGGGGCTGCCGGCTGGCTCCTGGTGGGGCCACGAGAGGGCGACCATGAGCCACCAGAGCCCGGCGAGGAGGGCAATGGAGGCGATGGCGCCGCCTCCGAGGAGGGCGAAGGCGCGGCCGACACGCCCCCCACCCCCCGGCCCCCTCTCCCGACTTCGCGGGAGAGGGGGAGTGTCGGTGGTGAGCTCGGGGCGGGATCCGACAGAGGTCACGACTCAGAGGGTACGGCAGGCCCATCCAAGGCGTGTCCATCGGCCTGCGACTCACCGGATAGTGTCGGCCACCGCTCGAGCTGCGCTGGAGATGGCAAGGGTCAGGATGACTGCATCGCCGAGGCGCGAACGGACCCGGCGTCCCCGCAAAAAGCCCTCATTACGATTAGAACGCCCCCGTGAACGGATCTAGCGGTTCCGGGAACAACTAGAGACCCGAACTCAGAACTCCGAACCTGGTCATAGGCAGTTGCCGGCAAGGGACAGCGAGGGAGCGTTGGAATCCTGTTCCGATGGGCCGGCCGGCCGTCTTCGTCACTGGCCGGCGTCCGCATTTATGACTGCTGTAGCTACCCGACTGCGTGGGTAGTGCCAGACGTGAACGCACATACCTTCTCTTGCCCAGCCCCTGGTGTCGGAGGCCCGTATCCAGAATTGGCCGCCGGGCTCCAGCTCGATGAAGTCTTTGTCGCCGTCCAGGTTGCTTGGAAAGCCCCTGATGCAGCCCGTCGTGACGATGACGTGCTCTCCTAGATCCCGGAGAGACGCGACCATCCAGCGACCGGAGATCGCATAGCCGATCGCCAGGGCGAGCGGCAATACCAAGACTAACAACGTTCCCAGAACGACTCTTGGCAAAAGAGCCTCGCATAAGATTAACAACTGCCCGAGAACTACCGTTGCGAAAAGAGACACGCACATGAACATGAAGCCATTGCGAAAAATCGGTTCGACTAGACGCCCGCGATTGCCCATCACGCTGCCTGGGCGTGCTCGCCGAAGATGACGTAGCGGCCCTTGCCGGCGGACTTGGCGTGATAGAGGGCGACGTCGGCTTCACGGAGGAGGTCGGCGGCGGAGTGGCGGTCGGGGTCGCTGAAGGCGAGGCCGACGCTGGCGGAGACGTGGGCTTCCCGGCCGTCCACCTCGAACGGACGCTTGAGCTCGGAGACGATGCGCTCCGCGACGGCGACGGCGTCGTCGCGCCAGTCGGTGGCATCGAGGAGGACGGTGAACTCGTCGCCGCCGATGCGGGCAACGGTGTCGGTGGGCCGGACGCAGGCATGGAGGCGTTGCCCTAGCAGCGCGAGCAGGGCGTCGCCAGTCGGATGTCCGAAGGTGTCGTTGACCGTCTTGAAGTCATCGAGGTCGAGGAACATGACGGCGACGGGCTTGCGGCGACGCTGGGAGGCGTGGAGCGCGTGCTCGAGGCGTTGCATGAAAAGGGCGCGGTTCGGGAGGTTCGTGAGCGAGTCGTAGAACGCCTGGCGAGCGAGTTGCTCCTCCGCGTGCTTGCGCTCCGTGATGTCCACGGAATTGCCGAGCATGGCGGGCCGGCCGCGATAGGCAATGGGGGTGAACGCCTCCATCACCCATCGCACTTCGCCCGTCTCCGCGTTGACGACGCGGTGCTCGTACGGCGTGCGTTCGCTGCCATTGAGCTGCGCCGACGCGCTCGCCTCCACCAACTCCCGGTCATCCGGTTCCACAACGTCGAGCGGATCCATGCAGAGCAGCTCGCTCTCTGTGCGGCCAGTGAGACGCAGGACCTGGGGATTCACGAACTGGAAGCGGCTGTCCTGGACGATGAAGATCGCGACGGGAGAGTTGTCGGCGAGGGTCTGGAAGAGGTCCTGCGCCTGCTTGCGCTCGGTGACGTCGATGAAGTTGCCGAGCACGGCGGGGCGGCCCCGGTGTGAGATGAGCGAAATGGTGGCGAGCGTCCAGAGCACGTCGCCGTTTGACTGCGTCATCCGCAGCTCGAAGGGTTCGGTCTTCGTGCCCGCGAGCATGTCCATTGCGTTCTGGATGGCGGCCTCGCGCTGCTCCTCGCCGAGCAGGTCCAACGGGCCAATGGCCAGGAGCGCTTCCTCTGTCCAGTCGGTGAGTTTGGCGAACGTTTTGTTGACGAAGATGAAGCGGCCATCCTGCTCGATGAAGATGCCGACGCGGCTGCTCTCGGCGAGCGTCCGGAAGAGGTTCTCGGCGTGCCGCCAGCCAGTGATATCGGTGAGGCTGCCCTCGAAATAGGCGATGGCGCCGGTGCCGTCGCGGACGGCGCGGGCGTTTTCGAGCACGAGCACGCGCTCGCCATCCCTGGCGCGGAGGACCAGCTCCTGGTTCCGGATCTCACCTTCAGCGGCGATTCGCGCGAGCAGCTCCCGGCGGTCATCCGGATCTTCGTAGAGGTCGAGAATGTTGACGGAGCGGAGCTCTTCCTCGGTGTTGTATCCGAGCATCTTTATGAGGGCGGGGTTGGCGGTGAGGATGCGACCCTCGGGCGTGCTCTGAAAGACGCCATCGAAGAGGTTCTCGAACAGGGAGCGGTAGGTGTCCGGTTGGGACCCCGGGGATGTAGGCAGCGCGACGCTCGCAAGTGGCGCGTCTGACGCGACGGCATCGGCCCCGGCTGGGCCGGGTGCCGTGCGCGGCCTATGCGAACCCTGTGCGTCCCGGCTGGCCCCGGCGCGCGGCTCGGTCATCGACAGATTCCCCCACGGCATCGCGCGACTCGGGCCCTCCAGCACCGGCCGCGAATGCCCTCACTATTGAGATCGGAAGAGTGCCTCGCCGCGGACAGTGGTTTTTGGCGCGCGTGGTAGGGGATTCGCTAAGAAATCGAGGCGATCTTTACGATTGGCCGAAATTCGGAGGGCGCTTGTCGATGATGGCCCGGGCGCCTTCGGCGGGGTCGGGAGAAAAGAAGCCCATGATCTCGAGGGCGGCGGAGTAATCGAAGGACGCGAGGCCGCCGAGGCGGAGCCACTGGTTGAGGGCGCGCTTGGTGAATCGCAGGGCGGGCTGGGGCCCGGCAGCGAGGCGGCGGGCTAGCTCGAGGGCTTCGTCCTTCACGCGCTCGCGGGGGACGCACTTGCTCACGAGGCCGATGCGCTCGGCTTCGCGGCCGTCGAGGAAGTCGCTGGTGAGGAGGTAATATTTCGCCTTCGCCATGCCGCAGAGCAGTGGCCAGATCATGGCAGCGTGGTCGCCAGCGGCGACGCCGAGCCGGAGGTGGCCGTCGGTAAGGCGGGCGTCCTCGGCGATGATGGAGATGTCGGCCATGAGGGCGACGGCGAGGCCTGCCCCGACGGCGACACCATTGATGGCGGAGATGATGACCTTGTCGCAGTTGATGATCTCGTAGACGAGCGTCTGGGCTTCCTTGAGGAGGCCTTCAAGGGCGGCGAACCGCTCGGCGGGCGACAACTCGGCCCGGGCCTGGATGTCGTCTAGGTCGCCGCCGGCGGAGAAGGCCTGCTCGCCGGCGCCGGTGACGACAATGATGCGCACGGCGGGGTCGCGGTCGAGGTCGCGCCAGATCTCGGTGAGCTCGCGGTGGAGCACGTTGTTGGTGGCGTTGAAGACGTCCGGGCGGTTGATCGTGACGAGGGCAACGCCGTCGGAGGCGACGTCGACCAGGAGGTGCTGGTAGCGGTCGTACGGAGCAGGCATTCTCACTCACCCTTCATGGCGCGGAAGGTGAAGCCGCCGTTGCCGGTGCGCACGCTGGCCTGGGCGAAGCCGGCGGCGCGGAGGCGGTCCTCCAGCGTCGTTGGGTCGACCGGGTTCCGGTCGTCGAAGAGGTGGTGGAGGTTCCAGCTGAAGCTTGGGGTGCTGTCCATGCCCGCGAACATAGCGCCCGGGCGGAGGACGCGTGCCGCCTCGGCGAAGAGGCGGTCCTGCACCGCGTAGGGGACGTGGTGGAGCATCGTGAACGCGACGGCGCCGCTGAAGCTCGCGTCCGGGAAGGGCATCGAGGTGGCGTCTCCCTCGACCACGGTGACGTTCGTGGCGTGGAAGCGGTCCCGGAGCCCTTGCGCGAGACGGGAATCGATCTCGATCGCGGTGACGAGGGCCGCGCGGCTGCGTAGCCAATCCGTGGCGACCCCGGGGCCGGGGCCGATTTCGAGGAGGTTGTCGCCGAGCTCCACGCCTTTGAGGACGCCCGGGAGAATGGTCCCCTGCAGGCGCCTGGCCCAACGGTCGGAGCGGCAATACCAGCGGTGGTAGCGGTTCATGGCGGTGAGTGTAGCGGGACGGGCCGGCGCAGCCGACCCCTACTATCGGCGCCGAGCGCGGGGGGGGGGGGGCGAAATCGCGAGTTCCTGCCGCGTCCGTGTGGTGGCATCCGCCCTCGCCCCCAGCCCCTCTCCCAAAGGGAGAGGGGAGCGATCGGCCTCTCTCGTTCGCGTGTACACTCCGGCTTCCACAATTTGAATCGGGGGTAGGCGTTTGAAGGATTTCAAGGATAGGGTCGCCGTCGTCACGGGGGCGGCGAGCGGGATGGGCCTGGCATTCGCGCACAGGTTCGCCGAGGAAGGCATGAGCGTGGTCCTCGCCGACATCGAGGCGGAGGCGCTGTCGATGGCGGAGGCAGCCGTCCGCGCCCACGGCGGCAAGGTCACGGCCGTACGTACGAACGTGATGACAGAGGCGGACATCGAGCGGCTGGCCGACACCGCGTTCTCGACCTACGGGAACGTGCACATCCTCGTGAACAACGCGGGCGTGGCCGCCACGGCAGCGACGCTTCGCTCGCGCCCGTGGGAGTCGCCGCTGGGCGACTGGGAGTGGACGTGGGGCGTGAACTTCATGGGCGTCCTCTACGGCATCCGCGCGTTCGTCCCACGCATGCTCGAGAACGGGGAGGAGGGGCACATCGTGAACACGGCCTCGATGGCGGGGCTGCTCACGGGCGCGAACCCGTACAACTCTCGAAGCACAGCGTCGTCTGCCTGACGGAGGGCATCTACAAGGAGCTCAAGGGGATGGGGGCCAAGCTGTCTGCGTCCGTGCTCTGCCCGGGGCTGATCCGGACGGCGATCCTGGATGCCGAGCGTAACCGGCCGGCGGAATTCGGGCCGCCGACGGACCTGAGCACGCAGCGGCCGGAATTGCAGCAGTTCTCGGAGATGTTCACGGCGGCTATCAACTCGGGGTATGAGCCCGAAGAGGTGGCGCGGCAGGTCTTCGAAGCGGTCCGTGATGACCGGTTCTACATTTTCCCGGCACAGGAGAACGTACTGGAGTCGGTGCGGCTGCGGATGGAGGACATCATCGAGCAACGGAACCCGACGATGGCGGCGATGTGACCCGCCTCCGACGATAGTTCGTCGGCGCAGCGGCCACGGAGGGCCGCGACTCCTCTCCTGACTCGCGGGGGGAGCGTTGGTTGCGTAGACTCAGGGCGTGCCTGAACCGCTTTCGGACGACCAGATTCTGGCGGAGGCGTGCCGCATCGCGCAGACGCAGCTGGGCGGGACGCTGGCGACGATGCACTCCGAAGATGGCACGCCCTACGTCACGTTCGTGCTGTTTCACCTGCGCGCAGACGGCCAGGTGCTGTTCGGGAGCAACCCGGCGCCGCAGCACGCGCGCAACATGGCGGCGACGCCCGAGGTCTCGTTCCTGATCGACAACCGCGAGGTCGTGCGAAACGACTGGACGGAGTTCGACCGGATCGTGATCGAAGGACATGTGGAGCGGGTCGAGGCGCACGATGCCCGCTACCAGGCGTTGATCGAGGAGTTGCGCGAGAAGAATCGGATGGCGGCGTTCTTCACGGAACACGGCTACCTGTACTCCATCGTGCCCCGTCGCCTGATCTTGATGAAGGGCTTCGAGCCCACCCGCCACATGGTGGACTTCGGGTAGCTCCTCCCCCCCAGCCGCTCTCCACGCGCCCGTGGGGAGGGAGCCGCCTCGAACCAGCACTCGATTAGTCGCGGGCGGGAACCGCCTGACGTTAACGTTCGCGTGAGGGATACTGGAGGGCGTGCGATTTGTGCCGCAGGTCTTCCAGGGTGACACGTTCCGGGCGCTGAGGCACCGGAATTACCGGCTCCTGTGGCTGGGGCAGACGGGGCACTCCGCCACCCTGTGGATGGACCAGGTGGCGCGGGCGGTGCTCATCCTGAACCTGACCGATTCACCCCTCATGTTGTCGCTGGTGATCGCGACGCGGCTCGTGCCGATCCTGCTGTTCGGGCTCATCGGCGGTGCGATGGCGGACCGCTACGACCGCAAGCGCATCCTCATGACCACGCAGTCGGTGACGCTCTGCACCCACCTGTTCCTGGGCGTGGCGGTTACGGCAGGGTTCATCGAGGTCTGGCACGTGTTCGTCACGGCATTCGTGGCAGGGACGGCGATGGCATTCAACCAGCCGGTGCGGCAGTCGCTCATCCCGCTGACCGTGCCGAAGGAGGACATGCTCAACGCGATCGCGCTGAACGCCACGGCGCTGAGCTTCATGCGCATCGGCGGCGGCGCCATCGCCGGGTTGCTGCTGATCCCGTTCGACACGGGCGGTGTGTACCTGATCACGGCTGCGATCTACACGCTCGTGATCCTCTCCACGTCGCTGATGCACCTGCCGGACGAGAAGGGGAAGGTGCGCAAGCCGACAGGGCTCATCGCGGACGTCCGTGAAGGGTTCGTCTACGTTGGGCAGAACCGGGTGCTGGTGTGGGTCACGGGGCTGGCGGTCATCCTGTTCGTCCTCGGGTTCCCGTATCAGCAGGTGTTTGTGCCGCTGCTCGCGAAGGAGACGCTGGACCTGGGCGACTCCGGCGTGGGGTTCCTCGCGGGAGCCACGGGGGTGGGCGCGTTCATTGGGTCGCTGGTGGTGGCGGCGAAGTCGAGCGTGGCGCGGCCGGGGCTGCAGCTCATCATCAACATGCTCGTCTTCGGTGCGGCGCTGGTGGGGATTTCGCTGCAAGAGACAGTCTGGATGACGGCGATCCTGCTGGCCGTGGCCGGAAGCATGACCGTGACCTACATGGCGTTCACGAACACGATCCTGCTCACGAATAGCGACCCGGAGATGCACGGCCGGGTGATGTCGCTGCTGAGCCTGGACCGCGGGCTCATCCCGCTGGGCGCGATCATGGCAGGGGTGCTGGTCTCGACGATGGGGGTGCGGCCGGGCCTGTTCGTGATGGGCACGCTGGTGCTGCTGGCGAGCACGGCGGCGCTGGTGGTCGCGGGACCCACGCTGGCGAAGATCCGGGGTGGCGAGGTGCGCTCGGGGCGGCATGGCGCGCCGGTGGAGGGGCCGGCGACGGCGGAGGGGTCGCCCGGTGTGGCGGCGGGGCGGTAAGTGGCCTGTGGCTTCGACTTCCCATGTGCTTCCTATTTCCGTTGTAAAGGATTCTCCTGGGTTCCCGGAACGGCGCGGCACGCCGGGCCATCGCACGCTCGTTGACACTCGCGCTGGGATTGGGGAATCGTGCCCGCTCAGAATTCACATTGGTTATGTGGATATGGGGCCTGTTTTCTTTGCGTGGGGGACGAAGCGCGGGATATGCTGGGTGTGTCGTTAACGAATCCGCTCGGGGAGGCCGCCGACGTTGTGATTCCAGATACAGACAATCCACGCGAAGCATGCGGCGTCTTCGGGGTATACGCTCCGGGAGAAGATGTCGCCAGGCTCACGTTCTACGGTCTGTACGCGCTGCAACACCGCGGGCAGGAAAGCGCGGGCATCGCGACAAGCAACGGCAGCAACGATTTTTCGCTTCGAACTGGCATGGGATTGGTCTCGCAGGTCTTCGATGAAGAGGACCTGGCGTTCCTGCGCGGCCACATGGCGATCGGGCACACGCGCTACAGCACGGCCGGCGGTTCGCTCGAATGCAACGCCCAGCCAATCGTCGTGCGGGACCCGGAGACGGACGCACCGATCGCCCTCGCGCACAATGGCAACCTCACCAACGCGGACGTGTTGCGCGACGACCTTCTCGCCCAGGGCATCGAGCTGGAGGGGACCGCGGACTCGGAGCTGATGGCCCACCTGCTGGCAATCGCGCCGGCGGGCACGTGGGAAGAGCGCTTCCACTACATGATGCGCCGCTCCGAAGGCGCCTACAGCCTCGCCATCATGACGAAGGACACGCTCTTCGCAGTACGGGACCCGATGGGCGTGAGGCCGCTCTGCATCGGCAAGCTGAACGATCACGGCTGGGTGGTCGCTTCGGAGTCGTGCGCGCTCGAGCACCTTGGCGTGACCTTCGAGCGTGAGGTGCGCCCCGGCGAGGTCGTGCAAATCGACGCGAGCGGGATCCGGAGCTTCTTCCCGGTCGAGCCCCTCGCCCGGCGCGCGGCGTGCACGTTCGAGTACGTGTACTTCGCCCGGCTCGATAGCAGGCTGGGCGGACGGCTGCTCTACCCGGTGCGGGAAGCGATGGGGGCACAGCTCGCGCGGGAGCACCCCGTGGAGGCGGACCTCGTGATCGGCGTGCCCGACTCGGCCATCCCCGCGGCCATCGGCTACGCCGCGGAGGCGGGCATCCCGTTCCGAGAGGGGCTGGTGAAGAACCGCTACGTGGGCCGCACATTCATCCAGCCGAACCAGCGCATCCGCGAGGCTGGCGTCAGCCTGAAGTTCAACGCGCTCAGCGACGTGCTCAAGGGCAAGCGCGTGATCGTGGTGGACGACAGCATCGTGCGAGGGACGACTACGCCGCACGTGGTCAACCTCATCCGGCGAGCGGGAGCCGCCGAGGTACACATGCGCATCAACTCCCCGCCGATCGTCTCCCCCTGCTTCTTCGGCGTCGACATGGCTTCGAAGTGGGAGCTGCTGGCGGCGAACAAGTCAGTCAAGGAGATCGAGCAGCACATCAACGCCGACTCCCTCGCTTACCTGAGCCTCGAGGGGATGCAGGCGGCGATTGGCCTGGGCGAGGACGAGCTCTGCAACGCTTGCTTTACGGGGAAATACCCCATCGATGTGCAGATGCAGATGGACCGGCTGGACATGGTGCCCTCACGCCGTGAGGCGGCGACCGCGGGCATCGGGAGCCTGCACTACGCGGGTGGGCCGTAGGGCAGCGAAGAGGAAACGTCACTGACCCTGGTGGATTCCTCCGTAACTCGAGACTGAGGGGGAGGAAAGCGTTTCGATAATGAGCTGGCAGATCTTGGTTCCGGGATAGAGCTGAAGTTCATAGGGGCCGGCGTTGCGCAGCTCCAGTTGAAGCACGCCCGTGAACGTTGCATGGACTGTCGGCGCAGTCTGATGAATCGAGAGCCCAAGCCGGGCTAGTGTGCTGCGGCCTTCCACTCGTGCGCAGAGGAAATTGGGCAGCGTGACCGTCTCACGCGTCCATGCCAACGCGAAGTCGCCAGGCTTAAGATCGAAAGCACTGCCTGCCGTGACCGTCTCCGAGGCGCCAAGTTCTGCCAGGGCGCCCATGACCTGCCCAGTGTCGCGCGTATCGATGACTGTTCGCACTCCGGGGAGTGGCCCGCGAAAACGCGTGAACGTGGCAGCGAGCGTCAGATCGACGGCTGACGTTTGGACGTAGTCATCTTCGGGCCTCGGGTCGATCTTGAGTCTGCCAGAACCTATGAGGGACCAGATCTCGTGGTCAGATAGAACTGCCATTCCTCTCAATGACCACGCTCTCAGGTACTGCCAAGCGATCCCCTGAGGGAAAATCTACGAGTCGGCCGCGTGCCACATGAGCAACGATGGACGCTTGCAGGGACCGCTTGGCCTCGTCGAAAAACCGCGCAGGCGCGATGATTACCCGCTGATCCCCGGAGATACGCAACACTGAGCAGGCTACCTCAGCGTTGGGGAGCGGCTGATGGGATTCGCACCGAACCCAGACGCCCTTAGGCACCTCTAGGAATGTGGGGGTTTCGACTTGGGGCATGGTTCTCCTCCGAGCGGGACTCTGAGACGTTGTCAACACCTTGTCAACAACTGATAATGTGTTATAGCGAACAAGCGTTCTGATGTAAAGCGTTTTGCTTACATTGTCAAGACCTTCTATAGCTGGCATCGGCCTTCAGGCTCCAGCCTCGGACCGAATCTTCGGTGCGTCAGGTATGTTGTTGCGCTGCTTAACGCGCACGGCACCGATCCCGCGCGGCATCGATCGGCGCGAATCAGTGGACCCGGGACATGGTACTGGGGCCGCCGTTCTGGGCGGTGTAATCGCGCCAGTCGCCGGTAAACGAGCCGTCCGGCAGGAGCCCCCAGATGAAGATGCCGACGCCGCCGGGGCTGGTGAAGGCGAGAGTCAGGACGTTGCCGTCGATGTGACCTTCAAAGCGAAACCCGTCGCTGCCGGTGCCGGTCACACGCTGACCCTGCTGGCTGAGGCTGATGTCGACGGTGAAGGACTGGCCGGTGGACATGCCGAAGTGGACTGTGTCGGTGACGCGCCAGCGGCCACTCATCGATACTGTGGGCTGCTCCTGCGATGGGCGAGGCGTGGCAGTCGGAGTGGCAGTCGAAGTCGGGTCGGGCCGCCTCTGCGAGCGGCCCGGCGTCGTCGAGCGTTCGGGGGTCGGGGTTCGCGTGGGTACTTCGGTGGCGGTCGACCTGGGGGTGGCCGGCTCAGGTGTCGGCGTTGAAGGCGGCGTGTCGGGGGTAGGCGTTTCAGGGCCGATGCCGACGACTGGCTCGCCGGTCGGATCTGCAAAGCCGGCGAGCCGGTCGATCTGCGCGGAGAGGAGGTCCTCGCTGCGGGCGGCGGCGAAGAGGACGGTGCCGGCGGCGCCCATGCCGAGGCCAACGATGAGCGCGGCCATGGTGAGGCCCACCCAGGTGGCGCCCCGGCGCTCGTCGGCGACGGCAGCCTCCATGGCGTAGCGGGTGAACTGCGCCCGTTCCGGACCGGAAATGTATGGCCAGAGGGGCTCGGTCTCCCGCCGCTCGAACGGAGCAGGCCGAAAGCGAAGGCGGCCGGGCGGGACGATGCCGGCGATGATCCCGGCGCCGGCGGCGAGCGCGGTGGCGGCGCCGACGAGTACCGGTGGCCAGCCGAGCTCGCGGGCGGCGACCGCTCCCAGGGCACCCACCCCGACGAGCACGAGTACGACGACCACCCAGTACCGCACACCCGACACAAGGGCAGGGTCGCAATGTTGGCCAAGGGGGCAAATCACCACGGCTGGCGTGCCCATGCCAGAACTGCGACGGAATCCCGTGAGGTATACTCCCGGGCAAGGAGGCTCACATGGTGACCATCCTCGACCCCACTGATGAACGGGTTCCGGTCCGCCGGAGCCTCACTGCGCGTCCCGAGGCGATCCGAGGCACGGTCGGCCTGCTCGACATCTCGAAGCCCCGGGGGAACGTGCTCATCGACCAACTGGAAGCGCGGCTGCGCGACCGACTGCCCGGCGTGGAGTTCGTCCGCTACAGCAAGCCGACGTTCACGAAACCGGCGCCGATGGACTTGCGCAAGAAGATCGCAGAGGAGTGCGGCTTCGTCATCGAAGCGCTCGCTGACTGAGGGTCCTGCACAACGTGCAGTGTGCACGACACGACGTGGTTCGAAATCCAGGGCAGGCCGGCGGTCTTCATCGCCTCGACGGAATTCGTCGATGCGGCGGAGGTGCAGGCGGCAGCGCTTGGACTGCCGGAGGTGCGACGCATCTTCGTGCCACACCCCATCCAGGACGCCACGGACGACGAGATGCGCGCGAAGGCGGACGCAATTGTCGACGCGGTGATCGAGGCTCTGGTGGACTAGCGCCTTCCGAGGACGTGCTCGTGAGCGAGCCGGCGAAGCCCCAGTAGCACTGGCTCCCAGAGGATGGTGCCCTTCACCACGCCCTCGAGGCCGAGCGCCGGCTCGTGAAGCATGAGCGCACCGCGCTCACCAAGTTCAACGGTCACGATCTCCAACGCTGCCTTGGCGTATGGCGCGAACGCCCCTGCCGGCATCTCGGGGTAGTAGAGCGCACGGAGCGTGACCAGCGCGCTCGCGAGCCGGAGAAGCGCCGGCGCCTCCGGACGTACCTTCCATCCGAGCTCCTCGAGATAGGAGCGCACGTCCTCAAGGGCCGCTTCGAGTGCGGGAGACTCGGCGGGCGCGGCGTCACCCCCGCTTAGCGCATCGGCGACGACCGCCATCTGCTCCAGCACCGCGGCGCCCGGCCGGTCGATCTCCGCGCAGATGCGTGCGATCGCGGAGACGGAGAGACCGGCGAGGTCGCGAAGGGCACGGATGAGGGCGAGCCGGTCGAGGTGGCCCTGGGAGTACCGCGCCTGGTTGGGACCGGTGCGCTCACCGCCGGGCAGCAGGCCCTCCCGAATGTAAAACTTGATGGTCGGGATGGAGACGCCCGAACGCCGGGAGAGTTCGGCGATGCGCATCTCTGCGGCCGGAGGGGTTGACATGCCCAAAGGATAGTCTCACTATCCGATATTGTCACTATCCAAGGAGGCCCTGGTGGGCGCGATTGTCGTCAAGAGTGTCCGGAAGCGCTATGGGGAGTTGGAAGCGCTCGCAGGCATTGACCTGGAGATCGCGCCGGGTGAGGTGTTCGCGCTGCTGGGACCGAACGGCGCGGGCAAGACCACGCTCGTGGAGATCCTCGAGGGGTATCGCGACCGGTCGGGGGGCGAGGTGAGCGTGCTGGGCGTGGACCCACGCGGCGCCGGTGCGGACTGGCGGGCGAGAATCGGCATCGTCCTCCAGGGCACCGCGATCTTCGAGGCATTGACGGTCGGGGAGCTGGTGGACCACTTCGCGGGCTTCTACCCGGCGCCGCGACCGGTTGGCGAGGTGATCGAGCTGGTGGGGCTCGCGGAGAAACGGGAGGAGCGCTGCAGCCGTCTCTCGGGCGGGCAGAAGCGGCGCGTGGACCTGGCGCTCGGCATCATCGGCGACCCGGAGCTGATCTTCCTGGACGAGCCAACAACCGGGTTCGACCCAGCGGCGCGCAGGCAGGCGTGGGATGTGGTGCGGGGCTTCACGGCCCTGGGCAAGACCGTCCTTCTGACGACGCACTACCTCGACGAGGCGGAGCAGCTCGCGCACCGCGTGGGGGTCATCATCGGTGGGCGCCTGGCGGCGCTGGGCACGCCAGCAGAGATTGGCGGACGGACGAGCGGTGAGGCGATCATCTCCTTCCGGCCCGAAGGTGCGCTCGCAGAGTCGCCGCTGCCCGAAGTGGGAGCGGTCTCGGAGAAAGCTGGTGTCGTAACCATCCGCACGTCCGCACCAACGGCGGCGGTGTCAGCGCTGGCGGCGTGGGCGCGGAGCCTCGGAGTCGGGGAGCTCCCGAACCTCGCGGTGAGGCGTCCATCGCTGGAAGACGTCTACCTGGAGATGATAGCGGCGGAGGATGGGGCGCCGCGGGAGGAAGTCGAATGACGAGCATTCCCCAAACGGCCACGGTCACCGGCAGGGGGCGTCCAGGGCTGCTCGGCCTGTGCTGGTCGCGGACGGTGGTGGAACTGCGCCAGTTTTTCCGGCTGCCGGACGCGGTCTTCTTCTCGTTCCTGCTGCCGGTACTCTTCGTTGTCATCTTCTCGAGCGTGTTCAACGAGGACATCGAGGGGCCACCGGGCGTGGAGCCGGTGCCGTTCCCGCAGTACTTCGCCGCCGGCATGATCGCGGCGGGGATCATGAGCACGTCGTTCACGGCCCTCGCCACGTCGATCGCGAACGAGCAGCACAACGGGACACTGAAGCGCCTGGGCGGGACGCCGCTGCCCAAGACCGCCTACTTCGCGGGCAAGGTGATGCTGGCGCTCATCACATCAGCCCTGCAGACGACCATCATCCTGAGCATCGGGATCGCCTTCTACGACATGTCGCTGCCGACCGACCCGGAGTTGCTGGGGCTGTTCGCGGCAGTGTTCGTGCTGGGCGTGGCGAGCTGCTCGATGATGGGCATCGCGTACACATGGGTGATCCGCAACGCGAACGCGGCGGCGGCCGTGGTGCAGCCGCCGTACCTGGTGCTGCAGTTCATCTCCGGGGTGTTCTTCGTGTACAGCGATGTGCCCAGGTTCCTGCAGATCGTTGCATCGCTGTTCCCGCTGAAGTGGATGGTGCAAGGCCTGCGCCAGGTGTTCCTCCCCGACTGGGTGGCGGTGGACGACTACGGCGGGAGCTGGCAGACGGAGTGGGTGATCGTGGTGCTGGTGTTGTGGACCGTGGGGTCGCTGCTCGTCGCGCGGCGCACGTTCAAGTGGGACCGGAGCGGGTAAGACTAGATCGCCGAGAACCCCCGCCTGACGGCAGGGGCTCCACGGGTTGCGGTCGCGGGCAGGGCTGGCTGCTGCCAGCCCCTACTCTCGCGGTGCTACTCGATGGTGATTTCGGCGCCGGCTTCGCCGAGCTTGGTCTTGATGGACTCGGCCTCGTCCTTGGTGATGCCTTCCTTCACCTTGGTGGGGGCGGCTTCGACGAGGTCCTTGGCTTCCTTCAGGCCGAGGCCGGAGACGACCTCGCGGATGGCCTTGATGACGTTGATCTTGTTGTCGCCAAAGCTCTTGAGGACGACCGTGAACTCGGTCTTCTCCTCTTCGACAGCGGCGCCGGCGCCATCGCCCGCAGCGGCGGCGCCCGGGGCCATCATCATGGGGGCGGCAGCGGTGATGCCGAACTCCTCCTCGATGGCCTTGTTCAGGTCGCGAAGCTCGAGGAGGGTCATGCCCTTGATGATGTCGAGTGCGTCTTCGATTTTGGTTGCCATGTGTGTACTCCGGATGTGGTGGTGTGGGGTCGAGCGCGCTCCCTTTACGGTCGCGCCTCCGAATCGAGGTGGGCGCTATGCAGCGGCCTGGGATTCGAGCTGGTTGGCGCGCGCTTCGACGAGGCCGGCGAAGTTGCGCATGCTCGCCTGCAGGAGGCCGGCGAAGTTGTAGAGCGGGCTCTGGAGCTTGCCGACGACATCGGCGATGAGCTGCTCCCTGGACGGCATGGTGGCGAGGCTCTCGACCTCGGCGGCGGTGAGGATCTTGCCTTCGAGCCAGCCACCGTGGAGGGGCAGCGTGAGCCGCTTGGCACGAAGATGCTCGGTGAGCGCCTTCACGGGAGCGATGGGGTCGCCGAAGCCGATGGCGAGGGCGGTTGGCCCGGTGAGGAGCTGGGCCATCTCCGGCCGGCCGGCTGCTTCGGCTGCCCGCAGCGCGAGCGTGTTCTTGACGACGTTCACTTCGACGTTCGCGGGGCGCAGGGCGCGGCGAAGCTCAGTGATCTGGGCGACGGTGAGGCCACGGAAGTCGGCGCCAATCGCGATCGAGGCCCGCTCCATGCGGTCCTTGATCTCGGCCAGCATCTCGACCTTTCGCGGGGTCGGCATATGCGCCTCCGGCTGAAGTATCGAGGGCTGAGGACTGGGGACTGAATCCCCGCCACGGCCCATGGGCGGTGAACGGACCGGGAAACGAAAAATCCCTGCCGGCCGAGGCAGGGACGAGAGGGGTCGCGATCCTTCGACGGAAGGACGGCGGCTCGCGTGCTGCCTCGGCAGGCGTCCCTCTTCGAAGGACTTATCCCTCCTTCCGTGTAACGGAAGGAGCGCATGGGGACCTGCGGTCTTCGGCCTGTTCTGTTGTTGTTGGCAACGATAGCAGGGTGGGGTGGAACGGGAAAGGACGGACCCAGCGCAAGGATCCTGGGCGGCTCCCAACCGTGTCTGTGGAATTACGATCGCATGCTCGTTGACACTCGCGCTGGGACTGGGCGCTGGTACGATGGGTGGGTGAGTGATCTGCCCCAGGCGTTGAAGGATGTGGTCGACGACTTCGCCTTCGTGGACCGAAGCGAGCGGGCGGAGCTGTTGATCGAGTTCGCGGACCGGTTCCAGGGCGTGCCGGAGGAGGTCGCGACGCGGCCGTTCCCGGAGGAGAACCACGTAACGCGCTGCGAGTCGGAGGCGTATGTCTGGGCGAAAGAGAACCCGGACGGGACGCTGAAGTACCACTTCGCGGTGGAGAATCCGCAGGGCCTCTCGGCGAAGGCGTGGGCGGTGATCATGGACGAGACGCTCTCCAACCAGCCGATCGAGGACGTCGCGGCGGTCTCGCCGGAGGTGATCTTCGACCTGTACGGGAAGGACATCTCGATGGGGAAGGGCCAGGGAATGATGGGGATGCTGGACCACGTGCAGAGCTTCGCGCGGCGGAAGCTGCGGGAGCGGCGAGAGGCGGCGGCGGGCTAACCGCCAAGACGCCAAGGGCGCCGGGGCCTGGGCGGGGAGTCGGACGATCCGGGGGTGGGGCGCGAACCGCTGGCTGGCGCGCGCGGCACTGATCCCGCATTGGGTAGCAGCGCGTTCTCGCGGGCCATACAATCAGGGGACGACGTGCACCTGGGGCTTAGCGTCCACCGCTGCTCAGCACTCAGCATTCAGCACCAAGGACTGATCCGTGGAAGACGTTGTCATCGCCTCGGGCGTTCGTACCGCCATCGGCAAGTTCCAGGGCTCGCTCGCGGACGTGCCCGCCTCTGACCTGGGTGCAACCGTGCTCAAAGAAGCGGCCTCGCGCGCGGGTATCTCCGCGGACGTGGTCGACGGCGTGATGATGGGGATCGTGGGCCAGGTGGCCGAAGACGCGTACCTGTCGCGCCATTCGAGCGTGAAGGCAGGCCTGGGACACAACGTCCCGGCGATGAACGTGAACCGCATCTGCGGCTCCGGCCTCGAGGCGATCAACACGGCCGCGCGCTACATTCAGAGCGGCGACGGCGATGTCATCGTGGCGGGCGGCGCCGAGAACATGACGCGCATGCCGTTCTACCTGCGCAAGGCGCGCAGTGGGTACCGGCTGGGGCACGACCAGATCGAAGACGGCATCATCCACCTGCTCTCCGACCCGTTCTCCGGCAGCCACATGGGCATCACCGCGGAAAACCTGGCGGAGCGCTACGAGGTCACGCGGTCGGCCCAGGACGAGTTCTCGGCAGAGAGCCAGCGGCGCGCAATCAACGCCATCGACCAGGGCTACTTCAAGGACCAGATCGTGCCGCTGACCATCAAGGTCGGGCGCGAGGAGAAGGTCTTCGACATCGATGAGTACCCGCGAGCGACGACGGCGGAGGCGCTCGCCAAGCTGAGGCCCGCCTTCCAGGAAGGTGGCAGCGTGACCGCCGGCAACGCCAGCGGCATCAATGATGGCGCTGCCGCGGTGGTGGTGATGAGCGCCACAAAGGCGAAGGAGCTGGGCATAACGCCGAAGCTGCGCATCGTCGCACGAGCGGAGGCGGGAGTGGACCCCAACTTCATGGGCTACGGCCCCGTGCCTGCGATCCGCAAGGCGCTGGAGCGCGCGGAGATGACACTCGACCAGATCGACTGCATCGAGCTGAACGAGGCGTTCGCGAGCGTGTCGTGCACCTGCGCGAGCGAGCTCTCGCTGGACCCGGACAAGACGAACCCGAATGGGGGCGCGATTGCACTCGGTCACCCGGTGGGCGCAACGGGCGCGATACTCACGGTGAAGCTGATGCACGAGCTGGAGCGCACGAACGGGCGGTTCGGCGTGGTCAGCCTGTGCATTGGCGGCGGCCAGGGTATCGCAACGGTGTTCGAGCGCCTGAACTGACGACCGCATCAGTGCCGCGCGCGTGAGCAAGCGGTTGGTGACCCGCCCGAAATTCCCCGAGTAACCACAGAGGCCCGCTCACGCGGGCCTCCTCGTCGTTAGCGGGCCATGTGTCGCTTCGGCGCCAGAGTCCCACTGGTGGCTCCAACCCCTCCCTTCCGGTCGGGGCGCGGACTACAGCAGGATCTCCTGGAGCTCGCGGAGGTGGCCGATGATGCGATCGGGCTGGACGGTGGAACCGTTGTAGCCGAGCTCAAGGCGCTCACGGTGGATCCAGACGGCGTGGATGCCGGCGGACTGGGCGCCAGCGACGTCCGCGTAGAGGTTGTCGCCGATGTGCCAGGCTTCCTCGGGACGTGCGCCGGTGGCGGCGAGCGCGTGCTCGAAGACCTCGCGCTCGGGCTTGCCCTTGCCGAACTCACCCTCGATGACGATCGCGTCCATGTGGCGGGCGAAGTCGTGGCGGTCGATCTTGGCGCGTTGGGGAACGCCGTGGCCGTTCGTGATCATGGCGAGCTTATAACCGGCGGCGCGAAGGGCGTGTAGCGTTTCGTGCGCGTCCTCGAAGGGCTGGAGCTGCTCGGTATGGCGTCTCGCGTACTCAAGCGCGACCTCCCGCGCGAAGGCACAGTCCCATCCCTCGGCGGTGAGGGCATTGGTCACCACCATCGCTCGCGCTTCGTCGAGGTTGATGCGCCAGTGGCCCACGGCTGACTCGTCCTTCCAGAACTCGGTGGCGTGCTTGCGGATAGCGAGGCGGAGAGCCTCGGCGTCGCAGCCGAGCCGGGGCGCGTAGTCGCGGCAGACGGTCTCCCAGGAGACAGTCATGGCGGCCACGCCGTCGAGGAGGGTGTCGTCCATGTCGAAGAAGATCGCGCGAGGGGGCATGGATCAAGCTTACGGGACCGAGTGGTCACGTTCGAGGAGTTGTACTGGTAGCGCGCCGGGTCGCCGGGCTCGGGAGACACCGCGGCTGGGCCGGATGCCGGGGGTCGGGAGGCCGGATCGGCCCCCGCTCAGACATCACGCAGCGGGAGCCCCGTGATCTGGGTGAGCGCCTCGACGTACTTGACACTGGTGGCGCGGACCACGTCGTCCGGCAGCGGCGGGCCGGGCGGTCGCTTGGTGAAGCCGATCTGCTCGAGATAGTCGCGCACGAACTGCTTGTCGTAGGAGGGCTGTGGCTTGCCCGGGCTGTATTGGTCGGCCGGCCAGAACCGCGAGGAGTCGGGGGTGAGCGCCTCGTCCACGAGGGTGATGCGGCCGTCGACGAGCCCGAACTCGAACTTCGTGTCGGCCACGATGATGCCGCGCCCGGCGGCGTAGGCGGCGGCGCGCCGGTAGAGCTCGAGCGAGATCGCCTTCAGGCGCTGGATCGTGTCGGCTCCGATCCGGCGGCCGGCCTCCGCCTCCGAGATGTTCTCGTCGTGCAGACCGACCTCCGCCTTCGTCGCCGGGGTGAAGATCGGCTCGGGCAGCCGGTCTGACTCCCGCAGTCCGGACGGCAGGGCGATGCCGCAGACGGCGCCGGACGCCTGGTAGTCCTTGAGGCCGGAGCCGGCGAGGTAGCCGCGGACCACGCACTCCACCGGAAACACCGTCGCCTTGCGCACGAGCATCGAGCGGGCCTGCACCTGCTCGCGATGGCGCTGGACCTCGGGCGGGAAGTCTGCCAGCCGGGTCGAAACCAGGTGACTGGGCACCACGTCCTTCAGGTGGCCGAACCAGAACTCCGACAACTGCGTCAGCGCATTGCCCTTGTTCGGGACCGGCGTGGGCAGGACCACGTCGAAGGCGGACAGACGGTCAGTCGCCACGATCAGATAGTGGTCGCCCAAGTCGTAGATGTCGCGGACCTTGCCACGCCCGTGCAGCTTCAGTCCCGCCAGGTCTGTCTGGACGATCGCCATGTGCCCCTGCACCTCCCCGGTGTGTCGGAATATACAACACTGACGCGGACCTTACTCGAACTTTCTCAGGACTGAGGGCCAGGCAAGAAGAGGCCGCGGCGTCTGGGGCGCCGCGGCCGAACGGGAACGCTCGGACTGCGAGTGGAGCGGACACAACGCAGGAGACGTGTTCCCACTGGGATAGTAGCTCCCGTTTCTTGGAATCCTATTGGGGGTTACCCATCCCTTCTGTGAAGAGACTCTTGCGGGGCGTGCGCTCCCTCACAACGACGCCAGTCTCTACGCTACGTGCGAGATGCGCGTGCTGTTGTTCGCGGACGGTGAGATGCCTTCGCTGGCGCTGATCCAGGAGCTGGCGAAGGCCGCCGACGTGGTGTTCGCCGCCGACGGTGGCGCGGACAAGGCGCTCTCGGCAGGTGTGCGGCCAGACGCCGTTGTGGGGGACCTCGATTCGGTGAGCGCTGAGTCGCGCCGCACGCTTGGGGAGGCCGCATTCCACCACGCGCCGTCGCCCGATTCGACCGACCTCCAGAAGGCGATCGAGCTCGCTCTCGACCGCGGGGCCACCGCAATCGACATCGTCGCCGCGGGAGGAGGCCGTGCTGACCACGCGCTGGCGAACCTGTCGGTGCTGCCGCTCTACCGGGGCCGGGCGAGGCTGCGCGTCGTGGACGACCTGTTCGAAGTCACGCTGGTGGAGGATACGGTGCGCATCGACGCCCCCGTGGGGACGGTCGTTTCGCTCGTGGCGATCGGGCTGTGCACGGGCGTGAGGACGACGGGTCTGCGCTGGGACCTGGCGGACCACGAACTCGTATTCAGCCCATACGGAGTCCACAACGAGGTGGCGCGCCCACCGGCGACGGTGTCGGTCGAAGCAGGCGACCTCCTGCTGTTCCGAGGGCGCTGGGTGGAGAAGCACGCGTAAAGACGGCGTGGCGGGCCCGTCACCCTGTCAGGCGTCGGCGCCATTCTTCCCGTGTCAGGCCAGGCTTGGCCCACACATCAGAAGGAGACCAACACATATGAGATTCACCGGCAGGACACGCCTGCTCACAGTCAGCCTCACGGCGGTGCTGGCCGTTGGTGCGCTGGGCGCCGGCGTGGCGATGGCACAGGACGGCGGCGACTCGCGGCCGCCCGCGACCGACGAGGGGAGCCGGCACCCCGTGCTGGCGCACCGGGTGCTCCACGGCATGCTCGCGAGCATCTTCGAGCACTCAGGGCTGGACCGAGCCACCTTCAGGGAGGGCTTCGCCGCCGGCAAGTCAATCTCGGAGATCCTGGAGGAGAACGGCGTCGACGCGGCCGAGGTCGAAGCGGCCGTGCTCGCAGACGTCGACGCGAAGCTGGACGAGCTGGTGGCGGCGAACACGCTCACCCAGGAGCAGGCGAACCGCATCTACGCGGCCGCGGAGCAGCACCTCCCCACGCTCATGAACCGGGTGCCCGACGGCGACCGACCTCACCGGTGGCCCGGCCATCGCGTGGTGAGGGGCCTCATCGGTTCTGCCGCCGAGGCGCTCGGCATGGAACCACGAGACCTGGCAGAGCGCCTCCGAGCCGGGGAGACGGTCGCGGACGTCGCCGCCGAGCAGGGCGTGGGGCTGGACACGGTGACGGCAGCGGTGCTCGCGGACGCAAACGCGCGCATCGACCAGGCGCTGGCGAATGGGCGCATCGATGAGACCCAGGCAGCGGAGCTAAAGTCGAGAATTGGCACGCGCATTGAGAGCTTCCTCACAGAAGGACGACTCAAGCGCGAGTAGTCTCTCGAAGACGTGGTGGGTACCCCTCGACCCGCCGCCACAATGAAGGCCCCGGCCCTGACCAGCCGGGGCCTTCGGTGATCTCCTCACCCCGTGCTGTGATGTGCAGCTGCGCGATGCACTGGGCCAGTCTTGCCGCGTGCCATCAGAGCAGGGAGCGTGAGCGACCGGTCCTCACGAACTACTCTGAAGTGGCACTCCGCAGCCACCCGACCCGCGCGTAGGCTCATCGCACATCTCACGGAGGGTCCCACATGCCCGCCATCACCGGAGTAGCCCACGTCGAACTGAGCGTGCGCGACCTCGACGCCAGCTCGGAGTGGTACTGCCGGCTGCTGAGCGCGCGCGAGGTCTTCCGCGAGCCCAACGAGGCGGAGAACTTGCTCGCCTGCGCCATCTTCGAGCCCACCTCGAAGCTCGTTCTCGCCTTCACGCAGCACCGGGAGCCCACCGAAGGCGCCTTCGACGTCCGGCGCGCCGGATTGGACCACGTCTCTTTCGCCGTGGCAGACCGGGCGGCGCTGGAGGAGTGGGAGAACTGCCTGGGCGAACTGGGCATCGTCAACAGCGGCATCCAGGACATCGGCTACGCCCAGAGCATCACCTTCGCCGACCCGGACGGCATCCCGCTGGAGGTCTTCCTCCCGGCGCGGCGTTAGCGGCACGCGCGGGCGTGTGCGCCGCCCACCGGCGCCGTGTGAAGCGCCGCACACGAGACATTGCAGTTCGCGTGAACCTCTTGCCGCGGCATTAGAGGGTGCGTCAGGATGCGGCCACGCCGGGCGGACACCGCGACAGGGGCCGGCTCACGTGGAGGAGCTCACCATGAAGGCCCGTCGCACCGCGCAGTTTCGACCCCTGTATCCATACATCGCGGGTGACCTGTTGCTCGAGGTCGACCGCCTCGGCTCGTCGGGTCCTGTGCTGCTGCCACTGCATACCCAGGAGACCACCGGAAAGCTGCCGGAGCCGAAGGCGGAAAGCCTGCTCGACGTGGTGAAGCCCAAGCCTGATGACTATCCGGCGCTCAAGGCCACGTTCCAGGCGCTGAAGTTCAGCGACAGCAACGTGAAGGACTACCACGAGGGCATCGGGGCGCTGATCAACCTCGCGTCGGGGATGATCTGGGGCGTCGGCGCGGTGTTCACCGTGATGAGCTGGATGGACACGCTCCTCGGCAAAGAGGAAGACGCGGTCAGCACGAAGCTCGCCCATGTATCGCAGCGGGTGGACCAGATCTACGGTTACCTCGCCGCCGAAGAAGTGCGCGGGCTTCACGATATGGCGTCAGAATGGCGGCGCGACCTGACCATCGGCCGCCGCGCAGCACAGCAGGCGAAGAGCTCACGGTCGCCGGAGAACATGAAGGCCCTGCGCGACCTGCGAAAGACGCTCGACGAAAACCTGCTCGACATGCTGAATCCGAACAAGGCGAACATCGCGTTCTTGCGCGCGACCTACGGTTGGAAGGACCTCGGCGGACAGGGCGGGCACTGGATCGACGGCGCGGCCTCACCGTTCATGAAGCTCGCTTCTGCCGGGCAGGTGAACTACCGCGACCCAGCGCAGGAGCTCCAGGCGAATATCTGGGATGCCGGGCACTACATCGACGTGCTCGTACAGTCCCTCAACGACCGGCTGCTCGTCGCGGCAGCCTTGGAACCGGCGTACCGCACGACAGGGCATGGGCTCGGGAACATCAAGGACATCATGCTCGGGCTAGGCGAGTTCCTGAACCGCTGGCGGTCATCCCTCCTGGTGTTCGACCCGCTGGTTGGGTTGAACAACGGCGGCGAACTCCTCCACCCCGTCATGGACGCACCGGCCGGGGTCATGATCGGTGCGGTGGACCCGGTCAGTGGCGTTGGGTTCTACGACATGTGGTGGGCGCCGTTCGCCCTCAAGTTCATCTGGGAAGGCTCGATCCAGGCCAAAGGCAACGCAGACGAATCCCGTGCCGTCGATCCCAAGCTGGCCAACACGCTCGCGCTCGACCTCCAGCCACGGCTGATCAACGGCGTGATTGCGGCGAGCGGCATTCCGCGGCTCGCCGAGCTGCGTGTGCGGCTCCAGGACATCGTTATGCGCAGCACCGTGGGGTCCGATTTCGTGGACCTGCCAAATGCAAACTTTGACCGCGTGTCGATCTCAGGCCCGGAGACGCCCGCCGGCACCGTGGACCTCGGACTCATCGGCAACTACAGCAAGAACCCGGGCCGGAAGTACACGGCCGAGGCGTACACCCAGACGTTCGAGAAAACGTTCAAGTTCTCGATGCCGTTCCGGGGCGAGGAATCGCTCGTTCAGCCGGGCTACCGCATGGAAATCGGCTCCGAGAGCATCGTCCTCATCCCGTACGCGAACGCTCCTGCGAACAATGCCCCGGCGCCTCGTTTCCCCAGCGCTCCGATCTCGCAGACGATTCGGGGCGAGAACTGGCGCGTCTACGACGTCTACCAATCGAAACTCTTCACGGAGGCGGACGAGGACCGCTTTGAGGGAGCCGATCCATCGAGCGCGCTGGGACCGCTTGCGCGCATCGAGATGAACGCCAACTACGGCGCGGCCATCCTGGCGGACGACGCGAAGCCGCCATTCCAGGTGGAGCTGCTGCGCCCGAACAAGCCCGAACGGCTCTTCCTGAATGAGCGAGCCGGGTATGTCGCGTTAGGCGTCGATGTCACCTTTGACGCGGACCTCGCGAGCATGGATTACCGGTTCGCGGGGACGGCGAGCGTGACCATCACGAACCTCGAGCCCGATCGCTTCCGCCACGGGGCGATCGTCCCTGTCACGATCTACGAGACCGGCCATGACCCGGACAACAACAAGGTCGAGTGGGTGGCGGACCGCATGACTATCCACATGGCGCCGCGATTCTTCGTCGTGGACACCGAATACTTCGTTGACCGCCGCGACGGGCTCGCCGCAATGGACGAGATCTTCGGAAGCATCAATGAGGAGTACAGCCGCTATCAGAAGGAGCTGCTTCCGGTGGGGCCCGAGTGGCAAATGCGTCGCCGGTTCCTTGTGGAGCAATCGAAGGTCGAGGCCCTCGAGCGGTTCGAACGCGAGGAGGGCGCCGCGGCTGTCCGTGCGCTCAACCGATTCCGGGTGCCGCAGTTGGGCCGCCACGGCTAGCCTGGAGTCGACAGTAGTGCGGGGCTCCGCCGAAATTCGACCGCCTAACGGCGACCGATCAGTAGTCGCCGGCGAGGTCGCGCTTGCCTTCGGCGCTGGCGAGGGCGGCGTGGTTGAGGATGTTGCGCGCCATCGATGACGTTTCGAGCGCGGCTCGCGCAGAGTACACCTCCTGACGGAGGGTGTGCGCTTCCTTCGAGGCTGGCTCGGCGATGACGGCGTGTTCGACAAGGTGGCAGGCGAGTCGGAGATTCCCGGCGTCGCGCAACTCCTGCACGCGCGCCAGTACCGGGTCGAGGCCGCCGGAGAGCGCCACCCACTCCCGCGCCTGTTCCGCCCGGGGCGCGGGGAGGAGGTTGTCGGGCTCGCCCTCATACCAGCCGCCGTAGAGCCGCCAGACATTCCGGACGAGGAACTGTGGGTCGTCGTAGACGGGGCGGAGGTAGGGTTTCTCCAGCAAGTGCTTCGGCGCCTTCACCTGGTGGAGGATGCGGTCGAGGGTGGTGCCCATGTTCATGAGCGCGACCACCTGCCCCTCGATGGACTCCAGCAGCTCGGCCGTGTCGGTGAGGGTGTCCGGCCGCCAGGAGCGCACCAGCTCGAACACCCGCTTCGACTCCTGCTCGTGCCGGTGTCGAGCATGACCAGCGCGTCGCCCGTGTCGATCGTGTTCACGCTCGCGACGCCCTTGAAATAGAGAACGCCGTCAGCGATCTCCTCGCCCTCGGGGTAGGCGGTATGGACGGGATGGACCTCGCCGGAGGAGGTGTCCCCCGTCCACAGGCGTTCGGCGAGCTCGCGGACGGACGTGGGGTTGGTCATTGCGGCCTCCTCGTTGCCCGATTGTACGCGCCACGATCGGGGCCGGGAGCGTCGGCGACCGGTGCCGGGCTATGATCCGCGGATGCCGGTGCGATGGGAGTGCGAACGCTGCGGACGGACGTTTGGGCGCACCGGCCAGGGGCACACCTGCGTGCCCGGGATGACCGTGGACGCCTACTTCGACGGCCGCCCGTCCGTGCAGCGCGCCATCTACGACGCGGTCGCGGAGCACATGACAAGCCTCGGACCAATGGAGATCGAGGCGGTCGGCGTGGGCGTCTTCTTCAAGAAGGCGCGCACGTTCGTCGAGCTGCGCGGGCGGCAGAAGTGGATGAACCTCTCGTTCATGCTCGACCACCGGGTCGATGCCGAGCGGGTGGGCTACATCGGCGGCGGCGGTGGCCGGCACTTCCACCGCGTGCGCCTCGACGGCCCGCAGGACGTGGACGACGAGCTGCGGTCGTGGCTGACGGCGTCGTACGTCTGCGCGCCGGACTAGCCTCGCCAGTGCACAGGGCTGGCGCAGCCAGCCCCTACTATCCTGTGCGAGATTCGTTCGACGGTCTTAACGCCAGGGGGTGCCGTACCGTTCGCGCGAGGTCACCTCGCGCACGGGCTTGCGCCTGTTCTTGCCGAGCTTCTCCGCCGGCCAGCCCATGGGGATGATGGCGTGGACGGCCATGTCCTCCGGGAGGCCGAGCACCGGGCCGACCTTGTCCTCGTTGAGCCGCCAGCGTGTGGTCAGCACGGTCCCGAGGCCAGCCGCCTGCGCAGCGAGCATGAGGTTCTGGACAGCGGGATAGATCGAGCCCGCAGTCGCGGCGTCGCCCGCGCGGCCCTCCCCGAAGGGCAGGGTCGAGCAGACGGCGATGAGCACGGGCACGTCGGCCCAGTTCTGTCTGCCAGGAGCGGATTGCCCGCGCGGCTGATTGGTCATGTCGGACTGAATGTCGGCGATCTGGCGCTTCGTTTCGCGGTCGCGGATGACGATGAAGTGCCACGGCTGCACGTTGCGCGCGTTGGGCGCCCGCGTCGCCACGCGGATGATGCGTTTGATCAGCTCATCGGGCACGGGTTCCTCTGTGAATGCGCGGTGGGCGCGCTGGCGAGCGGCGAAGTCCTCGAGCGAGTCGAGGGTCATGGGAGGGTTGGCGTCAGTGGTGGTCATGGCGGCGATTCTGCCGGATGCGAGGCAGGTGCGTCACTGCCCGAACGGCCGCAATTCGCCGGCAAGCCTCTCGAGCAAGTCCGGGTCGTTGAACGGGTTGAGATTGTCTCCGTCGCGGCTCGTCAGCGTCGCCAGGGATATATGGATGGTCGTCCCATCCCGGTGGAGCAGGACTCCGTACGTCGGTTCCGGGAACTGCCGGCAGGCGGCGTCGAGTTGTGCTTGCTCCGGCGTGCAAGGTTTGGCGGGGATGTACCGCCAGTAGATGAACCCACTTCCGTCAGCCAACGGGCTCGTCGAGCCCGTTCGCTGCAGCATCTCCATGTCGCCGCGGGGGATTCCGGTGAACAGGGGGTCGCCCGACGAATCAACGGCGAGGGGCGAGGAAGCGGAGTCGGGCGGCGGCGAGTACCGCGCACTGACCATGTTCGCTCGTCCCCGCGGCATCCCCGGCGCGGTCACGCTTCCTAACGGAATGGACTCGTGGTGCGTGCCATCGGGTGTGTCCCACGGCACTTCGATCTCACGGCCCAGCCAGAAAGCCTCGAAAGGCTGGTTGGCGGCGAACTCGATCGCCTCATCGAACGTCACTTCCTCCACCGCGAGCCTGTCCTGGTCGAAGAAGCCCGGTGGGAGGCTGTCGGGGTCGACGAACTCGGTCTTGACGTAGGTGAACGTGCCCGGTTGGCTGTCGCCCTCTTGTGTGGGGTATTCGATGAGGATGGTGACGGTGACCGGCAAAAGCGACTCAGCGTCCAGGAAGATGTCGGAGGTGTAGGTCGTACCCTTCGGCCGTTCGTGGGCGTCCTCCTCGGCAGTGAAGACCGCCCGGACATGAGTCACTGTTCGGCCGCCAAGTGTTTCGGCCCCAATCACGGTTCGGTCCTGGGCGATGCGCCAGTAGCTGATGTGCGGAAAGATGCCCGCCATGCCGAGCCGCGGGTCCCACTGCGTCCCGCTGTCCCGGTCGTCTCTCAACGAGCCGTCGTCCGGATGGTAGCTCACCTCGCCCTGCCTGCTGGCGATGGTTGTAGATCGATGTGCGTCCTGGTCGTGGAACTCGGTGCGGACCAACTCTCGCTCAGGCCAATGCCAGGCTTTCATGCGGGATAGCTGGTCCCCGTCGGGCGGGAACTCCCACTCGGCGTGGAAGACCATGCCCTCGCGCTCCATCGCGGCGACGGCGGCTTCGAGCGTGACTTCGCCGGAGGATGGCTCCGGCTCCTGCTCTTCACACGCGACCGCGAGCGCCACTAGCAACACCACCGCGAACCCAGCGAGCATCCGCCCCATGGACGGCAGCATACGCGATCGACGGGGGCGCATATGACGTAGGCTACGCCTTGTAATGAGAGCGGCGCTTCTAGCAACGGCACTCATCGCCGTCCTCCTGACCGCGTGCGGCGGGGACGAGGAGGATCTGCGACCCGGTACCACCGTGTCCGACCTGGGCCTCCCTTACGCCACTGTTCCGGCGACATACGCAAACCAACCGCCCGCCGTGGCACGGGTACCGCCCGGCGCGAAGGATTGCGGCTACGAAATCGATGCGCCCGATGTGTCCTCGCGGCCGGCGGCGGTCGAGTGCTTGCGGGACGCGTGGGAGGCCTGCGAGCCCGCGATGCTGCAGTTCACGCACTACACCATCGGAGGGGGCGCCGATCGCGACGGTCTATCTGGTCAAGGCGGGGTCGTCATGCGCCATCGCGGTCAGCGTGGACAGCCGAGACCACCTCGGCGAGCAGGGTAAGTGGGAGGGCACGTGCGAGGCCGCAGCCACCGTGCAACGGAACGAGAGTCTCTGGTTCGACATCAGCGAATGCTCAGAGGAGCGATTCCAGGCCGGACTTCCGCTGGTTGCGGGCCGTTAGGCTACACCGGACCGTGCGCCCCCGGCATAGGGGCGCATGAAACAGTTGACCGCCCCACCGTGCCGCTTCGCCCAGTGGGGTTCGTGGAGTCTTCGAACATTGGTTCACAGGACGACCAACCGCTTGCTTGCGCGCGCGGCACCGATGGCGCGGCACCGATCGCGCGGCGCTTAGCCCGTGAACTTGCCCTTCGACTCCGTCTCTCCGTAGGCGGCGTCGCGGGACTGGCGGAAGGCCTCCCAGCCCTGCTCGCGCAGGACGGCGAGGTGGGGATCCGCCTCCGCGGGACGGCCGGTGAGGCTCGCGATGGCGGGGTCGGAGCGGTAGTCGAGGGCATCGCGAAAGCCGCCGAGCTCGTAGGCGCGGTTCACGAGCGCCTTGTTGAGGCGGACGGTCTTCTCGGGAAGCGCCGCCAGCTTCTTCGCCATCTCCTCGGCAGCTGGTAGCAGGTCGTCGACCGGTACGACCTTGTTCACGAGCCCGAGCCGGAGGGCCTCCTGGGCGTTGATGCGCTCGCCCAGCATCAGCATCTCCTTCGCCTGCTTGAGGCCGACGAGGTAGGGCGACACGAGAATCGGCGGCCCGAACCCGTGGCGGATTTGCAGCTCCCCGAAGGTCGCGTCGTCCGCGGCGATGGTGAGGTCGCACATGCCCGCGAGATGGTGTCCTTGTCCCACGGCGTAGCCGCGCACGGCGGCGATGACGGGCTTCGCCATCTGCCAGATCTTCATGTTGATCTCCACCCCAGAAGGGGAGGGCTGACCGTCGGTTGGCGGTGTGGACTGGATGTCGCCGCCCGAGGAGAACGCGCGCCCGGCACCGGTGAGGACGATGGCCTTCACGTCATCGTCCGCCTCGGCCTGCTCCAGTGCCCACTTCAGCCGCCGCATGATCGACCAGTTCAGTGCGTTCAGCACCACCGGCCGGTTCAGCGTGATGAGCGCATACCCCTCGCGCTTCTCGTACAGCACGTCGTCCAGCGACGGCGGCGGGATCTCGACCTGGTTCGGTGAAGTCATGTTTCGCTCCGGAAAGTGATGTCCCCGGAGCCTACAGGGCACAAGTGGGATGGTCACACGCTCGTTCCGGGGCCGAGCTGGAGATGCCGTTCCGGGCCGAGCAGCGCTGGTGGACGCTGGAGGAGATGCCGGCGGCCGCCGGAGCCCATGACGGTTGCGGAGTGAGCCTGTCGGTGCGTACGGGGCTGCCAGTAAAGGGGAACTGAACCGACTACTTTACTTAGCGCCCGCTCAGAAAAGAGGTGGGTTCGCTTACGATCACAGTCACTGACTGTTATGTCCAAATGACGCTCGGGCGGAGTAACGTCACGGGGTACGCAAACCGGCGGAGGTGATCTGATGGTGAATGAGACGGTTCCGCGGACGTCGTTGGAGGATGTCCCCATGTACCGGGCGGTGCTCGAAGGGATGGGCGCCGGGGTGGTGGTGCTCTCGATCAGGGGGCGCATCGAGTACCTGAACCCCGCCTGCGAGAAGCTCCTCGGACTGGACCTGCTGGAAGTCCGCGGAGGGGCGCTGCGCGATTACGTGGCCTCTTCGGACGAGATGGACCGGCTGGCGGAGCTGCGGCCCCACATCCTCAGTGTGGGGAAATGGGAGGGGGAGCTGCGGCTCACGGGCCGGAAGGGCAAATTATTGACGGTGCGCTGCCATGCTTCGCTCCTCAGGGATTCCGACGGGGAGCCGAGCGCGATCGTCGTGGTGGTCGAGGAACTGGACGCGGACAACCGCACGGAAGCGGCGTTGATGGAGGCGCTGGAGCAATTCCGTGCACTCGCCGAGTGCATGCCCTCGCTGGTGCGGTTTACCTGGGACGACGGGCGGCCGGCCTGGTACAACCCAAGGTTCCTGGAGTTCAGCGGTCTCTCGTACCGGGAATTGGAACGGGGAGGCTGGCGGGCGCTGATCCATCCGGATGACGTGGCGACGATCCCGGCAGCGGGAGAGCGCGAACCGTGGCAGGCGGAAATCCGGATGCGGCGCCACGATGGGCAGTACCGCTGGATGATGGTGCGCACGGCCAAGGTGTTCGATGCGAGGGGCGCAGTAATCGGCTTCGTGGGCATCGCGGCGGACATCCACGAGCGATTGATGGCGCAAGCGGCCCAAGCGCGTCTGCAGAGCGCAGCCGAAGACGCCCTGCGGGAGCTGGACGGAATCTACCAGAGCGCCCCCATCGGACTGGCCGTGATGGATCGCGAGATGCGGTTCGTGCGCGTGAATGAGCGGCTGGCAAGGATGAACGGTGTGCCGGTGGCGGACCATATCGGGAAGCGTCCAGCCGACGTAGTGCCGGAGGCTGCTGCGCAAGCCACGGCGGAGATCAAGCAGGTGCTGGAGCGGGGCGAGCCCGTTATGGGCTTGCAGCTCACGTCCGGCTCGGACGGTGATCCGGGCGGGCGGCGGTATTACATGGAGAACTGGATCCCTCTCAAGAACGATGCCGGCGATGTGGTCGGCATGAGCATCGCGGTGGAAGACGTGACCACCCAGAAAAGGGCGCAGCAGGCGGCCGAAGAAGCGCTGCGCGAGCTGGACGCGATCTTCGAGGCGACTCCCGTGGGGCTGGCGCTTTTCGATTCCGAGATGAAGTGGAAGAAGGTCAACCCGGAAATCGTGCGCATGGGCCGATTGCCGGCGAGCGAGATCCTCGGCAAGGCCGCTGGCACGGCAATTCCGCGCACGCGCGCGGCCTTCGAAGAGGCGCTCGCCCTTCTGAACGAGGGGAAGCCCATGATCCGGAAGGAGCGGGAGGTGGTGTTCCCCGACGGCGACGTGGAATACCGGCTGGATAGCTGGGTGCCCGTTCGCAACGACGCTGGAGACCTGCTCAGCCTTGTCGTCACCGCCGAGGACATCACGGTACAAAAGAGGGCGCAACAGGCCGCCGAGGAAGCACTACGCGAGCTGGACGCCGTCTACCAGAGCGCGCCCATCGGGCTGGCGGTGCTCGACCGGGAGATGCGATTCGTTCGCGTCAACGAACGCCTGGCAGAGATGACCGGTGCCCCCGTGGCGGCGCACATCGGGAAGAAGCCGGCCGAGATCATCGTCGTGGAGACTGACGATGGGCCGGAGGCCGTGCGTGCCGTGATGGAGCGGGGAGAGCCGTTCTTCGGTCTCGACGTACGGGCGCCCGTCCCTGGACATCCCGGGGAGCACCGCCACTTCCTGCAGAATTGGTTGCCGCTCAAGAACGGTGCCGGCGAGGTCATCGGCGTGAGCGTCGCGGTGGAGGATGTGACGGAACGTCAGCATGCGGAAACGGCTTTGCGGACAAGCCGCGAACGCCTACAGCGGGTGTTCGACATGCTCCCGGAGGCGGTGGTGATCTCCAACGCCAGGGGCGAAGTCACGTTCGCGGATCAACAGTGGGTCGCGCGCACGGGGCTGGACCCGGCGACTGCCTCCGAGGAGGAGATGCGGGAGCTGATTCACCCGGACGACCGCGAGCGCATCGAAGAGCGGTGGCGCATCGCCCATTCGTCAGGGCGGCCCTTCACGGCGACATACAGAACGCGGCATCCGGATGGAAGCTACCGCTGGCAGATCTCCCGGGCGGTGCCCCTGCTGGGCCAGGACGGGAAGCTGCGCGAGTGGATCGGGACGCACGCGGACATCGACGACGTGAAGCAAAACCAGGAGATGCTGGCCACGGCGCTCGCCGAGCTCGACATCACCTACAGGACTGCACCGGTAGGCCTCGGCGTGCTCGACCTGGACCTGCGCTACATCCGGTTGAACGAGCAGCTCGCCGCCGTCAGCGGGAGGCCCGTGGAGGAGCTCATCGGGCAATCGGTGGCGGATGTGGTGCCGGACATTGCGGAGGCCGTGTGGGCGGTGCGCGACAAGATCGTGGAGACAGGCGAGGCAGTGATCGGCGTCGAGACGGAAGGATTCGCACCGGGCCCAGGGGAGTACCGGTATTGCCTCGAGAACTGGATACCGATCAAAGACGACGACGGCAACGTCATCGCGATCAGCGTGTCCGTGGAGGACGTGACGTCGTTGAAGCGAGCGAAACAGGAGCTGGACGCGAGCCACGCGGAGTTGGACGCAGTGTTCCAGGCAACCTCCGTGGGGCTTGCCCTCCTCGACCGCGACTTGCGCTACGTGCGCGTGAACGAGCGGCTGGCTGAGCTCAACGGCGTTGAGGTGAAGGACCACGTCGGGCGCACCGTGCGGGAGGTGCTCCCGGGGCAGGGTGATTATGCGGAGGCGATGGCGCGGCGAGCGCTCGCCGGTGAGCGCATTGTCGGAGACATGCGAGAGCTGGAAGTGGACGGTGTGCGCCGTTGGAGCCAGGTGGGGTGGGTTCCTGTGCGGGACGAAGCTGGCGAAATCGTCGGCATCGGCCTCGCAATCGAGGACGTGACGCCGCTGAAGCGCGCGGAGCTACGGCTGCAGGCTGCCCTGGCGGAGCTCAGCACCACCTACCGCTTCGCGCCCGTGGGGCTCGCCGTGTTCGATCCGGAGGGACGGTTCGTGCGCGTAAACGAGCGCCTCGCGGAGATGCACGGGCTGCCTGCGTGGGAGCATATTGGGCGTTCGTCTGGGGACGTGCTGGAGGGCGAGCGGGACTGGGCGCGGGAGATCGTGCGCCGAGCGGCGGCGACGGAGGAACCGATGCTCGGCCTGGAGGTTACCGCGGCGATGCCCGCGGGGACGGGCGGTGTGCGGCACCTGCGCGTGAGCTGCGCGCCCATGCGGAACCACCGCAACGAGGTCTTCGCGGTGGCAGCGGCTGTGGAAGACATCACGGACATGAAGGAGAACGAGTCCCTGCTGATGGCGAGCGAACATCGGCTGCGGGCGATCCTGGACGCGGTGCCGGCGGCGGTGGGGGTGACGGACCCCGAGGGGCGACTGGCATACCTGAACCGGCATTGGCTGGAGTACAGCGGCATGCAGCTGGTCGGGGCGAAGACGAACGACCTGGCGGCAACGTTCCACCCGGAGGAGATCGAGACGGTGATCTCGGGCTGGACACAGGCGGTGGAGAAGGCCGAGCCCTTCGAGGTATTGCAGCGCCTCCGGCGAGCCGACGGAGACTACCGTTGGCACCTGGGCCGGACCGTCCCTATGCGTGGCCCCGCTGGCGAGCTCACCGGCTGGGTGAGCACGAACATCGACATTCACGACCGAAAGAGCGTGGAGGAGCAGCTTGAGACAGCGCTGGCGGAGATTGAAGGGACCTACCAGGGCGCACCGATCGGGCTCGCCGTGGTGGACAGAGAACTGCGGTATGTGCGCGTGAACGAAGCGCTGGCGGCGGCGAACGGTATGCCGGCATGGCGGCACGTTGGGCGGCGGCTGGGTGCACTGGCGCACTGCAGCGCGACGGACGTGGAGCAGGTGGTGGAGGAGGTGCTGGCCACGGGCGAGGCCCGCCTGAACGTGGAGCTGGCATCCCAGCCGCGGCGAGGGCGCGCGCAGACGTGGCGGCTGAACATGATGCCGCTGCGCGACGCGCATCGCGCAATCATTGGTGTGTCGATCGCGGCTGAGGACGTGACCACGCGCAAGCGCGCCGACGATGAGGTGCGTGCAGCGAAGGACCAGCTCCGCCGGATCCTGGACTCCATCTCCGCGCCCGTCATCGTGCTGGACGAGGATGGTCTCCTGCGCTTCGGGAACCGCCACTTCTGGGAGTACACGGGGCTTCAACTGAACCCCGACCAGGTGCACCCGATGGAGCCGCTGGCGGAGGGAATCCTGCATCCGGACGAGCGCGAAGGCGTGCTCGCCGGGTACCGGGGCGCATTGGAACGCATCGAAGGGTTCGCAACGGTGTGCCGGCTGCGGCGATACGACGGGGAGTATCGGTGGCACATGGGGGCAGCCATGGCGGTGCCGCCGGGCGAGGACGGTAAGCGCCAGTGGGTGGCCACCTACATGGACTTCCAGGACCGAAAGCAGGCGGAAGAGGCCCTCCAGGCCGCGAACCGCGTGAAAGACGAGTTCCTCGGCATGGTGTCTCACGAATTGCGCACGCCACTCACGACCATACTTGGCCTGTCCGACATGCTGCACCGGCGGATGGACGACATGGACCGGGGCACGCGCGCGGAGGCACTCGATCAGCTCCAGGAAGACGCCAAACGGCTGAACGAGCTGATCGAGAACATGCTTCTGCTGTCGCGCGCGGAGCAGGCGCCGTTCGAGCCCGAGCCCGTGATGCTTCAGCGAGTCGCGCCGATGGTCCTGGCGGCGGCGGCGGAACGACACCGCGAGGCGCGTTGGGAAATGGATTTGCCGGAGGAGCTGCCGCCCGTGGCGGGGAAGGCGGGCTGGTTGGAGCAGGTGCTACAAAACCTTGTGACGAATTCCGTGAAGTACAGCAAGGGGCCGGCCCACGTGCGCGTGGAAGCGCGGCGCGCGGGTGCGGACATCGAGCTGCGAGTGCTCGACAAGGGCAGGGGAGTGAAGGCAGAGGAGGCCGAATTGATGTTCGAGCCGTTCTATCGCTCAGCACGGGCTTCCTCGTCCCAGCCAGGGCTGGGGTTGGGGCTCGCGGTATGCCGCCGGCTGGTGGAGTTGATGGGGGGCGAGATCTCTGCCGCGCCGCGCCCAGGTGGCGGCACGATCATGACGGTTCGGCTGCGCGGGGCGGCGGCCAGGGCCGACTGACCGCTCCGCGGCTTGGGCGGCGAGCCGTAGAATCGACACATGCCGCGCCTGCGTCCGAAGCCGAACGCCACGCCGGATGACCTGGCGTTCGGCGTGAACGCCTGCGAGATGGCGCTGCAGGCGGGCGCGGTGCGCTCACTCATGCACCTGGAAGACACGCGGAACGAGCGCGTGGTGGCGCTCGCCAGCCGGGCACGGGAGGCGGGAGTAGCGGTCCAGGCCGTCGACCTACACCGGCTGGATGAACTGACCGGCGGGGGCGTCCACCAGGGGGTGGTCGTTCGGCTGCGCGACTTCGAGCCGGCGGACCTGGGCGCGATCGCGCGGGCAGACCCGGATCGCGCCAGCCTCGTGCTGCTGCTGGACAGCGTGACCGACCCCCAGAACGTGGGAGCGGTGCTGCGCACAGCCGTGGCGGTGGGGGTCGATGCCATCGTGCTGCCGCGGCGGCGAGGGGCGCAACTCACCCCCGGCGTCCACCGCGCCAGCGCGGGCCTGAGCTTCATCGCGCCGGTGGCTGCCCCGCAGAACCTCGCGCTGGCGGTGAAGACCCTCAAGGAGGCCGATTACTGGGTGGTGGCGGCGGATGCGGAGGAGGGGTCGGCACCGGCGACGGCGTTCGACTGGCCGAAGCGGACGGCGTTGATCATGGGGAGCGAGGGGGAGGGCGTCGCGCAACTGCTGCTGCGGGAGAGCGACTTTCGCGTGGCTCTGCCGATGGACCCGCGCGTGGATTCATTGAACGTGGGCGTGGCCTGCGGGGCATTGTGTTACCTGTGGCGGCGGCAATGGGAGCGAGAGTCCTGAATCCTGGCGGCCAGGCGGTTCGCGTGGTGGTGGATGCTACGCCGATACTGGAACGATGGCCGAGACGTTGTTCGAGCGGGTTGGTGGGCGCGGAGGAGTGCGGCGCGTCGTGGCGGACTTCTACCGGCGCGTTGAGGCGGACGACGGGCTACGGCCCGTCTACCCGGAGGACCTCACGCCCGGGCGCGAGAAGCTGACCCTGTTCATGGAGCAATGGCTGGGAGGCGATGCGGTGTACTCGGAGCTGTACGGGCACCCGCGACTGCGGATGCGGCACTTTCCGTTCGTCATCGGGCAACGCCACGCCGGCCGGTGGTTGCGCCACATGCGCGAGGCGATGCTGGCGAACGGGGTCCCAGAGGCGGATATTCGCGTCATATTCGAGCGGTTGGGGCCGCTGGCGCATCACATGGTGAACGAGGGGCAGGATGTGCCGCGCGAGGCGTTGGGGGACGTGCGGTTGGAGTGAACCGTGGGCCGGCCGCTTACTGCACTGCCAGCCACGCCCCGCCCAGCACGAGGACGGTCATCACTGCGAGGGCCACCAATATCCACCAGTGTGCGGCTGGCGTCTCGCGGAGGAAGGTCTCCGGCTCGGGCTCGTTGGGGGCGGTGTCCTTCCAGTGCTCTGGTTGCTTTGGCGACTGTGGCATGCACCCAGTGGAGCAGGTTCCGGTGTGTCCGTGGGCACATTGCGGCGCCTCCGCAAGGTGGGCACGTGAGGTTGCAACGTGGGCTGAGGCTTGAGGCCGGATGGCGTGGGTACCATCGTATGCTCACTGACGTTCGCGCTGGGACTGCGCCTTCGGGTCGCGGATGGCGAGCATGCAGGCGACGGCGAGGGCGTTCACGAGGACGCCGAAGGCGATGGGGAGGGTGTACGAGCCGCGTGCGTCGTAGATGGCTCCGGCGAGGGTGGGGCCGATGAGGGCGCCCACCGCGCTCCCGGAATAGAGGATGCCGATGATGGCGCCGGCGTTGCGGCCGCCGAAGTAGTCGGTGGTGAGTGCGGGGACCAGGGCGACGTAGCCGCCATAGGCGACCCCGAAGACGAACGCGAAGATGGCGAGCGACCAAAGATCCTCGGCGACGAGCCACCAGGCGAGGGCGACGCCCATGCCCACGAAGGCGCCCACCACGGAACGGCGGCGGCCGAGGCGGTCTGCGAAGCCCGCGAGAATGAGCCGCCCGGCGATGCTGCCCGCCCCGATGAAGCCCACGAGGAGCGCGCCGGTGCGGTCACTGAGGCCATGGTCTTCGGCGTAGGGAGCGAGGTGGGCGAAGGGGATGAACAGGCCGACACCGGTGAGCCAGCACGCCGCATACAACAGGATGAACGGCCGAGAGGTGACGGCCTCCCGCGTGCCAACGCCCGAGATGGGGGCAGAAGGAGAGATGGCGAGGCGCTCCTCCCCATCCGCGTGCAGGCCACGGCGCCCCGGTGAGTGTTCGAGGACGGACGCCGCCACCAGCCCGGCCGCGAGCGACAGGAGGGCAAGTCCGAAGTAGGCCCATCGCCAGCTCAACCCGTCGATGACAAGGGCCGTGAGGGGTGGGAGGAGGAGCGTTCCCACGCCGATTCCCGTCACCGCGAGCCCCGAGGCCATCCCCCTACGGACGACGAACCAGCGTTGGACCGTGCCAATCGCGGGCACGTAAAGGAGGCCGACACCGATGCCCACCCCCAGGCTGTAGGTCACGTAGACCTGCCAAAGGGCCTGCGCCTGGCTCGCGAGCAGAAGCCCGGCGGTCATGCAGAGCACGCCCACGAGCGCGATGCGTCGAGGCCCGACGCGGTCCGCGAGCGGGCCACTGACGGCGCCGAGGGCGAAGTAGATGGCCGCGGTGATCGAGAAGACGAGAGAGACGTCCCCGCGGGATGCATCGAATTCGTCACGCAGAGAGGTGAAGAAGGCGGCGAAGGAGTACGCGGCGCCGAAGCCGAGGAAGAGCAACACGAAGGTCGCACCGACGATGGTCCAACCGTAGAAGAAGCGCGGTTCCGTGCGGGCCGTCGGTATTGCGTCGGTTCGCATCGGACGGACTATAGGGGATGGCGATGGGGGGATCAGGGGCCACGCGGGCGCCACGCAGCCGCGGAGTGGCTGGCGACGCTACTCGATGGGGAAGATGGCCAGGCAGATGATGCCACCTACGATCAGGAGGCCGCTGAAGGCCGTGACCGTGGTGTGCACGCGCCGGAACTTAAAACGGCCTCCCATTGCGACGAGGAAGAGGGCGAGTGCGAACCCGACTGAGAGCAAGACGTAGTTGTCGGAGATCTGGTTGGCGTCCTGGCCATCCTCGAACCGTACCTCGGCCTCGGCCTGTAGCTCGACGGATTCCTGGCGCCCTCGTGGCACGTACTCGGGCATGACAATGGGGTTGGAAGGGCCGCCGGGCGTATCTTCCTGCGGCAGCCAGGCGTCGAAGGCGGTAGTGAGTTGCGGAGTGAACTCGCGGCGAATGGAGTCCGCGACTACCTGGTTGCCCTCGAGGCCGGCCTGCCGCCAGTCGAGAAACATCTCGGCGTCGATCCCGATCTGGGCATTGGCAAGGTTGCTCTGGCGGATCGATTCCGCACGGAGGGCGCCGGCGCTCGTGTAGTCCGCTGCCTGGACGCCGCTCCAACGGGTGGCCTGGTAGCCGCTCCAGGCGGTGGCGACGGAGGCGATGCCCAACATTGCGGCCTCGAGGACCTCGAGGCTCTCGCCCTCCATGAGGCGGGCGATGGGGCCTTGCCGTTCCTCGCGGGGATGGGCTAGCTCTGTCACTGGCCTGGTCCCCGGATCCACATGGAACGAGCGTAGGCGAGCGGCTGCGGGGGTCGCGGTCGGATTCCCTACATCCGCGCAGGCCCTGGTAGGTGGCTGAAGAGTTCTGCTTAGCGCCATTGCATGCTCACTGATGTTCGCGCTGGGACTGCAGGGGCGCTGGTAGGGTTCGCCGGTGGCCACGGAGGTGAGCACCCGGAGGTGAGCAACATCGCATGCTCACTGACGTTCGCGGTGGGACTGCAGGGTTGCTGGTACGGCTCGCCGGTGGCCACGGAGGTGAGCACCCGGAGGTGAGCACCCGGAGGTGAGCACCCGGAGGTGAGCACCGGGAGGTGAGCACCATTGCATGCTCACTGACGTTCGCGCTGGACTGCAGGGGCGCCGGTACGGCTCGCCGGTGGCCACGGAGGGCGGCAACTCCTGCGAGTCGGGGCGCGCGAGGTCAGCCGCCCGCGTCGAGCTCGCGGGCGAGGCGGTGTTGGATTTCGAGGGCGGGGAGGTTGTGCTCGGCGGCGAGGCGCTTGATGTCCTCGAACTCGGGGGTGGCGCGGCGGGTGCCGCCGTGCTCGCTCACCTTCACCCGCACCGGGCCCAGGCTGGTCACGATGGTCTCGATCGTGCGGGCGGCTTCGTAGCGACGATACGTGGTCGCGCGTACGCCGAGGGTGGTGGTTTCGCGGAGGAACAGGTCGGCGAAGCGGGCTTCGTCAGACGCGGGGACGAGGGCGCAGAGCTTCGTGGCATCGCGCCCCTTCTTCATGCCGATGGGCTCGAGCCAGGCGTCGAGCGCGCCCTCTTCCAGCAGGCGGTCGCGTGCGTGCGCGAGGAGGGCGGCGGGCATGTCGTCGATGTTCGCTTCGAGCTGCACGACCTCGCGGGCCGGTGCGAGTTCGGTGGCGGCGGTCTCGCCAATGAAGACGCGAAGGGCGTTGGGGCGGCCCGGCGGGTCCATGCTCCCAGCACCAGCGCCCTGCGCTTCGATGCGCAGGATGCAGGGTCCTGGTGTGGCGACAGCGGCGAGGATGGCGGCGCCGGTGGGGGTCACCAGCTCGTGGCCTGCTTCGACAAAGCGCACGGGGAAACCACCCGCCTCGAGGATGCGCGCTGCCGCAGGGCCAGGGGCGGCGGGGATGGCGCCGTGGGCGCTCTTTGTCATGGTGCCGCTGCCCACCGTGACGACCGGGCACCAGGCGGCCTCCACGCCAAGATCCTCCAGCGCCAGCATGGTGCCGACGATGTCGATGAGGGCGTCGACGCCGCCCGCTTCGTGGAGGTGGGGGGCCTCGGTTGCGTGGGCACGGGCCTCGCCACCGACGAGTGCCTCCACCGCACGAAGGGCGCGCTCGGCCACCCGTGGAGGGAGCGCTCCGGAGGTGATGCGGGCGCGGAGCTCGGCGGGCTGGTAAGTGCGCTCCTCGGAGACGTGGACGCGGAGGTAGGTGGCGCGCATGCCACCCCGGCTGACGGGCTCGAGCGCGAGGCTGAACGGCGGGATGTCGACCCCTGACAGGCCCGCGCGGACGTGGTCGAGGGACGCGCCTGCGTCGCACAGGGCGGCGAGCGTCATGTCGCCGGCGATGCCGGAGAAGCAGTCGAAGACGGCGGTTTTCACCTCACCCCCCGGCCCCCTCTCCACTGGCGTGGAGAGGGGGAGTGATGGTGCATGCGCTGATGATTGCGGTGAGAACGCGATCGAGGCTGGTTTCAATCTCAGAGGCGGTGAATCGAACGAAGCGGATGCCTCGTTCCTCAAGAAGTGCCTGGCGTTCGGCATCCTGCGATCGAGCCTCAGGGTCGAGGTGGATCGCGCCATCGACCTCGACTGCGAGTTGTGCCTGGTCGCAGTAGAAGTCGAGCACGAAGCGTCCGATGGGGTGCTGGCGACGAAACTTGAGCCCGTCTAGCCGGCGGCTGCGGAGTTGCTCCCATAAGAGCGCCTCCGTTTCAGTGGGTGCCGAACGTAGGGCGCGAGCGGCCGGGAAGTTGTTGCCGACAAAGTCTCGCGTGGCCATACGCAGCAGTATAAGGCGCGCTTAGCTCCCCTCTCCACGCCAGTGGAGGGGAACCCGTTGCTTCGAATCGGGGGGCGGGGGTGAGGTAGCAAGCGAATTGATCGTGGCGGCGAGGTAGCCGGCGCCGAAGCCGTTGTCGATGTTGACGACGGAGATGCCGGTGGCGCAGGAGTTGAGCATGGCGAGGAGGGCGGCGAGGCCCCCGAAGGAGGCGCCGTAGCCGATGGACGTCGGGACGGCGATAACCGGCGTGGCGACGAGCCCGCCCACGACGCTGGGGAGGGCGCCCTCCATGCCGGCTGCGACAACGATGGCGTTGGCGTCGCGGAGGGCGTCGACGCGCGCGAGGAGTCGGTGGATGCCGGCCACGCCCACGTCGAAGTGGCGGGAGACGTAGGCGCCCATCATGGTCGCGGTGAGTGCAGCCTCCTGGGCGACGGGGATATCGGCTGTGCCGGCGCAGACGATTGCGACGTGGCCGGCCTGTGGGAGTGGATTGGGGTCGGCCCAGGCAAGGCGTGCCTGGGGGTCGTGCTCGGTCTGCGGCAGGGCGCGCTGGAGGGCGATGAGCTGCGGCTCCTCGATGCGCGTGACGAGCACGCGGCCGGCACGATCGAAGATGGCTCGCGCTATCTCGGCGACCTGCGCGGGCGTCTTGCCCAGCCCGAGGACGACTTCAGGCAGACCGTCGCGCAGAGCGCGGTGATGGTCGACCTGAGCGAAGCCGAGGTCCTCGAAGGGCGCCGACTCGATGCGCCGGAGGGCGTCGTCGACCGCGGCCTCACCGGCGGCGACGGATTCGAGCAGTTCGCGTAGTCGTTCTCTGTCCACTGGAATGAAGTGTAACGCGCATACATGTGAGCGCGGTCAGTCGCATCCAGCGTCTGTATGCGGCAACCTAAGGGGCGTGACTCGAGGCGAACCAGCGGACCCGCGCCTTCGTGCGTACAGCCGGCGGGCGTTCCTCACTCTCACCGGTGGGGCGACTGCTGGCGCCTTGCTGAGCGCGTGTGGTTCGGAAGACAAGGCAGGCGTGACCGTGCGCTACGGGACGCCCTCCGGGAGCACACCCAGGCCCGCCGACAACGGCAGCGGCACACCGGTCCCGACGCCGACTCCGATCCCGCCGCCGGAGATCATCATCTCGACGACGATGCCGAACCAGGGCGGCGCCGTGCTCGTTTCCGTGGTGGGCGCAATCAGCGGCGGGGTCATTACGTTCCTGGATCGGGTCTACCCCCTGACCAAAGGGCAGCAGAGCCTGTACGCCTTCGTGGGCGTGGATACAGAGGACCCGCCGGGGCCCCACGCCCTGCGCATCGACTTCACGCTGACGACCGGGTCGCAGGGGACCACGACGGAGTCGCTGAACGTGCTCCCCACGGGATGGGAGGTCGACGAGGTGACGCTGGGGCCAAGCCAGACGTCGTTGTTGGACCCGAAGGTGACGGAGCAGGAGCTGGCGGAACTGCTGCGCGTCTACGGGGAACGGAGCCCGGAGAAGCTCTGGAGCCAGGGCTGGCAACTCCCCATCGATGGGCCGCTGACGACACGGTTTGGGGAACAACGTTCGTATAACGGCGGGCCAGTGGGAGGCCACCATGGAGGCGCGGACATCGGCGCGGCGATGGGCACGCCGGTGGGGTCGTGCAACAGCGGGCGCGTGGTGATGGCGCGGCAGCTTCAGATTCGCGGGAACATGGTGGTGGTGGACCATGGGGGCGGGCTGTGCTCGGGATATGCCCACCTGAGCGAGTTCTCGGTGTCGGAAGGCCAGCTGGTGGGGCAGGGGCAGGCCGTCGGGCTCGTCGGCAGCACCGGGCTCTCCACGGGCGCGCACCTTCACTGGGAGATGGCGACGGGCGGGGTGCTGGTCGACGCGCTGCGGTTTACGGACGGGACGAACGGGTTCTAGGGGAGGGCTGGCTGCTGCCAGCCCCTGCGAGTACGTCCCCTCGCTTACGCGTCGGGCTCCACCCGCTAGTGGGTGAGCTTGTCTTCGACTTCGCGGAGACGGCGGCTCATGACGGCGAGGACTTCAACAGCGAGGTCGGGGTTGTTGCGGAGCTCGGCGACGAAGTCCGAACGCATGACGGCGAGGGTCTTTGTGTCCTCGAGGGCCTTCACGGTGGCGCCGCGGCGATAGTTGTCGAGGAGCGCCTGCTCACCGAACCAGTCATCGGTGCTGAGGGTTGCGAGGCTCATGCCGTCACGGGAGACTTCCACTTTGCCGGCGGTGATGAGGTAGAAGCCGACGCCTTCGTCGCCCTGGGAGACGATGGTGTCGCCGGCTTTGAAGGTTCGCTCGCGCATCACGCGTTCAAGGCGGCCAAGAGCGGCCTTGTTGAGGTCTTTGAAAAGGGGAACTCTTGCGAGGGAATCGGCGAGTGCGGCCATGGAGGCCCTCCGGCGACTAAGGTGGGCGGATTCTAGTCGTGGGTGGGCGTTCGGTACAAGCGAACGGGATCACAATTCCTCACACCCCGGCCTCCTCGCCGCGGGCACGCGAAGAGGGGAGTGGACGGGCATGCGTGGAGCTTGGGGGCTGGCGTGGCGGCAACAACGGGCGGTGGGGACACCGCGCGCTCGCTGATGCTCGCGCTGGGACAGCGCGTGAATCCCGAGTTATTGGAAGAGGGCGCCGACCGACTGGCCCGAGTGAATGCGGCCGATGGCGTCGCCGAGGAGGAGGGCCGTAGGCAGGACGGTCATGTTCGGGAGGCGCTTTTCGTCGCCGATGGGCACGGAGTCGGTCACGACAATTTCGCGGACATCGGCTTTCTTCAGCCGCTCGATGGCGGGGCCGGTGAAGAGACCGTGGTAGCCGGCAATGATGGCCTCCTTGCAGCCTCGCTCGCGGAGGATGCGGACGGCTTCGGTGATCGTCCCGGCGGTATCGATCTCGTCGTCAATGACGAGGACGTTCTTGCCTTCGACTTCGCCGATGACGTTCATGGCCTCGCTGCGGCCGGTGTTGCCCACGCGGCGCTTCTCGATGATGGCGAGCGGCATGTCCAGCCGGGCGGCCACGTCGCGGGCACGCTTTTCGTCGCCCACGTCCGGGGCGACGACGACGTAGTTCTCGAGGCGCTGGTTCTTGAAGTGGGCAGTCATAGGGAAGAGGGCGGTGAGCTCGTCCACGGGAATGTTAAAGAAGCCCTGGATCTGGCCGGCGTGGAGGTTCATCGTCAGGATGCGGTCCGCGCCCGCGGTCTCGAGGAGGTTCGCGATGAGGCGCGCGGTGATGGGGACGCGAGGCTGGTCCTTCTTGTCGCTGCGGCCGTAGGCGAAGAAGGGGATGACGGCCGTAATCCTGCCGGCTGAGGCGCGTCGGGCGGCATCGATCATGATGAGGAGCTCCATGATCGATGTCTGCACGGGGCTCACGAACGGCTGCACCAGGTAGACATCCCGCTGCCGGATGTTCTCCTGAAACTGGACGAAGATGTTCTCGTTCGAGAATTCGAAGACGTCGACGTTGCCGAGGGGGCGCCCGAGGCGGGCACAAATCGACTGGGCGAGATCCGGATGGGCGCGCCCGGAGAAGACGGCGAGGTCGGTGTACACGAAGCGGAGGACTCCCTGTCGTGGAGACCGGCGCACCGGCCCGAGGCGTACTGATTCCCGGCCCACTGCCCGGGGCCAAAATGTAGCACGGAGCCGGGCACCGGCATACAACGGATAGGCGCGTTAACCCCATGCCTGACCACAGTGCGTAATGCAGCTAACGTTGGCCGAGCGCACCGTTTTGGGGAGGAAGTGACGATGGGACGTGGAGGAAGAGGAGCGCAGTGGGCCGCGGGCTACGTGCTGGCGGTAGTCTTTGGGGTAGCGGCGATCGTCGCTCTCTCGGAGAACGGGGATCAGACTGCCGCACGCGGCAACACGGAACCGACTACCGTGGACGCTCCGGTCGAGATCCAGGCAGCGGTATCGACGCCCACCGCGGCGCCAACGCCGACGCCGACGCCTCGTCCCGTGGGCACCGATGAGGGCTACGTGCGCGGCCTTTGCGTCGCGATGGACGAGTTCTTCCGGGACGTGGAGACGGCGACGCGCACGATCACGCCGGCCGACCCGGCGGGCGTTGCACGAGAATTCGCGAAGGCTTTCGGCCCCCCGCTGGTGCGGTTTGCGGAGGACATGAATCAGATAGCGCCGCCGGCAGACGTGATGGCCTGGCACGACAAGGCGGCGGAGGACCTCGGGAGAATCGCCGCTCGCATCCAGGCGGGCGAGGGCCTGACCGAGATCGCCCGGCTCGGGGACCGGCCGCTGCCAGATCTGCCAGACGCCATCCAGCAACGAATCGGAGCGGCCGCGGCGACCGTGCCCGAATGCTCGCAGTTCGAGGACGCCTTCGGGATGTGACGCCGCGACTACTCCCGGCCTGCGGCGGGGCGGCGCTTGCGCCTGCGGCCGGCGCCGAGGCCGGGATTGTAGAAGTACGGGACGACCTCCACGTGGCGCCTCCCTTCGAGGAGGGTGCGTAGCCGCTTGAGGCTCTGGTTCACGAGCGGACGGGCGTACCACTCTTTCACGTCCAGCACCGGAATGATGACCGTGACCTCATGGGGGGCCTGGCGGAGGCGATCGTTCACGTAGACCGCGATGGGATCCGAGACGGTGCGGAACGGCGAATCGATGACCACGAGCGGGATGTCAGGGAACTGCCGGTCCCAGTTCTCCTCCACGTTGGACGGCTCGTCAGGGTCCACGAGTACGTGGACGGCAGTGACATCGCGTGAACGCTCGCAGGCGACGCCCAGGGTCATGACCGTGGCGAGGTTGATCTCCTCGACGGGCACGATGATGGGATGGGCTCGAATGCCGTTGGGCTTGAGGTCGAGGACGGCGTTGGGATTCACGTAAAGGGCACGGCGGAGCGCCTTGTAGAACCGGCCAACACCGTAAAGCAGCACGGTGATGATGGGGATTGCGACGACCACCATCCACGCTCCGTCGGCGAACTTGGTGATGAGGAGGATGACGGAGACAACGCCCGTGGCGAGCGCGCCGAGGCCGCTGATGACGGCGGACCGGCCCCACCCCGCGCCGCGCAGGCCGACCCAGCGCTTCACCATGCCGGACTGCGCGATGGTGAAGGAGAGAAAGACCCCGAAGGCGTAGAGCGGGATGAGGCGCGTGGTGTTGGCATCGAAGACGACCAGCAGCAGGACCGAGAAGGCGGTGAGCGCAGCGATTCCGTACGTGAAGACGAGCCGGTTCCCGCGCTGGTGGAAGAGGCGGGGAAGGTACCCGTCGCGCGAGAGGATGGCGGTCAGCAAGGGGAAGCCGGCGAAGGCGGTATTCGCGGCGAGAAAGAGAATGCCGGCGGTGAACACCTGGAGGCCGTAATACGCCCAGTTGCGGCCGTACACCTCCTCGCCGATCTGCGACATGACGGTGTCTGTGTCGCCATGTTCGAAGACGATGCCGAAGTGGCGCGCGAGGATGGTCGTCCCGAGGAAGAGCACACCGAGGATCAACGCCATCGCGGTCATGGTCACGCGGGCGTTATGGGGCTCGGGTTTCTCGAAGGCCTGGACGCCGTTGGAGATGGCTTCCACGCCTGTCAGGGCGCTGCACCCCGCGGCGAAGGCGCGAAGGATGAGCAGCAGAGTGACCGACTGGGCGGCCGCCTCCGGTTGCTTCGTAGGCTCGCCTACCGACAACAGGTTTGGGTCATCGCCGAAGAGTGACTTGAGCGCCCCGATGACGAGCGTGGCGCCGAGGATCGCCACGAACCCATAGGTGGGGACCGCGAACAGCGTCCCGGACTCGCGCAGGCCGCGAAGGTTGCCGAACGCCATGAGGAGCGTGAGGGCGACCGCGAGTGGCATCGCGATATCGGCGACACCCGGCGCGGCCGAGACGATGGCCTCGACACAGGCGGCGATGCTCACGGCCACGGTGAGCACGTATCCGATCATCAGCCCGGCAGCGGCGGTGAGCCCCGCCCAGACGCCGAGGTTCTCGTGGCCCACGATGTAGGCTCCGCCCCCGGTCGGATAGGCACTGATGGTTTGCCGGTAGGACGTCACCACGATCGCGAGGAGGAGCGTGATGCCGAGCGCGATGGGGAGGCTGAACGTCAGGGCGGAGGTCCCGGCGATGACCAGGACGAGGAGGATCTCCTGGGTGGCGTAGGCCGTGGAGGAAAGGGCATCGGAGGAGAAGACCGCGAGCGCAACCTTCTTGCTCAGGCGCTCGCCCATCAGGCGAGCGTTCGACATCGACGAACCGATGACCCTGTCTTTCAGGTCAAGGAAGCGGCCGCCGAAGCCGGTGCGAAGCTCGGCGTGTTCGGTGGCTTCGAAGTGGCCGTGCTCGCCGGTGGGCACAATGCCCGCGCGCGGGAGCTCGACGCGATAGCGCGAGACGCGGCCGGAGCGGCCCAGACCGGGAGTGAACTGCGGGCCGCGGCCATCTGGCACGCCGCTCACCTTACGGCGGGAGCGCGGCTTACGTCATCAACGGCCCTCACCCCCGACCCCTCTCCCAGAGGGAGAGGGGAGACCGCGTCGAGTCAGGCGACGGGAGCGGGCTCGGAGAAGAAGGTCCGAGTGACTTCGGGGCCGCCCTCACCCCCCGCCCCCTCTCCCAAGGGGAGAGGGGAGTCAAAGCTGCCTCTCAGGCGACGGGAGCGGGCTCGGAGAAGAATGTGCGGGCGACCTCGGGGGTGCCCTCACCCCCGGCCCCTCTCCCAAGGGAGAGGGGAGTCAAAGCTGCCTCTCAGGCGACGGGAGCGGGCTCGGAGAAGAA
>JBBDMZ010000012.1:0-33511 GCA_040877955.1 Dehalococcoidia bacterium | reverse complement strand
CGCGCCCTACTGCCTCGAGTGCTTCACGGGGCGCTGCGAGAAGCGTTGCCGCGAGACCGCCGCCGACGCCCTCGAAGAGGTCATCCTGGCGGAGGGGCCTGACACCGTCTCCGCGTTCATCTGCGAGCCCGTTATCGGCTCCGCTGGTGGCGTGGTCGTCCCGCCAGCGAACTACTGGCCGCGCGTCCGCGAGATCTGCGACCAGTACGGTGTGCTGCTCATCGCGGATGAGGTCATGAGCGGCTTCGGGCGGACCGGCATGAACTTCGGCCTGGACCACTGGAACGTAGTGCCCGACATCATGGTCAGCGGCAAGGGGCTCACGGGCGGCTACATGCCCATGGGCGCCGTCTTCGCCCGCGAGTCCGTGGTCGAGCCCATCGCCGCCCGCGGCGAAGACGTCATGTTCTACACGTACTCCAACTTTCCCGCCGCCTGCGCCGTCGCCGACAAAGTGCTGGAGATTATGGAGCGCGAGGACCTGGTCGCCCGCGCCGCCGCCATGGGCGAACAGCTCAGCGGGAAGCTCGCCCGCATCCGCGAGCACCCGAACGTCGCCTCGGTGCGCGGGATCGGGCTCATGTGGGGCATCGAGCTCGTCCAGGACCGGGACACGCTCACCCACTTCCCCGCGGAAAAGCGCATGGTGAACCGCGTCATGGCCGCGGGCCTCGAGCGCGGCGTCTTCTTCTATCCCGGCGGCTCCGGCGTCGCCCAGGACTGCGTCATGCTCGGCCCGCCCTTCACCATCACCGACGCCGACGTCGACCTGATCGTCGGCACCCTCGAAGACTCGATCGACGCCGCCGTGGCGCGAGCCTAAGGCGTCGCCTGCGGTGTTCCGCCGACCGTCGTGGCTTCCGCCGGTGTTGTGGGGACGAGCTCAACGCACTGCGCGTTCTCTCGCTCGCCGACATTCACCTCAACGGAACCAGCGGCCAGCTCTGCTTCTGTAAGCCCCGGATTGAGCGCGCGAATCTCCTCCACGGGCTTCTGGCCGATTGAGGCGAAGTCCTCGAAGGTCGAGCCCGGCCATGAACCATAGGCCGTGGGGCAGTCGTCCGGGCCGGTCGCGTCCTCCTCGTCGCCCGGTCGTGCGAGAACCGCGCCCACCGCCAGCACCCCGGCCACGCCGAACACAGTACTCGTCGCGACTGCCGAAGCAGCTCGTGACCCGAGCAGCCCACTCGGCACGAGCGCCCTGAGGCGGTGCCAGCGCAGGAACGACCGCTGCCCGCCCGTCTCCAGCTTCGAGTGGATCTCTTTGAGGTGATAGCGGACCGCGTTCTCGGTGATCCCAAGCTCATCCGCGATGTCCGCGTTCGCCACGCCACTCGCCGCTAGCGCAAAGATCTCGCGCTCGCGTGCAGTCAGTTCGTCGAGGTCCATCGGTCGCATCCTCCCGCTTTCCGCAGGCTAGATGCATCGTCGGCTCCCGCCCCTACCCCCGCCTTTACCAGGCTGGCGTGCGCTACGTCCCCAGCCCACCCATGCGCAGCAGCGGCGCGATCAGTAGCCGCGAGCGTTCGCCGCCCGTCCCGAGCTTGGAGTGGATTGCTTCAGGTGGAAGCGCACGGCATTTCGCGAAATGCCCAGTTGGAGCGCGATGCTCTCGTTCGTCAACCCGCTCGCCGCGCCGCTCAGCACGTCGCGCTCGCGTCGCGTCAGCCCATCGTCACGTCGCATCGCCATGCCAGCCCCTCCTTCCGCCGAGAATAGCTTCGCACATTCGGCCTGTCCCTACCCCCTCCGGAAAGAAACGGTGACATCCGGGCGTCCCCGGTTCTAGCGCGCCTCCACCGGCTCGTATCGCCGGTTGCTCGCGCCCTCGTACAGTGCGTTCGGCCGCACCAGTCGATTGTCCGCATACTGTTCGATAAGGTGAGCTGTCCAGCCCACGATCCTCGCCATCGCGAAGATCGGCGTGTACAGGTCGCTCGGGATGCCCAGCATCTTGTAGACCGACGCGCTGAAGAAGTCGACGTTCGGGTACAACGGCCGCCCTTCGAGCTTCTTCGCCAGGTAGTCCCGCACTTTCTGCGAAAGGTCGAAGTAATGCCGGTCCGGCGACTTCTCCGCCAGCTCCTGGCCCAACCGCTCGAGAATAACTGCGCGCGGGTCGGTGGTCTTGTAGATGCGGTGGCCGATGCCCATCACGCGCTCGCCGCGCTCTGTCATTGCATCGATGTACGGCCCGATGTTCTCCTCCGTCCCGATTTCCTCGAGCATCTTGTAGGCCGCCTCGTTCGCGCCCCCGTGCAGCGGCCCCTTCAGCGTCCCGATGGCCGACGCGATCGCGGAGTACATGTCGCTCAACGTCGAGGCTGTCACCATCGCCGAGAACGTCGACGCGTTCATTTCGTGTTCCGCGTGCAGGATGAGCGCCACGTCGAAGATCCTCGCCTCGAGCGGGCCCGGCTCCTTGCCCGTCAACATGTAGAGGAAGTTGGCGGCGTGCCCGAGGTCGTCGCGGGCGGCGACCATCGGCTGCTCGGTGCGCATCCGGTGGTAAGCCGCCACCACCGTTGCCATCTTTGCTGTTAGCCTCGCCGCCGTCAGCTTCAGCTGCTCCGTCGTCAGGTCGCTGGACTTTGGATCGACGGCCCCGATCGTCTCCACGGCGATCTCCAGCGTGCGCATCGGCCGGACCACCGGCCAGAGCTCTTTCAGGAGCCGATACACGATGTCGTTGAGCTCCCGCTGGGAGAGCAGCTCGGTGTTCAGATCCTTCAGTTCGTCTTTCGAGGGGAGGCGCTGGTTCCAGAGGAGGAACGCGACCTCCTCGAACGTAGACTTCTCCGCCAGCTCGTAGATGTCATAGCCCGCGTACACGAGCTCACCCTTCTGCCCGTCGATGCGGCAGAGTTTGGTCGCGGCGACATTGATGCCCTCGAGCCCTCGAGCGATTTGCACTTGCGTCACGGTCGGTCTCCCCATGAGGATCGCGGTCCTGCCAGGCAGGATGCGCGTCGGTTGTATACAGCCGGGCGATTCTACCATCGGCGAGGGCTATGTGTGGCCACCCCGCACACCTGCCGCCGACCGTTCGTTCGATCCTCTCCGGGGCGGCCGGTAGACTTGCAATCCAATGAGCAAAGCCCTCGCCGTCAGCCCCGCCAGCATCGAAGAGCTGCAGTCCCTCGCCAAAAGCGTCCGCTCGAATATCGTCCGAATGGTCGCTTCTGCCCAGAGCGGTCACCCTGGCGGTTCGCTCTCCGCCGTCGAGCTCGGAGTGGCCCTCTTTTGGAACCACCTGCGCTGCGATCCCGAGCGCCCCGACTGGCCCGAGCGGGACCGCTTCATCCTCTCAAAGGGCCATGCGACACCCTTCTACTACAGCCTCCTCGCCGAGCGCGGCTACTTCAGCACGGAGTTGCTCGCCGCGTTCCGCTCCCTCGGCAGTCCCCTCCAGGGCCACCCCTCCATGGGTGCTGTTCCCGGCGTCGAAATGTCCAGCGGCTCCCTCGGGCAAGGGCTTTCGTTTGCCATCGGGCACGCCATCGCCGGGCGGCTCGACCGCCGTGACTACCGTTGCTGGGTGCTCATGGGCGACGGCGAGCTGAACGAGGGCCAGGTCTGGGAGGCGGCCATGGCCGTCCCCCACTTCGGCCTCGGCGACCGCATCATCGCCATGATCGACCGCAACGGCATCCAGAACGACGGCTTCGCCGACACCATCATGAAGACCCACCCGGCGGAGATGTGGCGCGGCTTCGGTTGGCACGTCATCGAATGCGATGGCCATGACATGGCCGCCGTGGACCAGGCGCTCTCAGAAGCGGAGCGGCCGCACGACCAGCCCCGCTGCATCGTCGCCCACACGGTGAAGGGCCGCGGCGTCAGCTTCATGGAGAACAATCCCGGCTTCCACGGCAAGGCGCCAACCGCGGAGCAACTCGAGACCGCTATCGCCGAGATCGAGAGGGGACTCCTGTGACCACCGCACCCCCCGCCGCCGCCACCCGCGAGGCCTACCCGCATGCCCTCCTCCAGCTCGTCGAGGAAGGCGTGGACGTGGTCGCCATCGACGCGGACCTCTCCGTATCCACCATGGGCTACCAGTTCGGCGAGAAGCACCCCGACCGCTGGATGACCGTCGGTGTGGCAGAGGCGAACATGGTCGGCATCGCTGCCGGGCTCGCCGCTTGCGGGAAGACCGCATTCATCGCGAGCTTCGCCTCGTTCCTCCCCGGCCGCTGCTTCGATCAGCTGCGCACGTCGGTGTCGCAGCCCAAGGGCGGCCTCAGCGTGAAGGCCGTCGCCAGTCACGGCGGTATCACGGTTGGCGAAGATGGCGCCAGCGCCCAGGCAATCGAGGACCTCGCCCTCGCCACCTCCCTCATCTCCTTCGATGTGGTCGTCCCCGCCGACTTCGAGGAGGCGAAGCAGGCCATTGTCGCTGTCGGTAAGACGCCGCGGCCCGCCTACGTGCGCACAGGCCGGCCCAAGGTTCCTGCGCTCTACGGCCCCGACTACCGCTTCGAGATCGGCAGGGCAAGCATGCTGCGACCTGGCCGAGACGTGACCGTCATCGCATGCGGGATCCTGGTTGACGCTGCCCTAAAGGCGGCTGAAGTGCTCGCAGGCGAGGGCATCGACGCCCGCGTCCTCAACATGGCCACGATCAAGCCGATCGACCGCGAGGCCGTGCTCTCTGCCGGGCGCGAGACCGGCGCAATCGTCACGGCGGAGGAGCACCAGACTCACGGCGGACTTGGCACGGCCGTCGCTCGCGTCCTCGCCGCTGAGCTCCCGACTCCCATCGAATTCGTGGGCGTCGACCGCTATGGCACCAGCGGCAAGTGGGACGAACTCCTCCAGTACTTCGAGCTCACGCCCGAACGCCTCGTCGTCGCCGCGAAGATGGCCATTGCCCGCAAGCGCTAGCGGATGGGCAAGTGACGAATTCTCGTGCGGCCAGGCTCCACGGTCACGATCCCGCCTTGTACCAATGCCTCCTCCGCAGAGGCGATGGCTTCCACCACAGATAGACCTATCACGAACGGGGACACCTCCCGCGCTCGGACCTGGACGACGCTGGGCTTCGTGGATCCCGCAAGCGCTAACAACGTGCCGAAGTCCAGATCCCTCGTGAACACGATGCAGTCGTTCGAGGCCGCCCACGAGAAGATGATCCCGTCGGGTGCGGTCGGATCCCCGACGACGCTCCAGTGCTGGGCCGCCCAGCCCTCGCCCACGAAGATCGGAATCCACGCGGGAGAGATTCATGTCGACGATGAACCTCATGCAGAGATCGAGATCTCGCGCTCCTCGCCCACCCGCCAAGCAGTGAAGCCGAGCGTGGCACGGATGTCCTCCAGCTCAAGGTACGGATAGAGATCGAGCATCTCCTCCGGCGTATGTCCCTCGGCGAGCATGCCCAGGATCATCCCGACCGTGACCCGCATCCCGCGGATGCAGGGCTTTCCGGCCATGACATGCGGATTCACTGTGATCCGCGGGTGGATCTCGACCGTTTCGGCGCTCACCCGAGGATCATAGCATCCGCACACAAAGATGCCCGGCCAATGCCGGGCTTCTCGCTAGTGTCCTGGTGAATTAGAACGAGGGTACGCTGCCCGCGAGCACCTCACCGCAGCGCTCGCAGCACAGTTGCCCCGTCACGAAGTCGAACACAGGCAGATAGCGCCACTTGCGATCGTCCACTGGGTGCGCGCAAGCGTTGCGCCAATTGCGGCTCCCCGCGAGCCGGAGGTCGGTTGTTTGAACGTCCATGGGCGCGAGTATGCCGGTTGGGCGTCGCCTCCGCGCACAGAGACCGTCCGTTCACGTAACAAAACCATCTCAGGCGAGCAACCGCCCTACGAGATTCCCCGTTCTTTGAGTGCGCGTTGCATCGTAATCCCGATCTCCGCCGGCGAGTCGCTCACGTAAGCGCCGGCCGCGCGCAGCGCTGCCTTCTTGTTCTCCGCCTTGCCGTCCTCGCCGCTGATGATGGCGCCCGCGTGGCCCATTCGGCGGCCGGGAGGCGCTGTCGCCCCGGCGATGAACGCCACCACCGGCTTCTTCACATGCTCCTTGATGTAGCTCGCCGCTTCCTGTTCCGCGCTCCCGCCGATCTCGCCCACCAGGACAATCGCCTTCGTCTGCGCGTCCTCATTCAGCATCCTCACGGCTTCCACCTGGCGCGTCCCGATGATGGGGTCGCCGCCTACCCCGATGCATGAGCTCTGCCCGATCCGCTGCGCTGTGAGCTGCGCCACCACCTCGTACACCAGCGTCCCCGACCGGCTCACCACGCCCACGTTCCCCGGCAGGAACACGTCGCCGGGCATGATCCCCACCCGGGCCTTCGCCGACGGCGTGATCACGCCCGGGCAGTTCGGCCCGATGAGCGTGCTGCGGTTGTCAGCCAGCATCGCGGCCTTCACCTTCACCATGTCGAGCACGGGGATGCCTTCCGTGATGCAGACGATGAGCGGCACACCCGCCGCGTGCGCTTCGAGGATCGCATCCGCCGCACCCGGCGCCGGGACGAAGATGATGCTCACGTTCGCGCTTGTCTCCCGGACGGCGCGGTCGACGGTCGTGAAAATCGGCACGCCGTCCTGCTCTTCGCCGCCCCGCCGAGGATGGATGGCGGCGACCACGTTCGTGCCGTAGGCGATGGAGCGGTGCATGTGGTTCGCACCCTCCGTGCCGATTCCCTGCACCAGCAGGCGAGTGTTCTGGTCGACGAGGACGGACATACAGACCCTCGGAAAATGAAGTGCTAAGTGCTCAGCTGCTGAGTGCTCAGGGGCGCGAGGCCCGGCGTCAAAGCATACAGGCGGGTGCGGTTAGTGTCTGAGCGACCGGGTTAGTGTCTGAGTCTACGGAAGCTCAGCCGAGGCATGCACGATGGTCTCGATTGTTATCCCGTCGGCGTGGAGGCGATAGACGACCCGATAGTTCCCAATGGGCATCTGTCGGAAGCGGCGATTGCTCTCTGGCTCAACGACTCGGCCAATCTCTGGAAACGTGGCGACGGTCTGGACGATGTCCGCCACGTCGTCGACGAACCGAGATGCCGCCGCCGGTGATCGCTGTTCCATGAACGCATGGATCTCCTCGAGGGCGTCCACCGCCTCCGGTGACCACTCGATCGGCTGGCTCATACCCGGCCGAATCGCCGCATCACCTCGTCGTGTGGGATCCCAAGGCCAGCGTCTGTCTGAGCGGCCCCCCGCTCAGCGGAGGCGAGCTGTTCCGGCGTCAGGGGAGGAAACTCCATATCGTTACCGCGCGCGATGCGCTGTACAAGCGCCTCGGCCTCCTCTTCGGTGAGCTCATCCACCCAGTCTCGGAGGGCCTCTTTCGCGGTCACCGCCCCATCCTACCTCATCGACCCGACAGCCGAGCCCTGGGCGCGACCACCACTTCCGGTTTCCCGTTGGGGCCTTGCCCGGTCATCGCGCGGACCCCAACAGGACACGCGGCGACACCGAGACCGTCGGATGGAGCCTGCCACCTCGCCGATCCTCCAATGCTCTATGCAGCCGTTTCCACTCCGCGCGCGCCAGTTGCTTCCACACCTTCGGGAACTGCTTCCGCAGCGCCACGGCGTCCTGGCGGTAGCGCTCGCTGATCGCACCCATCGTCATCATGGTCGCCGCCGAGAGGCGCCTCGACTGCGTGCGCGCGAGCTCCTCGAGGAGGTCGATCGCCACGTACGCATCCTGGTGCAGCCCAAGCACGTCCTGCAGCGCGGTCACGCCGCGCGCGAAATCCAGCGCCGGGCGCCCGTAGATCGGTCCCACAAATTCGAGCGCGTAACGCAGCTTCTTCCCGTCGATCCGCAACTGGTGGTAGGCCTCTGGCGCGGTTTCCCGCCCGATTGCCCTGGCTTGCTTGCGCACCCGCCGGTAGCGCTTCTCGATCAAGTCCGGCGCTACCGCGAGGATGGAGACTCGGCCCGGCGCGAAGCTCCTCGCTGGCCCCCTCCCCAGTCTGGCCGCGAACCGCCGGGTGAACGACTCGTAGCGCCGCGAGTTCAGCACGTTCAGCATTCGCGCCCGCGCGTGCTGCCGGCGCACGTGCAGGATCGCCTCGACCGCGTCGAGTGCGTGCGCTCGCTCTTCGTCGAAGCCGGCGCGCCATTCCTCCATCCGCTCGAGCTGCACGTCCAGGTCCCGCACCTCACCGAGGGCGGCCGCCACCCAGCCCAGCTCCAGCCGCAAGGACTCCATCCGCACGGGCAGGTAGGCGCGGAACAGGCTCATCGCTGCCCGCATCCGCCGTGCCGCCACGCGCATGTCGTGCAGCGCCTCGATGTCCTCCCCGAGCCGCGTCCCGCCCTCGTTCGCGAGGAAGGCGCCGAAGTGCTTGCGCAGCACCGCAAAAGCGACCTCCCCCACGCTCATCCGCTCGTCAATGGCCGTCGGCCCAAGCTCATCCTGTGGCCGCACGACCCGCATGCCCGTGGCGATCAGCGCCGACTGGAACTTCCCCGTCGCGGCCGGCGTCAGGCCCGTCGCCGCTACCAGCACGTCGACGAACCGTTGCGCCCGCTCAACGTCCGTTACCTCAACCTCGACCCGCGTCAATTTGACGGGAGCAGCCTCCACGTCCAGCGGGATCGTCGTCTCGTCGAGCGAGATTTCGCCGAGGTCTCCGGCGGTGTCGTGCAGGCGGAAGAGCCGTCGCCTCTGCTTGAGCGTAAAGAGCGTCTCCAGCGGCTTCCGTCCAGCCACCAGCTTGACGGCGCGCGAAACCTCGCCCTGCGCCTCGAAGATCGCCTCCACGCCCGTTCCGGAGATCGGCTCGTTGCGTTCCTGCCGTTGGCGCAGGCCACCCGGCGCATCCGCCATCGTCTTGATCGTTAGCTCCGCGCCGTCAACCTTCTCGCGCACCCTGCACGTGAGCCCGGCGCGCTGCAGCCGCCAGTCGTCCGTGTCGAAGTAGGTGTCCGTGACTTCCTTCACGCCCGCTTCGACTACGGTGTAGCCCGGGATGTTCGCGGCCTCCAGCCATCGCGCCAGCGGCCTCACATCCAGTGCTGCAAACTGCCACTCGGATTCCGTGTGAGACGCCGGCGAGGCCATCTCGCCATGCTATGCGGAAGGGGTTGGCGACGGAAGGGCGGGTCGCGCCGGGTCCCGCCGCCGCCTAGAATCCGGGAACATCGATGTTTCGTGTGCGGCTAACGGCCGCGGAGGTGGATTCTCATGGTCATGGCTCTCGACGGCGTCAAGGTCCTCGATCTCTCCCGGCTCGCTCCGGGGCCACATTGCTCCATGTTGCTCTCCGACTTCGGCGCGGACGTCCTGCTTGTCGAGGCGGTGCCGGGTGTCTCCGCCAAGCTCGGCGGCGGCAACCGTCAGAGCGAGGGCGCCGTGCGCGCCGCGGCCTACAACCCCCTCGGCCGGGGCAAGCGCTCCATCGCCCTGAACCTCAAGGAGGAGCGCGCTCGCGATATCTTCTACGACCTCGTGAAGGACGCCGATGTCGTCATCGAGGGCTTCCGCCCCGGCGTAGTCAAGCGTCTCGGCGTCGACTATGACACCCTCGCGAAGATCAATCCCCGCATCATCTGCTGCTCGGTTTCGGGATTCGGCCAGACCGGCCCGTACTCGAACCTCGTCGGCCACGACATCAACTACATCGCCGTCGGCGGGGCGCTGGGCGTCACCGGCCGTCCCGGCACGCCCCCGGCGATACCCATCAACATCGTCGCCGACTTCGCCGGCGGTGGCCTTACGGCGGCCTTCGCCATCTGCGTCGCCCTTCTCGCCCGCGAAAAGACCGGCAAAGGCCAGAACATCGACGTCGGCATGAGCGACGGCGCCCTCTCCCTCATGACCATGGCCTTCGGCGCGTACTTCTCCACGGGCGCCGCCATCCGCCCCGGCGAGTATCTCCTGAACGGCGCCGTCCCCTGGTATAACACCTACGAGTGCAGCGACGGCCGCTGGTTCAGCATCGGCAGCATCGAGCCCCACTTCTACGAGGCCCTGGTGCGCGTCATGGGCCTCGATGAGTACCTCGGCCGCCAGTACGAGTCCGCCGCCTACCCGGAGATGTTCGAGAAGTACCGGGCCGTCTTCAAGACGAAGACCGCCGACGAGTGGATGCAGCTCATGTCCCAGCACGACATCTGCGCCGCGCCCGTGCTCGAAATGGAGAATGTCGTCACCGACCCCCACAACGTCGCCCGCAACATGATCGTTGAAGTCGACTCTCCCGTCGGGAAGGTCAAGCAGATCGGCATCGCCCCCAAGCTCAGCGACACGCCCGGCAAGGTGCGCGGCACCGCCCCCGTGCTCGGCGCCCACACCGACGAAGTGCTCCAGCGACTCGGCATGGACGCGGGCAGGATCGGCGAGCTCCGGGAGGCTGGCGTCGTCGGCTGAGCCCGCCGGGAGCGAGCGCGCCTGCCTGGCGGTATGATTGCACCATGACCACCGCCGAACAGCTCTATAGGGAAGCGGTCCAGCTTCCAGCAACCGACCGCAGGCGCCTCGCCGTGAGCCTCCTGAGGACACTGGACGACGAGGCCACGGATGTGGCGGCTGGCTGGGAACAGGAAATCCGCCGGCGAATCGACGCAGCCCATTCCGGTGAAGAACCGCCCCTCGATTGGGACGATGCGATGACCCGCATCTTCGGCGAATAGAACCCGAGCATGCGGTCGAGAGTCACTCAGGGCGCGGTCTTCGATGCCGTCGAGGCCCGAGAGTGGTATGCGCTCCAGAACACTGCGAGGTCCCAGAGGTTCGACGAGGAGTTACGGCGTGTCCTCGAGCGCGCGAAGAGCTTTCCACGAAGCGGCCATCCGTACCTGGCTGGTGCGCGCCGCGTGATGCTGCGCGGGTTTCCATACTTCGTCGTCTACGAGGTTCGGGATTCGGCGCTGCTCATCGTTGCGGTCGCGCACACGAGCCGGGAGAGTGGGTACTGGATCGGGCGGGACTGAAAATTCCACCGCTACCCTCACCCCCGTCCTCGCGGTACCCTCCTCCCCATGACGACCACCGACTCCCCGCCCTCCTCCGTCACCGAGCTGCTGGTCGGTGACTTCAACCGCGTGCTCGAGCCCGACTCTCCCTGGGCACTGGCCGGGTTCCAGCTCCCGAGCGGGGACTTCTGGCAGTACCGCGAGCCCGATGCCGTCGTCCTCGTCCGCAACGGTTGGCTCCAGGTCGCCGCGGTGCCCTATAGCCGCCGCAACGACCGCGTCCAGATCCTCGACAACGCCAAGCACATGTACTTCTCGAAGCAGCGCTTCGAGGTGCCACCGGCCGGCCGGATCACTTTCGAAATCAAGGTCGCGGCTCGCACCATCGGCACCCAGCCCGGCAATCTCTACGACGGCTATGTCTCCTGGAACCTGCTCGACTTCGCCACCGGCTGGGCGATCGACTTCTTCACCAGCGGCGACCAGGTCGCCACCGTCTACGGCCGCCTCCCCTTCCCCGGCGTCACCCTGCCGGAAACCGGCCAGGCGCGCGCCTTCTGCATCTTCAACGAGATCCAGGATCTCCCGACGAGCCAGGGCCAGGAGCACGCCTACCGCATCACTTACGACCAGGGCGCCGATACCGTCGAGTTCGAGGCCGACGGGCGCGTGGTCGACCGCTACGAGCAGGTGCCGGACAAGATCACCGGCTTCACGGCAGCCCTCGGGCTCATGTCCGAGATCGACATCGTCGACGGCAAGTCCGTGAGCTGCCACGGCCAGGGCGTCATCGGCCGCTGGAGCCCCATGCGCGTCCTCATCGAAGGCTGACGCCGTGCTCGTGACTGTCGTCGGCGCGGGAGTCTCGGGGCTCTCGACTGCCGTCGCCCTCGAGGAGGCCGGCCACCACGTTCGCGTCATCGCCCGCGAGAAGGGCGACGCCACCACCTCCGCCGCGGCGGGTGCCATCTGGTACCCCTTCCGCGCCGACCCACCGGACCGCGTCAATCGCTGGGCGTCCCGCACACGGGAATACCTGGCTGAGCTCGCCGCCAGCGCACCCCAATCCGGCGTCGACGTGCTCACCCTGTACGAGCTCGTGGATGATGATTCCCGGCCCTGGTGGGCCGAGAGCGCGGGCGAGCTGCGCCATGTGCGCGCAAGCGACTCGACCCCGTTCCCGCTACCCTCCCGGGGCGCGTGGGTCTTTCGTGCCCCTCGCATCGTGCCCGCCCTCCACCTCGCCTGGCTCGAATCGCAGTTAGCGGCTCCAATCGAAATCCGGGCCGTCGAGTCCCTCGATGCGGTCCCCGGCGATATGGTCGTGAACTGCACCGGGCTCGGTGCCCGCCAGCTCTGCGGTGACACCGAGCTCCTCGCGGTGTTCGGCCAGACCGTTGTGGTGGAAGGTCTCCACCTGGAGCCGGGGCTCGTCATCTCTGATGAGCGCGACCCCGACGAGATCTTCTACGCCATCCCGCGTCGCGGCGAGGTCCTCCTCGGCGGCTGCGCCATCGATTGCGACGACGATCGGGCGCTCGAACCCGGCCCGGTCCTCCGCGATGCCATTCTCGCCCGCGCTCGCCGTCTCGGGTTCGAGCCCGGCGCCCTCCTCCGCGAACGCTGCGGGCTTCGCCCTTACCGCTCGTCAGTTCGCGTCGAACGTGATGGCCGCATCGTCCACAACTACGGCCACGGCGGCGCCGGTTACACCCTCGCTCGCGGCTGCGCCGAAGAGGTGCTCGAACTCGTCGCCCGCCACGACTGACCGGCCCCAGGAAACGAATCGCCGGAGAAGGCACTCGCACTCCCCCTCTCCGCGCGTAGCGGGGAGAGGGGGCCGGGGGGTGAGGGCTCACTTCAGCCCGCGCACCGGCTTCAACCAGATAAGGCTCGCCACCCCAATCGCGCTCGCGGCGAGCCCGCCGAACATGATCGCCGGCTGCGGCCCCCAAATGCTCGTGATGATCCCTGCCTGCAGGTTCCCGATCGGCACCGAGGCCACGAACGCAAGGCCGTACATGCTCATGACCCGGCCCATCATCTGCGGCGATGAGTTCTCTTGGAGCAACGCGCTCGCCAGGTTGATGAACACCGCTGGCCCGATGATCCCCGTGAAGAACAAGATCGTCATCGAGAGCCAGGCCACCTCGCTCATCCCATAGAAGAAGTATCCCATCCGTGCCGCGCGCGTAAGCAAGCGGTTGGTCCCGCCGGCGTGGCCGCGAGTGGCATGGGTGGGAGATCGCCCAGTCGAGGAGAGCGGCCAGCGGAGCGTCGCCGCGGAGTGCGACGCGTCACGGTGGCGCCCTGGCGGTTCGACAATCGGAAATCGACAATCGACAATCCCCGGATGCCCGACGAGTCGTTGCTCACCGACGAGGTCCGCGCGCTCCAGGGCCGGGCGACTCCCATGCTCCCCGTGGAGGTCACGCCGCGAGCGGTGCAGCGGGCGATGGATGTCTACCTCGGCCACCACGACGGCGCCCCGACGGAGCCGGGTGCGGTCGTCCCCGGGTACGTGCTCGCGGCGCTGGATTCGGAGTCGGAGCCGCCACCGCTACCCAACCTCTTGCCCAACTCCCTGCTCATCTCCAACGAGTGGTCGTTCGAGCGGCCCTTGCGGCTGGGCGAGAAGTTGGACGTGGCCTACCGCATCACCGGCATCGCGGAGCGCTTCGGCGGCCGCTTCGGCTACAGCATCGACTTTCGCACCGAGGACGAGTTCATCGACGCCAGCGGCGCGGTGGTCGCGCGCAGCGCCCGCAACATGATGCTGTACGACGCCTCCGGGGCCCGCGACGAAGGCGGAGAAGCATGACGTTCGACTCCACGACCCTTCGCGAGGGCGACGAGCTGCCCGCACTCGAAGTGCAGCCCTCGCTGGGCATGGTCATCCGCTACTGCGCCCTGAACTGGAACTTTCCGCCGTTCTTCTACGACGCTGAGGCGGCGAAGGCCGTCGGCATGCCCGGGACGATCGTCCCCGGCCCGCTCAAGCTCGGCCTCCTCTACCGCGCCGTCGAGGAGTGGCTCGGTGGGGCGGGCTACGTCCGCCAGGTGCGCGCCGCCCATCGCCGCCCCGACCTCACGAACCGCCCCGTCACCGTCGCCGGCCGCGTTGCCCGCATCTACGAAGAGGACGGCGCGAGGCGGGCGGACCTGGAGCTCACCGTCGTCAACGAGGAGGGCCAGCCGTCAGTGCGCGGGTTCGCCGTGGTGGAGCTCACTCCATCAGACTGAAGAGCTCGTCGAGATCGATCGTGACGTTGGGAAGGGCCGCGAGGCGAATCGCGCCCGAGGTGTGGAGGGATTCGGAGTAACCGCCGTCGTCGCGACGCACCCAACGCGTCACGGTCCGCTCGTAGGGTTGAATGCGCCAGACTTCCAGGTCGCCCCGGTCGCGGTAGCCCGGAAGCTTCGTATCAACGTCGTACTCTCCCGTGGATGGGGACCAGACTTCCGCCACAAAGGGGAGGGGCGCGGGGTAGGACTCCAGTGCATCGCTTCTTCGGCGGAGATGTTCAGTGAACCGCCGTGGAACAACCAGGACGTCCGGTATGAAAGAGTTTCCAGCGGAGACACGGGTTCGCGGGGCGTTGAACTTCGTCTCATACTCCCGCCGGTTCACCTGCTCGCGGATCATGATCGACAGTTCGTAACCCAGGATGTTGTGCGCGTGCGTCATTGGCGGCTTGCTCCGAAGCTTGCCGCAGAACAACTCCCACTGGCCGTCGGGGTCCTCAAGCGCAACCTGCTCGTAGGTCTTCTCGGTGACTGGCATCGGAATCTACGTTCCTTCCACGGAACAGTATACGCCGGGAAACGAAGGAGGCCCCTCACCCGCGCGGCCTCCTTCGAGCCAACAGCCGACGGCTGACAGCTACTTCAGCCGTTCGATTACCGTCGCCGTGCCGATGCCGCCGCCCACGCACATCGTGATCAGGCCGTAGCGGCCATCGATGCGCTCGAGCTCGTTCAGGATGGTGCCGAAGAGACGCGCGCCTGTGCAGCCGGTGGGGTGACCGAGGGCGATGGCGCCGCCGTTCACGTTCACCTTGCTCATGTCCGCGTTCATCTCCCGCTTCCACGCCAGTACCACGCTCGCGAACGCCTCGTTGATCTCGACGAGGTCGATGTCGCGCATGTTCAGGCCTGCGCGCTGGAGGGCCAGCGGCGTCGCCGTGATCGGCCCTGTAAGCATCAGCTCGGGGTCGCTGCCGATGACCGCCTGGCTGACGATGCGGGCGCGCGGCTTCCAGCCCATCTCCTTGGCCTTGTCGGGGTGCGTCAGCAGCACGGCGGCGGAGCCATCCGTGATCTGGCTGGAGTTGCCGGCGTGGTGCACGCCGTTTTCGCGGAACGAGGGCTTGAGGGCCGCCAGCACCTCGGGCGTGGTGCCTGGGCGGATGCCCTCGTCGAAGTCGATCGTGGCATCCTCCCAGCGCTCGCTGCCGTCCGCTTCCTTGTGCTTCTTCTTGCCGGGGACGGGGATCATCTCGCCCTTGAAACGGCCCTGCTTCGCGGCCGTGGCGGCCTTGTCCTGGCTCTCCGCGCCGAACTCGTCAGCCTCCTCGCGGGTGATGCCCCATTTGTCCGCGATACGCTCCGCGGAGAGACCCTGGGAGGTCAGGTCGTACTGGTCGCGCATGCCCTGGGTGAACGGGTAGCCCAGGTCCTTGCCAACGTTCGAGCCGAGCGGGATCTGCGACATCCATTCGGTCCCGGCCGCGATCACGACTTCGTGCGCGCCGCTGCCGATCTGGTTCGCGGCGAAGTGGACGGCCTGCTGGCTGGAAGAGCACTGCTGGTCCAGGGTCACCGCCGGAACGGTGTATGGCCAGCCGGCCGTGAGCACGGTGTTGCGCCCGAGGTTCGTGGACTGTGCGCCCACCTCGCTCACGCAGCCATAGATGACGTGGTCCACCATGTCCGGCTCGAAGCCGTTGCGCTCCTTGAGCGCGTTCAGGAGGAGAGCCGAGGTCTCGATCGGATTGTTCTGAGAGAGCGCGCCGCCGCGCCGCCCGAGGGGCGTGCGAACAGCATCGACGATAACGACATCACGCATGGTGAGCTTTAGTCCTTCCGGGTCCTTAGGTGTCGCCTAAGCATACCAAGCCCGGCGGACCGTGGTTCGCTCGGAGCCTCGGTAGTGCGCGGCTACTCCCGTCTCAGTGCGCCCCGGGGGCGAGCACGCGCAGCGCTCCCGGCACGATCGTGATGCGCGCGGGGAGGAAGCCACCGACCTCCCCGTCGAGGTCGAGCGTGGAACGCCGCGGAGACGAAAGCTCGACCACCCGCGCCGGATGCCGGTCGATGCCCTCTATGTGCAGGTGCTCCCCGCCCTTGCGTTGGCCCTGGACCGCGGCCAGCACTTTGCGGCGGCCGAGGTCGCCCCAGCGGATGACATCGAGTAGGCCGTCGTCGAAGGTGGCCCCGGGCGCGGCAACCAGGTCGCCGCCCCACAGCTCCATGTTGTGCACGCTGATGGTGTTGTAGTGGCCGTCGTACGGGGTGCCGTCGATGGCAAGGGCGAAATCCCTTGCCATCGGCCCCAGCATCTTCCAGGCGGTCGTGATGAGGTATGGCGCCGTGTCGCCCAGGCGCTTGAGGGCCCGCGGCGTGGCCTGCGAGATTTCCGGTACCCAGCCCACGGACGCTTCCAGGAGGAAATATCGCGAGGCTGGCTGCCCCTCCACGTCGGCAGCTTCCACGAGGCCGGCGTCGACGAGGCGCTCATGGCCGGCCGTGATCGCGCGGATCGCCTCGGAGGCACGACCGAGACCGAGGCACTTGGCCACATCCTTGCCGGTGCCCATGCCAATGGTGCCGAGCCGCACCGAACCGCCGAGCCCGGCAGCGAGAATTGCGTTGGCCAACTCGTTGACCGTGCCATCGCCGCCACATGCCACGAGTGTCGTGCGGCCGGCGGCCACGGCCTCCACGGCAAGTTCCCGTCCGTGGCCGCGCGACTCCGTCACGACATGGTCGAAGACCATGCCAGCCCGCTCGACGGCCTCAGCCAGGGCAGGCATGCGCTTGCGCGTGCGGCCCCCGCCGGACGCTGGATTCACGATGAAGAGCGGTCGATCCTGTGTACTCTCCACGAAGGGCAACCCTACGGGGCCATCCGGAAACGGGATAGCGTGCACTCCCGGCACAGCTTTCGCGCGGCGATGGGCAGCCGTCCTGGCGCTCGATACCCACGGTGGTTAGTGGTCTTGGGGTGACTGCGATTAGTTGCGCAGGCTCCAGAGGGTCGCTACGAAGACGGCGTCCCCGCCCCGCTCCTCGGCCGCGATCGACTCGATCGTGACCAGCGCCTGAACGTAGGTGCCGATGCCTTCCGGGAGCACGGTCTCGAAGCGGGCGAAGCCGGTGGCGTCGGTGTTGAACGTCCCGAGGCTGATCCACTTGCCGTCGGCGTTGACCCACACGTGATACGTCTGACCGGCGGGCCGTTGCGGCAGGCGGTTCGTCACGAACCAGACCCGGTCGTTCGCTTCGTCCCAGATGAGACGGCCAATGGCGGAGTCGTGGCCCGGAGTGGACTGCAGGTTCGCGGTGTCGCTCTCCGGGGACATCATGGCGAGCATCAGCTCACGGTCGCTACGTGTGGCCTGCTCCTGCTTGAACGACGAGGCCTCGGCTTCGGCCAGGCGTTCCGTGAGGGCGGCGATTTCAACCTTCTGGCTCTGGACGTCCTTGATTTCGCTCTGCAGGTTCACGTTCTCCGTGCGCAGGCCGTTGACCTCGCTGCGCACGGATACCATGCCGGTGAACGCCGCCGCGGCGACCAACATGGCCGCGACCGCGGCGGCCGCGGGCACGAAGCGTGCCGCTCGCTGAATGAGGGTGGGACGGGCCAGGCCCGCGCCCATCCAGACCTGGCGTCTGAGGCGCCGCGAGGCGCGCCGGGATGGCGCCGCCATCGCGAGCGTGGCGGCCAGGCGCTCAGAGTCGCGAACCATGTCGCGGCAGTCGTGACATTCGGCGAGATGCAGGGCCACAGCCCGCTCCAGGTGTGGCTCCAGCGCACCGATGGCGTATTCGTCCGCCTGTCCCTGCGTGATGTGCTCGCCCGGCATTGCAACGATCCTCTATCTCTGCTCTTCGAGCGATCGGCGTAGTTTCTGCATACCCAGCCGGATCCGAGTCTTTACGGTGCCCAGTGGTTCGTGCAGGGTGACCGAGATCTCCTGCTGCGTCAGGCCTCCGAAGTAAGCGAGCTCCAGGGCGAGCTTCTGCTCCGAGGGGAGCTCGCAGAGGGCCGCTCGGACCGCTCGCTGTTCTTCATGAAGTTGGGCGGCCCGCGCCGGGTCTTCGTCCGTCCGCGGCATTTCGTGCGCGTGCGCCTCCTCCGACTCCGCCAACACGATCCCCTCCCGCTTCCGGCGCCTCCCACGCGCCCGCAGCTCATCGACGGCACGATTGCGGGCGACGCTCATGAGCCAGCTCAGGAATCGGCCCCGTTCGGCCACGAAGGTCTCTGGCCGCCGCCACAGGCGCACGAATACGTCCTGTGTCGCGTCTTCCGCGAGCTGCGCATCGCCCAGCACACGGACGGCCGCGGAATACACGAGGTCCACGTACCGTGAGTAGAGCGCGGCGAAGGCTGTTTCGTCGCGGGCAGTGACTGCGAGCATAAGCGCCTCGTCGGTCCATGAAGAGCGGATGGTGAAACCGTCCGCTTCGACGCGTCCGACATCGATTGTTCTATCGATGCTACGCACTGCCGAGGGCTCTGGATTTCCCTGCCAAGCCATAGATTGTCCGAATCGGAATCATACACCCCGCCGAGCCCCCGCAACCCCCTTCGAAACAGATTTGAAGCGCACCTTTACCAGGGCCCTCAAAAGACCCTCGCGATTTACGCCGCTTTGGACCCCCACCGGCAAGGATGGATCCAGAACCTTCGATGGAGACGCCAATGATGCAGCGACTTACCCGCCCCGCGATCGCCGGCTTCGCCGGGCTCCTGCTGCTCGCCGGGGCAGCCTGCTCGTCCAATGGATCGCCGCCAGCGACGGATGATTCGCCTCGCGATTCGGCCACCGCCGCTCCCACCCAGTCCGGCTCGACGCAATCCGGCGATGAGCTGAGCACCGAAGACCTGGTGAAGCTCGCCGAGCCCTCCGTTGTGCGCATCGCCACTGGCTCCGGCGTGGGCAGCGGTTTCGTCATCGACCCGGACGGCTACATCATGACGAACAACCACGTCGTCGCCGGGGCGCGCAGCGTGACCGTCACGCTCAGTGACGGCTCGGAGCACGAGGCAAGCGTCGTGGGCACGGACCCCAGGGCGGACCTCGCGCTCATCAAGATCGAACAGACCGGCCTCGCCGCGCTGGCTGTCGCGGACCTCGACGAGGTGGACATCGGGCAGGACGTGGTCGCCATCGGTTACGCGCTCGACCTCACGGGCGGCGAAGGCGCTGCCTTCTCGGTCACGCGCGGCATTGTCAGCCAGAAGAATCGCGCCATCTCCGAAGGCGACACGGGCATCCTTGGCTCCATCCAGACCGACGCGGCCATCAACCACGGCAACAGTGGCGGGCCGCTGCTCAACCTCTTCGGAGAAGTGGTTGGCATCAACACCGCCCTTCAACCCGACACCTCCACGGGCGGCATCGCCCAGGGAATCGGCTACGCCGTCGGCTCCGACACCGTCCAGGCCGTGTACGAGCAGCTCCGCGCGGACGGCCGCGTGAACCGCGGCCTGCTTGGCGTGCGCGCCTTCGAAGCCCTCCGGCCGGCACAGGCCCGGGAGATGGGACTGCCTGAGGACACGCGCGGCATCTGGCTTTCCGATGAGGGCGTCCGCACAGCCCAAGGCATCGAGTCCTCCGTCGACCCCGGCGGACCCGCAGACCGCGCGGGTATCGAGCCCGGTGACGTGATCGTCAAGCTCGGCGAGGTCGACATCCGCAACGAAGGCGACCTCGCCATCGCCATGATCAAGAACGGCCCGGGCGAAACGGTCGACGTGGAGCTCTACCGTGACGGCGAGAAGATGACGATCGATGTCACTATCGGTACCCCCGCGTAACTAATCCCGCAGGCGCCTCCATGCACTGCCTCCCGTCCTCTCCCGGGAGGCAGTGCTGCGTCCACGGCGGTAGGCTGGGCCGATGACCGAGCCTTCTCGCATCGTGTCCCTGGTCCCGAGCCTGACCGAGCTCGTGTTCTGGCTGGGTGCGGGTGACCGGCTCGTTGGCCGCACGCGTTTCTGCGAGGAGCCTGCTGGCGAAGTCGAGCGCGTGCCCATCATTGGGGGCACGAAAAATCCCCATGTGGAGCGGATCGTCGCGCTCCAGCCGGACCTGGTCATCGCCAACAAGGAGGAGAACCGCCGGGAAGACGTCGACGCGCTCCGCGCCGCTGGTCTCGCCGTGCTCCTCACCGACCCCAACACCGTCCCCGAGGCAATCGAGATGGTCGAGCAGGTCGGGGCGCTCCTCGGAGCGGCGGAGCGGGCGTCCGCCCTCGCCGGGGATACCCGCGAAGCGATGGACGAGCTGCCTGGCGCGCCGTCGAGGGTATTCGCGGCTGTTTGGTGGAACCCGCTGATGGGCCTCGGGGCCGAGAGCTACGGCCATGACCTCCTCACCCATGCCGGCGCCGAGAACGTGCTCGGTAGCCGCGCGCGCTACCCTGCTGTCTCCCTCCAGGAGGTGGCAGCCCTCGGGCCCGACCTGGTATTGCTGCCGGATGAGCCATTCCCGTTCAAATCCGAGCACTCCGCTGCGTTCGCTGCGATCGCACCCGTGCGGATCATCGATGGGAAGCTGCTATGGTGGTATGGCCCCCGGATGCCGTCGGCCATCCGCGAGCTCCGCAGGCTTCTCTCCGAGGTTTCCCAACGCGCATGAAACGTGCTCTCGTGGTCGCCGCTCCGCTCGCCGCCGGAGGCGTTGCCCTCGCTGCCCGCCGGCGCGGCCGCGCACCGGTCATTGAGCCCTCCGGCGAGATCCGCGTCATTGATGGGGAACGCATCCACATCGTCGACCGTGGCGATGGCCCCGCGATCGTCCTGATCCACGGCTTCCTCGGAAACACCGCGAGCTGGCGATTTGTCATCGATGACCTTAGTCACAACCACCGTGTCGTGGCGCTCGACCTGCCCGGCTTCGGATTCAGCGAGCGCGACCCCGGCGCCGACCTGAGTCACGAGGCGCACGCCCGCCGCACCGCGCGCGTCATGGACGAGCTCGGAATCGACCGGGCCACGATCGTGGGCCACTCAATGGGCGGCGGGATCGCCCAACGCTTCGCGGTCCAATTCCCGGACCGAACGGGGAGGCTGGTGCTGCTGTGCGCGGTGAATGCGGGCGTCCGTCCGGACTGGGGCCGCCGCGGGAAGGGCGCGAAGCCCTTCATGGCCGGGATGCGCGTGCTCGCCAGGTGGCCGTCGCTCACCAACCGCCTCACACTGCGGACGATGCGCGAAATCGTGGCGGACCCCGACCGACTCACTGCCGAAGACGCCTGGCTTTACACCGCGCCGCTTCTGCAGCGGGGGACCGTCGCCTGCATCGAGTCCATGCTGCGAAGCGTGCGCGAGGAAGAGCCCGCCGATCTGTCGCGGATAACCGCCCCCACGCTCGTGCTCAGCGGCGAGTGCGACACTGCTGTCCCGCCCGCGGTTGGCGCAACCATCGCCGCGGCTATCCCCGGCGCTCGTGCGCACGTCTGGCCGGGCGTCGGCCACCTCCCCGCGGAAGAGGATCCGGCCGCCTTCCTCGAGCAGCTCCGCGCCTTTGTCGCCGAGCACGCGGTGACCGCCGCCTGATGGACCTGCGCATCGTCCGCCACGACATGTTCGCCGGCGCCTGCGCGGACGCCTTCCTCGAAGTGATCGACGGCTTCGCACGGCCCGTGGTTGGCCTGGCGACCGGCAACTCCCCCATCCCCCTCTATGACGAGGTCCGGCAACGGGTGTACGGCATGCGCGTCGACCTCTCCGCTGTTCGCCCGTTCGCTATCGACGAATACGGCGGCAGCCGCGACCACCATTGCTCGAACCATTCGTTCTTCGAGCGCTACTGGGCCTCCATCCCCGGCGTGGAGCCTGTGCACGAGTTCAACTCGGAGGCGCAAGAGCTCTCCGTTGAGTGTGCTGCCTTCGCCGTCGCGCTTGAGAAGGCCGGCGGACTGGATGTCGTTGTGTTGGGCATCGGGGCCAATGGCCATCTCGCATTCAACGAGCCCGGGACGGCGAAGGACGCACCTGCCAGGGTTGCCCGGCTCGCGCCGGAGACGATGGAGTCCGCGCGCGTCTGCTGGCAGGACGAAACCCCCGCACACGGGCTCACGCTGGGCATGCGCGAGTTGCTGAGCGCGCGGAAGGCCCTCTTGCTCGCCAACGGCAGCCGCAAGGCTGCGATCGTCGCCCGCGCGCTCCGCGGTGAAGTCGGACTGGATTGCCCGGCCAGCTTCCTGCAGGAACATCCGGGACTGACCGTGGTGCTCGATGAGGCCGCCGCGCGCGAGCTCAGCCGCCGGGAACCAGGCGCGCCGGCTCGCGGTTGAAGGCAATCTCGCCCCGGCAGACGGTTGCCACCACCTCGCGCTCGCGGTCCAGCAGCACGACGTCGCCGTCCATCCCGCGCTCCAGCGTGCCCTTCCGGTCTTGCACGCCCGCGACCCGCGCCGGGTTCGTGGAGCAGAGCCGGAACGCGGTAGCGACATCGATCCCCAGGAACTCGATCGCATTGCGGAAGTGCTGGTCCATCGTGGCCACGCTCCCCACGATCGTGCCATCGGCCCGGACGGCTTTCGCGCCGCTGACCTCCACCTGCTGGCCGCCGAAGGTTCCGCCCGCTGCGGCCGTCCCCGCGATGTGCAGGTTGTCGGTCACCACGACGGTGCGTGATGGTCCGAGGATGCGGTAAGCCATGCGCAGCACCTCGGGCGCGACGTGCGCCCCGTCGCAGATGAGCTCACAGGTGGCGCGCTCTTCCAGCAGGCACTCCGCGATCGGTCCGCCCTCCCGCTGATGCAGCGGGCGCATGGCGTTGAAGAGGTGGGTCACGTGACGGGCGCCGGCGTCGAACCCTGCGTGCGCTTCCTCCGCCGTGGCATCGGTGTGGCCCACAGCCGGGATGGCCCCGGAAGCGACGATTGCTCGGGCGAGGGTGAGGGCGCCGGGGAGCTCGGGCGCGAACGTCACCTGGCGGATCTGCCCACCAGCGGCCGCCTGGAAGCGCGCGAATTCCTCCGCACTCGGCAGCCGGAGCATCTCGGGCGGGAACGCGCCCTTCCGTGCGAGATTGATGAACGGGCCTTCCATGTGGAAGCCAAGCGCCTCCGCGCCTGCCCCTGCGCCAATCGTCGGCGCGAGCGCGGCGAAGGCGCGCTCGGTCTCGGCGGCGTTGCGGCCCACGGCACTCACCAGGAAGCCGGTGACGCCGTTTCGCGGTGCCCACGCGGCATAGTTGCGCACGTTCTCGGCATCACTCGTGAAGAACGAGAAGCCCCCACCGCCATGGACGTGCACGTCGATAAGCCCCGGGCCGGCTGTCAGCCCGCGCCCGTCCAACCGTTCCGCGCCCGGCGCCTCCACCTCCCGGCCAATGGCTACGATCCGGGTGCCCTCGATGAGGACGTCCCCCTGCATCGGCGCTCCCGCGACGGCGAGGATTGGCTGACTGACGAGCAACCTGCGTGGGGGCATGATTGACCTCGTGTTTCCTTGACCCCTGAGGCGGGACAACCCTAAGGTTCGGACAAAATAGCGGCTGGTGGGATCCCTGTGTTGGGCACGGCAGGAAGGCGACGAGTTGCCGCCGCGGCGGCAATTATTGGCGGCGCGTTGGGCGCCGTCTACCTCATGCTGGTGATGTACGTTCGCGTCGATGACGATCTCTTCCCCGGTAACGAGGCCTCCCTCCCCAACGTCCCGCTGACGGTCCCCGGCACCGACGTGGGCATCAACGTCCCGCTCCCCGGGATTTCCGGCAACGGCGACGAGCCCTGGCGCTCCGAGGACCGCCTGAACATCCTCGTTATGGGCCTCGACCTTCGCCCGGGCATCGCCAAGGACCAGCCGGCGCGCGCCGACACAATCTTCGTCGCCAGCATCGACAAACGATTCGGGCGCGTCCAAATGCTCTCATTCCCGCGCGACCTCTGGGCCGATGTCCCGGTCAAGATCCCTTCGGGGGAATTCGTCTGGGGTGAGGCGAAGGTGAATGCCGCCTATTCCCACGGTCAGGTCTACAAGTACCCCGACGGTGGGGCCGGAGCCACCGTCGCGACGATCGAGCGCAACTACCACATCGACATCCACCACTGGGTGGTGATCGACTGGGACGGGTTCGTGCGCTTGATCGATGCGATCGACGGGATCGACATAACGGTCCCGGAGAAGATTTCCGACTTCGGCACGGATACCCTCGAGATGTTCCCGAACAACACCGTGCCCGCCGGGCCGCAGCACATGGATGGCGCGATGGCGCTCGGCTACTCCCGCGTCCGCGTGGACGGCGACATCAAGCGCATCGACCGCCAGCAGATCGTCATCCGAGCGGTCGCCGACCAGGCGGTCAGCCTCGGCCTGATCCCAAGGCTCCCCGAGTTCTGGGGCGCGTACAATGACGCCATCCGCACCGATGTCGAGACCGGCCTCGTCCCCGGCCTCGGACTACTCGCGCGGAGCCTGGACTTCGAGAACATCGAGAACTTCTCCGCCTCCGACGCGACCTACTCCGGGATCGCCGAGGACGGCGCACTGATCCTCCTCCCTAACCTCGACGAGCTGTTCGCCGTCATTGATGTCTTCCTCGCCGACCCTAAGCTGCGGGACGAGGCGCCCGCGGTGATGATCGAGTACCCGGAGGGCATGGACGAGGCCGGCAAGGCCGCGAAGCAACATCTCGTCACATATGGCGTGCCCCCCGAGTGGATCAACATCCAGAAGGCGAACGGAGGGGGCCAGCCTGGTATCTTCGACCTGACCGGGAAGGAGTACACCTCCGCGAAGCTCACGCAGCTCTTTGGCCTGCGGCTGTTGAACGTGGAGGCGAGTATGCCCGAAGGCGTGGACGTGCTCGTGCGGCTGGGCGAGGGCGTCGAGCTGAAGTCGCCCTGACGGGGCTGCCCACCGCCGCCCCTTGAACGCAGTGCTACGCTGGAGGCACCGGCTCACGCACGGCGGCGCCGGTCGCCCGCCGGGCACAGAGGACGATCGAGGCGATGCGCGTCACCGGGAATCTCTCCGGAGGTGCGCTGTGACAACGCCCGACTCCTCAATCACCATCGAACGCAACATTGAGCGGCTCGTCATCGCACTGACCGGGAATGGCGTAGTCGCACCATGGAATGCACGTGAAGCGCTCGAAGACGTTGGGCCGGCCGCCGTGCCGGCGCTTCTCGGCGCCCTCGACGCCACGGACCCCTCCACGCGCTGGGAGGCGGCGAAGGCGCTCAGCACCATCGCTGACCCGTCCGCCGTGATGCCGTTTGTGGTCGCGCTCGACGACGAGGATGCGAGCGTGCGCTGGCTCGCCGCGGAAGGCCTGAGCCGCATTGGCTTCCCGGCCCTCGCGCCCCTTCTCCACGCCCTCATCGAGCATTCGGGATCAGCCTGGTTGCGACACGGGGCCTACCACGTGCTCCGCGGGAACCTGAACGACGAGCTCGCGCCGGCGCTTACACCCGTGCTTGGCGCCCTCACGGGCCATGACGCGGAAATCACCGTCATGCCAGCCGCCAGTCGGGCCATCAAGATGCTTGAGTCTGGCCCACCCGGCGCTCTTCTCCGGGCACCGCTCCCCGAGTGGCATGCGTCCCGGCTGCCGTCGATGACCCGGGCGCACGGGACGTGGCGAAACCTCAGATTCCAGGGCTAGAAATCGGTCGGCTCCTCCGGAGTGGTCATCAGCATCCGCCCGATCCAGAGGGAGACGCACAACGCGCCCATCGTCGCCGCCGTCACCGGCAGCGCGAGCGCCCAATAGCTCCGGCGCGCCAGTGCCACCAGGTAAATCAGGCCCATACCCACCGAGACCGCGGAGATGATCGTCCCGTAGCGGCGCGTAAGAGCGACCGACTGCTCATCCATCGCGGCAAACAATAAGGCTTCGGCGCCCTCGCCTCCAGCCGCGTGTCTCCGCCCGGCTTATTCGCTCGCTGAGTCGCCCACGACCGAGACTCGCGCCTTCATCTGGGGGTGGAAGTCGCAGGTGATGTCATAGGTGCCTCCCTCCGATGGTGCCGTCCAACGGAATTCGTCTCCCTCCCGCATCGTCCCCGAGAGATCCTCGCCCTCGATCGTGACGGTGTGGACGGCGGACTCGCTGTTCCTGAAGAGGACTTCCTCGCCCGGGCTCACGCAGAGCTCGTTGGGCTGGAACTCGAGGTTGTCCTGGTCGATCTCCGCTTCACCGGCGGCTACCGGTGTGCAGTCCGCGCCGGCGTCGTCGTCGTCATCGTCGCCGCCTCCACCGCAGGCCGCGGCCAGCAATGCCATCACGGCCACCGTCGATCCGGCGGCCGTCAGCCACGCTCGATGTTTCACGGGTCCCTCCTGAGACTGGTGTTTGTTCATTGCATCACAAACCGGAGTACGGGACGCCGACGAACGGGTCGAAGCTGCGCACATCCGATAGACGAATTGGGGCCGTCTATCCGCGTGAAGTGAGGTGGGGCCCCATTGCTGGGGCCCCACGCGAACAAGAGGCGGGGTGAGCGACTCTTTGAAATCTAAGATGCGCGCGAGTCCACGGCGGGGGCGACCGCCGGCATGTCTGGGTCTAGGGAGTCCTCGCCGTAGTCCTTCCACCAGAGCCATCCGAATGCGACAGCCGCGGCGCCCGCGAATGGCCCGACCAGGTAGACCCAGAAGTCATCCCACTCGCCCGTCACGAGGTCGGGGCCGAAGGTCCGGGCCGGGTTCACGGATGCGCCGGTGAAGGGCACGCCAATGAGATGGATGACTGCAATGGCGAGTCCGATCGCGATCGGCGCGTTCAGGCCCCATCCCTTGTTGCTCACGGCCACGTTGAAGATCACGATGAGGAAGAAGGCGGTCATCAGGATCTCGAGCAGCAGACCTTCCCCGCTGGCCATTCCTTCCGTGAGTGCATGCCTGCCAAGGTTGTCGTCGATGGCGTCGGGCATGCAGAGCAAGAGGAGGAAGGACCCCACGGCCGCGCCCGCGAACTGCGCGATCATGTAGGCCACGCCCAGCGGGACTGTGATTTTCTTCGCGATGATCATGGCCAGCGTGACGGCGGGGTTGATGTGTCCGCCGCTGATGTTGGCCGTCCACGCGACGGCAATCACGATCCCAAGGCCGTGCGCCAGGGCGATGGCGACGAGGGTGCCTCCGTCGAGGCCCGGCCAGGCTTCAGCCGCGCCGACTACGGCACCCGTGCCGATGAAGACAAAGAACAGGGTGCCAAGGAACTCAGCGGCGATCGCTCTCTGGTCGTTCTTCGTGAACGCTGTGTCCATAGATGAAGCGCCCCCCGAGGGCGCCAGCTTCAAGCTGGCTCGGCGCGCCCTCAAGCGAATTCTGGGCACTAAATGCTAAAGGTGTCAAGCACTTTCTCATTTACGGGGCCGGGCACAGGCAACTCTCAGGAACCCGGGGCAACGCCCAGCCCACGAATTCCCGGAATCGTGAATCGTGATCCTGAATCGTGAATTGTCCTAGGCGGCCTTGCCGCCGCGCGCGTCCAGTGCCGCGATCTGCTCACGCAGGCGCCGGATGCGCCGAATGCGGTAACCGGAAATCACCGGCTCCACGTCCTCCAGGAAGACCGGTCCATCGCAGCGGGCGCAGCGCACCGCTGACGCCGGGTCGGCGCACGCGGCGTTCCCGGCCGCGAGTCCGGGCGTGAAGCCGGCGACCGTTACCGGGATGCCCTTCTGGCCTACCCACGAACCACTGATGAACCCGCAGTGCAGGCACTTCACGTCACCCTTCACCAGCATGGCGCACCCCCTGTTGTGCTGCCGCGGAGTATCGAACGCTCGCCTTCACCGCTTTTGTTGGGGGGTTCCCCAACAGACGGCGTCCGGACACCCGCGAATTTCCGTGGGTGGCTGGCGGCTGAACCCTCGCTATTAGATACGGCAGGGCGCGGCCATTCGTTCACGTCCGCGTCACCAGCAAGGGCCGTTAGTGCGAAACGGCATCAATCCGGTAGTGAATCACCCCTGAGGGGACGGTGATTTCCACTTCGTCCCCGGGCCGCCGTCCGAGCAGCTCTTTGCCCACGGGGGACTCCACGGAGATCTTCTTTTCTCCGGCGTTCGCCTCGCGTGCGCCCACGAGCTTGAAGTTCAATGTCTCCTGCTTGTCGAGCCGGGTGACGGTCACTGTCGACCCCACGGAGGACCGATCGCTCTTTCCGGAGCGCTGGGCGACGAAGGCGCGCTTGAGAGCGGTTTGGATCTGCTGCTTGCGCTGGTTCTTGAAGGCCAGGGCCTCGCGCGCCGCGTGGTAAGGCGCGTTCTCGCGCAGGTCACCGTCTTCGCGGGCATGCGCGATGTCCTGCTCCATCGTAGGCACCTGCGCCTCGATCTCCGCGAGCTCCGCGCGGAGGGCATCGATGCCCTCCGCCGTCATCTCGATCGGCTCTTCTTCCTTCCGCAGGCCGGAGGAACGCCCTGCGGCGCGTCCTGGTGCCTTGCGCACGCGGATGTGGATGCCGTAGTTCTCCGTGACGTATTCCTTCTTCTTGAGGAACTGGAACCAGGCCTTCAGGGCGGCCACACGGTCCTGGGCGTTTGGGTCCGTCGGACGAATCTGGGCTTCCGCGTAGGACTCCACGCGGCTGCCGGTGAGTTGCCCCACCTGGAACGTGTCGCCCATGAAATCGACGTAGCGGCGGACGAAGGGCTCGTATTGTCGGCGGAGGTCGGGTTTGAGGGAGCGGAGGTAGTCGTTCATCGCGTCTACAAGGGTGCTTCGCGATGAGGCGGGGGAAGTGGGGCTATCAGCCATGCAACCAGATTATCATCCACCCCTGCCTATGTCGCCCGACATCAATGACGAAATTGAATGGGACGCCCTTCCCGGCCTCTTTCCCGCGTTCGAGAGCCCGGGGCGGTGGCTGCCCCTGCTCCAGCGGCACCTCGCCCTGGTCGAGGAGGCGGCGCCCCAGACACGCGTGACTTCCGTGCCGGCCAGCGAGGCGGTCCGCCGCCACTACGCCGAGTGCCTCGAGCTGTTGCGAGTCGCCTCGAGGCCCGGCCCGCCCGCCTCCGTCGTGGATGTCGGGTCCGGCGGCGGCTACCCGGGACTGGTGATCGCGGCCGTCATGCCCGGCGCCCCCGTCACCCTCATCGAGCCCCTGAAGAAGCGTGCCCGCCTGCTCGAAGCGATGGCTGCAGAGCTCGGGCTTGTGAACGTGCGTGTCGACGCACTGCGAGCCGAGGAGGCGGGGCGTGGCGCGGCCCGGGATTCCGGGGACCTCGTGACCGCTCGCGCCGTGGCGCCCCTCGCCGAACTGCTCGAGTACACGGCCCCCCTCGCACGCGTCGGAGGCGCCGTCGTTCTCGCGAAGGGGAGCGGGCTCGCCGACGAGCTCGGACGCTCCGCTCGCGCCCAGGATGAGCTGCGATGCGCGCTGGAGACCATCGAAAAGGCGCGGCCGGCGATCTCGCCGAACCTGGCATTCGCCCTCTTCCGAAAGCTCGATCCGACGCCGGCAAAGTATCCACGGCGGCCGGGTTTTCCCGGCAAGCGGCCATTGCAAAATGGCTAATGCGCCTACGCACCTCCACAAGACTTGCAAATCTGTGCTATAGTTCGCGCGATTTCCCGGAATCGGCGCCGTCATGTGCAACGCGACCGGGAGACAGGGGAGGAACCATGGATCCGAACGCAGTCCTTGACCGGGTGATGCGCCTCGCGCGGCTCGACACGACCGTCTTCGATGAGGTGAAGGACGACCTCAACGAGACCGTCCCGGCGGTCGTCATCGTCGCCATAGCCTCGCTCATCGCCGGCATCGGCGTGTGGCTCTGGCTGCTGGTGGATGCCCCCAGCGGAGCCGACGTAGACTTCGGCAACGTCCTCGTCAACATCTTGCTCCTCGGCACAGTCTTCTCCGTGGTGCTCTGGGCAGCATGGGTCGCGGTCACATACGTCGTCCTCGTCCAGGTCTACAAGGAAACCGTCGACTTCCAGACGTTGCTGCGCCCCATGGGCTACGCGGCCATCCCGCTCGTGATCATGGTCTTCATGGTCCTCAGCGGCATCGCCCTCGCCATCGGTGTTGTCGCCATGGGCCTCTGGTTCGTATTCGCCATCTACGCGACTCAGGCCGCCTCGAATGCTTCCTCCGACCGAGTCGTCGTGGCCACTCTCGCCGGATTTGCCGTCTACTGCGTCGTCATGGCCTTCCTGGCCAATCAGACGGGTATGACCACCGGCATCTTTGCGTCGGACAACGATGCCGTGATAGAGGGCGAGTACTTCAAAGCCTCCGGTGACCCGTTCGACTAGCCGCGTGCACCTGATCAAACGCCCCGCTTCAGCGGGGCGTTTGATCGTGCGTCCGAGAACTCCTTGCGGATCAGGCCGGCAGCGGCGTGAGCGCCCCTCGGAGCGCCTCGGAGGCCTCCGCCACGCCCTTCTTGCCGCCATCGAGCATCCCCGAGAGCTGCATGAAGATGTGCGGCATGTCTTGGTAAATGCTCAGCCGCGCCGGCACACCGGCCTGCTCCAGCTTCTCGGCGAACAGCTTGCTGTCGTCCAGCAGCGGGTCCAGCGTCCCCACGATGAGGTGGGTGGGCGGCATCCCGCGCAGGTCCGCGTTGATGGGCGCGATGTAGGGGTCCATCACGCTCGCACCGCCAGAGAGGTACTGCTCGTAGAACCACTCCATCGACTTCCGCGTGAGGATCTTGCCCTCACCGTTTTCGATGACGGAGGGCAGGTCGAGGTCGCCCGTGAAGGCGCCGTAGAGGAGCAGCAGGAAGCCGGGCACTGGCCCGCCTTCATCGCGCAGCCGCAATGCTGCCGCCGCGCTCAGGTTGCCGCCCGCGGAATCGCCGCCGACGGCGAAACGCCCGCCGGCGGCCCCGATCTCGCTGCCGTGCTCGGCCGCCCAGCGAATCGCGGCCACGCAGTCGTCTAGAGGCGCTGGCGCCGGGTGCTCTGGGGCCAGCCGGTAGCCAACGCTCAGGACGACCGCGCCGGCGCCCTGGGCGAGCTCTGCGCAGAGCTTCGCGTGCGTGTTCGGGCTGCCGATCACCCACCCTCCGCCGTGCAGGAACACGAGCAGCGGGAAGGGGCCGGAGCCCGTCGGAGTGAAGACTTTCACGGGGATTTGCCCGGCCGGGCCGGGGATCGTGCGGTCAACGATGCTGCCGATGTCCGGCATGCCGTTGTTGAACGCCTGGAAGCCGACTTCCGCGCCCTGCCGGGCCACGTCAGCCGGGAGCTCGTACATCGGGGGTGCACCGGTGGCGGCCGATTGGGCCTCCATCATCTGCAGTAGGGCCTGCACCTGCGGGTCCATCGTTTCCTCCTTGGAGCCGGTCTCAGGGTTGGCAGTCTACGTTGCCGGGGCGACGCGCCGCCACCACTCGAACGCAGTTCCGCGTGGCGGTTACATGGCGAGCGTACGGACCCCCAGAGCCCCCACGCTCGCGCACCTTCAGCCGACAAAGGCTTTGCCCGCCATCGCCTCGCACTCGGCAGCCGAGCGCCCACCGCCGACACCCCGGACGCGAAGAAGCCGGGACTCCCTGATCCCGGCTTCTTCGACCTCTCCAGTCGCCTGGCTGTGATGTCCTTCCGCGGAAGGACGCGGCTACTGGCAGATCACGTTGGTGTCGTACGTCTCCACGTACTGCACGAGGTCGACCTTGCCGCCCGCGAACTCGTACTTCGGGTTGTTGCAGCGGCCGACGGCCTCGAGGAAGTTCTCCGCGCCTGCCGTCCACACCGGGAGCCCGGGCATGTAGCCGCCCGCGATTAAGTCCCACTGGTAGGGCGTGGAGTAGATGCCCACCTCGAGGCCTCGGCCCTGGAGGTATTCGATTGCTCCAGCGATGACACGCTCGTTCAGGCCCTTGCTGTCCGACCAGTGGTTCATGGTCTCGACATCGAGCCACCACTCGTTCGTCCGCACGCCGGCGCGCTTCGCACGCATGACCGAATCCCGCGCCGAGTTCCAGCCGTAGTTGTAGGTCTGGCACATCACGTCGTCGAGCGTGCAGAACCCGGCTGGCCCCCAAAGCTGGTGAATGTTCACCGCCTTCGGGTAGTCCAGGTTGATGTAGACGGCGTCGCGCGCCGAGTACTGGCCGAGCCAGTCCCACTGGCTCTCCAGGCAGCGGTTGCCAGTGAAGGGCTTGCCGCCGTTGATGCCGATGACACCGATGCTCGCGTAGTTGCGCGGGTACGGCCCGTCGCATTGCGGCCACGAGATGTCGTAGCCCACCAGCGGAGCCGGCGCCACCGAGGGCGGCTCCTGTGCGCGTGCCATCTGAGCGGACCCGATGGCGAAAATCAGACCGAGTAGAAAGGCTGCGGTCAGCTGCTGACCACGCCCCCGGAGGAGCTTCTTCAACCTCCACCTCCCTCACCACACCCCATGGGTGGGAATTCCTTCGGAGGATGGGGGGAGGGTCGGTTGCATGCAAAAAAGGCATAAAGAACGGGTTAGTCAGTCACGTCTGGACATAACTAACCCGTATCAGAATTACGGGAAATCCCTTATGCCGGGGCCGTTTCCTTCGCGGCCTGGGCCGGCGCCGGATTTTTCAGCCCCGACCCGAGCGTTTCCGGGAAAACCCGGTCGAGGACATCCAGCGTGAAGCCGCCGTCGTGGTAGATCGTGCGCTCCCGCTGTGGCAACGACATCAGGCTGATTTCGCTGCCCCCGACGAGGAAGTCGCGCCCGTTTACGTTCGCCGCCGCGTCCGTCGCGAGCCACACCACCAGTGGGGCGACCAGCTCCGGCGCCAGCGCCGCGATCCCCGCGATCGCCTGCTGTGCGGATGAGTCTTCCGGAGTCGCAGCCGCCTGAGCGCCCGGCGTTTGCCGCCGCGATCGCGCCGCTTCCATCTCCGGGGAAATCGTGAGGCGCGTGGCTGCCCGGGGCCGAATGGCGTTGGCCGTCACGCCGTACTTGCCCAGGTCCAGCGCGAGCGTGCGGGTGAGGCCGACGATGCCCTCCTTGGCGGCGGCATAGTTCCCCTGGCCCATGTTCCCCAGGCCTGACTCAGACGACGTGTTCACGACGCGGCCGCTGCGTTGCTGGCGGAAGACCATCGAGGCCGGCCGCGTGACCGTGAAGTGACCCTTCAGATGGACGGCGATGACGGCGTCCCACTCGGCCTCGCTCATGTTGAAGATCATGCGGTCCCGGAGGATGCCGGCGTTGTTCACGAGGATGTCGAGCCGGCCCCACGTGTCCAGCGCCTGCTTCACCATCGCCTCGCCGTCTTCGACGTTCGCGACGTTGCCGTAGTTGGCGACGGCGTCGCCACCCATCTTCTTGATTTCGGCAACGACTTCATCTGCGGGCGACGCGTCGCCGCCTTCGCCGGCCGGGCTGCCGCCGAAGTCGTTGACGACGACGCGCGCCCCCACGCGCGCGAGCAGCAACGATTAGCCGCGGCCGATCCCCCGCCCCGCCCCTGTGA
>JBBDMZ010000011.1:0-6429 GCA_040877955.1 Dehalococcoidia bacterium | reverse complement strand
GCCCGGAAGAGACCACTTGACGGTGAACGGCCTACTCATGGAAGCATCAGCGAGCATGCGATGCCGCCCCCGCGCCAGATCCCCCGCGAAGCGCCGACTCCACGTTCCCTCAAATCCCTCCGCGCACGCCGCGCCTCCACGGTGAACCGAATGAACCACAACACTCGCGAATGTTCCCCATAGGGTAGTTCCCTCAAACCACCGCCGCAGTACCCTCCCCGCATGAGCGAAGGGCGAGTGGCCACCCGCGCACCCGACGAACTAACCCCCCGGCAGCGCGAGGTCATGGCCCTCATGGCCGCCGGCAAGACCAACTTCGAGATCGCCCAGGCACTCGACGTCTCCCTCGAAGGCGCCAAATACCACGTCAGCGAAATCCTCGGCAAGCTCGGCGTCGACTCCCGTGAGGAAGCCGTCGCCGCCTGGCGCCACCATCAGCGCCCCCTCGCCCGCCTGCAGCGACTGCTCGCCCCCGTCACGGCCGCGTCGTGGCTCCGCCCCGCGCTCGGGCTGGGCGTCCTCGCGGTGGCCGTCGGTATCGGCATCCTCCTCGTCCTCGCCGCCACCAGCGGCGACTCCGACGCCAACGACGACGCCGTCCCCGCCGTCACCGACCGCGACCCCACGCCAACCGCCTTCCCGCCCGACAACGTCCCCGCCTCCTGCGACGCCGACCGCGCGCGCACCGTGCACTCCGCCTGGGGCCCGGCCACCGGCGACGGCCCCGTCTACGCCTCCTTCGGCCCGCCCATGCAACCCGGCCAGCGCACGATGACGTACTACCCTTCAGGGACACTCAACAGCTTCCCCGAAGGCTGGGGTGGCCGCGAAATCATGGTCATCGTCGACGCCTCGTACACCGAGCCCATCACCATCAGCGCCACGCGTCTCGATGGTCAGACGCCGGTCGAGTTCATCGGCCCCAGCCAGACCATCCTCCTGCCACCCGACGGCGGGCCGACAGGCTGGCCGCTCACGAGCGTCAGTGCTGACGGTTGGCGGACATACATTCCCGCGATCCAGATGCCGCTCGACGCCGGCGGCTGCTACGCCATCGACTTCACCGGCCCCGGGCTCGACCAGCGCATCACCTTCTGGGCGGAGCTCGAAGCGAGCGGGCCGGATCCGGTCCCACCCTCGGATCCTCCCGCTTGCGGCCCGCCGCCGCCGTTAGTGAAGCCCCCAACTGATGGTCCCGGGTTCATCACGATCAGCGGGCGGCTCTACATCAGCCAGGCAGTGGGGCGGCCCAGCCTCGCGGTTCACCCGGACCTCGTGGGCCGCGAGATCGGCCGCATCAAATGGAACGTCCGGGATCCCGAGATCGACTACTGTCACGGCGAGCTCGACGGCTCCACCTCCTTTCTGCCACCCGGCGCTCCGGTCCACGCGCTGACCGGCTACCGCGAGGACTTCCGCGTCGTCGCCGAGACGCCCTACGGCTGGCACATCTTCGAGTCCGCGTGGCGCGACGGCGCTTCGACCGCGGATGAGCTGCTCGATGTGCGCGGCAAAGTCGTCTCGATGACCGTGGACGAAGGCGAGGTCGGCGGCAGCGACGCGCCCGCACGCAGCTGGACAGTCGACGACCGGGACGCTGTCGACCAACTTGTTGATCGGCTTCTCACGGCGCCCTTCGCTTTCAACACGGCCCCCGAGCCGCAGCCAGACCGCGCGCTCAGCGTCGTCTTCCAGCTCGAGGACGGGACCGAGGTGAGCCGCTTCTGGTTCGCGGGCCCGAGAGCCTACTCCTCCGGAATCCCCGTCAGCGAAGCGTTCCTCGACGAGATCACTGCCCTCCTGGAGCAGGCCCGATGACCGGCCGGCCCCGTGCGATCGCCATCCTTGGCGGCGCTGCCGCCCTCGTCGCACTCGGCATCCTCCTCGTCGTCCTCGCACGCGACGGCGGCGACGACCAGCCCGCGAGCCCCGAACAGGCCACGCCAACGGCCGAAACTAGCCCGACCACGCCCGGGACGACCGTCGTTGCCGTCCCGTCCGGCATGCCCAGCCCGGCCTGCACCGGCCGGGCAGCTGACGGCACGGTCTCCAACTGGCATCCCCACTTTCTCCGGATCAACGGGCGCAGATACGTCCTCTCGGGCCCGTTCCTCAGCGCGAGCACCTCCGTCGCCGACGACAACGCCGGCCCGCAGGTCGGCGAGATCCTGTGGAACGTCAACGACAGTTGGACCGAGCCCTGCCACGCCGACCTCGACGGCTCATCCTCCATCGTCCTCCCCAGGTCGCCCGTTTACGCCCTGAAAGGGTTCCGCGAAGAGTTCCGTGTCGTCGCTTCAATCAGCCGCGAATTGCACATTTTCGAGTCCGCCTGGCGTGAAGACGCCACCACCATTGAGGAGCTGCTCGACATCCGCGGCAAGGTGGCCCGAGTGACCGTCATCCAACTCCACACCGGCGGCGACGGCGACGGCACGACCTGGGTGCTCACCGACCCCGGACAGGTCGCCGAGTTCGTCGACCGGCTCCTCGCGGAACCGCTCGTCGTGCCGACCAGCGGCCCCCGCGCCGCCGACATCCAGCTCCGCACGGAGTTCGAGCTCCACGACGGCACCACCGTCATGCGCACGTGGATCAGCATGCCACCGCCACCCGACTCTCCCGTCATCCCCGCCTCCCAGGACCTCATGCGCTCCCTGATCGCCCTCCTCGAGTCCGATTAGCCCCATCCCAGCGCGAGCATTAGCGAGCATGCACAGGTCCTACGGCGCCAGATCTCCCGCGAAACGCCGACTCTGCGTTCCCTCAAATCCCTCCGCGCTCTCCGCGCCGAACTGGACGGGGCCATAACACTCACGAATGTCCCCCATAGGGTAGTTCGCAAAAATCCCCCGCGCGGTACCCTCCTCGCATGAGCGACGGACGCATCTCAGCACCCGCGCGCGACGCCCTCACGCCACGCCAGCGAGAAGTAATGCACCTCATCGCCGCGGGCAAGACCAACTTCGAGATCGCCCAGCATCTCGGCGTCTCCCTCGAAGGCGCGAAGTACCACGTCAGCGAAATCCTCGGCAAGCTCGGCGTCGACTCCCGCGAGGAAGCCGTCGCCGCCTGGCAGTCCGGCGAACAGCGCTGGCGCTGGCCGAGGATGCGCTTCCTCGTCCCCGCCGCCGCGGGCATCGCGGCCGTCGCAGGCATCGCCGTCACCGCCGTCCTCCTCCTCGCCCTCCTCCAGGACGACGACCCGACGCCTTCGGGCGAGCCCGAGGCCTGGCTTGCGTGGATCGCGGATGACGGGAGCAGGCAGTTGCACATCCGGCGCAGCTCCCAGCCCGACGTCGAGCTCTTCCCGGACACCGACTACGTCCAGCTTGACGGCCCTCAATGGTCGCCTGACGGCCGCTACCTCGCGGCGGTCGGATTCACAGGACCAGGTGGGTGGGAAATCGTGCTCTTCGACCGCGAAACCAGGCGTATCCGCTCGGCACCAGTCGATTCCCTTCTGGGACCGCCGGCTTGGAAACCCGACAGTAGCGCGGTCACCGCGCTCACGGAGACGACGGTGCTCACGTTCGACACCAGCCTCCACGAGATCGGGCGGTCGGCGCCACCGGCAGATGATTCGCTAGTGGCCGCTATGCCGAGCCTGAGCGTCTGGTCGCCTGACGGGCAACACCTCCTCCTGCTCGCATACGGCAACCTGCTCGTCATGAGCGAGTCGGGAGAGTTCTCCGTCGTGCCCGTACCAGCAGAGGCAACCGGTCCTCACGCGGCAGCCGATAGCGAGGTCATCTACATCGCTAATTTCGACCCTGAGCCGTTCCGTTGGAATGACAAGGACTCGTTCCGGATCACTGCTTTCCCTCCCAGGAGCCAGGTCAGCGCGGAAGATGCCGTTGCCTGGACTGGCCGCCGGACCGGCGACTCCTGGCTCCTCGGCAGCCCCGAGCCAGCCGTGCTTCCGGCGGAGCTTGTGGCACCCGGGGAGACGGAGTCCCACGGGTTCCTCCTCGCAACTCTCGAAGGTGGAACCGTGCAAGCACAGTCGTCCATCGACTTCGAAGGCGCCCGCAACAACCCGGACCAGGGACCGCCTGCCTCGCTCGTGCGAGTGTTCTCGACTGACCGCGTCTACGGAGAGTTCCGGCTGGAGAACATCCTCCTTGTTGGCCCCGCAGCGTCCACGCGGCAATTCGACATCGTTCTGGTCTCCGACTGACCGCTCGCCTATCATCCCGCCCATGGACTCCACCGACCTCATCGCCTACATCGGCCGCGTGCACCGACGCACCTACGAGGCCGCCGAGCGCATCACCGACGAACATCATCCTCGGCCCTGGCTCACGCGCTCGCGACTTCGACCTTGTCCTGGTGTCCGATTAGGCTGCTCTCCACGGAGACCCATCTGACACCCGCACCAACCGTCCCCGACATCGTTCGCAACAATGCCATTCAGCTTGGCGCCGAGGCCTGGCTCGACCAACTGCCATCGCTCGTCGCCGAGCTCGAGCGCGAGTGGTCCATGACCGTGGGGCGCCCCTACACCGACGCTACCGAGGCGTTCGTCGCCAAAGCGACCCTCAAAGACGGCTCGCGGGGCGTCCTCAAGCTCCTCATCCCGCGCGACGACGAAGCAGCCCGGAACGAGATCACCTTTCTCCGTCTCGCTGACGGCGACGGTTGCGCCCGCCTCCTCGCCGCCGACGTCGAGCGCGACGCCATGCTCCTCGAACGCCTCGGATCCTCCCTCTTCGAGGTCGGCCTGCCGCTCGCGCAGCGGCTCGAGATCCTGTGCGTGGCCGCCCAGCGTCTCTGGCGTCCGGCTCCTGACTGCGGCCTCCCCACCGGCGCGGAAAGGGGCCGCTGGCTGGTCGAGTTCATTACGTCCACGTGGGAGAAGCTCGATCGCCCCTGCACCGAGCGGGCGCTGACGTACGCGCTCACCTGCGCCGAGCGTCGCATCGCCGCCCACGACGACGAGCGCGCCGTCCTTGCCACGGCGACGTTCACCAGTGCAACGCGCTCCAGGCCGGCTCCGGCTACAAGCTCATCGACCCCGACGGACTCCTCGCGGAGCCTGAGCTCGACCTCGGCATCCTCATGCGCGGCGACCCCCTCGAATTAATGCAGGGCGATCCGCGCGACCGTTCCCGTTGGCTCGCGCACCGCACCGGCCTCGACGAGACAGCGATCTGGGAATGGGGCGTCGTCGAGCGGCTCTGCACGGGCCTGCACTGCGCCAACATCAATATGCAAACCCTCGGCCAAGAGACCCTCGACGCAGCCGAGCTCGTCGCAACGCGCCCGGATGGGTAATCTCCCTCTCCCTCTGGGAGAGGGCCGGGGTGAGGGCGCTCCGCGGCTAGACAGCCCCTCGCCCGAATCCGCCAGGAGCAACGCTCCCCCTCTCCCTCTGGAGCGGGGGTCGGGGGGTGAGGGCGCTCCGCGGACAACAGCGCCTCGTCGGCCCACCTGAAGTCGCGCGCAGCAACGTCTCCCCTCTCCCTCTGGGAGAGGGGCCGGGGGTGAGGGCGCACCCGCGCTCGGAACGCAGGCCTCGGGCTTTGGACCTTGGACTCGGGACTTTGGACTCGGATCTCCGTCCCCCGCCCTCTCCCTTACAATCTCCCGATGGACTCCACCGACCTCATCGCCTACATCGGCCGCGTCCACGGGCGCACCTACGAGGCCGCCGAACAAATCACCGACGAACTCGTCGACTGGCGCCCGCGCGAGGGCGAGTTCACCGTCGGTGAGCTCGTCACCCACATCGCCAACGCGCGCCTCATGAACCTCGGCATCCTCCAGGGCGCCGGCATCCACTACAAGGGCCACGCCACGAAGCCCGGCACGTCCCGCGCCGACCTCCTCCGCCTCCTCCTGCGCACCTCCAAGAAGACCATCGCCAACCTCACCGACATCGACCTCGAGAAGCCCGTCGAGTCGCTCACCGCGCCGTCCCTGCCCGGCTGGAACCGCGTCCTCGGTGGCCTCGCCGAGCACGAGATCCACCATCGCAGCCAGCTCTGCGAGTACCTCTCGGCCGCCGGCATCGAACCCCCACCCCTCTACGGCCTCCACGCCGAAGACCTGCCCCGCTGACGCCCGTCCGCCCCCGCACCCCGGTGTCGGAGTGTCGGACTGTCGGAGTGTCGGAGCACGGGGGCCTTCCTCCCTCCGACACTTCGGGTAGCTGCGGCCGCCCCTGGCCGCGGACACCCACCCACCATCGCCGGCCACGGGTAGCTGCGGCCGCCTCTGGCCGCGGGCACCTCTCCACCAGCGTGCCCCACCTGAGCGAGCGAGCCAGTCCTTCCGCGGAAGGACGCCGCTCGCAGCACCCGTCACCAACCCGCGCCCCCACGCGACGACCACCCCCTCTCCCGCGCAGTCGGGAGAGGGGGCAGGGGGGTGAGGGCCGCCCCCGAGCGAGCCCAGTCCTTCCGCGGAAGGACGCCGCTCGCGGCC
>JBBDMZ010000010.1:0-34432 GCA_040877955.1 Dehalococcoidia bacterium | reverse complement strand
GCTCACAGTCGACCTTCTCGCCGCTTCGCTACGACGTATAGGGAGCGTGCGATCGGGCCAGCACTTCGGGTGTTTCTCGCTCAGCGATGCCCGCCTCCGCTCCGGACAGCCAGGCATCCACCTCTCGCTGGCTCCGCAGCCGCACGAAGCGGATGTGCGCGTACGCAGGGTCCGCCATGACCGCCGCGAAGCGGACGCGCTTGTTACCGTGCGTGCGCCACGTGTACCCGATCAGCGAGTCATCCTCGTCCCAGACCTTGAGCTGCTGCCAGAACTTCTCCTCGTTCGTCCCCCACAACAGCTCCTTGCGGCGCCACCGAACCCACGAGCGCTTCACGATCCGCCAGGTCACTGTGTGGAGCGGGAAGTCCAGCCACACTGCCGTGTCCGCACGGGGCCAGATCGTCGGTTCCATCTGGCGCCAATACGCGCCCGCCACCACCCACTGGTCGCCCGCCGTTGCCCCCCGCACCTTCTCGATGAACTCCTCGTCGGAGGACTCCTCCCAGCCCGGCTTCCAGAAGAGTGCGTCCAGCTCTACGAACGGCACGCCCAAGAGTCCCGCCAGGCGCTCGGCCAACGTCGACTTCCCCGCGGAACTCGGCCCAACCACGATCACCCTGCGCCCCACCCCAGCAGCAGCATCGGGGCTCCCCTCTCCCCCTGGGAGAGCAGAATCCCTACCCAGGGGTGAGGGCGCAATGTCGCTCATGTGTACATCGTAACCGCCCCGGCTCCCTCGCCCCTCAACCATCGTCCCCCGTCGTCGACCGCCTCCGCTCGTGCGCCGCGATCGCCGACAACAACAACTGCTCCAGCCTCGCCCGCGACCAGGGCCCGTTCCGCCGCTGCGGCTCCGCCGACGTCGCTGGCGCCGCGAAGCGCACCGCCACCGTCCAGTTCCCGCGACCCGTCCCGTCACGCTCGGTCAGCGAGAACACCAACGCCGGCGCGGTCCCGACGGACGCGGAGAATTCAGTCTCACCTGGTTCCAGCGGCTCAACACGCGCCCCAAAGTCTTCGCCGTACACGTCCCGGATGAGCCCAGCCGCCTCCTCGCACCACCCGTGCAACACCGCGAGCAGCGCCCGCTGCGAATCGAAGTCGCGCGCCGCCGCCAGCGGCCGCACCTCCCGGCGCTCGCGCCACGCATCGCGAAGTTCCTCCAGCCGCTCTCGGAAGGAGAGCCGTGCGGACGGGTGCCCGGGCATCGGTGCGCTCGTCAGCTCTTCCTCCCGTCGTCGCCGCAGCGCGAAGCCCCGCCCTCCTGATAGTCCCTGCGCAGTGTTTCGCATCGGTTTCGCGAGGATGTCGCCAGCGTTTCGTTGAGTCGACCCGCCCGCGCGACCTGCTGCCGTCACTCAGGCTCCGGGCAGAGCCTCGGGCAGGGCGGGGCTGGTCATGGTGCCGGTCCGATAGATCCGCCGGAAGTGGGAGACGGCCAGCGGTGAGAGCAGCGTGACCGCCACGAACGCAAGCCCCGGTGCGATGAACAGCACCGGGTGACCGGTGTGGTCGGCGAGCGCGCCGAACCCGAGGTTCATCACCGCCATGATGCCGCCCGCGGACATCAGGTAGAGGCTCATCACCCGTCCTCGCAGTGCGTCTGGCAACACCTCCTGGAGCAGGACGGCGGTGAGCGCCATGAACATCGCCTGCGACGATCCGATGAGGGTGGCGCTGAGCGTGGCCGGGACCAGGTTCATGCTCAGGCCCATGAACACGGGCGAGAGGCCGCTCGCGACCGCTGTGCCGAGGAGCAACGCGCCGCGCTGCCGTATCCGCGTGATGGCCAGCACAAACGTCCCGATCAGTGCGCCGAGCCCGATGCCGAACGTCATCACCGTGAATCCGCCCGCGGGGCTGTGAAGCTCGGTCTCGGCAAATCCCGGGAGCATCGCGTCGAACGACATCGTCAGCGAACAGTGCGCGAACACGAGCACGAACATCCAGAGCACGGCTGGCGTGCGGGCGATGTAGGACGCCCCTTCCCTCAGATTCACCATGACGTCCGCCAGGCGGCTCACGCCGCCCCGCGAGGAGGTCTCCACGCGGCGGATGTAGACGTAGCCAAGGAGTACGAAAATCGCCGAGATCGCGTACGCGCCCTCGACGCCGACAGTGGCCAGCATCGGCCCGGCCAGGAGGGGACCGACCGCGCGCGAGCCGTGCTGCGTCATGCTCGTCAGCGCCACCGCGTTGCCAAGGTCCAGCGGCGGCACGACGTTGGCCAGGAGCGCCTGGTCAGCTGGAAGCTCGACCGCGCGCACCACTCCCTGTGCGAGGGCCATGCCCACGACAATCCAGACTTCGATAAATCCGAAGGCCGCCGTCAGAAACAGGATCAGCGTCACGGCTAACGTCGCCAGCCGTGTCACCCGCACGAGACGCTTGCGCTCGACCCGGTCCGCGACCATGCCTCCCAGGGAGCCACCAGGTAGGGCGACATCGAGGCGAAGGTGGAAACGCCTACCCAGAACGATGAGTCGCTCAACTCGTAGACGATCCAGGCATTCGCGAGGAGCATGGTCCAGAGCGACACGCTGGAGCACGCGCTGCCGTACCAGAGTGCGCGGAAGTCGGCGTGGCGAGTAGCCGGCAGGCGGCTCATCATCGGACGCCCCACTGTACACGCGGGAGCGACGAACGTGCGTTCCGCATTTCACAATCACACTGCGCCGTGATACCTTTCCTCGGGTCCTTCCCGGAAGGATCCCGTACGTCACCCTCGTCACTTCGTCCGCGTCCTCTGGCGGAAGGACCGGCCCGTCGCAGGAGGCCTCAGCGACCGCGTGAACATCATTGTGTGCGTGAAACAGATCCCCGACCCGGAAACGCCCGCCGCGTCCTTCAAGGTGGACGAGGCAGCGAAGAAGGTCATTCCCGCCCAGGGCATCGCGCCCGTCGTGAACCCTTTCGACCCCCAGGCAACGGAAGCGGCGCTCCGCCTCAAGGACGCCGCAGGCGGTGGGACAGTCACCGTGATCAGCCTCGGCCCCGACTCCGCCCGCGATGCCATCAAGCACGCGCTCGCCATGGGCGCGGACGAGGGCGTCCTCCTCTCCGACCCCGGCTTCGACGGCATCGACAACTTCCAGACCGCCGTCGCCCTTGCGAAGGCGATCGAGAAGGTCGGCGAGTATGACCTCATCCTCATGGGCCGCCAGGCAGCGGACTGGGACATGGGCGTGGTGCCTGCCGGCGTCGGCCAGATCCTCGGCATCCCCGTGGTCACCGTGGCGAAGGCGATCGAGAACAGCAACGGCACCCTGAAGGTCGAGCGTGTGCTGGATGACGGCTTCCAGACGGTCGAAGTCCCGACCCCTGCCATCGTCTCGATCTCGAACGAGTTCGGGGAGCCCCGCTACCCTCAGCTCCGTCAGATCATGCTTGCCGCCAAGAAGACCGTGCAGGTCTGGAGCGCGGCGGACCTCGGCCTCGACGGGGACCAGACGGGCGCCGCCAACCGCTGGCTCCCCCTCGAAGCGCTCTACGTGCCCAAGGTCGAGAGCAACGTCGAGATCATCGAAGGCGACTCCCCGGAGGAGAAGGCCAAGAACCTCGCGCAGAAGCTGCGCGCCGCCAAGCTGATCTAACCGCCAAGTTCGCCAAGGCGATCGAGAGGCATCCTTCAGACCTCGCGGCGCTCTTGGCGGTTCGAAAGGGAACATGGAATGCCCGGTATCCTCGTAGTCGCAGAAGCAACCGAGGGCGAAATCGCCCCCATCTCGTTCGAGCTCATCGGCGCGGCAAAGCAGCTCTCCGCGGAGGGCGGCGGCAACGTCAGCGCGGTCATCGCCGGCGACGAAGCGCTCGCGCAGCAGCTCGTGGCGGGTGGCGCCGACCAGGCGTTCGCAGCAACCAACCCGTCGCTTCAGTCCGGGCTCGCGGAGGCCTACCTCCCCGCCCTCAACGCGGCCATCCAGCAGTCTGGCGCCGACATCGTACTCCTCGGCCAGACCTCGCTCGGCCGCGATGTCGGCCCGGCCCTCGCATTCGCCAACCAGACCGCCGTCGCCATGGATACCGTCGAGCTGAAGCTCGAGGGCGGCCGCCTGCACGCCACGCGCAACGCCTACGGCGGCAACGCTCGCGCGCAGGTCAGCTGGAAGGCCCCGCTCCAGGTCGCCACCGTGAAGGCGAAGTCATTCGACGCCCCCGAAGGCGTGAGCGGGAGCGGCGGCGTCACGGCCATCGCCGAGGGTGGCGACCCGACGGTGAAGGTCCTCGGCAAGGAGAAGGCCGAGACTACCGGCATCCGCCTCGAGGACGCCGGCATCGTCGTGAGCGGCGGCCGCGGCCTCGGCGACCCCTCCGCCTTCGGCCTGCTCGAGCAGCTCGCGGCCACCATGAAGCAGGCCGCCGTCGGCGCCTCGCGCGCCGCCTGCGACCTTGGCTGGTATCCGCCCGCGCAGCAGGTCGGCCTCACCGGCAAGACCGTCTCGCCGAACCTGTACATCGCCGTCGCCATCAGTGGCGCCAGCCAGCACATGGCGGGCATGGCCGGCTCCAAGAACATCGTCGCCATCAACAAGGACGCCGACGCCAACATGGTCAAAGTCTCCAAGTTCGCCGTCGTGGACGACTACAAGAAGGTCATCCCAGCCCTGATCGAGGAGATCAAGAAGCTGGGCTGACGCCCCGTCGGTAGTCGAGGCCCCCTGCGGCCTCGGGAAGCGCCGACAAGGTTTCTGACCACTGTCGCCGCCCCTGCTTCGTCAACCCTGGCGATCAGATCTCGACCCGAGCCTCCGCTCCACCGTCCGCCCGGCCTCCGAAGAGAGACCCACTGCCGCAACAGGGGCAGGCGCCCCCCAGCGCCATCGGCCCAGCAGCATGAACCCCAGGACAGCAGCTGCCCCGATTCGAATCCTCGTCCACGTAATCGCTTTCATGTTGCCTCCTTGTACTTAGAACCGCGCGGCCTCGATCCAGTACGGCCCGCCCAGGCTCAGGTCCCACTCGTACCGGTCCACCACGTGTGTCCACAGCAACCAGAACGTGAACCGCGCAGCGCCGTAGAAGAAGAACGCCCGGTACAGCGCCAGCAAGGCCTCCTCGGGGAACCACCGCCCCAGCCATCTCCACGCACCATCCGCCGGCGCGATTGCGGACCGGAAGTAGTGAGCCCGGAAGACTCGCCAATTCGGCAGCCCGATGACCAGCCACGTCCCATCCATCACAGCGCCGAGACTGCTGTAGTACGCGGCTGCATCCACGTACCGCCCCGCCACCGCCACACGCGAGGAAGAAGCGCGCACTGGTCCTGCCGTTGCCGCTGCCGGGCAAAGTCGCTTCCGGGTTTCGCAGGGCCTATAACTGCGCGCCGGAGCACGCCGAAGGCAAGATCACGTGGACGGACTGGCTCCAGCGCAAGTATGGATGACCGGTCTATGGACAACTCGAGCGGCTTCCCTCTGTATCGCTTGACACTATATCGCGACATGATATAGATTCCGCGCTATGGCAACCACCGACCATCGCAAGTTCCTCCCCCTGACCGCGGCCAAGTTCCATATTCTCGTCGCTCTCACAGCCGGCGAGCTTCACGGGTACGCGATCATGCAGTCGGTCGAGTCGTCGTCCAAAGGACTCGTGAAGATTGGGCCGGCGACCCTTTACGGCACCCTCAAGCGGCTCGTTGACGCTGGCCTGGCGGAAGAGGTGGCCAGGCCTCTTACAGCGAGCGAGGACCCCCGCCGGCGCTACTACCGGCTGACTGGCCTGGGCGGTCGTGTGTGTGCCGCGGAAGCAGACCGTCTGGCAACGCTCATCAAGTTCGCGGGCGCCAATCTCGAACGGGGCCTGGTGTGATGTTCGCATCGCTCGTGCGCCGCATCTACCGGCTACTGACCCTGCTCTATCCCACGGAGTTCCGTCGCGAGCACGGCAACGACATGGCGCTCCTTTTCGACGACCTGGTCGCTGACCGGGGCATCCTCGCGGCCACGAGCCGCACGTCCATCGATCTCATCGTCACCGTTCCGCGATACCGATTGGAGGCTGTCATGTCCGAATCCAACGCCACCCAGGTACTAACCGCTGGGATCGCCGGGCTCCTGATCCTGGGGTTCGCCAGTGTGGGGGTCGGGCTCCCGTGGGCGGCGCCCGTGCTGATCCTCGCCGGCCTCGGGCTGGCGCTCGCGAACCGCGGCCGCCTCGCTCGTTCGATCCGCACCCCCGACCCGTCCCGGCGCAAGCGCCTGCTGCGCAGGTCCGCACTTAGCGCCGTCATATTTGTCGCGTGCGTGGTCGGTTTCATCGTCGTGACCTGGGACGGGGAGGCGAGCACTCCTGGGCTGCTGATCCCCAGCCTGATGGGAACATTCGCGATGTTCGGCGCTGTGGGCTTTCTCGTGGCCGCTCTTTTGATGCCCCGAACGGAGGTCTATCCCGGGGCGCCGTGAGCCGCGCCTCGGATGCGCCCCTCGCCAGACCAGCGGCAAGAGGCGGCCTTCGGGCCGCCTCTTTGATTGCCTGCATCACCCACCGGGTAAAGGCTGCACTGAGTCGAGGCGAAATTGTCGATTTCGTGGCTGCGCGCTCGTCTCCCTGACAGCATCCACACAGGAGGACTCGATGAAGTACGTGTTGCTGATCTACCAGGGCAAGCGCCCCGACACCACGCTCGCCGGATTGGGATAAGCTCCCAACGCCGTCTCGAACTAGCAGAGACGTTCCAGCGCCCCACCCACGCCTGGGTGGCTGACGGAGGTAGCCATTCTCCTGTTCGGTCCGGGAGGAAGGGACTACCTCCGTCGCATTTGGTCGCGCTTTACACATCGCCTGGGGTCGCTATCCGGAGACTCCTTCGGCGCTGGTCGCGGGCTCTCGCTGAAGGAAGCGGCCTCCCGCCCCGCAGCAGGCTCAGCCTCCGTGCAGCACCATCGGGGCCATAAACAGGATCCCCAGCGCCACGACAACGGTGATCCGTACGTTCGTCCAATTCGCGTTTCTCATCGCTTTCTCCTTGTTGGCTGAGTGCGTTATAACCGCACCGCCTCCACCCAGTGCGGGCCGCCAAGGCTCAGGTCCCACTCATATTGGTGCAGCACGTGCGCCCAGAGGAGCCAGAACGTGAACCGCGCCGCACCGTAGAAGAAGAACGCCCGGTAGATCGCCAGTAGCGCCTCCTCCGGCAGCCAACGGCCGAGCCAAGACCAGGCGCCATCGGCCGGCGCGATCACGCTGCGGAAGTAGTCGGCGCGGAAGACACGCCAGTTGAGCAGACCGAGCACGAGCCAGGCGCCGTCCATCACCGCGCCAAGGCTGCTGTAGTACGCCGCCGCGTCCACATACCGCCCTGCTTCCGCCGCGTAGGCCCACAGGCCAAGCGACACGTGCTGGGTCGAGAACGGGAAGAACAGCATCGTCCCCGCGCTGTCGCTGACATCCGAGATTACATGCGCGGCGGCGCCAATCCCGTAGCCCAGTCCCCACGCGCGGCTTCGTGTCACTGCCCAGATCAAGAGGCCCGCGACGAGCGCAAACGCGAGGGTGTGCGTGAAGCCCGCGCCCGGCCAGCCGCGGTGGAACTGTGCCGGGTTCGCCGCTCCCACGTGCCCAGCGCCGGTGTCGAGGCCGCACACGTACCACTTCGTGAACATGTCCGGGCCGAAGCTCCCCAGCGCGAGTGCGAGGAAGCTGACTCGCTTGCCGAGGTGGCGCTGCAGCGTGTACGGCTCGAACTCGTGAGTCGCCCAGCTCATCGCAGCCGCCTCCAAAGCGCCGGGATGCCCCAGGCGGCGCCCACAAGGAACGCGACGCCGAGTACCCACGACGAGAACACCTGCTCGAACAGCAATCCCAGTCCGACATACGCCACGAACGCCAGCCCGTAACGCAGGATCTCCCCGTGCCGCCGCCACCACGGCCGCTGCATCCGCGCCAGCAGCCGTTCCTTGCGTCGAAGATCCCGCTCCGTTGCCAGGTGTTCCTTGAGCGCCATGGCGCACCTCCAGCGTTTGGTGGAGTCTGGGAGCGGCCCTGACCGCCAATCAGTGCGGAATGTCCCATCTCCGCTGGGACTCTTGGCTCATTTCGCCGGTTGCAGCGTCGCGTACCATCGCCGCGATGGAAGTTCTCAGCCGCCCGCTTGGCTTCGAGCAACGCGAGAGCGCACGCGTGCTCGTGCTCCTGCGCTGGGTGCTGCTCGCCGCCCTGCTGGTCCTCGTCGACTACCCCATCTTCGATGACACCCGGGGCGTGGCCGTCGTCGGCTCACTGATTGTGGGAGCCGCGGCGCTGAACTTCTGGTTCCAGCGGCTGCTGATCGAGGAGCGGCCCATCCCGCTCTGGTTGCCGCTCGGCGTCGGCGCGTACGACGCGGCGGCCATCACCGCCGGCATCGCCGTCATCGACGGCTTCGACAACACCGCGTTCGTGCTCTACTACCCCGCCCTCATGGCCTTTTCCGCGATGTTCCCGGGCCGTATCGGGCTCACTTACGCGGGACTCATCATCGGTGTGTACAGCGCTCTCAGCATCCTGCTCTTCAAGCGCTTCGACGCCAATTCCACCTCCGACTGGCGCGACCTGGGGCTGCGCGTGTCCACCATGGGGGCGGCCACGCTCCTCTCATACCTGCTCGTGCGAGTGGAACGCCGCCGGCGCATTCGTGCCGTCGAGGCGGAAGCCGAACGCCAGCAGGAGGTGCAGGCGCTCCAGCAGCGCACGCTCGAACTGGAGCGCGCCGCCGACGAGGAGCGCCGACGCCTGCTGCGCGAGGTGCACGACGGCGTCTCGCAGGGGGTCTACATGCTCTCGCTCGGGCTCGAGGGTGCTGTCCACGACCTTAACGGCACATCCTCCGCCGGGCGTGAGCGCCTCGACGCGCTTGTCCGCCTCTCCAAGCAGACGCTGCTGGAGTCCCGCGGCCTCCTCTTCGACCTGAGCGGCGTGATGCGCGGCGACTCACGCCTCGATGAGCTGGTCCGCCACCAGGCAGACGAGTTCCGCGCCATCACCGGCATCGCCACAGTCGTGCGAATCGAAGGTGGCGCCCAGCCGCTGCCACCCTCGACCGTGGCTGAGATCTATCGGGTCATCCAGGAGTCGCTCGCCAACGTCTACCGCCATTCCGGGGCAACATCCGTTGAGATCTCGTTGGACCAGGGCGCGCCCACGACACTCCGCATCCGCGACGACGGTCGGGGTTTTGCCTGGGACGAAGCCGCCGGGCGGGGGCACGGCCTTCGCAGCATGGAAGAACGCGCGGCCTCGATTGGAGCACACCTCACCGTCGACGCCGAGATCGGTCGAGGGGTGACCATCAGCCTTACGATTCAACCACAGGAGGTCCACGGTGACGCGCACCCGAGTCATGCTCGTTGATGACCACGAGATAGTCCGCTTTGGCCTCCGTTCCCTGATCGACAGCGAGCCGGACATGCATGTCGTCGGCGAGGCTATCGATGGGCCTTCCGCAATCCGACAAGCTGAGGCTCTGCGGCCTCAGGTCATCGTCATGGACATCCGCATGGGCCCGCTCGACGGCATCGAGGCCTGCCGGGCCATCCGTGAACGCATGCCCGAGGCGGCCGTGCTCATGTTCACCTCCTTCGGCACGGATGAGGCCGTCATGGGCGCACTTGTCGCCGGCGCGTCCGGATTCCTCGTCAAGAACACGGGCCGCGACGACCTCCTCCGCGCCATCCGCGCCCTCGCCGAGGGCCACTCCCTCCTGGACCCGGCCGTGACCCGGCGCGTGACGGAGCAACTGGTCGCGCTGGCGTCGAAGTCGGAGCCGGAGGAGATCGCCGGCCTCTCGCCGCGCGAACGTGAGGTGCTCCTGCGCATCGCCGAGGGCGACACGAACCGCCAGATCGCCGAGCGCCTCGTCATCAGCGAGGCCACCGCGCGCAACCACGTGAGCCACGTCCTCGAGAAGCTCGGTCTCAGCCGCCGCTCGGAGGCCGCCGCGCTCGCCGCCCGCCTGCGCCTGGGTGAACAGCGAGACTAGGAGGCCCTCCGGGCCTCGAATTCCGCGATGAGGGACTTGACCTCGGTCACGAGTTCCTTGGGGACGCGTAGGAGCCGGTACTGCGGGTCGTTGAAGTACGCTTCATCCTCCGCAGCCGCCTCTTCGTCGGTCTGGTTGTCGTAGTGTTCAAGAACTCGTCGAACCTTGGCCTCGTCCCATCCTTCAGGGATGTACCCGCCGTTCAACGGTTGGTCGCGCTAGGCTCCGACGGCCGGCGGGCCTGAATCAGCGCTTCGACCTCCGACACGAGCGCCTTCGGCACGAGCATCCATGCGTCCGCCTCCTCCGCCGTTTCAATTTCCGCAGCGGCCTCCTCGTCGGACTGCTCCTCGTAGTATCGGATCACCTCTTCCACGCGTTCGCGTGTCCAACCGGGCGGATAGTCGTTCGGATCACTTGTCTTGGAGTTTTTCATGGCTTTTTGCGAACCCGGCGGCGGATGGCTCGGATAGCCTTCGGACCCGGAGTATAGGCGGTGATGATCCGCAGGGTCCCCGGAGGTCGCTCTACATAGACTACTCGCAGCCACCGGCCGTCGCGAGTCTGCCCATGCGCCACCATGGTCTCCCCCGAGCCCTTCAGCACCAGCTCAGCTTCCTCCAGCACGTCCAGCGCCTCCTGCTCGCTAACGCCATGGGTTGCGAGGTGAGGTTCGCCGGTTTCGGGATCGAGGTGGAACTCGTACTTCACGGGGCCGCCCGCCCCGATGCGTGCCGGCCCGCGATCCGCCCGTAGACCGCGCCGCGGATGACGGAGCTGGCGCCGGGGTAGTTGTAGTAGAAGATCTCGCCCATGGGCTCGCCCGCCGCGTAGAGGCCGGCCATCACGTGGCCGCGCGTGTCGATCACGCGGGCGGAGGTGTCGCATTTCAGGCCGCCGAAGGTGAACGTGATCCCGCCCGTCACCGGTATGGCGAGGTACGGCGGCGAATCGAGCGGCAGCGCCCAGTTGCTCTTCGGCGGTGTGATGCCCACCGTGCGCTTGCCATCGAGGCGGTCGAGGTCGTAGTCGCCGGGCTGCACGGCGCGGTTGAAGTCGCCGATCGTGTCCAGCAGGTTCTCAGCAGGGACGTCCATCTGGCGGGCGAGCTCCTGCCAGCTGTCGGCTAGCAGCGGCGGGCCGACCGGTCGCCATGCGCGCGCGAACTCCTCGCGCTGGAACGCCTGCTGGTCGAACAGGCACCAGGCCTGCCCGTCCGCTTCCTCCACGATGCGCTTGCTGAATTTCACATACGTGTGGTCGCGGAAGTCTTCGCCCTCGTCGATGAAGCGATGCCCCTCGCGGTCGATGAAGATGCCCATCTGGTAGTTGTAGAGCGCGGTCACGCCGCACTCCTCCTTCGGCGAGCGCGCATCGAGGACGGCCGAGTGGTAGTCGCCCCACTGGCCCGCGGGCCGCGCCCCGGCGGCGATCGCCATCATCAGTCCCTCGCCCGTGTTGAACGACGAGCCCCGCAGGATGAGCGAGTCCGCGAAGCGCCCGAGGTAGCGCACGCGCATCTCGACGTTCGCCTGGAAGCCCCCGCAGGCGAGCACGACGCCGCCGCCCGCCTCCACGTCCACCATACCCTCCGGCCCCACGGCGCGGACGCCCCGAGTGGTGCGCGCCTCGTCGACGATGAGGTCGACCGCGCCGGTCTCGTAGCTCACCAGCCCGCCCAGCCCTTCCAGCCGGCGGTGAAGCAGGTCCACGAGCCCCAGCCCGCCTGCCTTTGGGCTACGCCGATAGCCCGCCGTGTGCGGGTAGCCCGCCTCCCACTCGAGCCCCATCTCCGTCAGCCACTCGGCCGTCTCGCGGGCGTTCTCACAGAGGGTGCGCACCAGCTCCGGGTTCGCGCGGCCCTGGGAGATACGCATGAGGTCGCCGTACATCTGGTCGACCGTGTAGTCGCGCGGGCCAAACTCGTCAGCCTCGTGCGGGAAGCGCATCTGGGCATCGGCGAAGCGCGTGTTGCCTCCGCGGCGATCCCGAGGGGCTTTCTCGAGGAGGATGACCTCCGCGCCGGCCTGCCGGGCAGCCACCGCCGCGCACAGGCCGGCCACGCCCCCGCCCACGACGCAGACGTCGGTCTGATAGCGGGCGGCGGCGCCCGGCGAGCCAGGAGGAACGGGCATGAGCGGGACTATACCCGTCCCGGCCACCGTGGGCCGCTAGCGCCGGTACCTGGCAGCCTGTTCAATCAGCGCCTCGAACAGGCGCCGCGCATGCTCATGCGTGCCGACCAGCTCTTCTGGATGCCACTGCACCGCCACCACGAAGCGGCCGTTCCCCGGCAGCTCGAGCCCTTCGACCACACCATCTGGCGCCCATGCGACCGGCCGCAATCCGGAACCGAGGCGGTTCACCGACTGGTGGTGCATGGAGTTGACCTCCAACGAGGTCGCACCCACGAGAGCGGCCAGGCGGCAGCCCTCCTCGATCGTGACTCCGTGGGTGACGTCGCTCCGCTCGGCGGGAGCGTCCCCACTGGTCTGCGCATGGTTGATCTCGGTCGCGAATTCGGAAGGGACGTCCTGGAAGAGGCTGCCACCGAGCGTCACGTTGAGCATCTGCAGCCCCCGGCAGATGGCGAGCACCGGCATCCCTCGCTCCAGCGCGATCTTCGTGGCGGTTGCCTCGAGCTCGTCACGCTCGGCCGAGACGCCGTCGGTCTTCTCGTGGCGGTCCTCACCGTAGCGCTCTGGGTCGATGTCCCCGCCACCCGTGAGGATGAGCGCCTGGACCTGTCCCATGAGCTGGGAAAGCCCCGTTCCGTCCAGCTGCGGCGGGAGGATAACCGGGAGGCCGCCCGCGCCTTGCACGGCATTGAGGTAGGCAGCGCCGATGCTCGCGCGCTCGCCGGCGCGGCCAGGCCCGCTCCCCGTCGTGATCGCGATCAACGGACGCATCGCCCAATCCTACCAGCGATGCCGGCTGCCCGGAGGGAGGGGATCCTTGCGGATTTGCGGACGTCTGCGAGTGAGGCTCACTCGGCCCTGCTACATAAACGCAATCATCGAGAAGTGTGAAATAACGTCAATTACACGTTCGTTAAGGGCAATAATAAAGTGTCATCTATCAAGCCTTTGTGAAGCCTAGCTGCACTCGTCATAACTTGCTATACAGACGCCCCAACCGGCCATAAAGTTCGCGTCGTTGGAGGCGGGGTGGTCGGGAGACCACCGCAGGCGGGGAAAAGGCGAACGAGCCGCAAGGCTCAGCAGCCTGGAAGCCGCCGAAGGGGCTGAAGCGAGGGGTTCCGGCCCCTGGTCGATGCCCACCGGGACGGGTCCCGCAAGGGACGGAGCGGTTGGTTTGCCGGAGCGCCGCAAGGCCGCTTGAGCAGCCAGCCCGGGCAGGAGCCGCAAGGCAAGTGCCCGCCTTATTGGGTCGCAGGGCCTGGTGAGGAAGCTCTCGAAGGAGCCGCAAGGCTCCGGGTAACCGGTCCGGTCCGGCGAACGGTGGGTAGGCCCGCGCAAGCTGGTCAGCATCATCGCAGCCGATGTGCCACCCGCAAGGGTGAGCACGTTGTGGCTCTCGACAGACTACCTTCAACAAAGCCACAGGGGCGTCCCGCAAGGGACGCCCTTTTGGTTTGTGGAGGACGCTCGTGACTCACCAGTCCTACGAGCAGTTGGCCGAGAGCATTTTCACCTGCGGACGATGCAGTCTCTGGGATCGGGAGCGGCCGGGCTACTTCCCAAAGTTCGGCGCAGGGAACCCCGACCGCCCTCGCGTTATGCTTCTCACTCAGAATCCTGCCGAACCCAATGATCGCGAGAAGGCGGGTGGCAATGCTCGTGTGTCTCCTCGCGAGATGCGGGAGATGTATGCCGCAGGGATTGCGGAGTATCACAACGACGCCCGTCGGGGTGGCGGGATCGACCTTGGGACGACCTTCGCGCAGCATGGAATCCGTTGGCTTGCGGAGACCTACTACAGCGAAGCGTTCAAATGCGTCGCGTCACAACTCACAGCAGTCGCGGCGGAAGAGGCAGCCGAAGCCTGTCGCGGACACCTGGCCGCTGAGCTCTCATTGGTCGCTCCCCGTTCGATCATCACTCTCGGTGGCGGAGCCCTCCGCTATTTGTATCTTGCACTTGGCAAGAAGCCACCGCGGGTAACGGTGACGCAGTGGTGGGCCAGCGAGCCACTGGAACCGAAGCAGATTTGGCGCGATGGCGACGACCCGCTCTTGGTGTTGCCGCTGTTCCACCCAAGCCCGGAGGGCTGGCAACGAGCCGGTCTGCGCCAGGGTGATTGGGCGAGGGCCTTCGAACGCTGCGTGGCGCGCGTTGTTCAGCTTGGCGTTTAGTCACCCCCGGGCCCGGCTCGCGCTCACCCCCGTCCCGGCACCCCGCTCACGCGCGCCGCGGTCACCCGGACGATGACCCGCCCGTCGGCCGCGAGGCGTTCAGCGAAGCCCTCGGGTGGCTCCCATGCCGGATCCTGGCGCATCGCCCGGTTGACCTCTACGTGGCCGGGCACGACATCCGTGTCCTGCACGGTCGCGGTCCCCTCCACCGTCACGAACCCGTGGGGCGCCCCTTCGTCCAGCACCGCCACGGCGATGCGTGGGTCGCGGCGCAGCGTCCGCGCCTTCAGGCGGTTGTCTGTCGTGCTGAAGATGATTTCGTCGCCGGTGCGCGCATAGAAGATGACAGAACTGGTGGGAGATCCGTCCTTCCGCAACGTCGTGACCACCGCCCAGCGGTTCTTGTTGATGAACGCGTCCTGTTCCTCTGTACCTATCACCTGCGGCATGCCTCGGGCTGTGTTGTGACCGAGTTATACCCGCAATCGAAGGTCTCCGCGCCTCCGCGACTCGGCGGTGAGCTCAAGCGTCAGGCCGAGGAGGCTCTGAGCGCCCGCCCGGGGTAGTTCCCCGCGAACTCGCCGTCGCGCAGTGCGAGCCGGCCGTTCACGACGACATCCCGCACGCCCACGGCGTACTGGTGGGGGTCGTCGTAGGTCGCGCGGTCGCTCACCGTTTCGGCGTCGAAGACGACGATGTCCGCGAACCTACCCGGTTCGAGCCGGCCGCGGTCCTTCAGGCCGAGGTTGTCGGCCGGCAGCGCCGCCATCTTGCGCACTGCTTCCCCAAGCGGCACGACCTGCTCCTCGCGCACGTACTTGCCGAGGAACCGCGCGAAGTTCCCGTAGGCACGTGGATGGGTCGAGCGCTTCAGGAACTCACCCTCCGCCGCCGTCGATGGCGAGTCCGACCCCAGCGACACCCACGGCTGCTTCAGGCCGAGCTTCACGTTCTCTTCGCTCATCATGAAGTACGCCGTCGTGATGCGGGACCGGTCCTCGGTCACGAGGTCGAAGATTGTCTCGATGGGATGCGTCCCACGCTGGGCCGCGATCTGGCCCAGCGTCTTGCCCTGGCACCAACGAAGCTCGGGGTTCCGCACCTGCAGCACGAGGATGTTCTCCGGGGTGCCGCCGCGCAGATAAAGGTTCTCCCAGCTCGCGCTCGCCCCTCCCTCGATGGTCTCCCGGATTTGCGTCCGGAGGAGCGGGTCCTGGAGCCGCTGGATGAGCGCCGCCTGGCCACCGTCGTGGTACCACGGCGGGATGCAGTTCGAGAGCCCCGTGGCCCCCGCGGTGTAGGTGTACATGTCCGCCGTGATCGCGAGCCCCCGGGCCCGCGCGTCCTCGATGCACGCGATCGCGGGCTCCATCAGGTGCCAGGCGTCCTTGCCCGCGGCCTTCAGGTGATATGCCTCGGCGGGTACACCGGCCTCGCGCGCGATACGGGTCAGCTCGTCGAGCCCAATATCGAGCAAGCCCTCGCTCTCGCTCCGCATGTGCGAGATGTAGCGCCCACCGGACGGCGCCGCCGCGCGGCACATATCGATCAGTTCTTCCGTGCTCGCGAAGAAGGCGGGCGGGTAGATGAGTGAGGAGCCGATGCCGATTGCGCCCGCGGACATCTCGTCGCGGATGAGGCTGCGGACGGTCTCCATCTCGCCGGACGTGAGGGGCCGGTCCGCCTCTTCTGCCACGAACATCCGCAGGGTGGTCGCCCCGATATAGGACGCGACGTTTTGCGCGACGCCGTTCTTCTCGGCCGCTTCGAGGTACTCGCGCAAGCCGAGCCAGTTGACCTCGTAGGTGAGGTCGGGCTCCCACTTCTGCAGCCAACGCTGGGTCTCCTGCCGGATCGGGCCCATGGAGTAGCCCTCGCCGAAGACCTGCGTGGTCACGCCCTGCTTTAACTCCCCGAGCGAGCGGCCATCGTGCAGCATCGTGATGTACGAGTGGCTGAGGACATTTACGAAGCCCGGCGCCACCGCCATTCCGGCTGCATCGATCACCGCCCCCGCGTTCGCGCCGCTCAGCTCACCGATCTCCGCTATCCGGTCGTCATGGACGCCGATGTCCGCCATCCGAGCTTCGCCACCGTTCCCGTCAAACACGCTCCCGCCGCGGATAAGGAGATCGAACGTCCGGGCGGGTTCATCTGGCATGCAGCCCCCTCAGGTGAGGGCATTCTATCCACGAACGTGGAGACGGGTCTGCAAGCCGCCGTCCTCAGCCCGCAGCCGCCTCAGAGCTCGCGGCGGGAGCCGGGCGCAGGATGAATTGGCGGATCCATCGAGCCGCGAGCTGCGGGCGTTCTATCGGGAGTTGATGCCCCACATTGCGGGCGAGCCGGAAGTCCCAGCCTTCTTGCCGGGCCAGCTCACGGGCACGGTCGAGCGGAGCTGTGCGATCCCTCGAACCATGGAGCGCGAACACGGGCGTTTCAACTCTCTCCGCGAGCCCCTGGACCACTCCCGCGAACACCACCTGGTCGAGGCTGCCTCTGTGACTCCCGGGGCAGTGGTCGAACGTCGTGCGCAGGACCTCGCGGGGCTGGCGCGGAAGGAGCAGCGGAGCGAAAGGCAACCAGACCCGGCTCGTCCGGTGGAGGCACGCGCAGGCGTAGTGGGCCACGCGGTCCCCCCGGAGGAAATTCCGGTAGACGACGCCGCGGCTCCTCAGGAACTGCGTCCCGTCCGCGCGGTCCCGGAAGACCGGCAGTCCAATGACGCCCACGGCATCCATCGTCCCGGCCGCCTGCTGAGCGAGTGCGAGGGCAACGATGCCCCCCATCGAGTGACCGATGACGTGTGTGGGCCGCTCCCGTTCCACCACTGGCAGCAGATCCGCGACGATGGCGTCGAGGGTGTACTGCTGCCCGTCGTGCGCCGCCCGGCCGTAGCCCAGCATGTCGGGTGCGATCGTCTCCATATCGTCGAGCTCGCGCCGCAGCGGCGCCCACGCGTTCCGGCTCGAAAGGAACCCGTGGAGCAGCAGCAGCTTCGCCCGGCCCTCGCTCACACGATCATCTCCCCGTTCGCGACGAGCACGACGCCCCCACCTACGCGGACCCGGGTGATCTCCTCGCCCGCGGTGTCCACCATGGCGTTCAGCTGGCTGGGGCGCCCAATTTCGAAACCCTGCTCGAGAAGCATGCTGCCGGGAGGCGTGAGGCCATGGCGCACGAGGTAGGCCCCGAACGGGCCGGCGGCGCTACCGGTGGCCGGGTCCTCCTGGACGCTCCCTCCGGGCCCGGGATGGAACATCCGCACGTGTGCGGATGCGTCCTCGTCCACGCCGCCGAGGGCGAAGCAGTACACCCCGTGAAACGGCGGCTTGTCTTCGAAGGCTTCCGCCAGCTCGCGCGTGTGTCCGCTCGCCCGCTCGACTTCGTCCATCGAGCCCAGCGGCACGAGCAGGAACGCCGTGCCGGCCGAACCGATCTCGACGGGCGCGTAGTCGCCGAGGTCCCCCGGCTCCAGCCCAAGCAAAGCGGCCACCTCTAGCCGGCTCAAGTCCGGCTCCTCGAACGTCGGCAGCGGCTGCTCCATCGTCGCCGACCCCGTCGTCCCGTCGCCGGCGTCCACGCTCACTGCGATGGGACCGACGCCCAGCTCCAGCGTCACGGACGTGCGATCAGATGCCCGGCCGAGGACCCACGCTGTCCCGACGGTCGGGTGGCCAGCGAATTGCAGCTCCATCACCGTCGTGAAGATGCGCACCTTCGCGTCGTTCGCGGCCGGCGGGAGGACGAACGTCGTCTCGGCGAAATTCATTTCCCTCGCGATGCTCTGCATCTCCGCATCGCTCAGCCCTTGCCCGTCCGTGAACACGGCGAGCTGGTTGCCCCCGAAGCGGCTGCGAGTGAAGACATCGACGTGGACGTACGGGTAGCGGCGCATCCCTGAATGGTAGCGTGTCGACCTCGTTGGCACGCGGCGAGCGGCGTGGGATGCGAAAGGGCCGTGAAAACTCACGGCCCTCTCACCTGCACCTCTGGCCCTGGTGCTACTTGTCCTTGCCCTTCCCCTTGCCCTTGGAACCCGGCTCGTCGCCGGGCTCCGCGGAATCCGGAGCAGCGCCCTCGCCGGTAGCGGCCCCCGCGCCATCTCCGTGCTTGGCGTGGCCCTCGCCGAGGCCCGTTTCGTGGCCGGCGCCAAGGCCCTTCTCATGCCCGTACCCGTTCCCGTTACTCTCGCCGCCCTCGCCTTCCGTGTCCCCGATCTCTTCGACACCGTCCGCGGCCTCCTCGCCAGCGGCCGCGCCATCCTCGTTGCACGGACCCACAGGCGTCTCATGACCCCCGAAGGGCGGCTCCCCGCCCGCGAAGAGCACATCGTCGCAGCCCTTGCCGTTGGCGTGCGGGTCGACCTTCTCGGTCTCCACGTCGTCTACTTCCGCGCCCGACGTATCGTCTGGGCCGGCTTCCGAGGTCTCGTCGCCCTCCTCGGCGTCGCCGTCCTCCACGTGGCCGGGGGCCTCGCACGCCTTGCCCGGACACGAACCGGGCTGGCCCACGTCGCCGGCGGTCTCGGAGCGGTTGTCGTAGTCGTTGCGTTGCTCGCCGCTGTTCCCGCCGATGCCGATGGCGCTCGCCACCGCCTCCACGGGCGCGTCCAACGGATCATCGCCGTCCGCCGCGCCCACAGCTCCCACCACCAGGAGCGGGCCCAGCAGCGCCACGGCCCCGAGGGCCACCCGTCGCCGCATGCCAAACCGCGCCAGGCCCTTCGGCGTGGCTCCGGGCTCAGCTTTTGCCGAGGGATCGGGTCCGACTTCTTGTTGCTCTGTCATTGCCACCTCGGCCCCTGAAAAGTTGAACACTGGCGGCGCCGTGCGAAGGCACCTGTACTGTTCACAACGGTTGGGGCCGCCCAGACGTTACGGGGTGCAGGTAAACTGAGCGTGCGTTTCGGGTTAACACTACGCGTTGCGCGACGCTGTCTTGCCTACGCTTCGAGGACCACCTTCCCGAAGTTCGCGTTCGATTCCAGGTACTCCTGCGCGGCTGCCGCCTCCGCCAGCGGAAACGTGCGGTCCACCGGCACTTTGATTTTTCCGGACGATAGGTGCGGCAGCACGCTCTTCTCGAATGCGCGCGTGGCCGCCGCCTTTTCCTCCAGCGGCCGTGCCCGCAGCGTCGTGCCCATGATGCGCGCTCGTTTCTGCAGCAGCACGCCGAGGTTCGCCTGCGTCACCGCCCCGCTCATCAGCCCATACACCACCATTCGCCCCTTGAGTGCCAGACACTGCAGGTTCCGCTCCAGGTAGTCCGCACCGACCGAGTCGAGCACGACATCCACTCCACGGCCGGCCGTCGCCTCCTTCACCGCCTCCGCGAAGTCCGCCTCGCGATAGTTCACGCCGGCATCCAGCCCCAACGCTTTCGCCTTGGTCAACTTCTCGTCGCTGCCCGCCGTCCCGACCACGAGCGTCCCGCCCATTGCCTTAGCGATCTGGATGAGCGCCACGCCCACGCCCGAGCCCGCCGCGTGCACGAGCGCGCTCTCGCCCGCCGTGAACCCGGCCTGGAGGAGCGCGTCGTGCGCGGTGATGTAGACCTCCGGCACACCGCCCGCCTCGGCCCACGAGAGGTTGGCGGGCACCTTCATCGCCTGCCGGCAGTGGACGATCACCTGCTCAGCGTAGCCCTGCCCGGAGAGCAGCCCCATCACGCGGTCGGCTTGCGCGAATCCCTCCACCCGCGCTCCCACGCTCATGACCTCGCCCGCGAACTCCAGCCCCGGCACATCGAACGCCGGCTTCGGCCCGGGCTGGGGATACCCGCCTCGCCGCTGGAGCAGGTCGGCGCGGTTCAGGCCCGCGGCCCGCACGCGCACCAGCAGGTCGTCCGGCCCGGGCTCCGGCTCCGGCACATCACGATACTCGAGGACTTCCGGCCCACCCGGCCGCGCGATCACGATTGCTTTCATGAGTCGCGAGTCTACCCGGTCGGCGCAGTGAAGGGTCTATTCGGGAGGTCCCGCCTCGATCTCGGTGTGGACGTCGCCCTTGGGGATGTCCCACAACCAGTCGATCCGGATCCAGAAGCCGGGCAGCTCGCGCGAGAGGTACACGCCATCGGCTCGCGGCGCTACGCGGCGGTAATGCCCATCCTCGAGTACGTAGAAGTCGGCTCGGCGCGTTTCGGGGTCGACGATCCAGTATTCGGCGACGCCGCCGCGCTCGTACTCGCCGAACTTGCGCTCGCGGTCTCGCTGCCGGCTGTCCCTGCTCACGATCTCGACCACGAGGTCGCCAGGCCCGTCGAAGTGCATGTTACGCAGGAGCTGGAGCTTCGCGTTCGAGATGAACAGCACATCCGGAGCGCGTCCTGGCAGGTCCGGCCCTGTCTTCATCACGAATGGGTCGAAGCGGATTTCTCCGAGCTCCTGTCTCCGCACGAACACACCCATGACTTCCACCAGAAAGGAGTTCACTCGGGAGTGAGCATTGTTCACGCTCACGAGCTCGACCTCGCCGTCGACCCACTCGGCGGCCACCCCCTCATATTGGACGAGGAAGTCTTCGAACGAGATACGCTCGGGCTTGCGTTTTCCAGCGAGGGCACGGGCCTGAACCATACGTGGCTCCTTCCCTACATCGTAACAGACGACGCGTCGGCGACCTCGTCGGCAGGCTCGCCCGGCACGCTGATCGCAGCCAGCCCACTACTCACGCGCGCAGTCTGCATGCGCAGGCTGTCGCGCGAGTTTCCAAGCATCACGATCGCGTTCGAGAGGCGCCCTTCGATCTCCTTGCCGAGCGCGTCCAGTCCCTGCTCCGCCGCCTTGAGATACCCCGCGAGTCGTTCCACGTCGATCTCGCGCGAGTCTCGCACGGCCGACTGGAACAGCAGCATCAGGCTGGGCACGAACATAGACTGGCTCACGAGCATCACGTCGAGCTGCATCACCTCGCCCAGGGCCGCGCCGGAGAGCTCGAACACAGCGTCGGGCACCACTGCCACACCGAAGTCGGTAGTGAGTCCCGGGTCCAGGTACTTCCGTACCTCCTTCGCCTTGGCCACCACAGCCTGCTGGATCTGCGCCTTCAGCCGCTGCTGTTCGGCGGGCTCCTCGCTGGCGAGGAACTGCTCGAGCAGCGGTGTGGCGGGCCACTTGCTGTCGATTGGCACGACGAGGTTGTTCGGCAGCCGCAAGGCGAACTCCACGGTGCGGTTGCCGATGCGAAACTCCCGCTCCTGCCACTCCGCCGGGAGCTGTGCGAACACCAGCTCACAGATGTTCTCGCCGGCCGCGCCCTTCACGGAGGTGCCGGCGATCACGGCCTCCAGCCGCCGGATAGACCGCGCCGTCACCGCCTCCATCTCCTCCCGGGAGCGAGCAGTCGCGTGCAGCGCGCCGAGTCCTTCCTGTGCTCGTGCGATCTCCTGCCGGATCGTTTCGGTCGCCTCCCGGATGCCGCTCGCCACCGTGCCGGTTTGCAGCAGGCCCGCGTCGAGCCGGTGCAGCCCCTCGCGCATCGCCCCTGCGCTTACCTCCACCCCTCCCACGCGCTCGTGCAAGGCCGCCAGTTGCTCGCGAGCAGCCATGAGCGCCTGCGGCACGCCTTCCAACCTCGCCGCCAGCAACGCGACCTCGCTCGATCCGGTCGCGCCACCTGCCGGCACCGATCGTCGCGCGAGCACGAGTGCGAGCACGCCCACTGCACCCGCCAGCGCCAGTCCAACCACCAAAGCGGCGACCTCCATGTCACCCACCTCCCATTTCAGGTGCTCGCAGCATGAGCCGACGACGCGACAGATTCTGTCGCGTTGCATAAGATTCGTGGCTAGTCGCTAATGGCTAGTGGCTCGTAGCTCGGGACGCCGACGCCCTAATGCCTACCTTAGACGCCCAACGCCCGCGCCACCGTCTCCAGCGCCTCCAAGGCCTCGTCGGTCGAACGCACCATGATGTCCGCCAGCTCCGAGATCTCCGGGGGCGTCTCGTTTCCGCCCGACACACCGACGAGGAGGACGTGTACGCCGTCCTTCCCGACCTCGAGCGCGGCGCGGAACATCGCGACGTCCGTCTCGTCGTCACCGAGCGCAATCACGGAGTGGGCCTTGGTCGCCCGGGCGATCGCCTCGAAGGCGAGGTCTTTGCCCCCCTGCGCATTGGGTAGCACCTCGAGCACCATGCGGCCTTCTCGCAGCCGGAGCCCCGCGGGCAGATCGGCGAGCGCCCCACGCAAGTCTTGCTCCAGTTCCGGCGTGGTGCGGTAGTGGAACGCAGTGGAGATGGCTTTCCGCTCGACGTGGAGGTACGCGCTCGGCACGGACGAGATGACGCGCTGCTCAACAATCTCAAGCGCGCCGCTCAACGCCACGCGGTCGACGCCCGGTAGGAGCGCCGTCTCGACACTCGCCTCCAGCCCGTGGCTCCCGATGACGACGACGCCTTCACAGGGCACCATCCGCCGCGCGGTATTCAGGTCGCGGCCGGTGATGATCGCCACCCGGGCCGTGGTCGACAGGCGGTCGAGCACCGCCAACGTTGCCGGCGGCACGCGCGCCTCGGAGGCGTGCCGCACGATCGGCGCGAGCGTGCCGTCCAAATCTGAGGCGACCAGCAGCGGTCCGCGCGCCGCGGCGAGGGCTCGAAGCTGTTCAATCGCGGCAAGTGTCAGCACGAGGCGGCCTCCAGGTCGGTCAGGAACGAGGTGGCCCAGCGCCGGGCGTCGTTGGTACTCACGGCGGCGATAAGACGATCGCTGATGCGCCCGGGCTCCCCCCGCAGGGCCGCGCCGAGCGCGGCCACCATCGCATCCTTGTTGAGTGGATCCACTGGCACCAGTCCATCCTCTTCGAAGCCCGCGAACGCCTGCGAAACGCCCGCGTCCCGGCCACTGATGATAACGCCGCGCTGGTTCCGAGCCCGTCTGGATTGGGCCACCGCGGCCTGCAAGGGGACGAGGTTGAGCCCGTCTGCGAGCGACGACGTGAACACCACGTCGGCCTCGCGTTGCAGCGCCACGACCTCCGGCCACGGGATCTCTTCTTCCGCGTACCTGAACGAGCCGCCAGCACCCCGAGCCGCGCTCTCGCATCGCTCTGCCGCGGCCGCGATCACAGGGCCAAGGGTTTCGTAGCCCGGCACGCCTTCGCGGGTGGGCGATGCGACACCAAGATATGCGAAGCGCGCGCCCGCACGGAACACAGCCTCCACAGCCGCGAGGCGCTCGGGGATCCCCTTGGTGAAATCGGCCCGCTCGAGTCCGAGGACTACCGGGAGGCCGCGCGCGCGGGCCTCGGTCACTCGGGCGGGCTCCGCGGCATCAGCAGCTTCGAGCACATCGTCGGGGTCGATTCCGACGGGGTAGGCGCCGACACAGACGGCCCGCCCGCCGACTCGCAGGTTCGCGCCATTGACCGAAGCGAGGCCCAGCTCGACCGCGGCACGGCGGAGTCGCTCCGCGTCCGCTTCGGACTGCACCCCTACGAGGTCCGCTCCGAGGATTCCGGCCACGAACTCGCGGAAGCAGCCTCTCCCCTCCTCGCTGAGATACCGTGAGGCCACGCGCAGGTCCGGAAATGGCGTGTGCAGAAAGAAGCCGATCGGCGCGGTGTATCCAGCCTCGCGAAGCATCGCGGGCACCAGCCCGAGCTGGTAGTCGTGTACCCAGCAGTTCCGGGCCTCGACCGCCTCGAGGGCCGCCGAGGCGAACGCCCGGTTCACTTCAACGTGTTGCGCCCCCCCCGGGGGCGGGGGCGCCTCCGGGGCAGGGTAATAGACACAGAGATCGGGCAGGGGCTCCCGCACGAGGTGCAGCAGTGGCCAGAGAAACGCGTTCGCTGCCTGCGCATAATGCCCGAGCCAGGTCTCGTCATCGAAGTAAAGCCGGCGGTGCCACAACTGCCCTCGGGGAGTGTCGATGAGCTCGAATCCGCGCTCGTCCGTGTGAGAGCGGTCGCACGGCCCTCGGCCCGCACCGATCCAGAGCGTCCCCTCCGTCCCATCCCATGGCACGATCGCCGGGCGCACGGCAGCCAGGAGCCCGCCCTTCCCGTCTGGCGGCTCGCTCTCCTCGCCGGGTGGCAGCTCATGGTCGCAATAGGCACGGTTCGCCAGGATCAGGCCCGCCCGTGGTTCCATCTTCCCAGCCTAACGGCCAGCCCGCGATCGGCGGTAGGGGCTTGCATTCCGAGGCAAGGAGTTTGCAACACGAATGACAATCCCCGCCGCGAGCATCATGCTGCGGCGCGGCCATCGACAATCGCGACGCGACAATCGAGAATGCCGACGACATGACCATGGGCGACAACCGCTACGGTTCCGGCGATCCTTCGAGCCGCTCCCGCGTCCGGCCCGGCCCGGCCGACCTCCCCGGAGGCCAGCGCCGCCAAACCACGAGTGGTGGCCGCCGGCTGGGGCAGCTCGATAACGGCACGGTCGCGCTCGCGCTGAGCGGGATGGCGTACTACTGGCTGATGCCCATGCTCCTCGCCCGCCGCGGCCCGCGGCGTCGCACCCGCAGGAGCCGGAGCCAGGCGTGATCCGCATCGGCCTCATCGGCGCGCAGTTCATCGGCAACCTCTACGTCTACTCGCTGCGGCAGGTCCCCGGGGCGGAGATCACCGCCGTCGCCTCGCCCCACACCGCCGCCGACTTCGCCGCTCGCCACTCCATCCAAGCGCACTACACCGATTACCGGGAGATGATCCGCACCGCTCCAATCGACGCGGTCGCCATCGCCGCGCCCAATGACCTCCACCACGATGCCTGCCTCGCCGCCGCCGAGGCGGGCAAGCACGTCCTCTGCGAGAAGCCCCTCGCCATGAGCCTTGCTGAGTCCGACGCGATGGTCGCAGCCTGCCGGGATGCCGGGGTCGTGCTCTTTTACGCCGAAAACCTGCTGTTCGCGCCCATGTACACCAAAGTCCGTGACCTTGTGAAGAAGGGGGCGGTGGGACAGCCCTTTCTCGTGAAGCAGGCGCAGTGTCATGGCGGCCCCTATTCGCCCTGGTTCTGGGATGTCGATCGCGCGGGCGGCGGCGTGCTCCTCGACATGGGGTGCCACAGCATCCACTCCATCTGCCACACCATGGGCGAGTGGCCCGAGGCCGTTACGGCGACCATCGGCCAGTACAAGCACGCCGGCAAGGGCCGCGGAGAGGACCACACGACCGTCCTCCTCCACTTCCCCGGCAACCGGCTCGGCATCGCCGAGAATTCGTGGGCCATGCCCGGCGGCGCCGACTACCTCGAGGTCTACGGGCCGGAGGGCCGGCTCGCGGCCAACCTTGAACGCGGCGCCGCCCTGACCATGTACCAGGCCCCGGCTGAGGAGAGCGCCGCCGATGCTGCTGGCTCGCGCACCGGCTGGCAGTTCCCCATGTACGAGGAGGCGTGGCAGTTCGGCTTCCCCCAGGAGCTCCAGCACTTCGTCGACCTCATCGAGGGGCGGGCCGAGTCTCGCTCCACCGGCGAAGACGGCCGGCGCGTCCTCGAGATCATCTGCGCCGCCTACGATTCCGCCCGCACGCAGCGCCGCGTCGCCCTTCCATTCGCCAGCACCGCCCGCAAGCCCATCGACCACTGGCTCGGCGACTGACCAACCTTTCACCCTCCCAATCTCCGCTGCTAATCTCGATCCCAACACCCATCCGGAGTGACCCCATGCGCGGCGAAATCGTCCAGCTCAGCACTTCACCCGGCGGCGTGCCCAAGCTCCCGACCGATGTCGCTGCGGTCGACGAGCTGGGCTTCCACGGCGACGGCCACACAGACAAGAAGCACCACGGTGGCCCTGATCGCGCCGTCTGCCTCTGGGCCATCGAACGCATCGAGGCGCTACAAGCGGAGGGTCACCCCATCTTTCCCGGCGCGGCGGGTGAGAACGTCACCATCCGCGGCATCGACTGGGACGCGGTCGTGCCCGGAGTCCGCCTCCGCCTGGGCCACGAGGTGGTCGCGGAAATCACCGGCTACACCACTCCGTGCCAGAAGAACATGGCCTGGTTCGCGGAGGGCAATTTCATGCGCATGAGTCAGAAGCTGCATCCCGGCTGGAGCCGCACCTACGCCCGCGTCCTCCAGACCGGCACCCTCCGCCCCGGCGACGCCGTCGAGCTGCTTGAAGTCACTGAATCGACGGCCGCCGGATGACCACCGAATCGCGCGACGAGCTGCTCCAGCGCTTCATTGCCGGCCCGGAGCGCATCCGGCAGGCCCTCGGCGATGCGGTCGGCGAGGCCATCCTCGAACCCGGCCTCGAGGGCTGGTCCGTGCGCGATGTCCTCGTCCACCTCTCCGACGCCGAGGTCCTGCGCGCAATCCGCTTCCGGCTCATCCTCGCGGAAGACCCTAACCCGCTCCCTTTCTTCGATCAGGAGGTGTGGCGACAGCGCCTGGGCTACGAGGGCCGCGACCCCCGCCTCGCCATCGCCATCTACGAGGCCACGATCGTGAGCTCCCACGAGCTCGTCGCCGCTCTCGGCGGCAGCGCCCTCGACCGAACCGGCCTCCACCCCGAGGAAGGGCCAATCACCGTTCGCGAGCTTGTCACGAGGGGCGCCAACCACGCCGACGAGCACGCCGCCCAGATCCGCGCATTGTTGGCCTAACTCCCCCTCTCCACGGGCTCGTGGAGAGGGCTCTGGGTGAGGGGAAACCGCCGCCCCCATGGCTCCAGCTCCACGCGCAGCCCGTTCACCACAAACGAGATCATGTGGTACCAGCCGACCAGCATCAGCAGCTCGATCAACTGCTCCTCGCTCCACCGAGCCGCCAGCTCCGCCCACAGCTCGTCGCTCACGCGCGATGTCTCGCACAGCTCATCCACGAACTGCACCACGAGCGACTCCCGTTCGTCGAAAGCTGGGTTCCCGTGACCTCCAGCCGCCGTCGCATCGACCCATTGTTCGGGCAGTCCGAGTGCCTGGGCGAAGACGACGGCGTGTACGCCCCATTCGTACTCGGCGCCCAGCCGCGCCGTGACCCGGTGGATCACCAGCTCCCGTTCCCGCGCCGGGAGCGTCCCCTTCGTAAGGAAGTACGAGCCGAGCGGCCGGATGCGGTCGCCTGCCTCGTAGTTGCGCAGGAGCGCCCGGAAGAGTGCCAGCGGCGGCCGATCGCTCCCCCCCATCATCCCCGCCAGCGAGCGCTCTACGTCGGGCGTGAAGGGCGCCTCCAGCGGCGCGATTCGCGGTCGTGAGGTGGTCTCAGAGTCGAAAGGCATGCTATCCTCGCTACGAAATTCGTAGCATCAACGCTACTGCTACGGAAAACGAAGCGTCAAGAGATCAAGCCACACCATGCCCAATCGACAATCGACAATCGACCATCGCAGATCAGCAACCCCCGCGCCCGGCCGATCCGTCCGGGGCTCCACGACGGGGCGCCCGATCATGGTCCTGCTCGACCTGCTCGGCCGCCGCTGGGCATTGCGCATCCTCTGGGAGCTCTCCCGGTCGCCCGCTGGGTTTCGCGCCCTCCAGGCTCGTTGCGATGGCATGTCCCCGAGTGTCCTCAGCCAGCGCCTCACCGAGCTCACCGATTCCGGCCTCGTCACCAGCTCGCCAGACGGCGCGTACCACCTCACCCCGGTGGGCCGGGACCTCCTCCCCGCCCTCGACTCCCTCAACGCCTGGGCGAAGAACTGGGCTGCCCGCCCCGAATCGGGCTCCCCCTCTCCACGGGCGCGTGGAGAGGGGGCTGGGGGGTGAGGTGCCCCGGCCGCTCTCCAACCAGGGTTCGATTCACAACCCACCGGTCCCCGCGATACAATCTCCGCACCACCACACGAGGTCCCCGTTGATAGACTAACCAGGGCGAACTGCGATCGGCGCCGCGCATCATGCGCTCAGCTCGCCGTGCCCTGGCCGGGACCTCTCCCGCTTCCCTTCCCGCAGCCCTCGCCGACCCCCAAATCGTCCGTCCGCGGGAGCACCGCGTGTGGAGGTTGCATGCTCACAGTCGAATCCCTGGCGAAAGAACTGGGTGGCCGGCCCATCCTGACGTCCGTCTCGTTCTCCATCGAGCGCGGGGAGGTGCTAGGCGTGGTAGGCCCGAACGGCTCCGGCAAGACGACACTCCTGCGCCTCATTAGCGGTGACCTCCGGCCCGGCGCTGGCCGTGTCATGCTGCCTCCCGGGGCGACCGTCGTCTCCCTCGCCCAGGGCTATCCCGGGCATGGCGACACCCTGGTGGCCGACCTCTTCCCAGCGTGCTTCCCCAGCGCCATGGCCGAAAAGCTGGAACGGCTCGCCGCCCAAATCGCCGGCCCGGCCCACTCTCCGAAGCTCGCCGACGAGTACGACGCGCTGCTCTCGCAGCTCTCGTCTGCGTCCACCGGGTTCGACCTGCCCGCGGGCTGGGCGGCACTCATGCTTCGCGGCATCGAGCCCGCGACGCCTGCGGGGCGGCTTTCTGGCGGCAGTTGACGAAGTTGGGGCTGCTCAGCGCCTTCGCCTCTTCGCCGGACCTGCTCCTCCTCGACGAGCCCACCAACCACCTCGACCTGGGCGGCATGGCCTGGCTGGAAGACCAGCTCGACGCCTTCCGCGGCGCCGCCATCGTCGTCTCCCACGACCGCGTCCTCCTCGACAACGTGGTTGACCGCATCCTCGAGCTCGACCCGCACACGGGCGCGGGGGAGGTATTCACGGGCGGATACACGGAGTACGCACTGGAGAAATCCCGTCGCCATTCGGAGCAGTGGGTCGCCTACGAACGCCAACAGCGCGAGGAGCGCAAGCTCAAGAAGGCGATCTCCGCGATCGAGTCTCGCTCTCGCCACATCGAGAACCGCACGATCGACTTCTACTTCCGCAAGCGCGCGAAGAAGGTGGCCCGTCGGGCGGTCATGCTCAAGGCGCGGCTCGAACGGCAGTCCGAATCGGCAGAGCACGTCGACCGCCCGGAGAAGCTCGCGCAGGGGTTCCATGGCGGTTTCATCGCAAGCGACCGCAGCGCCAGCCGCCTTCTCTCCGCTGATCGGGTCGGCCTCGAGATTGCCGGCCGCAGTCTGTTCGAGAACCTCACGTTCGACGTGCGGCGCGGTGAGCGCCTGGTCCTCCTCGCTCCAAACGGCGCGGGCAAGACGACGCTGCTCCGCGCGATCCTCGGCCAGCATCCCGTCGCCGCCGGTGAGATCTTCGTGACTTCGTCGGCGAAGGTGGGCTACCTCGCCCAGGATGACCCCTCCCACGGCTCACCGGACGGCGAGGGTGCAATGACGCCCGTCTCCCTCCTTCGCAAGAGCGTCCCCTTGAGCGCGGTCGAGGTGAACGACTTCCTTCATCGCTTCCTCTTTGGCCACGACCTCCTGGCCACGCCTGTGGCGCGGCTCAGCTATGGCGAGCGCCGCCGGTTGGAGCTGGCTCGGCTCGTGCTTTCGGGCGCGAACCTGCTGCTTTTGGACGAGCCCACGAACCACCTCGACCTGCCCTCCAGGGAGGCCTTCGAAGCGGCGTTTGGCTCCTTCGACGGGGCCGCCCTGGTGGTAACGCACGATCGCCGCTTCATCGAGCGCTTCGCTGACCGTGTCGTGGAGCTGGACCCGTCGCCGGGGAGCGCCCGGGCAGGCCTGGCCGAGTCCGTAAATTTGTGACGACGCGCTTACCGGGACGTGCTAAGCTAGCCGTGGCTTTCCTCGTTTCGATCAGTTTCCGGCTCGCGAATACTTGTTCTGACTGGCGCTCGATAGACCGAAGGGATCCAACATTTTTCAGGAGGTCGTCGAGTGTCTTACACCGACCAAACACTCACCTGTAGCGACTGCAGCAGCGCGTTCACGTTCACTGCGGGCGAGCAGGAATTCCATGCATCGAAGGGGTTCACGAACCCCCCCCGCCGGTGCCCAAACTGCCGTGCCGCGCGCCGCTCTGAGAGCGGGGGCGGAGGCGGCGGATACAGCCGTGGCGGCGGCGCCCGCGAGATGTTCACGGTCACGTGCTCGTCTTGCGGCAAGGACGCCCAGGTTCCCTTCGAGCCGCGTGGCGATCGTCCCGTCTACTGCAGCGACTGCTTCAAGCCCGCCCCCCGCACTGGTGGCGGCGGCTACGGTGGTGGCGGCGGTGGCTACAGCGGTGGTGGTGGCGGCGGCGGCAGCCGCGGTGGCTACGGCGGTGGCGGCAGTGGCGGTTACGGTGGTGGTGGCGGCGGCAGCCGTGGCGGCGGCGGCGGTCGCGACCGGCGCTACTAAGCCCGCGCAGCAACCTGTTGGGGGATGCAGGGTCAGTGGCCCGGCATCCCCTTTTGCCGTTTTCCGGCACCACCCTTGTGGGGAACGCCATGATTTTTCGCCGCTTGAAGCCGCTCCCTGCTAGACTCCACTCTCCCACCCCCAAATCAGCTCCCGCGCGAGCGAAAGATCGAGGCGGTAGCCATGTCCGACGACCCCGTGTTCAGTACTGAAGTCCCCGGCATGACTCTGTCCGTCTTCCCCGACCGCGTTGAGGTCGAGATGAAGCGGCGCAACCAGACCATCCCGATCTCCGAGGTGAAGGAGGTCTACGTCTCGCGCCGTCCGAAGAAGCTCGTGATCGTGACCACCGCCGGCAAGACCCACCAGTACCTCCTCGGCCACGACGTCGAGATGGCTCGCGGCATCATTCACGCCCAGCTCACCGCCGCCGCTTCCCCCACCCCCCACGAATAACCATTCCCAGCGCGAGCGAGAGGCGCGCCGGGCGTCTGTCTTGCTCGCTTGCCCTGTACGGATATTGTGTGTACGCTGGCTGCATGGCAAACATCAAGGAACGCTGGGACTTTCGCGTTGCGACGGATACCGACGACCTGATCCGGCGCGCGGCCCAGACGGCAGAGAAGACGCTGACCGAGTTTGTGGTCACCGCGGCCACCGTCGAGGCGCAACGCATCCTGGCGGATCGGACGCGATTCGTACTGTCGCCCGAGGACTGGGATCGATTCGTCGACCGCCTGGAGCAGCCTCCGCAGGAGAAGCCCGGCCTCGAGCGGCTCTTGTCGAAGCCGTCCCCGTTCAGCGATTAGCGTGGACTACCGGCGCCCTGAGCCATTGGGGAAGCAGCACCAGGCCGGCGACTTCGCATGCGGCGAGGAGGCGCTGGACGACTGGCTTAAACGGCATGCACTCGCAGCTCAAGCGTCGGACTCCGCACGGGTCTTTGTCACCACCGCGGATGACGGGCTCACGGTCAGGGGCTACTACGCAATTTCAGCAGCACAGGTTGAACCCGAGGAGGCGAGCGTCCGGGCGCTCAAGGGCCAACCGTCGGCCCGTCCGGTCGCTGCCATCGTGCTCGCGCGGTTCGCGGTCGATCGGCAGCACCAGCGGCAAGGACTCGGTCGTTCTCTGATGTTGGGTGTGCTCCTGCGATGTGCGCACGCGGCTGACACGATTGGCGCTCGGGTCCTCCTGGTCCATGCGAAGAACGAAGCTGCGAGGCAGTGGTACATGCAGTACGACTTCGAAGAGTCGCGGACAGATCCGCTGCACCTGATGCTGCTCATGAAGGACATCCGACAGTTTCTCAGAACGCACGGGTTGGAGTAGCTCACTCGGGGGTGACCCCGCCCCTTTACCCCAGCCGGTGGCTAGGGTAATTCCCGTCGCGCACACTTACCCTCGCCTCATGCCGACCATCATCAACCGCCGCGGGCGACCTCCCTACCCCGACATCCTCACCCCCTCCGAGTGGCAGGTGCTCGAAGGCGTGCGCGCCGGCCGCACCAACCAGGAGATCGCGTCCCAACTCGGCGTCACCTTCCACACCGTCAAGTTCCACATCTCAAACATGCTCTCAAAGCTCCACCTGGAGGACCGCCAGCAGCTGGCGCGCTGGCGGCCGCGACGGGACAGCGAGTCCGCTCCCGCACCAGGGCATGCGCTCGTCTCCTGGGCCGCGCTGAAGCTCGTCGTGGCCGGTGCCGGAGGCGTCGCTCTCCTCGCCGGCGTGACCTTCGCGGTGCTGGCCATCCGGGGCGACGACAGTGAGCCTGTCTCGGCAGCCCTACCTACGTCCACACCGCGCGCAACCGCCACACCCACCGCGCCGCCGGCGGCGGCGAACACCTGCCCCGCTGCCCCCGCCCCGCTCGCCGCTCGGGCGCCCGCTCTGGTCCCGCCGACCCCGACTGCCGGTGTCGAGGCCCGGGTACTCGGGCGGGGCCACGCGTTTGCCCGACTGCAGTTCCAGGTCAAGCTGACCGATGCGGCTCCGGCAGGCTCACGCGCTCGGGCGGAAGGACTGTCGGTCACGGCCTACACGCCAAACGGGCCTCTCGCCGTGGCCGTCCGACCCGGCGGCCTCTCCAGCGGGGGCGCTGAGGGCCTTGTCTTCCTCACGCTGGATACCGACCCACTTCCCGAGGACACACTGACCGTCATGATCGACGCCCCCGCATTTGGCTTCCTTGAGCTTCGCACCGGCTGCCTCGAAGGTCGCACCTCTGGCCCATTCACCGGGGTCGCCCCAATCGATCCGGGTGAGCCGCTGCCCGAGGACCTTTCAGGACGTGCCCCTGACCGCATCGACAGTGGTTTCGGGTGGGCGTATGTCATCGACGGGCTCGACCGCGATGGCCCGACCAGCATGTGGGTTACCTACCACGCGGAGGGCAACGTCGACGGGCTGGTTCCGGACTCTCCGACCGGTCAGGTGCCCCTCAACTACCTGCCGTTCTTCGGCTCCCAACCTCGTACCGCCCGCGTGCTCATCCCGCAAGGTGCCACCTCGGCGACAGTCACATTTGGCGGAGCGCGGCGACTGGCAGACCGCTCGCAACCCCACGAGGACGCGCCCCTCGAATCCGGCGACTGGACCATCACCATCCCTCTCGACTAACGCGCGGGCACGACTCCAGGTCCCCGAGGGCTCTCAGCACAGCGGCCGCCAGGCCGCTGTCCCTCGTCCGCCGCGAACGCGCGATCGGTACTCCGGCCGGCAGGCCGGAGTCAACTCGGACGTTGCTTACTTTCCGCCCAACGAAAAAATCGTTATCATACAGACGATGCAAACCGACACGTCTGTCGACGTGCACACCCCCAACGCGGCCGAGACCATCATCCGCCGTTTCGGGGGCCAATCCGCACTTGCTGCCCTGCTGGGCAAGCGGCAATCCACCATCCAACACTGGGCAAAGACAGGGCGCGTCCCGGCGCAGTGGCACCGGCCGCTCATGTCCATCGCCCGCGAAAGAGGGGTCATCTTGGAACCGAAAGACTTCACCGCCACCCAGGTCCAGCCCATCCCGCCGGCCACCGGCAAGCTCGGCGTCCTCCTCGTCGGGCTCGGCGCCGTCGCCACGACCTTCATCGCGGGCGTGGAGAACGCCCGCCGCGGCAGCGGCCGCCCCATCGGCGCGGTCACCCAGATGGGCACCATCCGCCTGGGCAAACGCACGGAGCACCGCAATCCCCTGATCAAGGACTTCGTGCCTCTGGCTGAGCTCGACCAGCTCGTCTTCGGGGCATGGGACCCCATCGCCGACAACGCCTACGAGGCGGCGCTGAAGGCGGGCGTGCTCGACAAGCACGAGCACATCGAGCCCATCGCCGACTTCCTCAAGTCAGTCAAGCCCATGCCGGCTGTCTTCGACCAGTACTACGTGAAGCGCCTCGAGGGCACGAACACCAAGTCCGCCGAGAACAAGCTCGCGCTCGCCGAGGCCATCCGCCAGGACATCCGCGACTTCAAGGAGAAGAACGGCTGCGAGCGCCTGGTGATGGTCTGGTGCGCCTCCACCGAGATCTTCATGCGCGAGTCAGAGTCGCACATGAACCTGGAAGCCTTCGAGGCTGCGATGGAGTCGAGCGACATCACGATCGCGCCCTCGATGCTCTATGCCTACGCGGCGATGATGGAGGGCGTCCCCTTCGCCAACGGCGCTCCGAACCTCACGGCCGACACTCCCGCCCTCCTCAAGCTTGCCCACGACAAGAACATCCCCATCTGCGGCAAGGACTTCAAGACCGGCCAAACGCTCCTTAAGACCGTCCTCTCGCCCATGCTCAAGGCGCGCATGCTCGGGGTCGCGGGGTGGTACTCCACCAATATCCTCGGCAACCGCGACGGCGAAGTCCTCGACGACCCGGAGTCGTTCAAGACGAAGGAGGAGTCGAAGCTCGGCGTGCTCGAGTACATCCTCCAGCCGGACGTCTACCCCGAGCTCTACGGGGACATCTCGCACGTTGTCCGGATCAACTACTACCCACCCCGCGGCGACAACA
>JBBDMZ010000009.1:91912-145632 GCA_040877955.1 Dehalococcoidia bacterium | reverse complement strand
CTCACCCCCGACCCCTCTCCCATGGGGAGGGGAGTCTTACTCTCAGCTTCGACCGCCAGTGTAACGCGGTTCACGGAAAGAGTCGGTGGATCCGGGCGGGATGCGAGGGCGCAGGGAATTGGATCCTTGCAAACGGCTGCTTGTCCGTTAACCTTCAGGCAAGTACTGTCGTTACAGTCACCGACATCTCGCGGCAACGCGGAAAGGGGTCCCAGTCCAATGTTGATGAACGACACCGGCAACCTGGCATCCATCCGCGGTATGGTGCTCATCGCGTAACCCCGCTCGCCAGAGCGGAAGTCGAGAGCCGTACCGCATAGCTGGTACGGCCTTTTTGTTCCCCAACCATCCGGCCACTGCCAGGCACATCCCCCAGATTGCGTTCCACGCGAGTTCCGTCGCGTGCGCAAGTTCGACGCTAACCAGTGCGTTCCCAGTCACGAGCTGCTTTCGGACGAAACGCGGCACAGGAATCGCTGTCTCCTTTTCAGGACAGCACCACTCGAACGAAAGGAAACATCGAAGTGTTGCAGTTCAACCAGTCGCTCGACGTCCTGTACACGCAGTCCGAAAACCTGCGCAGCGAGCGAGACGAACACAATCGCATCTCCCGGGATGCACAACTCCGCCAAGAGCTGGCGGAAGTTGTGAACCGAGATGCCCAGCGCAAGAAGCTCGGCTGGCGCCGCCCGTTCTACCCGGCGGGCGCGTGAGGCCACCCAGAAGAAAGGAAATTGCCATGAGTTCGCTTTGGAACCTGATGTTGGCGAACCGCTATCCCCTCGCCCTGCATGGTCCTGAGTCCGCCTCGATCGAGCGCGACTTCGAGCACCGGCAGGCGCTCAAGGAGATGCGGGCCGACGAGAAGCGAGCAAAGCGGGAGCTGAACGCGGCTGACCGTGCAGAGCGCGGATGGCTCGCCCGCCGCCTCGGTCTCGCAAGGGACTAGCCACGTGGAGCGGATACGACCGAAGGGCCACCCATAAGGGTGGCCCTTCTGGCATCAAGACCCTTTAGTCTCATCTGTACGCTGGAATTCCGGGAGGAGGGTTAACAGCTCGATGCCCATCGCCAGGCCCAAGGAAACGGCCTCGCGATCATGGCACATTAGCGGAGCACCGTGTTCCAGCGCTTGAGCCAGGACCCAGCAGTCACCATCGCTCACCTCGTTCTTGAGCCTCAGTTCCCGGCGACGCTGCGTAACGCGGGCGTACCAGGTGCTCGTGGCGGGAGAGTGGGGGACCTCGACGCATGAACCGATCAGGATCTCTAGTCGCCTCTGACGCTCGCCGCCGAATCCGGGTGTCCCCGGGTATCCACCTAACTCGGCTCTGACTTGGAAGGAGATGGCAATGCGTCGGCCCGCGCGGAGGCTCTCGTATCCCTTCTGGAGTTCGGATGATTTTGACAGGTAGGCCATCACCTGCGTATCGGCCATCACAAAACCAGGTTCGTCTGGGTCGCTCAACTCGCCGTGGCCCTCACTTGGGCCGTGTAAGACTCGAACGCGAGCACGTCTTCTTTAGAGGTCCATACCGCCGAGGCCAGCTCAGTGTACGAAGGTACGGGCTGACTTAGCAGGCCCTGCGTGGCGGCGAGTTCAGCGAGCGATTTTGGAGGAGTCTCCACACCCTGTTCCTCCGGGAGGAGCAGGCTGACATCTCGAATCATCCTTCGTACAACCAAGCCCAGTCTCAGCGTCTCGTCTACGCGAACCTTGGCTTGAGCGTTGAGCACGTCGGCGATCTTCTCGCGAATGGACGGGTCGACTTCCATCGTCAGGTCGGACTCGCTCGGTAACTTAACCCTCAGACGCTGACGCCCAAGCTCGACGTCGACCATGTAGACATGTCCGAACAAAGTGACCTCTCGTTGGGTCTCCGGCGCGGTTTGGGGAGTTCGCACGGAGCGGAGATCAATCGCCGCCGCAGTCCTGGAACCAGTCCGCTCTTGATGACTTACTTCCGCAGTCGTCCCGACCGCGCGCGCCCGGCGCAGCAGGGTCACGGCGGCAGCTCTAACTTCCTCGTGTCCAGCCATCACCGGCGCGTTCGCCGCTGCAAGCCTGACCTCCTCAAGTACGTCGGACGCAACATCGTCAGCCGTGGCCGTGACGACGAACTCGTCCCCCAATGTTGTCTGCCGCTCTCTCAGTCGGGGTTCAGCAAAGACGAGTGCGAGGCTGCCCGGGCTGACTGAGACGACTCGGACCTCGGCAAGTGAGCGTTCGGTCCCGGAAGGTGGGCCTAGACGCCGCGGCAACCCTAGCCGCTTCCGGGCTGCGACTAGCATCAGCTCCGCCACATCGCTGATGAGCGATGCTACAGCGCGCGCTTCGACCCCCGACCCATCGGCGTCAGCGATGTAGAATCGAAACCATTCGCGGTCGTCTGCATCAACCATGTACGACTCTTTCCCTGAGGGAGGCGAGCATAGCAAAATGCAGCGACAGGCGCTGGCGCCGCCGCGAAGTTTTGCGGCAGAGCTACGCCTCCAGGAGCTCCTTGAAGCGGCTGTTGAGGTGCGGTCGGAAGAATGTGGACTTCGCGAGGTTGTCGACGTACTCCTGCACCTGCAACTTGCGGAGGTCCTTGAGCTTCGCCTGCCCGGCCTCGAAGTTGTCCTTGCCGCCGCCGAGGAGGATGGCGAGCGGCTCGGAGACGGCCGGGTCGGTCCAGTCCTTCACCATGCGGGATTCGGCCTTGCCGAGGTAGAGGTTCTGCTCGTCGCGGCGTTCGGGCATCTTGAAGAGGAAGTGCTTCATGCGCTCGACCTGGTAGTCCATGAGGCGCTGGCGGTCGCGGGCGCAGAGGGCGTACATGTCCTTCTCGAGCTGGTTCTGGGCGATGAGGTCGCCGTTCTTGAAAAGCGTTAAGAGCATGCTGTCCTGCACGAACATGTTCGCGGCGAGCTCGGGGAAGCTCCGGGCTTCCTGGAGAACGCGGCTGTAGTCCGTGGGCGCCTGGAGGCCGAGGCCGCCGCCGTTCGAGAGCGCACGCTTGCGGAAGGCCTCCGTGTGGCGGGCGAGGTCGTAAATCACGGTCGACAGGAAGAACTTCAGTTCGTGGTAGCCGTAGCTGATCTCGGGCAGCCAGCCAGAGATGACCGCCGACTGATGATAGGAGCGGTCGCTGAGCTCGGTCATGAGCTGGCAGACGGCCTTCTCGATCTCGTCCGGGAGCGCCTCAAGGCTCTGCCAGCGGAGATCGGTGGCGGAGACCCAGCGGTCGCGGATGGCCACCTCGTAGAGGGGGACCACGCAGTCGGCCCAGATGAGGGCCTTATCGAAGATGGTGTAGCCCATGTCCTCGACAATCGGGCTGGGGTAGGAACCGCGCGCGATCTCCGAGCGGTTCGTCCACATGTCGGGGATGTCGCCGTAGGTGCCGACGTTGAGGTCCTCGATGGTGAGGCCCATCTCCGGGTCGCTCGCGCGGACCTTGATGCCCCACTCCGTGGGCACCTTCATCCAGTTGAACTCGGGACGAACGATCGAGCCGCCCGCGAGAAACGTCTTCGCGGTGCCACCGTCGACGCCGCCGCGCAGCGCCTGCCAGACTTCCTGGAGGCTGTGGCCTTTCGACATGGCTAGCTCGATCAGGCCGTCCTCCCAGCCCAGCTCGCGGGCCTTGTCGCGGGCCTCCTGGGGGATGTCGAACTCACCGGTCTGTGCCGCTTCCATCTGTTCTGCCGCGCGCTTGAGCGCTTCGCCTGTAGACATGTGTCTCTCCGTGTGTGGGTTGGTAAGAAAAGCCCCTCGATCCTTCTACGGAAGGACCGAAGGGCATGCGTGTGAGCCGGGTGCGCTACTGCGGGTCGACGAACTGCGCCATCAGTGGCCCAAGCCGCTGGCGGCGGTCGCCGAGGCCCGCGACGTCGAGGCGGTGGACGTACTCGTTGATCTGGCGCTTGCGAAGCAGCAGGAACTTCTGCACGCCTTCGTCGAACTTGTCGACGCCGCCACCGAGGAGGATGCAGAGCGATTCGAACACCGGCGGGAAGGTGACGTCGCCGGAACCGCCGCCGGCCGCGTCGCCCTCGGCCTTGTCGAGGTAGTGGTGGATCTCTTCGCGCCGCTCAGGCTCGGTATCGAGCACGTACTTGAGGTGCATCACGCCAAACGCGAGGTGGCGGGACTCATCCTGGGCGCTCATGCGGAAGATCTTCTTGTCCGCGTCCGTCTGGCCGATGAGCTCACCCATGCGGAACATCGACTGCACGAAACCCTCCGCCTGGACGTGCATGAGGACCGACATCTCAGTGAAGTCGCGCGCTTCGAGCAGGGTGCGAAGGCCGAGGCCGGCGCCCTGGGCGAGGAGCCCGCCACCATTGGCGAGGGCGCGCTTCCGGAAGACGTCCGTGTGGCGCGCCTCGTCCATGATCTGGGACATGAGGAAGAGCCCGGCTTCGAAGTCCTGCGCGGAGACAAAGGGGAGCCACTGGCCGGGCACGTCGCCGGCGATGAACTCGACCTCGGTGAGCATGGTGCAGAGCTGGCACATGGCCCGCTCGATCTCCTCGGGGAGGTCCTGGAGCGTGTCCCAGGGGATGTCCCGGGCGGAGGACCACTGCCGCTGCGTGGCCTCTTCGTAGAGCATCACGCAGTTCTCGGACCAGACATCGGCCTTCGACTGGTAGTTGACGCCGAAGCGCTGAGCGCCCGGCCGGGGGACTGCGCCGCGCATGCGGTAGGTCATGTCCCCACCGCGGCGAGCAGCGTCGCCATAGCGGCCGAGGTTAATTTCCTTGAGCGTCATGCCCTTCTTGCCGGGTGTGGCGGAAGCAGCATCGTCGTAGAGGTTGAGCCAGGAGAGGTCGAGGCCGGATTCGGTGATGGGGTTCGCAGCCATGCTCGTGTGTCCTCCAGGTTTCGGTGGCGTGTTGAGTGTAATAGCAGCGATAGGCGGTGGGAAGTGAGTTTTCTACCGTGAGGTAAGTTTGCTCGACGCAAACGTTCTATTGCACCGCAGAGACGCGGAGAACGCAGGGACTTCATATGGAAATGGTGGAAGTCGGGCGCGGGCATTCACCCCTTATCCACGCGTCACGCGGGTCGATGATCGGTGTAGGGAGGTGGGTTATGGAACGGACGAAGATGGAGGCGTGCCCGTTTGACGCGGCCACGCGGGCATCGCGATGCGAGGACTGCTGCGCCAAGAGCGGCGGGCTGACGCCGTGCGTTGCGGCGTGGCTGGCGTCGCGCGCGGGCTACGTGGAGCTGGTGGAGCCGGGCCGGCCGGGGAACGTAGTCCAACTGCGGCGGGCGCTGAGCCGAGCGGCGTAGGGCCACAGGGCTGGCGCAGCCAGCCCCTACTATCGATCGATCGTCGGGTTGAGCGGGACCGTCCTGTAGCATTGCGCTTCGCATGGACTTTGCGCTCACCGATGCACAGGAACAGATCAGGGCGGAGGCGCGGGCTCTGGCGGCGCGGTTCGACGACGCCTACTGGCGCGAGTGCGACAAAGAGCACCGTTTCCCCTGGGAGTTCTACCAGGCGTTCGCGGAGGCCGGCTGGCTGGGCATCGCCATCCCCGAGGAGTACGGCGGCGCCGGGCTCGGGATCACGGAGGCTTCGATCCTGCTCGAGGAGGTCGCGGCCTCGGGCGCGGCCATGAACGGCGCGACGGCGCTCCACCTCACCATCTTCGGGCTGAACCCGGTCGTGAAGCACGGGAGCGCCGACCTGAAGCGGCGGACGCTGGTGGACGCGGCTGCAGGCAGGCTGCATGTTGCTTTCGGGGTGACGGAGCCGAACGCTGGCTCGGACACGCCCTCCATCACAACGTTCGCACGGCGCGACGGCGATCAATTCATCATCCGCGGACAGAAGGTGTGGACCTCCAAGGCGAAGGAGTCGAGCAAGGTGCTCCTCCTCGTGCGGACGACCGCGCTGGAGGACAGCGCCCGCCGGACCGATGGCATGACTCTCTTCCTCGCGCCCCTGGACCAGGGGCACGTCACCATCCGCGAGATCGAGAAGCTCGGTCGGCACGCGGTCGACTCGAACGAGGTCTGGTACGACGACCTGCCCGTGCCGGCGAGCGACGTGGTGGGCGAGGTGGGACGCGGGTTCTACCACCTGCTCGACGGCCTGAACCCGGAGCGCATCCTCATCGCGGCGGAAGCGCTGGGAGTGGGGCGAGTGGCGCTGATGAAGGCGACGGCCTACGCGAAGGAGCGGGTGGTCTTCGGGCGGCCCATCGGCCAGAACCAGGGCATCCAGTTCCCGCTGGCAGATTCCTACGCGAAGCTCGCGGCGGCCGAGCTCATGATCCGCAAGGCATCGTGGCTATACGACAACGGCCAGCCCTGCGGCGCGGAGGCGAACATGGCCAAATACCTGGCGGCGGAGTGGGGCTTCGAGGCAGCGGACCGCGCCCTCCAGACCCACGGCGGCTTCGGCTACGCACGCGAATTCGACGTGGAGCGCTACTGGCGCGAGGTGCGCGTGATGCGCATCGCCCCCGTCACCCAGGAAATGATCCTCAACTTCCTCGGGCAGCACGAGTTGGGGTTGCCGCGGTCGTATTAGCGCTCACCCCCCGGCGCCGGTGGTGCTAGCCGAACGGGCGCCGCCCGCAACCGTGCTCGAGACGCCCCATCGATCAGGACGTTGGGTGCCCTCCCTTGCGGTCGGGGCTCGGAGGCGTTTCGTCCGTGGCCAGGTCGGGGCGCCGCTTCCGGGTGCGCTGGATTCGCTGTTGGTGCTTCCACTTCTCGATGTTCGCGTGGTGGCCGCTCAGCAACACCTCCGGCACGGTCCATCCCCGGTACTCGGCTGGCCGGGTGTACTGGGGGTGCTCAAGGAGGCCGCCGACGAACGACTCCTCCTCCGGCGAGACTTCGTCGCCGAGGGCACCGGGGATGTGGCGAGCGACCGCGTCGATGAGGACCATCGCGGGCAGTTCGCCGCCCGTGACGATGTAGTCGCCGATCGAGACCTCGCGGTCGACGCAGTGCTCGACGAAGCGCTCGTCCACGCCCTCGTAGCGGCCGGCGACGAGCACCAGGCGCGATTGCAGCGCGAGCTCGCGCACTAGCTTGTCGGTCAGGACCTCGCCCTGTGGTGACAGGTAGATGACGTATCCCGGCGGCCCGGCGAGCGACTGCACGTGCTCCAGCGCGGGGACCAGGACGTCGACGCGCATCACCATGCCCTGCCCGCCGCCGAAGGGGTAGTCGTCAGCGGTCCGGTGCTTGTCCGTCGCGTGGTCGCGGATGTCGTGGAGATGCAGGTCGAGCAGCCCGTTCTCGCGTGCGCGCTTGATGATGGAGACGTCGAGTGGCCCCTGGAAGGCGTCGGGGAAGAGGGTGAGGACGTCGATTCTCATGTGATTGTCGATTGTCGATTGCCGATTGCCGATTTGGCGAATCAGTGCTCGACGGGGCCGGCGAGCAACTCGGCGATGTGCGCGACGAGCGGCATGATCACGGCCAGCCCCTCCTCGACCGCTTTGGGGCTGCCGGGGAGGTTCACGATGAGGGTCTTCTCGCGCGTGACAGCGATTCCCCGGGTTAGCGCCGCGTAGGGCGTGTTCTGGAGGCCGGCGAGCGCGAGAGCGATTGGTAGCGCAGGGACATCGCGCTCCGCGATGTCGCGGGTGGCCTCCGGCGTAACATCGCGAGCGGTCAGGCCCGTCCCGCCCGTGGTGATGATGATGTCCGCGACCCCCTGGTCGCACCACTCGGCGAGGTGGCGGGAGATGGTGGCGCGGTCGTCCGCCACCACCTCGCGTCGTGCAATCTCATGGCCGTCCGCTCGGGCGCGCTGCTCGATGATCGCCCCCGAGCGGTCCTCGCGCTCGCCGGCGGCGCCCTTGTCCGAGGCGGTGAGGATCGCTATGCGGGCCATCGGCCGATTGTCGATTGTCGATTTCGGATTGTCGATTGAGTCACGCGTAGAACACGGAGTTCCAGAGCTGGCGTTCGCCCGCCGCGGGATCCGCGACGAGGTCGCTCTCGTTGTTGATGACCATCGTCCGCCGCGTCTCCGAGTTGTACGGCTGCCACTGGGGGAGCCCGGCTCCGTTGGGATCTCCGGTCCGGGCAAAGGCAGCCCAGGTGCCACTCACCTTCTCCGCGAGTGCGCTCGCTTCGGGTGTGCCGCGCGTGAAGCTCTGCCAGGTGCCGAGGTTCACATTGTCGAAGACGAACGGGATTTCAAGCGCGTGGGGTGTGCGCAATTGGCCGTAGCGCGCGGGCGTCTCCCACTCGAACTTGTAGAGGTACACGGGCGCCCTACCCTGGGCCGCCCGGCGCTCCGCCAGCTTGATGGAGTCGATCGGATACCGGAGCCAGCCGGTGTGGATGAGGAGGTAGAGGTCCGACGGTGAGGCCGCGGGGTAGAGCGTCCGCATCGCGTCGAGCACGCGCGGAGCCTCATCCTTGAAGATGCGCTCCGTGCGACGGACGAGCCCATCGGCGTCGAGCTCGAAGGCCTCCTTGTCGTTCGCGAGAAAGAGGGTCGCCTCCGTGCGGTTGAAGCCGATCATCACCGGTACGCTCGCCGACATCGCCGGCCCGACCGGGTCGAACGGATGCGCGGGCAGGGTCTCGGCATCAAGGACCGGGCGGAAGCCCCCGCGCGCGTTCGACGACGGTACCCTGGCGGCGGTCGCGAACTGGGCGGCCATGAGCCGGTCGAGGGGCACGTCGCGCAGGTCCTCGGCGCTTGAGACACCGCACTCCTCGATGAAGGTGGAGGCGAGCGTGGTGGCGTAGTCGCCCTCGTTCACGCGGATGCCGGGCCCGCTCTGGATGATGGCCCGGTGGAAGAGGCCCTGGGCCGGCGGCATGGCCAGCAGCGCCGCCACCTTCCGCCCACCTCCGGACTCGCCGAAGACGGTGACATTCTTGGGATCGCCGCCGAAGGCACTGATGTTGTCGCGCACCCACTCGAGTGCGGCCACGATGTCGAGCATCCCGGCATTGCCGGAGGCCGCGAATTCCGGCCCGCCTATCTCTTCGAGGTGGCAGTAGCCGAGCGCGCCCAGCCGGTGGTTGATGGTGACGACGACCACGTCCCCCCGGCGCGCCAGGTTGGAGCCGTCGTAGGCAGGCCCGCCAGAGCCCGAGACGAAGCCGCCGCCGTGGCACCAGAACATGACGGGCCGCCCTGCCGCGGAGGCACCCTCGATGCCGGGCGTGAAGACGTTGAGGAAGAGGCAGTCCTCGCTCTCGCGCCCCGCGCCACCCTCCAGCGCCATCGTCGCCGAGACGGGCGCACCAGCGGCTGTTTGTGGCGCGATCGCGCCGTACTCCAGGGCGTCGCGGACCCCGGTCCAGGGCTCCGGCAGCCGCGGAGGCGTGAACCGGGCGGCGCCGCCTGTGGGCGCGCCATAGGGGATGCCCCTGAACGAGGCGATGCCGTCGCCGACGGCGCCGCGCACGCGTCCTCTGGTTGTGTCGACGACGGGAGCGCTGGAGATGGTGGATGTCATTCAGATCCTCCGTCTGGGTGTTGGCTCTGGGCTGAGGGCGGTCGGACTCTAGCACGGCGGGGAATGCGGCCTTGTTATGTCGATGTAACGATTATTGGAAAGACGCCAACATCCCATTGACACTCATCCTCGGGGGAGCATACAGTCTGGCGGGGGGAAAATGGTGAGAAATGGGGCGCTTGTCCTAACGCTCAGCCAGACCCGGGGGAACTCGGGCCCCGAACTGGAGTCCCATGTTCTTCGTCGGCAAGTACGACTACCAGATGGACGACCGGAATCGAGTACCGATTCCGCCGGCCTATCGTGCTGCCTTCAAGGAAGGGGGCTATGTCGCGCAGGGGACAGGCTCCTTTCTCGTGTTGCACACGGAGGAGTCGTTGGAGTCGGCCGCCGCGGTCGTGGAGTTGTTCCCGCAGGAGTCGGACTTCGGCGAGAACGTGCGGCGGGACATGTTCGCCAACGCCTGGCCCGTCACTCCGGACGGCCAGGGCCGCATCTTACTCGATCGCGAGCTTGTCGAGCACGCGGGGTTGAGGAAAGAAGTGAAAGTCGTCGGCACTGGCCGGCGAATGGAGATCTGGGACCGGGCAAGCTGGGAGGCCGGCGAGGACGAACGGAAGAGTGCCCGGCGCCAGGCCGTGAATACACAGGAGGGGGCGGTAAGGTGAGTGTGATGACACGTACCCCTTCGCATACCCCCGTGCTGCTCGACGAAGCGCTGCATTACCTCGCCGTGCGGGAGGGTGGCCGCTACATCGACTGCACCACCGGCCTTGGGGGTCACAGCCAGGCGATCGCCGAGCGCATGGGCGCGGGCGGCCGCCTCCTCTGCATCGACCATGACCGCGATGCGCTGGAGTTCGCGCGCGCAAAGTTGGCTCCGTTTGGGAGACGGGTCAGCTTTGCGCACGGGAACTTCCGCGACCTCGCCGAACTGGCGGCAGCGGAAGGGTTCGAGGGTGTCGACGGCATCCTCATGGACCTGGGGATCTCGTCGATGCAGGTCGACCGGGCGGAGCGCGGGTTCGCGTTCGGCCAGGAAGGCCCGCTGGACATGCGGATGGACCCTTCTTCGGAAGGGCTGACCGCGGGCGAGATCGTGAACACGTGGGGCGAAACGGAGCTGGCAGACGTGCTCTGGCGCTATGGGGAGGAACGGCAATCACGCCGGATCGCCCGCGCCATCGTGCAGGCGCGCCCGCTCGGGACCACGTGGGAATTAGCCAGAGCCGTCGAGCAGGGAGTGGGGGGAGCAAGAGGCCGAACCAAAACTCACCCCGCCACCAAGGTCTTTCTTGCGCTCCGGATCCGCGTCAACGGCGAACTCGACAGCCTCGACGCGGGCCTTCCGCAAGCCCACAACCTGCTTGGCTTTGGGACTGATGACGGCGTTGGCTCACGCCTCGTCGTCATCAGTTTTCATTCACTCGAAGACCGCATCGTGAAGCAGTGGATGCGGCTTGAATCGACCGATTGCATCTGCCCTCCGGCGATGCCGGTCTGCCGGTGCGGCCACCTGGCGACGCTTCGCCTCCTGACGCGCGGCGTGAAGCCGGGCGACGACGAAATCGCGCGCAATCCGCGGGCCCGCAGCGCTGTCCTCCGGGCAGCGCAGCGGATCCGATAGCGGGAGCCAACGCGATGGCCGCAATCAATCATCCCCTTGGACATGGAAGGCGAAGCCTCCCGATCCCGTTGCCGGGCGGCAGCCCCAACTGGTGGGTGCTCGGAGCGATGGCGATCGTGGGGTTCAGCGCCATGCTGCCGGTCCTCCAAAACAGTTGGACGACCACACGCGGGTTCGAGACACAGGACCTGGAGGCACGCCAGGCACAGCTCAACGGCGACATCCGCCAACTCGAGGCAGATGTCGCGAACCTGACTTCTCTGACCCGCATCGAGCGCCGCGCGCTGGCAATCGGGCTCGGCCCGGGCGGCACGCCGGTCTACGTGACGGTCGATGAAGCCGGACCGGCTCCGGCGAAGATTCCTTCGGAGTTGCTCCCCGAGCTCGAGCGCGCAAGCGACGAGCCCGAATCGATGTGGCGGTCACTCTTCTCCCGGGTGCCGCTGCTGGACTAAAGCAGGCAACTGCCCTTTCCCGGAAGGGTGGGCGCCGGAGGCGCGTTCGGATGGCATTGCAGCGAGCCCAAGGCACTCGCCGGGTCTGGTTGCCCGCGATCGTGATGGGGCTGTTCGCCCTCGCCATCTTCGCGCGGCTCATCCAGTTGCAGGTCATCGAACACGAACGCTACGCGCAGGCCGCGGACGCCGAGCTCAGCGCCAGCAACACGATTTACGCCCGCCGCGGCACCATCCTCGACCGCAACGGCAATGTCCTCTCCGCGAGCGTCGACACGTGGGACATCTACGTCAGCGCCCGCGCGTGGCGCGACGACGCGGAGGCGCAGACAGCCAGCGAAGCACTAGCCCTCGCCCTCGGCGTTGACGCCGCGGCGCTCCGCGCGAGGGTCGCCGAAGCGGAGACGATCGATGTGCTCATCGCCCGCGACGTTGAATTCGAGGTCGGGAACGAGCTGTCGGCGGCGAGCCTCCCGGGCATCTCCATGAATGCCAACACCGCACGGGTGAACCCCGAGGGGGACACAGGGGCAGCGGTCCTCGGCTTCATCGGCCTCGACAATACCGGGCTCGCCGGAGTGGAGGCGGCCTGGAACGAAGTCCTCCAGGGAAAACCGGGTACGGCCATCTACGAGCGCGACACCACCGGAGAGCGCATCCCCTTCGGCGACCACGTCGCTATCGCGCCCGAGCCGGGCAGCGACCTCGTACTCACCATCGACCGTCACCTACAGAAGCTGTGCGAGGATTACCTCCGCGCCGCCGTGGAGAAGCACGAGGCGAAGAAGGGCGGGACGATCCTGATGATGCACCCGGGCACGGGCGAGATCCTGTGTCTCGCGACGGAGCCCGCGCTCAAGTTCAGTGAGCTCGGCGACCTGGACCTGACAGACCCGGAGGACCTCGCTCTGCTGAAGAACCGGGCCGTGAGCGACACCTACGAGCCGGGCAGCGTCATGAAGGTGGTGACCGCGGCCGCGGCGATCGACCGCGGGGTCGTATCCCCGGGCACCACTTATGTAGACAATGGCGTGGTCAATGTCGCGGGGATCGAGATTCGCAACTGGGACTTCCAGTACTACGGCACGCAGACGATGACCGGGGTTCTACAACACAGTATCAACACCGGCGCGGTCTACATGGCGAAGCTCCTGGGAGCCGAGGCCTTCCATTCGTACCTGGATGCCTTCGGGTTCGGCCGCCCCACGGGAGTCGATCTCATGGGTGAAGGAGGCGGCATCGTCCGCCGGCCCGACGACAAGGACTGGTCGCCGGTCGACCTCGCGACGCAGTCGTTCGGGCAGTCGATCAGCGTCACTCCCTTGCAGCTGACGTCGGCCGTTGCAGCTGTCATCAATGGCGGGAATCTCGTTCGACCCCACATCGTGAAGGCGACGGTCGAGCCCGATGGTGACCGCAGGGACGTGCAGCCGCGCGTCGTCGGGCGCGCCATCTCCGAGGAGACCAGCGACACGATGCGGCAGATGATGAACGACGTCGTCGATCCGGACGGCCGCACCTATCCCGGGAACCCCAGCCTGTACACGGCCGGCGGGAAGTCCGGCACGGCTAACATCCCGATCTACGGGAGCTACAACGACCAGCAGATCGCCTCGTTCATCGGATTCGCGCCCCTGGACGACCCCGAAATCCTTGTGCTGATCATGCTGGACGACAACCGTGACGGCGCGACCGGCACGGAAGCGGCGGCGCCTATCTTCGCGCAACTCGCCGATGAGACGCTCGGCTACCTGGGGATCGCTCCCGATGGCGACGGCTATGTCGCGGCTGGTGCGCGATGAACGGCCACCTGACCACGTCGATCGTCGCCGCGGAGATGCGGGCGCGCGGCTACGAGGTACACGAAGGCCCGGACCTGCAGATCGAAGGCGGCGCGGCTGACTCGCGCTCGGTGCGGGCCGGCGAGCTCTTCACCGGCTTCCACGGCGAGCACGCGGACGGCAACGACTTCGTGGCTGACGCCCTGCGCAACGGCGCTGTCGCCGCCATCTGCGAACGCATGCCGGAGGGCGAGTGGCCCGAGAAGACCATCGTCATCGCCCCCGATGCCCGCAAGGCTGTGGGCGAGCTGGCGCGCGCCTGGCGCATGACCTGCGCCCCCACGGTCGTCGGCATCACGGGCACGGTCGGGAAGACGACCTGCAAGGACATCACCGCCGCTGTGCTCGGGGCGCGCTTCAGGACACACAAAAGCGAGGGAAACCTGAACTCCCGTGAGGGGCTGCCTCTCGCGCTCCTCAGCCTGCAACGCGACCACGAGGTGAGCGTCCTCGAACTCGCGATGGACAGCCCGGGCGAGATCGTGGAGCTGTGCGAGATTGCCGTGCCCAAGGTCGGCGTGGTGCTGAACATCGGGCTCACTCACGTCTCGAAGATGGGGAGCATCGAGGCGATCGCGCAGGAGAAGCTCTCCCTTGCACGTTGGCTGCCCACCGATGGCACCGCCATCCTCAACGTCGACGACGAGCGGATCGCGCCGGTCGTATCCGAGTTGCGGTGCCGAGTGGTCGGCTTCGGGAACAGGAACCCGGGCGCGACTCTTCGCTGGAGCAACGTGAAGAGCGAGGGGCTGAACGGACTGCGGTTCTGGCTCACGCCGGGAACGAAAGAGGCGCGCGTCGACTCACCCATTCCCGGTGAGCACACCGTCCCGGGCGTGGTCGCGGCGATGGCCGCTGGAATGGCGCTCGGGATGTCGCTGTTCGAAACGGCGAAGGCCGTAGCGAAGAGCGGGCTGAGCGGAAGGATCCACACGTTCACGGGCCTGAACGGCGCCACCATCGTTGATGACCGTTACAACTCCAGCCCCACCTCCCTCAAGGGTGCGCTCGAATTGCTGCGGTACGGGGCGGTGGGGAAGCACCGGCGCATCGCCCTCATCGGGCGCATGGCTGAGCTCGGCGAGTTCGAAGTCGAAGAGCACCGCAAGGCCGGGGAGGTGGCAGCCTACTGCTGCGACATCCTCGTCGCCGTCGGCCCCGAGTGCGTGCTTCTGGCCGAAGCAGCCCGCGAGGCCGGGCACCGCGACGTGCGCTGGTTCGACACGAAGGAAGAGGGAGCGGCCGAGGTCGCCCGCGAGCTGCGGGAGGACACGATAGTGCTCGTGAAGGCGAGCCGGGCGTCGGCGTTCGAGACCATCCTTCCGATGCTGGAGGCGAGAGCCGCATGATCCACGCGCTCTTCTCCGGCTGCATCGCTTTCGCCTTCGCCGTCGCGCTGGGGTACCCGATTGTGCGCTATCTGCGCTCTCAGAACGCGGGCAAGAGCATCAGCGAGGACCAGCCCGCGTCCCACCAGGTGAAGGCGGGCGTGCCGACCTTCGGCGGCTTCATCATCTGGGTGCCCACGTTGATCGTGACCGCGGTGGCGGTGGACTGGTGGAACCACCGCTCGATCCTGCTCCCCCTGGGTATGATCGGAATCACCGGCGCGGCCGGCTTCTTCGACGACCTCGGCACCCTGCAGCACCGGCGAACCGGCGGGCTCAGCTGGCGCTTCAAGATCGCCTTCCTCTCCATCCTGGCGCTCGCGGCCGCCGTCGTCCTCTATGACCACATCGAGGTCCAGTCGATCAACATCCCCTACGTGGGCCACTACGAGCTTGGCCTGCTGTACATCCCCATCGCGGTGGCCGCGATCGTGGGCACGACCAGCGCCGTTGCCGTCACGGACGGTCTCGACGGGCTCGCGGGCGGCACGACGCTCTTCGCCTTCCTCGCCTACGGAGTCATCGGCTTCATCCAGGGCCAGGAGTTCGTGGCAACCTTCGCCTTCATCATCGCCGGCGCGAACCTCGGATTCCTCTGGTACAACGCCCACCCGGCCATGGTGATCATGGGGGACACGGGCGCGCTTGCGCTGGGGTCCAGCCTCGCGGTGGTGGCGCTGATGACCGGCCACTGGCTGTTGCTACCCGTGATCGGCGTGATCTTCGTGGCGGAAGCCGTCAGCAACATCATTCAGATTGGCTACTACCGGCTCTCGGGCGGGAAACGCGTGTTCAAGCGCGCTCCGCTGCACCACCACTTCGAGGAAATCGGCTGGGCGGAGACGCAGGTCGTGACCCGCTTCTGGATCATCGGGATCGTCGGCGCGATGCTCGGCATCGCGCTGGCGCTGGAGGTGCCGGCATGATGTCGGTTCTGGAGAACGGGACCGTGAAGGGAGTGCCCGAAGTGCAGGGCAAGCACGTGCTCGTCTATTCGATGGGCATGGAGGGCCGCGACCTCGCGAAATGGCTTCTGAACCAGGGCGCTAGCGTCGTTATGTCCGACACCCGCTCCGACGCACTCCTCGAAGCGGCTGGCGCGACAGCGCCGGACGGCGTCGAGAGCACGGTCACGGGCGAGGGTCTGCTCGATCCGAGCGGGTTCGACCTCGTCGCTGTCTCACAGTCGGTGCTCCGCCACGACCCGGCGCTGGGTCGCGCGCGGGAACTGGGCGTGCCTATCACGTCGCAGATGCGGCTCTTCCTCCAACTCGTGAAGGGCAAGGTCATCGGCATCACCGGCTCGAGCGGGAAGTCGACCACCACCGCGCTGGTGGCCGCCATGGCAGCCGAGGCGGGAGTGGAGTCGGTCGTAGGCGGCAACATCGGCGAGGCGCTGCTCTCCCGCGTCGACGAAATCACGGACAGCACAACCGTCATCCTCGAGATTAGCCACACTCAGCTCCAGTACACGGACCGCTCGCCCCACATAGCGGCCGTGACGAACGTCACGCCCAACCACCTGGACCAGTTCAACTGGGACGAGTACGTGGGCCTGAAACGGAACATCCTCTCGCTCCAGCACCGCGAAGACATCGCCGTGATGAACAACGACGACCCCCACAGCCGGGCGCTCGTGGCATCGGTGAAGGGGAAGCTCTGGCGCACATCGCTGACCGGCGAGATCGACGGACTCGGCGCGTGGGTCGAACACGAGACCATCGTCGTGCGCGCTGGACGTCGTGGCGAAGAGGTCATGCCCGCCGCGAACATCCGGCTTCGCGGACGCCACAACCTGGCGAACGTCGTGATGGCATGTGCCATCGCGGGTGCGGCCGGGTGGCCGATCGAAGCGATGCGGGCGGCGGCGCAGGCATTCCGCGGCGTCCCCCACCGGCTCGAGGTCGCCGGACGCGCGGGGGGTGTCACCTGGATCAACGACAGCATCGCCACCAGCCCCGAACGGACGATCGCCGGGCTGCGCGCATTCACGGAGCCCGTCGTGCTCCTGCTTGGCGGACGCGAGAAGAACCTGCCCCTCGACACGCTCCAGCAGCTCGCTCGTGAACGATGCCGCGCGCTCGTGTGCTTCGGCGAGGCCGGGCCGTTCTTCCACGACGCGATGCAGGGAGTGGTTGCGACCAACCGGCTCGTGCCGGCGCTCGACGATGCGGTCCACGCGGCGGCGAAGCTTTCGCAACCCGGGGACGTCGTCCTGCTCTCGCCCGCGGGCACCAGCTTCGATGCGTACCCCAGCTTCGAGGCGCGCGGCGCGCGCTTCCGCGAGCTGGTGCGGGCGTTGCCCGGGTTCCAGGAGGTGCCGTCATAGCCGCGCGCACGGGCGACTGGACTCCAAGCCGCCCGGACTACGCGATCCTGGCGCTGGCGGCCGTGCTCACGATCACCGGGCTGGTGGTGGTGTACAGCGCGAGCTTTGTCATCAGCCTGGCCGAGACCGCGACCGCCACCACCCCGGGCACGCCGTACTACTACATCATCCGCCAGGCGGCCTGGGCAGTGCTGGGCGTCATCCTCATGGTCATCGCCATGCGCACGGACTACCACATCTATCGCACCTTTGCCGTGCCGATCATGGCCGTCACCATCGGGATGCTGCTCGCGGTGCTGTTCGTCGGCATCGAGGCTGGCGGCGCGAAGCGCTGGCTCGGCATCGGCGAGTTCACGATCCAGCCGAGTGAGTTTGCGAAGATGGCCGTGATCATCTACCTCGCCGCGTGGCTCGTCGGGAAGGGAGACAGCCTGCGCAGCTTCGAGGGCGGGCTGATTCCCTTTGTGGCGATCATCGGGACGATAGGCGTCCTCATCATGTTCCAGCCGAACCTGGGAACCACCGTCGTGATCCTCGCGATCACGGTCACGATGTTCTTCGTGGCGGGCGCCTCGCTCCTGCAGATGCTGGCCCTGGGGACGACGGGCATCGGCTGCATCTTCGTCCTGGCGACCGTCGCGGGGTACCGAATGGACCGGCTGACCTCCTATCTCCACGCAGAAGCCGACCCACTCGGAAACGGATTCCAGACGCTGCAGGCGCTGATCGCGCTGGGGAACGGCGGCCTCACCGGCCTCGGTCTGGGGGCCAGCCGGGGCAAGTTCTTCTATGTCCCCGAGAGCCACACCGACGGCGTGTTCGCAATTCTTGGTGAAGAGTTGGGCATAGTCGCCACCAGCGCCGTCCTCTTGCTGTACATGATCCTGATGGTTCGCGGTTACCAGATCGCCCGGCGCGCGCGTGATGACTTCGGGATGCTCCTCGCAACCGGGATCACGACGTGGATCACGGCACAGGCGCTGATCAACATCGGCGGAATCACGCGCGTGATCCCGCTGACGGGCGTGCCCCTCCCGTTCTTGAGCTACGGGGGCAACGCGCTCGCCTCAGTGCTCCTCGCCATCGGCGTACTTATCAGCGTGTCGCGCTACGGCACCGACCGCGGCGGTTACATGGAGCGGGACTCGAGCGCGGTGCCGCGCGGCCAGATCGTGCGGAGGACGCGAAGATGAATATCTCGCGGACACAGCGATGAAGCTCGCACTGACGGCCGGCGGCACCGGGGGCCACATTCTTCCCGCACTCGCGGTGCTGGATGCGATGCACGACAGGGAGGGGCTGGTGACGGAAGTTCGATTCTTCGGGCCGGAAGATCGTGGTGAGCGCTCGATTGTCGAGTCCCGGGGCATCCGCTTCGAGGCAGTGCCCTCCGCGGGCGTCCGGGGGCGCGGGCCGATCGAGCTCGCCCAGAGCGCCTGGGAGCTGGGAACCGGCGTCTTTGTCGGCGTGCGCAAGCTGCAATCGTTCAACCCCGATGCCGTATTCAGCACCGGCGGCTACGGGAGCTTCCCCACAAGCGTAGCCGCGCGCCTCCTGCGCCGCCCGCTGGTGGTCTACCTCCCCGACGTGACACCGGGGTGGGCGGTGAGCGCGGAGAAGCGCCTGGCGACACGCGTCGCGACGACCACGGAGGAGGCGCTCAAACACCTGCCCCGCAAGAAGACCACGGTCACCGGTTACCCCGTGCGCAAGGCGTTCTTCGAGATGAGCCGGGAGGACGCGCGGCGCGAGCTGGGGCTGCTCGACGGCGACAGGGTGATCGTCATCGCGGGGGCCTCCCAGGGCGCCAAGGCGATCAATGACGCCATCTTCGCAGCCGTGCCACAACTCGCCGGCGTGGCGACGATCTTCCACATGACGGGCGCCAGCGACCTGCCGCGGGCGGCGCAGATCCGCAACGAGCTGCCACCCGCGCAGACCCGGCATTACCAGGTCGCGGACTTCCGCAACGACCTGCCCGTGTTGATGAAGGCGGCGGACCTGGGTGTCTTCCGCGCCGGCGCAAGCGTCCTTGGCGAACTCCCCGCTGCGGGACTCCCGTCGGTGCTCATCCCGGGAACATTCGCTGGTGGGCACCAGCGTGACAACGCCCGCTGGCTGGCGGAAGGTGGAGCGGCGGTGGTGGTGGAGGAAGCCGGAATGGACCTCGGCGCGAGCATCCGCGGCTTGATACTCGACGACGCCCGTCTCGCTGCCATGCGCGAAGCCGCCAACGCGCTCGCGCATCCCGATGCCGCCGACCGCATCGCCGACCTCATCGTGGAGGTGGCGCGCAAATGACCGACATTCGTGGCCCGGTGCACCTCGTGGGAATCGGCGGCATGCACATGTCGGCGATCGGGCAGTTGCTGCTCGAACGCGGCGTGTCCGTGAGCGGAAGCGACCTCGTGCGATCGAACTTCACGCGCAAGCTGGAGGCGCTGGGCGCCACGGTCAACGAAGGCCACGCCACTGATAACCTGCCCGGTGACACTGCGCTGCTTGTGACCACGGCCGCCGCCGGTGAGGACAACCCCGAGATAGCGGAGGCCCGCCGCCGGGGCGTTACGGTCCTCCTCCGCGCGGAGATGGTGGCGCGGTTGATGGAGGGCAAGAAGGTCATCGCCGTCGCGGGGGCGCACGGCAAGACGACCACCTCGAGCCTGATCGCCTTCATCCTGAGCGAGGCCGGGCGCAAGCCGATGTACCTGCTCGGCGGCGAGAGCATCGACCTCGGCGGTCATGCCTCGTGGGGCGAGGGCGAGGAGTGCGTGGTGGAGGCGGACGAGTACAAGCGCGCGTTCCTTGAGTACACGCCTTCAGTGGCCGTCATCTTGAACGTCGAAGCGGACCACCTCGATTACTACGGCACGGCCGAGGCTTATCACGAGGCGTTTGTCGACTTCGCGAAACGGATCGCGCCCGGTGGAACGCTGGTCGCCTGCTGGGACGACGTCGGCGCGCGCCAGGTGAGCGAGATGGTCGAGGACGAGCCCATCCGGGTCGAAACATACGGGACGGAGGGCGTGCGCTTCTGGCAGGCAACCAACATCGCCTGCACCGACCGCGCCGCCAGGTTCACGCTCACGAAGGGCGGTAAGGCGCTGGGCCAGATCGAGGCAAGCGTCCCCGGACTGCACTTCGTGCGCAATGCGACTGCCGCCGCCGCCGTCTGCCTGGGCCTGGGCGTCGAGTTCGAGACCGTGCGCGCAGCCATTGCGCGCTTCCAGGGTGCGCGGCGCCGCTTCGAGACGGTCGGCGAGGCGGGCGGCGTGCTCGTCATGGACGACTACGCCCACCATCCCACCGAAGCGCGCGCGACCATCGCGACCGCCCGCACGCGTTTCCCCGAGCGCCGTCTCATCGCTGTGTACCAGCCCCACACCTACAGCCGCATCGCGTACCTCTGGGACGAGTGGACGAAGTGCTGGGCCGGCCTCGACGAGTTGGTCGTGCTCGAGACCTACGCCGCCCGCGAGAAGCCGGAGGCCGGGCGCAGCGCCAGGGACCTCGCCGCCGCGATTGAAGCGCCACGGACCCACTACGCCACCGACTTCGACGACGCCGCACGCCAGGCCGTCGATCTCGCGAACCCCGGAGACGTGATCTTCACCATCGGCGCCGGCGACGTAGTCGAGGTTGGCCCGAGAATCCTGGAGCTGCTGCGATGAGTCGACATTCGTCGAGCGCGATCGAGAAGCTCGCGATGGCACTCGAGGCGCGCGGAGAGCTGCGACGCCAGGAGTCGCTCGCGCGGCACACCACGTTCGGGGTCGGCGGCCCCGCGGACCTGTTCTTCACGGCGGGGGATGCGGATGCGCTCGCCTTCGCCACCACCGCCGCGCACGACGCCGGCGTGGACACATTCGTGCTCGGCAGCGGGAGCAACATCCTCGTCGCGGACGCGGGCATGCGCGGGCTCACGATTTCGAACCGGGCCCGCGGCGAGGTCGCGGACGGCGCCACCTTCCGCGTGGAGAGCGGCATGAGCTTCGCCGGGTACGCGCGCAAGATGTGCCGGGCGAGCCTCGCGGGTCTCGCGTGGGCCGTCGGCATCCCCGGCACGCTCGGTGGGGCAGTCGTGTACAACGCGGGCGCTTACGGCGGCTGCCTCGCGGATGTGCTCACGCGAGTGCGGCTCCAGGGCGCCGACGGCAAGCCAGAGTGGGTCGACGCGAACGACCTCGGCCTCGTGTATCGCGGCAGCGTCTTCACACGCGGCCAGTTCAACGGCAAGACCGTGCTCGAGGCGGAGGTGAGCCTCGCGCCGGGCGATGCGAAGGCCCTGCTTGCGGAAGCAGCAGGCTACGACAAGCGACGGCTCACGGCCCAACCGCGCGGCCGAAACGCCGGTTCCACGTTCAAGAACCCGGCCGACCACCCGGCCTGGAAGCTGATCGACGCGGTCGGAATGCGCGGCGAGCGACGTGGTGACGCGGCCATCAGCGACAAGCACTGCAACTTCTTCGTGAACTACGGGAACGCGAAGGCGGAGGACGTGGCCTGGCTGATCCGGGAGGCCGAGCGGCGCGTCAAGGAACAGTTCGGCATCACGCTGGAGCGCGAAGTCGCGTTCGTGGGGGCATGGTGATGAGCCGGATGCGCGTGGCAGTCGTCCTCGGGGGGCGCTCTGGCGAGCACGAAGTGAGCGTCACCAGCGCGCGCAGCGTGATGGCGGCGCTCGACCCCGAGCGATGGGACGCCGTGCCTTTCGGGGTGACGCGGCGGGGCGGCTGGATGACTCCGGACGAGACGCGTGCCTCCCTTGATGAGGGGCGCACGTCATTCGAAGGCGATGCCCGCCGGCTGCTCACCAGCAGCGACGCGCTGGCGCAGCTCGCGGGCTGCGAGGTTGCCCTCCCCCTCATCCACGGCACCTACGGCGAGGACGGCACCATCCAGGGCTTCTTCGAACTGGCGGGCATGCCTTACGCAGGCGCGGGCGTCGCCGCGAGCGCCATTGGCATGGACAAAGCGCTCATGAAGGCGCTCTTCCGGGAAGCCGGGATCCGCCAGGCCCGGTATGCCGTACTGCGGGCATGGGAGGTCGGCTCGGATGAAACGCAGGCGCGGGAGTACCTGGAGTCCACCCTCGGTTACCCGATGTTCGTAAAGCCAGCGAACGGCGGTTCGAGTGTGGGCGTGACGAAAGTGCATTCCCGCGAGGACCTCCCACATGCCTTCCGCAGTGCCCTCGCCTACGACGACAAGATCGTGGCGGAGGAGGGTATTGCGAACGCCCGCGAGGTCGAGTGCTCGGTGCTCGGGAACGAGCGCCCGCAAACGAGCGTGGTGGGCGAGGTGGTGCCGGACCGCGACTTCTACGACTACGACAGCAAGTACGACACGGCCTCACAGACCGCGCTCCACATCCCCGCGAAGATCTCGCCGGAGACCTCCGGCCTGGTGCGCGAGCTGGCGCTGCGCATGTACCAGGTCATGGGCTGCGAGGGGTATGCCCGCGTCGACTTCTTCCTCTGCCCGGACGGCGAGGTGCTGGCGAACGAGGTGAATACCATCCCCGGGTTCACCAGCATCAGCATGTACCCGAAGCTCTGGGAGGCGACGGGCCTGGGCTACACCGACTTGCTCTCCCAGATCCTCGACCTCGCGCTCGAGCGTCACCAGCGGAGGAACGCGCGATGATCGTGAAGCGCAACCGTGACAAGAAGCTGCCGCGCATGATCGTCCGCCGGTCGCAGCCGACCGTGGGGGAAAAGCCGCGGGCGATCGTTCCCCGGCACGCCGGGGTAGTCGGCACACGTGGCCGGAGCGAGGGCCGCGAGCGGGCAGCGCCCGCGGCTCCGCGGATTAGCCTGAAGCCCCGGCTGCGATACGTGTGGGCTGCCTCCGCGGTGCTATGGGCCGCGATTCTGGGGTACGGCGGCTGGTGGCTGTACGAGAGCCCGGCCTTCCGCGTGAACCACGTCAAGGTGACTGGCAACGAACGTACCTCCACGGACGAGATCGTGCGGCTGACAGGGCTCTTCGGGGACAGCATGTTCACTGCGAATTTAGCGGACACTCAGGAGGTATTGTTCTCGTTCCCACTGATTTCCTCCGTCGACGTGAAGCGGGACTGGCCGAACTCGGTCCAGATCGTGATCGAGGAGCGCCAGGCATGGGGCACGTGGGAGCAGGGAGGCGTCCGCTACACCATCGACCGTGACGGCGTCGTCCTGGGCACTGAGGGGCCGCCCGCGGGCTCGCCGCAAATCAAGACGAGCGAAGCTACTACCCTGCGCGTCGGCGACCGGGTGAGCTACCAGGCCGTCGATGCGGCGGCAGAGATCTACGAGAAGCTCCCGCGCCAACTCGGGACCACAGTCACGGAGATTGCGTACGTCACGGGCACGGGCGTGCAGGTCACCACGGCCAGCGGGCAGAACGCGCTGCTGGGGGATTCGAGCTCGATCGCCTACAAGCTCTCGGTCTGGGCGGCGCTCTCCACGGAGGCGCGCAACCGGGGCATCACCTACACGACCATCGATCTCCGGTATGGCAACCGGCCGGTGTTGTACTGAACCACGGAGGAGAATATGAGACGAAGAAGCACGGTAGCAGCCATCGATGTCGGTTCCACGAAGGTGAGCGTCATCGTTGGCGACATCGGCGAGCACGGCGAGACGCGCATCCTCGGGGTGGGCGTGGCGCCCGCCGCCGGGCTGACGCGCGGCACGATAGACAACATCCAATCGGCTCGCGAATCGGTCGGGGTCGCGGTCGAGAAGGCGGAGCAGGCCTGTGGGATGCGCATCCTGAGCGCGGTGGTGGGCATCGCCGGCAGCCACATCGCCTCGCAGAACAACCGCGGCATCATCGCCGTCCCGGACCGGTCGCGGCCCATCTCCGCCGATGACCGGGCGCGGGTGTTGGAAGCCGCGGGCCAGATCAGCATCCCGACGAACCGGCAGGTGATCCATGTCCTGCCTCGCGGCTATTGGGTCGAAGGGACGGACCCGGTGAGCGACCCCGTGGGCATGTTCGGAGGGAGGCTGGACGCCGAGACGCACATCGTCAGCGGCGCCGTCTCGGCCATCCAGAACCTGACCAAGTGCGTGGAGGGCGCAGGCGTCCAGGTGGACGATGTTATCCTCGAATCGATCGCCGCGGCTACGAGCGTACTCCACGACCAGGAACGCCTGCAGGGCGTGACGCTCGTTGACCTCGGCGGCAGCACGACCTCGCTCGCTGTCTTCGACGAGGGCGCGATCGCGCACACCGCCTGCCTGCCGATCGCGGGGTCGCACCTGACCCACGACCTCGCCCGTGTGCTGCGCTGCCCGTGGGAGAGCGCGGAGGAGGTGAAGTGCCAGTACGGCGCCGCCTTCGCTGACCCCGAGATGGGTCACGAGACCATCGAGATCCAGGCATTCGGCACACAGACGCAGAAGACGGTCCCGCTCTCGCACGTGTGCGAGATCCTGCAGGCGCGCTGCGAGGAAATCCTCGAGATGGTGGGGACGGAGCTGAAGCGGGCCGGCTACCTCGACCGCATCGCCGCGGGCCTGGTGCTCACGGGCGGCAGCAGCCAGCTCCGCGGCCTCGCGGAGATGGCGGAGACGCGCCTCGGCATCCCCGCGCGCGTGGGCAAACCACATGGCTACTCCGGGCTGTCCGACCTGATCGGCACGCCCGCGTATGCAACCTCTATCGGGCTCGTGGAGTACGCCCTCGGCGACCGTGTGCGGGCGGTCGAGCCAATGGGCATGGGCTTCGAGATCTCCGGCGGAGGCATCTTCAGGCGGATCGCTTCATGGGGGAGGGCGCTCATGCCGCAATGAGCCGGGCAGGAAGGGGACAACGCATGAACCTCATCGACTTCACCCGCGAAGACGAGCACAACAGGAGAGGAAAGGGCTACCCAATGAGCATTCGATACGACACCGAGCTGCTGCCCGACATCAAGGTGGTGGGCGTGGGCGGAGGCGGCTGCAACGCCGTCAACCGCATGATTCGCGCCAAGATCCCCGGGGTCACGTTCGTGGCCTGCAACACCGACGCCCAGGCCCTCATGTCCAGCGACGCGGGCCAGCGGCTCCGCATCGGCGAAAAGCTGACGAAGGGCCTTGGCGTGGGCGGTGACCCCGCCCGCGGTGAACGCGCCGCCGACGAGAGCCGGGACGAGATCTATGACCTCCTCCGCGGCACGGAGATGGTATTCGTGACCGCAGGCATGGGCGGTGGCACGGGCACGGGCGCCGCGCCCGTCGTCGCCGAAATCGCCAAGGACGTCGGTGCGCTGACGATCGGCGTGGTCACCAAGCCGTTCGCCTGGGAGGGCGCGCGGCGCCAGAAGCAGGCCGAGGAAGGCCTCCTCCGGCTGCGTGACAAGGTGGACACGCTCATCGTCATCCCCAACTCGCGCCTCATCGAGATCTGCGCCTCCGACTGCACGGTTGACCAGGCATTCGACACCGCCGACGACGTCCTGCGGCAGGCGATCCAGTCGATCTCGAACATCATCAGCCAGAACGGATCCATCAACCTCGACTTCAACGACGTACGCACCACCATGAGCGAAGCCGGACCGGCGCTCCTCGCGGTGGGCAGCGCGAGCGGCGAGAACCGTGCCGTGGACGCGGCCCGCGCGGCCACCACCAGCCCGTTGCTGGACCAGTCGATCGACGGGGCGCACAACGTGCTCTTCAACGTCACCCACAGCGGCAACCTGCAGCTCCGCGAGCTGGACATGGCTGCTCGCGTCGTCGCGGAAGTGGTCGACCCGTCGGCCAACATCATCTTCGGCACCGTCGTGGACCCCCGGGTCGGCGACGAAGTGCAGCTCACAGTGATCGCGACCGGCTTCCCGCCGAAGGCTCGGCAGCTGGAGGACCCCCGGGAAACGCACCGCATCACCGACTTTGGCTTGCCCGGCGTGGCGAGCGTGGAAGACGCAGAACTGCCCGCATTCCTGCGGCGGAACATTCGCTCCCTGAATGTGCTGCCAATGGGAAATGGGGCAGTAGCGAATCTAGCAGACAGGAGGTAGCTATCTAAGCCAAGCGCGCCAAAGTCCAGAAGGACAGGGGCTTGATGTCATGGGAGATGCATCAAGCCCCATTTTATTGCCCGGAGTTGGTCGCGGGGCCTGCGCCCGGCAACTCAACGCGGTCAAGTGTTCGCCGCGCGTGATCCTCCCCTCGCCCCCAACCGCTGCGGGCGAGGGGAGTAGGTCCGTGATGGGGGGAGGTGGCTGAAAGGAGGCGACTATCTAGTCGAGCGCACTAAGTCCGGAAGTACATCCTTCCGAGGAAGGACACGGGGCTTGATGCATTGGGAGATGGCATCAAACTCCACTTCGTTTTGAGTGCGCCGGCTACCCCGCCGACAGCACCTCCGTTTCAGCCGGACGCGTACCGTACCACGCGTGCTTTACAAAAGGGAAGATGTTGGAAAGCCGTTAGAGACAATTTCCGATTGCAGATTGTCGATTGTCGATTAAGCCTCGCCCCGCGCCGCCCGAGTGTTCCTGGAAGGGACACTCAATCGCGAGGAGCCGGGAAATCGACAATCGTCAATGCACCCGCAGGCAGGCTTCGACCACGCGGGCGCAGTCGAGCATCTCGGGGATCACCAGGTACTCGCTCTTCGTGTGTTGCTCGTAGCCTCCGCGCCCGATGACCACCGAGGCGATGCCATGCTGGCGGAAGATGTTGCCGTCGGTGCCGCCGCCCACCGGGTGCGGGTCCGGCGTAAATCCCATCGACTCGAGGATGGGGAAGAGCAGGCGGACGGCCGGATCCTCGGGCTCGAGGGTGTATCCGGGGTAGCCGCCGAACTTTGATTCGATGCGCGCGTCCGGGTGTTCGGCCTTGGCGTCGTCGATGCGACGCTGCACCTTCGAGACGAGCGTCTCCACCTTCTCCTCGACCATGCTGCGCATCTCGCCCTGGATGAGGGTGTAGTCGGGCACGGCGTTGCGCACGAGGCCGCCCTGGATGCGGCCGACGTTGCCGGTAGTCTCTCCGTCGAGGCGGCCCTGCGGAAGGCCGGTCACGATCTCGGCGGCGATGGTGATGGCCGGCACGCCCTTCTCCGGCTCCAGCCCCGCGTGTGCGGAGCGACCGTGCACCTCGATGTCGTAGGTGTAGTGGTAGGGCGCCTGGCCCTGGATCGAGCTGGGCGGCCCGCCGGAGTCGATCACCAGCGCGACCTTCGCGCCGATGCGGGAGTAGTCCATGTGAGTCGCGCCCACGAGGCCGATCTCCTCGCCGCGGCTGATCGCGACCTCGATCGCCCTCCGCTTGCTCCCGTCCTCGAGGAGAGATTGGATGACCTCGAGGATGATCGCGCACCCGGCCTTGTTGTCTGCCCCGAGGATGGTGGTGCCGTCGCTGCGGATGATGTCATCGCCGTCCCAGGTCGGCGTGATGCCGTGGCCCGGCTCGACCGTGTCCATGTGCGCGGACAGCAGCACGGCCTCGCCCTCGCCTTCGAGCCGGCCAAGCACGTTCCCGTGCGCATCCTGGGAGACGGCGACACCCAACGCCTGGAGCCGTCGCTCCAGCTCCGCGGCCACCGCGTCCTCCTCGCCGGAAGGTGAGTCGATGGCCACGAGGTCGAGGAACGTCTGGACGATGCGGTCGCGGTTGATCATGCCCGGATGATACCGAAGCCCCGCTTCGGAGGCGCGACCGTAAGGGAGCGCGTGGGTGTTACTTCCCAGCAGCTGCGCCGCTCCAGAAGTCGCGGAGCAATTCGCTGAGGCGTTCCGGGTGCTCCTCCGGCCAGAAGAGGCGCGCACCCTGGAGGATTATGGGCCGCTGCGCCCGCGGGAGCGTGCCTGCGAGCCAGTACGCCCAGGCGACTCCGAAGAGGTAGTCGTCATCGCCCCACGCAATCAACGCAGGGACGTCGAGTGCCTTCAACTGCGGCTCGATGCGCACCAGCGTCCCCGGCTCCATGCCCGCGACGAAACGCTCGAAGTTGGCAGCCCGCGCCGGCGTGGACACGAGTGGCCCGATGTACTCCCTCAGCGTCTCGTCGGACAGCCGCTCGGGAAACTGGAACGTGCGCCCAAACCCGGAAGCGGAGCGCGCGGCGTCGACGTCGAGGAGCCGCGGGAGCGCGCCTCGCAACACTCCCGCCCGTGCAGCATCCAGCGTCTGTTGGAAGCCGGCGGGCGGAAAGTTCGTGTGCACGTCGCAGTTGGTGAGCGTCAGCGAACGAACCCGTTGGGGGTTGGTCACCGCAAACACCTGCGCGATGGCGCCACCCGTGTCGTTCCCGACGAGGTCGACGGCATCGACTCCGAGCACGTCGAGCAACGAAGCGGTGGCCGCAGCCTGGGTGTGGAGGTCGAGTGGCTGGTCGTCGGCGATCTCGGTGTGACCATGCCCGAGGTTGTCGAAGGCGATGCAACGGCGCACATCGGCGCACATCGGGAGGATGTCGCGCCACTGGTAACTGTTGAGGAAGGCGCCGTGGAAGAAGAGCGCGGCGGGCCCGCTCCCGTCTTCGGTGTAGGCGATGCGGCCGTAGGGCGTCTCCGCGAACTTTCGGGACTGGTGCCAGGTTGCGATGTCCATCCGTACCTCCGGTGTCTCACATACTGTCAGTTTGTAGTTAAATGGGAGTCGGAATGGCTGTCAAGACGCGCCGGGAGGAATACGCCGAGCAGACGCGCCGCGCGATCGTGGACGCGGCGAGCGTGGCGTTCGTCCGGGACGGCTTCGAGGGCGCGTCGATCGACGACATTGCATCCGCTGCGCGGGTGACGAAGGGCGCGGTCTACCACCACTTCGCTAGCAAGGCCGACCTCTTCCTCGCGGTCTTCCGGGAGGCCGAGGAGGAGATGATGCGCGTCATGGGCGAGCGCGCGCGGCAGGTGGCGGACCCCTGGGAGCGAGCACTCGCCTCGCTGTCGGCGTTTTTCGACATCTGCCTGGAGGACCGCTTCCGGCGCATCGCGCTTCAGGAGGGCCCACTCGCGCTGGGCTGGGAACGCTGGCGGGAGCTGGACGAGCAGTATGCCCTCGGCGGACTGCGGCGCACCCTCGAACAATTGATGGAGCGCGGGCTGCTCGCGAAGCGAAACCCCGACATACTCGCCCGGGTCATGCTCGCCGCGCTTTCCGAGGCCGCCATCGCGATCGCCGCCGCGGACGACCGGATCGAGGCTCGCCAGCAGGCGGAGACGGCTGTCGTCGCCATGCTGTCGGGGCTCCGGGGCTAGGGGACTGCGGACTGTGGCTTAGTCGCCCGAGCTAACCTTCCAACCTTCCACTCTCCCGCGCGTTAACACCGCCTTCATTTGTTTCTGCGACGCTAACGATATGACAATGGATGTGATGACTACCCGAGAGCTGAGGCTCCAGATCGCCCACAACGTTCGACACCTGGGCGGCTACAAGACGCAGGACGGCCGACAGACCAACGAAGACCTGATTCGCTCCGCCGGACTCCACCGGCTCACGGAAGAGTCCCTCGGCACGCTGCGCGACCTTGGCGTTCGCACCGTGGTGGACTTCCGCTCAGAGGTCGAGCGAGAACGCGACGCAACCCCGGACCTCGCGCCCTACGGCATCAAGAAGGTGCTGGCTCCGGTGTGGGATAAGGACGCGTCCCCTCCGGGTATGGCGGGCGAGTTCCCCGGATACGCGGCGGTGTACCCGCTCATGCTCGAGGTGGGCACGTTCGCCTTCCGCACACTGTTCGAGACGATTGCGGACACGGACGGCCGCGTGGTCTTCCATTGCGCCGCCGGCAAAGACCGCACGGGCATTGCCAGTGCGCTACTGCTGGAGGTGGCTGGGGTCTCGGACGCGACCATCCTCGAGGATTACCGGCAGTCGGCCGAGCTGCTGATGCCGGTGTTGAAGGAGTGGCTGCCCCGCATGGCCGAGCGCGGCATCACCGAAGCGATGGCGCTCAAGCTCATGGCCTCGGACGAGCCGGACATGGCCTCCACGCTCACGGTCTTACGCGAACGGTGGGGCTCGGCCGAGGGCTATCTCCGCCACGCAGGCGTCGGAGAGGATGTGATCGCGAGCGTGCGGGCGCGGATGGTGGCGTAGCGCAAATTCAGCCGGGACCCTGGTCCAGTGAGCAACATCGCGCCCTCCCTTGCGGTCGGGGCTCGGAGGGGTCGCGTCATTTCGCGGCCACTGTGACGCTCGTGCCGGTCTCGATCCCGACTGTCGCGAGCATGGCGTGGATCTGGCGGGCGTTGCGGACGATGCGCTGGGCTTCGTGTGAGACGACTGCCTGCTTGCCGTCGCAGAGTGCCTCGCTGGGGTTCGAGTGGATGTCGAACTCGACGCCGTTCGCCCCTGCGGCGATGAAGCCGTAGGTCACGCGCTCCACGAGGCGGCGGTCGCCGGACGAGTGACTGGGGTCGGCGATGAGCGGGAGGTGCGACTTCGTACGCACGAGCGGGATCATGCTGATGTCCGCGCCGAAGCGCGTCTCCGGCTCGAAGCTCTTGATGCCGCGGTAGCAGAGGATGACATTCTTGTTCCCCTGGCCGACCGTACGGCCCTCGCGGTCGATGCCGGACATGATGTAGGCCGCCGCGCAGAGCCACTCGCTCATGTCGTTGCCGAAGCCGTGCTTGAGCACCACCGGGATGTCCAGCCGGGAAAGCTCCTCGAGGAGCGGCGAGTACTGTGCGCTGCGCGCGCCGATCTGGATGACATCGATGCCCGCCTTGAGAAACGCCTCCAGGTGGCGGAGGTCGATGAGCTCGCTCACAATCGGCAGGCCCGTCTCCTTCTTCATCGCCGTCGCGATCTCGAGGCCCTTCTCCAGCGGGAGGCCGCGGTAGTCGTAGGGGCTTGTGCGGGATTTGTCGACGAACGCGCGCAGGATATCAACCCCGGCGGCCTTCGAAACGCGGGCGGACTCGAGCGCCTGCGACTCGGACTCGATGGCACAGGGGCCGCCGAAGATGGTGCAGTTCGAGCCACCTACCGGGACGCCGCCGACCCAGACGATGGTGTCCTCGTGGTGGAAGGAACGGCTCGCGTCCTTGTACTTCTCGGTGATGCGGATGACGCGGTCGACGCCGGGAAGCTCGAGGATGCGGCCCTCGTCGACGACAGAAGCGATGCCCTTAATCCCGATGACGGTGGTGGACGAGACGATCGTCTCGCAGCGGAGGCCGTAGTCGGCGGTGATGCGGTTGATGACGCGCTCGACCTGGTCGATGGTGGCCCCTTCGGCCATGTGAATGATCATCGTCCCACCATCCGTTATGTTTCGCCGCTCATTGTACGAGCCGCCTCTTTACGGGCGATCAGTCCCAGCGCGAACGTCAGTGAACATGCGATGGCACCGGCCCGAACGCACTGCCGGAGCAAGGAACATCCCGCGCTTCGCCCGGTCAACGCGGAGTTAGAAGAGCACGGTGGACAGGCGGCGCTGGTAGTCGCGCGTCAACTCGGAATCCAGGCCGAGGATGTCGAAGACTGCGAGCATGGCCTTGCGGGCGGCGCCGTCGGCGAAGGAGCGGTCGAGGCGGACTGATTCGAGAAGCTCATCCAGCGCCGGCTCCCACTGCTTGCCAGCGGCGAGCATGACGCCCCACCGGTAGCGTGCGCGAGGGTCCTTGGGGTTGGCCCCGGCCTCGCCTTCGAGGTCCTCATTGGCGTGCTTTGCGGCGAATCCGTCGAGGAAGATCTGGTGGCGAAGCACCTTGGCGCGGCGGTCGGTAGGGGCGCGTTCGAGCAGGTCGTTGGCAGCGTCGGCCTCGCCGCGGTTCACGAGGATGGTCGCCAGGCCCACGATGGCGTCGGCATTGTTGGGCGACTTCGAGAGCACCTCTCGGAATCGGCGCTCGACCTCACCCGGGTCCGCCTGGGCCACCTGCTCGGCTTCGCGAGCGGCCTTCTCCTCCGGCGAGGGCGCGAGGCGTTGGAAGAACGCGCGCACCTGCGCCTCGGGCACAGCGCCGGTGAACTCAGCAGCGACCCGGCCGTCGACGAACGCCTTCACGGCGGGGATGCCCTGGATGCGGTACTGCATCGAGACCTGCGGGTTCTCGTCCGTGTTCAGTTTCACGAGAGCCACGTCATCGCCGTACTCGGCGGCCACCTTCTCGATGATCGGGCCCAGCACGCGGCACGGCCCGCACCACGGTGCCCAGAAGTCGACCACCACCGCCACTGTTCGCGATCGCTCGATCACCTCGGTGGCGAAGGTGGCGTCGGTAACGTCGAGGACGGCGGCATCAGCGGTCATGTTGCATCTCCAGCTAGCAGATCTGTGACTGCGATCGTACCGAACGACGAGGCACTCGGGAATCGGGAGTCCCGAATCGCGAATCGTGAATGTAGTTCAGTGAGCCTGTAAGCCGGGTTCTGTCTCCTTCCGAAGAAGGATGGCGACCATCTCTCTGGGCGCCGTGTTGCCACGGCGCTCTAGCGGCACAACCCGGGAGTTATGACGGGCCGGGCACCCTCCTCCCCTATTTGGCCTTGCTCCGGGTGGGGTTTGCACGGCCGTGCTGTCACCAGCACGCCGGTGCGCTCTTACCGCACCATTTCACCCTTGCCCTCCGAAGAAGGCGGTATGTTTCTGTTGCACTTTCCGTCGGCTCGCGCCGCCCGGGCGTTACCCGGCACCCTTGCCCGGTGGAGCCCGGACTTTCCTCGACCCCTTGCGGGACCGCGGTCACCCGGCTCACTGAACCGTTCTATCTTATCAGAAGGATAGGCGCGCCGTGTCCGTTCCTGTACAGTATTCCTGTCGGAGGCACCGAATGGAGACGACATACACCTACGTCCGCGATCACCTCGCCGAACTGTGGGACAAGGCCACCGCCAGCTGTGAACCAGTCATCGTCAAGCGCAGGGGCCACCCCGACGTTGCGCTTATCGCTGCTGACGAGCTTCGCTCGATGATGGCGACACTCCATCTCATCAGCTCCCCGGCGAATGCCCGGTGGTTGCTGCGAGCCATGGACGAACTGAACCGCGGAGAAGGTACCGAGTTGAGCATCGAGGAGCTGCGCGTCAAGCTCGGTCTGCCCGAGGAGTGAGCCAGGGACGCAACGCTGTCCTCGCTCCGAGGTGCTTCGAGGACCTGACCTATTGGGCTCGGCTTGACCGCAAGATCACTAACAAGATCCTCGGCCTCATGGGAGAGTGTCTCCGCACGCCCTTTACGGGAACTGGCAGCCCGGAGCCCTTGCGGTACTGGCCTGGCGGCGCCTGGTCGCGCCGCATCACCCAAGAGCACCGGTTGGTCTGCCGAGTGTTCGACGATCGGGTTGAGTTCTTGGAAGCTCGTCACCACTACGGCAGTTGACTATCGCCGCGGCCAAATCCTGAACCCCCGCAGTTCGCGATGCTCGAACGACTCGTAGAACGCCTCGGAGCCCGGTTCCGCGAGCAGGTCCATGCGCGTGCCGCCGGTACGTCGGAAGACCTCCTCTACCAGGCGGCGGGCGATGCCCCGGCGCCGGTGGGACTTCGTGACCACCAGGTTCGAGAGGTGTGCCTCGATCTCACCGTCGCCCTGCCCGTAGGCGAAGCCAACGATCACGTCGTCATCGACTGCGACCACGGTCTTCACCCCGGGTGCCGTAAGAGCACGAAGCGCCCGCGGCGGGTCCTCCGGGAAGGAGGGCCAGCCCTCGTCGGCGCAGAGGGCGATGACGCCCGGAAGGTGCTCGCGGCGGAAGTCGACGTAGCGCAGGCCGGTCTCGGGCGCCGGCTCGGGTGGGGATGGGTCGGCGACATCATCCACTCGCTTCCCGTCGAGCGCGGCGTTCGCGAGGGCGTCGGCGCGGGCGTTCTGCGCACGAGGCACGTGCCCCACACTCCACGCGACCTCCTCGAGCTCGGCCATGAGGGTGGCGTAGAGCGGCTGGAGCGCGGGGTGCTTCACGCGGTACATGCCCGCGAGTTGCCGGACGATGAGCTCGCTGTCCATGCACAGCTCGAGGTTCGTGGCGCCCAACGTCTTCGCCTTGCGCACCCCCTCGATCGCGGCGCGATACTCGGCCACGTTGTTGGTGGCGTGCCCGATGCGCTCGCTCACCGTCGCCAGCTCGGTACCGGTCTCGTCGCGGACAGAGGCGCCGATGGAAGCGGGCCCGGGGTTCCCGCGGGAGGCGCCGTCGGCGTAAACGATGAGCTTCATGGCCGGCGGCGCAGGGCTGGCTGCTGCCAGCCCCTACTCTCGGAATCGCGCGGCTCCGGAGCGTTGGTGGTCATGGCCGCAGGTAGAGGCGGGCTTCGGGGCCGTCCACTTCGAGGCGGTCGACGACCTGGCGAAGGGACGACTGCAGCTCGTCGAAGGAGAGGCTGTCCCAGTCCTTCACGAGGCGTTCTCGCGCCTCCTCGATGTGGCGCCGGCGCTCCTCCTCGGTCTGGTGCGCGGCGAGGCGCGAGCGGGCGCCCGTTAGCTCCGCGTCCAACCCCTCCTGCTCGCGCGCAAGCTCCGAGCCGAGCGACTTCATGCGCTCGACCGTGATGTGGCCGTGGGCGGCATCCGCCACCAGTTCCTCCACCTGGCGACGGGTCTTCTTCATGCGGCCTTCGATGCGCTCGACCTGGCCCATCACGTCGAGGAGGTAGGAGTCGACGTTCCCGGCCCGGCGGAGGCGCGTGACCGGCGGCTGCTCCTCGGAGAGCATCTCACGCACTTTCGCCTGCAGCTCGGCAGCGCGTTGAGTGTTGTAACCGCAGGCGGACTGGTTCGTGCGTGACTCACACTGGTAGTAGCGGTAAGCAGCGGACTTCTCCTCACCGGCTTTCGTCGTCCACTTTTGCTTGCGGCTGACGCCGATCATGCGATTGCCGCAGCGGGAGCAGTACGCCAGGCCGCTGAGGAGGAACGGAACGACCGTCCGTTGTCGGTCGCCGCCGTGGTGGGACTGGAGGCGCTCCTGTACGCGACGGAAGTCCTCCGGGGAAACGAGCGCGGGATGGCTGCCGGGCACCTTCACGCCGAAGCGGGTGTAGGTGCCGAGATAGACCCGGTTCCGGAGCAGGTCACGGATCGAGACCATGCTCCAGCGGCCACCTCGGCGCGTGGGCACGTCCTCCTGGTTCAGCTGGCCGGCGATGCGGCGGATGCCCATGCCCTCTTGCAGGTACAACCGGAAGATGTACCGCACGACCACGGCCTCATCTGGCACCAACTCCAGGCGGTGGCGCGGACCCACACGGTAGCCATAGGGCGGCCGGCCGAGGACCTCGCCGCGCACTGCCTTCCGTCGCATGGCTGAGCGCACCTTCTCGCTCACGGGCGTGCCCTCGCCACGATCCGCCCATGTGTTCACGATCTCGCGCGCCGCCTCCTTGCCCGACTGGGAGGAGATGACCTGGGCGCCGCAGTTCTCGATCGTGAGCAGCTTCATCGCCGCCTGTCCGAGGTCTGGTCCGAGCGCTGTGAGACCGTCGACGACCACGACCGTGAAGCCGTGGTCGTTGCGTTGCAGGAAGTGGAGCATTTGGCGGTAACCGGTCTCCTCCGCGGGCTGGCCCTCGGTATCGAGAAACGTCGCGGCCACCTCGTAGCCCTCGCGCTGGCAGAAGTCGAGGAAGACGCGGTTCTGGTCGCCGATCGCGCGCTTCGAGCCGTTCCGGCGCGCACCCTCCACGAAATACCCAACCGCGCGCATCAGCCCTCACCCCCCAACCCCCTCTCCCGACTTCGCGGGAGAGGGGGAGCAACCTGCCTAAGGACTAAGGACTCAGGACTAAGGAAGCGGTGGGGATCTGCGGCGGGGGCCATCACGCCACCGCCAGGATGCGCTCGCAGTTCGGGCACTGGGCGAGCTGGGCACTCATCGCGCGCCGCCGGATGGTCTCGGGCAGTTGCACGCGGCACCCGGAACACGAGCGTCCCTGGATGCGCACGATCACCTGGCCGCCCTTACGGCGGCGCAGGTCCTCGTAGAGCGCGACCACCGGGCCGGCGACCTTCGTCTGCTGAGCCATGCGCTTCGCCTGCACGCGCGTGATGGAGTCGTTGAGCTTCGAGACTTGCAGGCCGAGCGCTTCGACGTCGCGAGCGCGCCGGGCCTCGTGTTGTTCCACGGATTGCAGCGCGGCGGCCCGCTCCTCGTCGGCAGCTTCGAGCTGTGAGAGCGCTTCGAGCAGGGCATCCTCTCGCTTTGCTCGCTGCGCCCGGAGCGTGTCGATCTCGTGCTGAATGTTGCGGAGCTCCTTGGAGTTGAGGACCGAGCCGCTGTAGAGCCGCTTCTCCTCTGGCTCGATTTTCGCGGTGAACCCTTCGATCTCAGCCTCGAGCTGCCGTTGTTGCTTCCGGAGGTCCGCCACCTCCTCGTCCGCGGCGGCAAAGTCGCGCCGCGCTTCGTTGAGTTGCTCGTCGCCGTGGAGGCGGCGTTCCGCGTCGGAAAGCGCGGTCTGGAGCGCGGCCGCTTCGTCATCGAGGGTTTGCAGGGTGAGAAGATCGAGGACCTGTGACACGTAGGGTTAACCTCCGCCCTAGGCTAGCGGCGGACGGATCCTCAGTAAACGCTTCGATAAAGGATGCAAACGGATCTTTGGCCGCCCGCGGGATTATGGCGTCCAGCGTGAGCGGCGGCGGCCCGGATCGGCCACCTGCTATGCTGGATCCACCTCCATCCGCGAGGTTCCCACCATGCTGTTCAACGTTGCCACTCTCCTTCGCGAACCCGTTGGCTCGACACGGAAGTACACGCTCGAACTCGAAGAGCCCATTCACCGCGGCACTGCGGAGCTGCTGCGCGTCCCCACGGGCGTGCTCGTGCGCGTCGACGCGGAGGTGCTGGAGGAGGCGGCCTGCAGCCGGTGCCTCAGCCCCTTCGCCTACCGCGTGCAGATCGGCTTCGAGGAGATCTATCACCAGCAAGTCGACCTCGTGAGCGGCGGCCGCATGGAAGAACCGGAGGACCCCGATGAGTTCCGCATCGGCCTCGATAACACGATCGACATTAAGGAAGCCGTCCGGCAATATAGCGAGGTGGCTGCAGAGATGCAGCCGCTTTGCCGTCCGGACTGTCCCGGGATCTGCCCCGTCTGTGGACAGGACCTGAACATCGGAGATTGCAGCTGCGACCGCTCGCCCATCGACTCACGGTGGGCCGCACTGGCCGCGCTGAGACGTGCGAATGGGTAACCACCTGAAGGAGCCGCGCCATGCCACCGCTGCCAAAGCGGAAGTACCCGAAGTCGCGCCAGGGCAAGCGACGCAGCCACCTGGGGATCAAGATGCCCCACATCGTGGACTGCCCACGCTGCCGGAGCCCGCGCCTGTCACACCACGCCTGCCCAATCTGCGGGACGTACCGCGGCCGGGAAGTGATCGAGACGGCATCGCCCGAGCTCGAGGACTGACCCCTCCTTCGGCGGCAATGACGCCGTTCGTTTCCTACTCAGACCAGGTCCGGCGAGACCGGGCCTTTGTCTTTCCCGGCCAGGGCGCCCAGTCCGTGGGCATGGGCAAGGACCTCTACGAGCAATTCCCCGCCGCCCGCGAGCTCTTCGACCGAGCCGACGAGATTCTCGGTTTCAAGCTTAGCCGCATCATCTTCGAAGGGCCCGAAGAGGAGCTCCAGCAGACGCGCAACGCGCAGCCGGCCATCGCCGTCACCAGCCTCGCGCTGCTCAAAGTCGCCTTTGACCTCTCCCCCTCGATTCATCTCAGGCCGGCGTTCGTGGCGGGCCACTCCCTCGGCGAGTACTCGGCGCTCGTGGCCGCCGGTGCGCTCGGATTCGATGACTGCATCCGCCTCCTGCGCGCGCGTGGCGAGCTGATGCAGGCCGCGGGCGAGAAGAACCCGGGCACCATGGCCGCGGTCCTTGGGCTGGACGTCCCGGACTGCGAAGATGTCTGCCGTGAGGCCGGCGCCGAGATCTGCAACATCAACGCGCCGGGGCAAATTGTCATCGGCGGGCGCCGGGATGCCGTCGTGCGCGCGCTCGACTACGCGAAGGCGCGCGGGGCGGCGAAGGTCATCCAGCTGAGCGTCAGTGGCGCCTTCCACAGCTCGCTCATGCGTCCCGCCGCCGAAGGCATGGCCACCCAGGTCGCGACCGCGAACGTCGTCGACCCACTCATCCCGGTGGTCGCGAATTGCACCGCCGCGCCCGTGAGCAACGAGACCGACATCCGCCACGAGCTGATCGACCAGATCGCGAAGCCCGTGCAGTGGGCGCGGACCGTCGAGTACCTGGCCGAACAGGGCGTGGAGACGTTCGTGGAGTTCGGCCCCGGCCGCGTCCTCACCGCGATCATCAAGCGCATGTTGCGGAAGTCCACCTGCCTCAACGTAAACGACGCCGAGAGCGTGCGCGTTAGCCTGTAGGCGCGCCGCGCTGGGCCGCCCCCATGACATCCCGCCCCGCGGCCTGCACGAACGTACGAAGCTCCGCGGCTGTTTCCGCGTCGCAGGGCAAGTGGCTCTGGGCGTATTCCTGCCGGTACCTCACGGCGATTTCGATTGTCCCCGCCGACAACGGGAGCCTCTTCGCCGCCCACGACGCCGCCTCCTCCTTCGACGCCTGCTCTCCCGTCAACGCCGTATAGAGCGCGCGACAGGCCGTCAGCACGTCGTACGCCTCCGCTCCGCGGTGACGTGGCGGAGATTGCGCCCGCCGGCCAACTTCCTCCATGTACGCGACGACCCCGCGAACGAACTCCTCGCGGGAGATTGGCGGGATGAAGCAACTCGGGACGGGACCAAGAATCGCAAGCCCGTTCTCCTGGACGTCGTACCAGTTCTGTGTCCAATCAGCGCCGGCATGCTTCCAACCGAGGGGGTCCCCAGGACTGATGGCGGCGATCCGGCTCGTGCCCTCCCGAAATGACCTTAGTGCCTCGCGGGAGACGTATTGCACCTCGATTCGGTCGCGCCACGCGGGGTGGTCGCGTTCGAGCGACATGTGGAGCCGCTGAAGCTTGGCAAACGTTCCATCGTCCGCGTCATCCGCAAGCACCGCCAGGAGGTCCACGTCGCTCGCCTCGGGGTGGACCCCACCGGTGACCGTCGACCCGTAGAGGTACAGGCCGAGCAGCCCATCCCCCAGCTCGTTCCGGAGGCGCGCCGCGATGTCCTCGACAAGCAGATCGACCTCGGACGGGGGAGTGAAGCTCATCCCTCGATGATACGGTAGCCCCCGCCGGGAACGGCGCGTAGGCGCTGCCCGCGCTAGTCTTCCCCACGGCGACTCGCCCCGGGAGGCACCCACCATGGCGGAACTCGACGGGAAAGCCGCGCTCGTCACGGGTGGCTCACGCGGCATCGGGCGCGCGATCTGCATCGAGCTGGCCGCGCGGGGGGCGCGTGTGGCGGTGAACTACAACGCCAACAGTGCCCTCGCCGAGGCGGTCGTTGCCGAGATCACGGCGGCCGGCGGAGAGGCGTTCGCGCTCGTCGGCGATGTCTCCGACCCGGCGGCCGCGGAGGCGCTCGTGAAGGAGACGGTCGCGAGGTTCGGCGGGCTCGACATCCTCGTGAACAACGCGGGCATCACGCGTGACGGGCTGCTCATGCGCATGTCCGAGGACGACTGGGACGCGGTCCACAACACAAACCTCCGCGGGGCATTCCTCGTCACGAAGGCGGCGATGCGGCCCATGCTCCGGGCGCGCGGCGGCCGCATCATCAACGTCAGCAGCGTGGTGGGCGTGATGGGCAATGCGGGGCAGGCGAACTACGCGGCGGCCAAGGCCGGGCTCATCGGCTTCACTCGGGCCGTCGCACGGGAGGTCGCATCGCGGGCGATCACCGTCAACGCCATCGCGCCCGGGTTCATCGAGACGGACATCACGAAGGACCTGACCGAAGCCCAGCGCACCGCGGTCATGGGCCAGGTGCCCCTCGGCCGCTTCGCGGCGGCGGAGGAGGTCGCTCCACTGGTGGCCTTCCTGGCGAGCGACGGCGCGGCCTACATCACCGGCCAGTGCATCCACGTTGATGGCGGTATGGTGATGGCGTGACCGACAGCACCTGGCGTCGCGCGCGCTTTCTCGTCGTGGAAGCTCTGTACGAGGCGGAGACATCAACGCACGACCCCGAAGCTGTCTACAACCGGCGGGTGGAGGAGATGGCGGAGGAGGACCCCGAGCTGGCCGCGCCGGGACCGAGCGGTTTCGGACGGGGAGTGGTGCGCGGCATCCTCCGCAGGAGGGACGAGCTCGACGAACACATCCTCGCCGCCGCCCCGAAGTACGCGGTCGACACCCTTCCGGTCGTTGACCGCAATATCCTGCGCCTTGCAATATGGGAACTGCTTTCTGATAATTCGGCGCCGGTCGCTGCGGTGGTAAACGAAGCAGTCGAGCTGGCGCACCGATACGGCGGGGAGAGTTCACCGGCATTCGTCAACGGAGTCCTCCGGACGGTCAGCAAGCGCATTCGCGCGGAAAGCCCGGAAGGCGCCCCGGCCGACCAGACCACTCCACCATCACCACCCGAAACCCAGGAGAATTAACTACGTGGCCACAGTGTTCGAACGTGTGCGCTCCATCGTCGTGGAGCAACTTGGAGTCGAGGAAGACGAAGTGGCGCCGGCCGCGTCGTTCGTGGACGACCTGAATGCGGATTCGCTGGACCTTGTCGAGCTGATTATGTCGCTCGAAGAAGAGTTCCAGGGCGACGGCAGCGGCGAGCTCGAGATCTCCGATGAAGACGCCGAAAAGATCGCGACCGTGCAGGACGCCGTAGACTACCTGAAGGACCACGGCGTCGAGGACAAATAGTCCCCCGGAAGGACTGCCTTCCGGCGCACGATCGTCCCGGGGAGGTTGATGTGGAGTTCCTGGGCGTTGGTTACCAGGAAATCCTCGTGATTCTCGCGATCATGCTGGTGGTCGTGGGTCCCGATAGGCTGCCCACGATGGCCTACCAGATTGGCCGCGCCGTGCGCACCCTCCAGACCTACGCCCGCGCCGTCCGCGACGAATTCAGCGACGAGTTCGAATACCTCGACGAGCAGATGAAGACAGTGAAGGGCGGCGTGGCGGACTTCAACAAGACCATGAAGGACGGCGAGCGCGACCTGCGCAAGGACCTGGACTCCGTCGCGCCGGCGCAGCTGCTGGGCGAGCAGCCGCCCTCGAACGTCGTGCCCTTCGGCGCCCCCGGCCAAAACGGGTCACTGAACACGGTCCAGATCGACGGCAAGCCGGTGGCGACAACGTTCGGGCTGCCGCCGCCCGTCCAGGCTCCCGAGCCAGCAGCTGAACCCGGTGCCGAACCGGCCGCCGAGGACGAGACTCCAAAGGCGCCGCTGGTCTTCTAGCCGATGACTGCGCAACAGACCTCGCCGCCCCCGGAGATCGAAGAACAGCCGCGCCGCGCCGGCTCCGAGATGACGCTGATCGAGCACCTCAAGGAGCTGCGAAACCGGGTCATCTGGTGCGCGGCGGCCCTCGTTGTGGGGACGATCTTCTCGGCGGTGTTCTTCGAGACCATCCTGGGGTGGCTGCTCGCGCCCGCCCGGGAGAGCCACCCAGAGCTCGAGCTCAACGTGTTCGGGCCGACGGAATCGATCGGCATCCTGTTCAAGGTAGCGATGTACGGCGGCCTCGTGGTGGCCTCGCCCATGGTCATCTATCAGACCTTGATGTTCATCGTCCCCGGGCTAACAGCCAGGGAGCGGCGCCTGATCCTCCCCTCGATGCTCGGCACGATCGGGTTCCTCCTCGGAGGCATGGCGTTCGCTTATTGGGTCATTCTCCCCATCTCGCTCGACTTCCTCATCGACTTCGGCGACGACGTATTCGAGCCAGAGTTCGGGGCCAAGCAGTACATCAACTTCGCCATCCGCATCATCTTCTGGGTCGGCGTGTCGTTCGAGCTGCCGATGGTCATGGCGCTGCTTGCACGGCTGGGCGTGGCCCGCGCGAGGCAGTTCATTGGGTTCTGGCGCTACGCAATCCTCCTCATCTTCATCATCGCCGCCGTGGTCACACCCACGCCTGACCCCCTGACCCAGTCGCTGGTCGCCGGGCCTCTTCTGCTCCTCTACATCCTGGGCATCGTCTTCGCGTGGATCCTGCAGCCACGCAGGCCGCCGCAGCCGAGCCCGGCGTGATGGCGACGCTCGAGGAGCGCGCGGAGGAGCTCTACGGGCGCATCCGTGGCTGCCGGTTGTGCCCCCTCGCCGAGACGCGCACTCACGCCGTCCCCGGCGAGGGTCCGCTCGACGCCGAGGTCATGTTCATCGGTGAGGCGCCGGGCCTGAACGAGGACCAGCAGGGCCGGCCGTTCGTGGGCCCCGCCGGCAACTTCCTCGGCGAGCTGCTGGGGGCCGCGGGCTACGCGCGCGAGGCCGTCTACATCTGCAACGTGCTCAAGTGCCGGCCGCCCGCCAATCGCGACCCCCTCCCCGAGGAGATCGACGCCTGCCGCGACTACCTGGACGAACAGATCGACCTCATCGACCCGCTCGTTGTCGTGACGCTGGGAAGGTATTCGATGTCAAAGTTCTTCCCGCGGCAGTCCATCTCGAAGATCCATGGGCAGCCGAAGGAGATTGCGGGGACGTGGTACGTGCCCATGTACCACCCCGCGGCTGCACTCCACCAGGGCAGTCTGCGCGAGCCCATGCTGCGCGATTTCGCACGACTGCCGGAGATCGTTGCTCGCGCACGTTCCTCACGAGGGGGTGCTGTGCTACAACGGGAGCAGCACGCGCCGCCACAGCCGCAGATGCTCGCGGAAGAAACGCGGCCGGCGGAGCCGGCGCCCCCAGCGATTGAGCGGCCCACGAGCCAGCCGCAGGCTCCACAGGGCCGCCTGTTCGACTAGAAGGAATTCATGGCAAAGACGCCCCTGCGAATCATTCCCCTCGGCGGTCTCGGCGAGATCGGCCGCAATATGATGCTGCTCGAGTACGGCGACGACATGATCGCCGTCGACGTCGGGCTCATGTTCCCCGAAGAGGAGATGCTTGGCGTCGACCTCGTCATCCCCGACTTCACGTACCTCCGCGAGAACCCCGGCAAGCTGCGCGCGATCTTCCTCACGCACGGCCACGAGGACCACGTGGGCGCGCTCCCGTACCTGATGCGAGAGCTGAAGGGCGTGCCGGTCTACAGCGCGAAGCTCACCGATGGTCTCATCCGCGTGAAGCTGAATGAGCATAAGCTGCTCCAGGGTGCGGACCTGCATGTGGTGGTGCCGGGCGAGACCATCAAAGCGGGCATCTTCGAGGTGGAGTTCTTCACCGTTGCCCACAGCATCCCGGACGCCTGCGGGCTGATCATCCGCACGCCCCACGGCCTCGTCGTCCACACCGGCGACTTCAAGCTCGACCACACGCCCGTGATGGACCAGCACACGGACCTCATCCGCCTCGCGCAGGTCGGCGCCGAGGGGTGCCTGCTCCTGATGGCCGACTCCACCTACGCCGAGCAGGAAGGCTACACCCCGAGCGAACAGCTCGTGGGCGAGGCGCTGCGGAACATCCTCGTGAACGCTCGCGGACGAGTGATCATCGCCACCTTCGCGTCGCTCATCTCGCGCGTCCAGCAGGTGATCGACGCGGCAGTGTTCACGGGCCGCAAGGTGTTCGTCACGGGGCGGTCGATGATCGACAACGTGGCCATGGCCCGCCAGCTCGGCTACCTGAACGCACCGGAGGGTGTAATCGTGGGCGTGGAAGAGATGCGCAACACGCCCGCCACGCGCCTGGTCGTGATCACCACGGGGAGCCAGGGGGAGCCCACCAGCGCCCTCACGCGGATGGCCAACGGCGACCATCGCCACATCCAGATCATGAAGGGCGACACGGTCGTCCTCTCGGCCACCGCTATCCCGGGAAACGAGCAGGCGGTCTACCGTAACGTCGACAACCTCTTCCGGCTCGGCTCCGACGTGCTCTACAACCGCGTACAGAACATCCACGTGCGGGGCCACGCCAGCCGCGAGGAGCTGAAGATCATCCAGGGGCTCCTGCAGCCGGAGTACTTTGTGCCCATTCATGGCGAATACCGCCACCTCGTGCAGCACGCCAAGCTCGCGGAGTCGGTGGGCGTGCCCGAAGGGAACGCCTTTGTGCTCACCGATGGCGACGTGCTCGAGATCGACGAGGAGTCGGCGTACCCGGCGGGCAGAGTCTCTGCCAGTTATGTCTACGTAGATGGGCTGGGCATCGGCGATGTGGACCAGCTCATCTTGCGGGACCGCGCACATCTCTCCACCGACGGCGTGGTGGTCGTGATGGTGGCGGTCGACAAGCAGACTGGCCGCCTCACCCGGCCTGCGGAGATCCTCTCGCGCGGATTCGTGGCCGCGGACGAGCAGGATGGACTGCTGGAAGACGCCAAGCGCATCGTCGACCAGGCACTCGCCGGCGACGACCACTACGCGGAATTCAGCGACATCAACGTCCGAATTCGGGACGCAGTGAGCAAGTTCCTTTATGATGAGACTCGCCGGCGGCCGATGGTCTTGCCGGTGACCGTCGAGGTCTAGTCGAGGGGCCTCCGTTCATCGCTACGTCCGGTTCTGCGGGGTGCCGGGTGTGAGCCGGAGGAGTGCTGCGCCCATGACGGCACGCACACGCGCAAAACCCCGTAGCGCCCGCGCACCACGCGCGCGGCGGCGAAAGTCATTCTTCTCGAAGCCATCGTTCATCCGGGCGGAGTTCGTGGGCCTCGCGATCGCGCTCGGAGGGCTCGCGGCGCTGCCGTGGGTTGTCGACATGGGCGACGTGCTCTCCGAGACGCGCGACTGGTTCGTCCGCACTTTCGGACTCGGCATCTTCATCCTCGCGGCCCTCTCCGTGGTCGGCGGCTGGGCGATCGCGAACCGAAAGTACGCGCACCCGGCGATCTTCGCCCGCCAGGCAGGCGGCGCCATCGCCTTCGCGCTCTTCCTTTGGGGCCTCCTGGGCCTCAACGACGCCGACTGGTCCATGGGCGGCGTCTCCTTCGCGGAGGTGTCCCTCGGCGGCGACATCGGACGAGGCGTGGTCGAAGGCCCGCTGGGGCTGCTCGCGTGGATGAGTCTGTTCGTGCTCGGATGCGCACTGCTCGCGCCTGCGCTCACGCTCGCGTTCGCGCGGAATACCCCAATCTGGACGCAGACCGCGTGGGAACGGCGTTATCCGCATCGCGTGGCCTCCGGGATCGGCCACTTCGTGCGCTTCATCCTCCGCCATCCGCGTGACCGCGGCGACGAAATCATCATCGGCGGCACCCTCCGCGAGCGGCTGGACCCTGCCATCCCGGCTGCCCAGGAGGACCTCCCGCGCGTCTTCCGGCCGAGCATCGATCCCGGGTCGCCGGCGTCCGCGCTGGGCACGGGCGCGGCGGTCGTTTTCGCGCCAGAGGCCCTGGAGGACGTCGAGCTGGAGGAGCCGCTCGCGGAAGCCTTCGACGAGGACGACGAAGAGGAGACCGAACCCCAACAGCTGGGGCTGGAACTGAGCGGGCCGAACGGCTGGCAACTCCCCGCGCTCGAGATGCTGAACGCGCCCCAGCCAAGCGCCAACCGCAAGCATGACAACGCCGCCCGCGCGCAGCTCATCGTCGACACCCTCGCCAGCTTTGGCGTCGATGCGAGCGTGGTGGAGATCAACGAAGGCCCCACCGTCACCCAGTTCGGCGTCGAGCCCGGCTGGGAGGTGCGACACAAGGATGTGCCCCTGAAGGACGAGAACGGGCGAACCCTCGTCGGGGCCGATGGCCGTCCCCGGACGGAACGCGTGGAAACCGGGCGCACCCGCGTGCGCGTGAACAGGATCACGGCGCTGCAGAACGACCTCGCGCTCGGACTGGCGGCCCCCAGCCTGCGCATCGAGGCGCCTGTGCCGGGCCGTGCCATCGTCGGCATCGAAGTCCCGAACGACTCGGCGACGGTCGTGACCCTGCGCCACGTGATGGAGTCGAAGGAGTTCCAGGACCTGGCGCGCAAGTCGAAGATCGCGCTGGCGCTGGGCAAGGGCGTCTCGGGCGTGCCCGTCGTCGCCGACCTCGCGAAGATGCCGCACCTGCTCATCGCGGGCGCGACCGGCTCCGGCAAGAGCGTCTGCATGAACTCCGTGATCGCCGGGATCATGATGAACGCCACGCCCGACCAGGTGCGCTTCGTGATGGTCGACCCCAAGCGGGTGGAGCTGACCGCCTACCACAACATTCCCCACCTCGCCTTCAGCGAGGTGATCGTGGACATGGACAAGGTGGTGGGCACGCTCCAGGCGGTCGTCCACGAGATGGAGTCTCGTTACAAGAAGTTCGCCTCCCAGGCCGTGCGAAACATCGAGTCGTACAACCGCCACCCGCGCGTGCTCAAGAAGCTCGCGTACTGGGTGGTCATCATCGATGAGCTCGCCGACCTGATGATGGCGGCGCCATTCGAGGTCGAGAAGCTGCTCTGCCGGTTGGCCCAGCTCGCGCGCGCCACCGGCATCCATCTCGTCGTGGCGACACAGCGGCCTTCGGTGGACGTGGTCACGGGCCTGATCAAGGCCAACTTCCCGACGCGCATCGCCTTCGCCGTCACGAGCATGACCGACTCGCGCACCATCCTCGACATGGGCGGAGCGGAGAAGCTGCTTGGGCGTGGCGACATGCTCTACATGCCCACCGATGCGGCGAAACCGATCCGCATCCAGGGTGTCTATGTGTCCGACTCCGAAGTCGAGCGGTTGGTCCAGTTCTGGACGGACGAGCGCTTCCGCGAGATCGCGCCGGAGAACGCGGACGAGCTGCTCGAGCAGGCCCTGATCGAGCTGAATGGCGGCGATGGCGACATCGAGGTGGACGAGGACGACTCCATCATGGCGCGAGCGCGGACACTGGCGAGCCAGCACAAGCGCGTGTCCCCGTCGCTCTTCCAGCGTCGACTGAGGGTGGGCTACATGAAGGCCGTGAAGCTCATCGAGCTGCTCGAAGAGGACGGCATCATCGGCCCGCGCGAAGAGGGCGAATCGCGGAGGGTGCTGGCGCCCGGGAGCGGCGATGACGCTGACTGGTAGACTGATTGCGGTGAGAACGCTCCGAGACATCCTGCGGCGGGAACACGCCCCTGAGACGCCCGCCGCCGAGCCTGCGCGCGAACAGTGCCTCTCGTGCGGCGCCGACCTTTCAGGGTCGAAGTCGTACGAGCGGTATCGCGTGTGCCATTCCTGCGGGTTCCACTTCCACCTGAGCGCGCGCGAGCGCATCGCAACCTTGCTCGACCCGGGCACGTTCCACGAGGACGACCGCGGCGTCACCGCAATTGACCCACTGTCGTTCTCGGGCCGCCAATCCTACCGGTCCCGCGTGATCAACGCTCAGCGCCGCACGGGCCTCACGGAGTCCGCCCTCACGGGCACCGGTAACCTGTTCGGCCGCGATGTCGTGATCGCCGTCGTGGACTTCTCCTTCCTCGGCGGCTCGATCGGGGTAGTCGCCGGGGAGCGCCTCGCGCGGGCCTTCGAGAAAGCGACATCGCGCCGGACGGCGCTGGTGACGGTGCTCTCCACGTCCGGCACACGCATGCAGGAAGGCCTGCTCGCGCTCATGCAGAGCGCACGCGTGGCGGCCGCTGCGCAACGGCACGCGAAGAAGGGGCTCCCGCATGTCGCCATCGTCACAGACCCCACGACTGGCTCGGCCTACACCGGCATCGTGAACCTCGCGGACTTCATCATCGCGGAGCCGAATGCGCTCGTCGGTTACGCGGCGCTGCGCGTGCTCCAGGAGACCGAGGGCGCGGACCTCCCGGTTCATGCTCATACGTCCGAGTCCCACCTCCAGCACGGGCTCGTCGATGCTGTCATTCCCCGCGGCCAGCTGCGCGACTCGCTCGCGCTCCTGCTGGACCTCCTCATGAACGACTACCGCCTGAGCGCGCCCCGTGACGTGCGGGAGGGCAAGCAGCCCCACACCCAGCGGGTGGCCTGGCAGCAGGTGCAACTCTCCCGCCACGAGGAGCGGCCCACCGCCCGTGACTTCATTTCGCGCATGACCAGCTCGTTCGTCGAAATCCACGGCGACCGCATGGGCGGAGACGACGAGTCGATGGTCGCCGGGCTGGCGCTGCTCAGCGGCGAGGCTGTCATGATCGCCGGCGAGAACCGCCCACACGACCCGGCCGGCGCCGGCTGGATTAGCGCGGGGGGCTTCCGGAAGGCCCGGCGCGCGATCGACCTGGCGGGTAAGTTCGACCTGCCGCTCATCACGTTCATCGATACCACCGGCGCGCTCCCGAGCCTCGAGAACGAGGAGGCCGGCCTTGGCCACGCACTGGCCTCCTGCACAGCCGCGATGCTCGACGTCCACGTGCCGACGATCGCCGCCATCATCGGCGAGGGCAACTCCGAGGCGGCGCTCGCGCTGGCCGTCGCTGACCGGGTGCTCATGCTCGACAACGCCGTTTACGAAGTCATCCGCCCGGAAGACGCGGCCAAGATTCTCTACCAGGAGGCGGGGCGCGCGGGCGAGGCGGCCGAACGGCTGCGGCTCACGTCCCACGACTGCCTGAAGCTCGGCATCGTCGACAGGACGGTGGCTGAGCCCGGGGACGGCGCCCACACCGACCACGGCGAGGCGGCCCTGCTCCTGAGGCGCGCGCTCATCCGCGAGCTCACGCGCCTGCAACGGATGCGCGAGAAGCGGCGGCTCGAGCGCCGCTACGACCGCTACCGCGAGGTCGGCTCCACGCGTTCGTGGCTGCGGGGCACGCTCGAGCGCCGGGTCGCCCACTTGACGGACCGCATGGGCGGCGCCTGGGATCGCTTCCGCGACCGCTCCCTGGCCTCCAGGCGGCGGATGGACTTCGATGAGCACCCCGACATCCCCGTGTAGGATTTGCAAGGCGAGCGCCTGAGGCGCCGTCACGCAGCTCCCCGGGGAGGCCAGGCTGGATCTCACGGACCTTTCGCTCGTGCCGCTCGGTTTCGCCGTCGGCGCGTTCGGCACGCTCGTCGGGGCGGGCGGCGGGTTCGTGCTCGTACCAATTCTGTTGCTGATTTACCCGGACGAGGAAGCCAAGACCATCACGGCGATGTCGCTGTTCGTCGTCCTCGCGAACGCCGTGTCGGGATCGCTCGCCTACGCGCGCCAGCGCCGCATCGACTACCGCAGCGGAGGCTGGTTCGCCCTGAGCACGCTCCCGGGCGCCGTGGCCGGCGCGGTCGTCGTTGGCTACATCCCACGAGCGTTATTTGACGCCATCTTCGCGCTGACGCTGACAGCGCTCGGGACCTTCCTCGTGCTGCGGTCCGGGTTCCAGGCGATTCAGCCGCCAGTGACCGGGAGGGGCGTCATCCAGCGGCTCATCACTGACCGCTACGGCAACACCTTCTCGTACTCGTTCCAGCTATGGAGAGGGATAGCCTTTAGTGGCGCGATAGGCTTCGTCAGCAGCCTGCTGGGCATCGGTGGCGGCGTCATCCACGTTCCCGTGATGACGACTGTGCTCCACTTCCCCATCCACATCGCGACGGCGACCTCACAGTTCGTGCTCGCGTTCATGGCCGCCGAGGGCACTGCCGTGCACCTCCTGAGCGGCACCCTGTCGCCGGACAATGGCCTGGGACGGGCGATCCTCCTTGCGGTCGGCGCCATCCCGGGCGCGCAGCTGGGCGCGTTCGTGGCGCGCCGCGTGCATAGCAGGGTGATCTCCCGGGCTCTGGCTGTCGCGCTCGTGATTGTGGGGTTGCGCCTCGGGCTGAAGGCCGCCGGCGTCGTCTGAACCGCGTTAATGGTTAGAGTTCTCCCAGTCCTTCCAACTCGGCCGACGCTCATCGGGATCGCCCAGGTTGTGGCCGCCGGTGGCCGCGTAAGGATCGAGCCGTTGCGTCTGATCGGGTTCGTCCAGCCGCCGGAGCAGCCACCAGACGCCACCGGAGAGCACGCACATCAGCCCCATCAGGCCCGAAAGGCGGATCAGCCCGGCCCGGTCCGCGGTGTCCCATGCCTTGTAGGCGCCCTCGGCGAGCTCCATCGCTTTCGTCGGATCCTCTGCCGCATACGCCTCCTCCGCGCGAATGATGTCGCCGGCCGGGTCCTTCCAGAGCAATCCGATGCGGCCCAGGAAGCCAGCCTTGAAGGTGGCCTGCTTCTCCTTCGCGAGGGCGATCATCTTCACGGCGGCGTCCTCGTTGAACGAGGTCGTTGCGGCCGCGGCGCCCAGCCGTGTGGCCTCCACGAGGTCGCCCTCGGCCCACTTCGCCCTCGCGTCCGCGAGCTGCCGCAAGGAGGGAGCGCCTTCCGTTTCGTGCTCGAGGACGCGCGTGGAGTTCATGATCGCCCGCAAGGCGTTCTCTTGATCGAGGACCACGCCAGCCACGCCGCGAATGTTCTGCGTGTGCCAGGCGTTCTTCACGTTGTCGATTTGCGGCAGCCCCGCCGCTTCGACCTCGGCGACAAGCTTCGCATAGTCGTCGAGGACGATAGTCGCCTCCGCCACCTGGTTGGGCACGCTGGTGAACTGCCAGTGGTCGAGGTTCTGCTGGAGGTCGGTGGGCAGGCCGGCGAAACCGTAATCGACGGCGCGGGCGCGCAGCGGGCCGACGGCCGTGTGCGCCTCGCGGCGGCTCTGGATGAGCGGCGACGCCGTGTCGCGGTTATACACCCATGTGAGGAATAGCTCGTCCAGGTTCGCGCCGCTTACCTCTTCGCCGCGGTCCATGAACCATTCGCCATCGAGCGGCCATTGTTCTTCGTAGTCATCCACCAGCGAGAGCACACGTGTCATGTTCTCGCGCCCGCCAATCGCCTTCTCGTATTCGAACCAGAACGCTCCAGACCGCCCGTACCAGTAGTCGGGGTTGCTGATTGTCGAACCGTTGCGCCACGTCGCAAGCCCGTCCGTGAAGCCGAACGAAGCCCAGCCGCGATCGATGGGCGTATATCCCAATTCGGCGGCAAGACTGTGCGACCCAAACTCGGAGAGGCCCTCGCTCATGAAGCTGTCCGTGAAGTGCTTCGCGCGGCTCGCCCACTGGTGCGCCAGCTCGTGCACCGTCACTTCCTCGTCGAAGCCGGTGTCCGTGGCCAGGAGGACCTCGCCGACTTTCGAGAACGCCACGCCGGCCGCGCCGATTGCACCGATGTGGTGCGACTGCTTCATCGTGATCGTGTCGTGGGGATACTGAAACCCGAAGAGCGCTTCCAGGCGGGGGAGCGCGCTCTTCGCGACCTCGAACTGCTTGTTCGCCCACGCTTGCTCGCGCTTGAAGTACTTCAGTTCCAGCGTCACATCGCCGCGGCCCATCGGCACCACGGCGGACAGCAGGCCCTGAAGGGATGGATCGCTGATGGACTGAACGAAGGCCGAGAACGGGCTGCCGTCGAGCCGCTGGCGGCAGCGGTCGTCCAGTCCCGCACAGCGCTCCTGGAGGCTTGGATCGTCGGCGGCGAGCGCAATGAGCGTGACTTCGCCGCATACCCAGCGCTGAAGCCCGGCGCCCTTCACGTCTGCGGGCTGGTCGGTGGCGACCAAACAACCGGGGTCGAGCACGTTCTCCGCGGACTCCGGGATGTCGAGGAAGACGAACGAGCCGGGGCCCTGGCTGACGAAAAGCGCCTCTGTGGCGCCCGCCTCCAGGCGCACCATCTCAGACGTCTGGGACGGGACATCGTAGGTCATCACGAGGTCCATCTGGGCGTTTTGCTTCAGCTGGCGCGGGAGCGTGATCTCAACCAGGGTCGGGAGGTCGTCCATCCCCAAAGCCGGGGTGACCTTCGTTTCGAGGACGTCGTCGCCGCGCTTTGCGACGACGTTCTGGGCCAGGGGCATCGCCCACAGCACGGCCGTCGTCATGTCCTGGGGACCGGCGTTCTGGACGGTCACGTCGACGCGGGCCGTCACGGTGCCGTTGGGGACATCGAGGCGGTAATACGATTCGGAAGCGGTGTTCTGGTCGTTGATGCCGGGACCGGCCTGGGCGATGGCGCCGGGCAGCAGTCCCGCGGCCAGCGTCACACACGAAAGAAGGCACAGAGCGAAGATCCGGCGAGTCCTCATACAACGAGAGTCGGCGCGCTAAAGCGAGATCAGCAGGGAAAGTTGGGCGCTGGTTAGGATCGGCATCCGCTCAGCGCCGGCGGCTACTCTCCGTGTTCCGCCCGCAAGTCGCGTGCACGGCGGGCGCGCCCGGAGGCTAGGAACTTCTCGACCGTTTGGGCGAAAAGATCCAGGTCGTCGTCAGGCATGGACTCCATGAGGTCAGCAACATATTGACGGAACTCCGCGCGGAGGCTGGCGACCACGTTCCGGCCGCGCTCCTCGAGAAAGATGCGGATTCCCCGGCGGTCGTTTGGAGAAACCTCCCGGCGGATGAACTGGCCGCGCTCCAGGCGCTCCAGCAGCGCCGACACGGAAGGGCGGGTCACGTACAGCCGGTCCGCTAGCTCAGCGTTGCCCATGCCCTCGTTCTCGTAGAGGTGGCCAAGCAGCCGGAGCTGCGTCACGGTCAGCCCCTCGCGGTCCCAGAGCACGAGGCGCAGTGGATCCAGGAGCGCGCTAGCCTCGACGAGCGCCTGCACCGCGGTCTGCACCTTTTCCTGAGACTGAGTGGTGGGCATCGCGCGTACTATACGCAGCGGCGGAGCCTGCACAATGTCTGCGCGGAACGAATATTTCGACGAGCGCGGGGTTGGCCTGCGCGGCTAGCTCCCCAACTGCTTGATGATCGTCTTCACGGCCTCTTCTTGTTCGGGAGTGCTCGTGCTGTCCCCGAAGCCGATGCGGTCGCAGATGCCGCCGTAGCGTTCCTTGATCTTGTCCGCCACCTGGTCATACGGGGCGACTACGGCGAACTCCTGGACCATCTCGTCCGGGATGACAGAGCCCATCTCGGCCCACTTTCCCTGGAGGCTCATCTCGTGCAGCGTCGTCGTCGTCTCGCCCCAGCCGTGGTGGTCGAACACGTTCTGGTAGGTCCGCGTGGAGCCATAGAACGAGATCTGGCGCTTCACTTCCTGCACGCGCTGTTCGACCTGCGACCAATCCTTGCCCGTGGCGAGGAAGCCTCCCCCGCAGATCTCGAACTGGTCCCGTGTCCGCCCGGACTTCTCGAGGCCCTTCATGATCTGGGGCAGGAGCACGTCTTTCGTGTACTGCATGGTGTTGAAACCGTGCAGCTTGATGCCGTCGCAGACCTCGCCGGCGACGCGCGCGTTGTGCTCGTTCACGGCGGCGATGTGGACGGGCACATGCGGGTGCTCGATGGGACCCGGATTGAAGTTGGGCGTCATTAGCGTGAAGGAGTAGTGCTGCCCGACGTAGTCCAGCTGCTCCCCGCTCTGGAAGCTGTTCCAGATGGCCCGCATCGACTGCACGTACTCCCGGATGCGCGGCGCCGGCGGCGTCCACGGGACGCTGAAGCGCCGCTGGTTGTGGCCCTTCACCTGCGTGCCGAGCCCGAGGATGAAGCGTCCCTTCGAGTACCGCTGCAGGTCCCAGGCGATCATTGCCGTGACCATGGGGCTGCGGGGGAAGGCGATCGCCACGCTCGTGCCGATCTGGATGCGCTCGGTGTGCTCGGCGGCGAGCACGAGGGGGAGGAAGGAGTCGTGCGCGGTTTCGGCCGTGCTGAGGCCGTCGTAGCCCATGCTCTCGGCGTGCTGTGCGAACCGCGGCACCTCTTCCAGGCGTGCGGAGTAGATGCCCGTGTCGATCTTGAAGCCCATGCAGAACCCTCAGCGGTTGACGTGCCGCGATTCTGTCAGGGGCGCCGGGAGGTGGCAAACGGAGGGGCAACCTGAGGGCGAGCTCAGAAAGAGGCGGCCGGGGCGCTGAGCCGTTGCGCC
>JBBDMZ010000009.1:0-91902 GCA_040877955.1 Dehalococcoidia bacterium | reverse complement strand
CGCGCAAGAGCCTTGGCGAGGAGCCGCCTCGCACTCCGTGGTTGTCCACTTGTCAGCTAGGCAGGCGCGGCCATCGCCTGCATCGCAGCCATGCGCTCCGACATCAGCCGGCCGGTTGTGAGGCCGCCGTCGACGACGATGCACTCGGCCGTGACGAAGCTTGAAGCATCGCTCGCCAGCCAGAGGGCTGCCTCGGCGATGTCCGCCGCGTCGCCAGCGCGCGGGATCGGCTGCGCCTTCCCCATCCCGGCCGCCATCATCTTCGCGACGCCCTCGGCGGCGTCCTGGTCCAGTCCCATCGCCTTCCCGAAGATAGCCGTCGGGATACCGCCGGGCGCGATGGCATTCACGCGGACGTTGCTCTCGCCCACCTCGTTCGCGACGCAGCGCGTGAGGTGGATGATGGCGGCCTTGCAGGCGGAATAGACGTTGCCGCCATAGCCGACGCCGATGCCCGCGACACTGGCCGTGCTGACGATGCTGCCGGAGCCCTGGGCTTTCATCGCCTTCACCGCGTGCTTCATGCCAAGGAATACGGACATGAGGAGCACATCCACCGTCTGCTTCGCCGCTTCGTAGTCGGTGTCCTCGATCAGGACGGTATGTCCAGGGATGCCGGCGTTGTTGAACATGCAGTCGATGCGGCCGTACCTCTTCACCGCGAGCTGGATCGCACCGGCGACATCGGCCTCGTTGGTCACGTCCACGTGGAGGTAGGCCGCGTTGGCGCCGAGCTCATCCGCGATCTTCTTGCCGTGGGCGTCCTGGATGTCGGCGAGGACGACGCTCGCGCCTTCGCTCACGAAGAGTCGCGCGGTCTCGGCGCCGATGCCGCTGGCCGCACCGGTGATGACAGCCACTTTGCCGTCGAGTCGTGCCATGGTGAGAATCCTCCTGCTTTCCCGGCGTGACGCTGCTTGCGTTGTTGGACCGGATGGAGGAAAATTAGACCATGCGGTCAGACAACGCAACACAGGGTCAGCGCGCGGTCCCAACATTCATCAGCGACGCCCGCCAGAAACAGATCGTGGACTGCGCCATCGAGGCTCTCGCGGAGGTCGGGTACGCGCGTGCCTCGCTTGCGGAGATCGCGAAGCGTGCGGGCATTTCCAAGGGCGTCATCCTCTACCACTTCAAGGGGAAGGACGGCTTGCTGGAGAAGGTGGTGGACGACATCTACGCTCGCGGGTTCCAGGAGTCGTTCCCCCAGGTTGCGGCCGAGCCGACCTTTCAGGGGATGCTGCGGCGGTCCATCGAGTCAAACGTGCGTTGGATCGCGGCCCATCCTCAATGGATCGCGGCGCTCTCGGAGATCTTCTCGAACTACCGCCGGGAGGACGGGTCGCCCCGGTACTCGTTCGCAGACAACGCACCGATCATCGAGGGCCTGGAGATGATCCTCTCCCAGGGCCAGAAGAGCGGTGAGTTTCGCGACTTCCCCACGCGCCCGATGGCCCTCACCATCCGGGCCGCCATCGACCAGCTCCCCGCCGTCCTCGAGGGGTTCCCGGGCGTCGACCCGGACGCTTACGCCGTCCAGCTGGCGGACATCTTCGACGCGGCGACGCGGAGGCCGTGAGGCGCTGACTCCTTAGCCTTTCGCTAATCATCTGGTACACTCCCCGAATCGCAGGAGGCACATGAATGAAGTTCGGCATTTTCTATGAGCACCAGCTCCCACGGCCCTGGAACGACGGCCAGGAGCTGAAACTCTTCCAGGACGCACTCGACCAGGTGGAGCTGGCGGACAAGCTCGGCATCGACTACGCGTGGGAGGTGGAGCACCACTTCCTGGAGGAGTACAGCCACTCCTCCTGCCCCGAGGTCTTCCTCGCCGCCGCCAGCCAGCGAACGAAGAACATCCGCCTGGGTCACGGCATCAAGCTCATGCCGCCGAACTACAACCACCCCGCCCGCATCGCCGAGGAGATCGCGACCCTCGACCTCGTCTCGAACGGGCGCGTCGAGTTCGGCACGGGCGAGTCGGCCAGCCGCGCGGAGCTCGAAGGCTTCGGCATCAACCCCGTGCAGCGTCGTGAGATGTGGCGCGAGACCACCGAGCAGGTCTGCAACATGCTCGCCATGGACCCGTACCCGGGCTTCCAGGGCAAGTACTTCTCCATGCCGGTGCGCAATATCGTGCCCAAGCCCGTGCAGAAGCCGCACCCGCCGCTCTGGGTGGCCTGCTCGAACAGGGACACCATCCACCTGGCCGCGCAGCTCGGCATCGGCGCGCTCACCTTCGCGTTCGTGGACCCCGCCGAGGCCCAGAAGTGGGTGACGGACTACTACGAGACCTTCAAGAAGGAGTGCGTGCCGATCGGCCACACGGTCAACCCGAACGTGGCCATGGTGACGAGCTTCAGCACGCACCCTGACGCCGCGGAGGCCTATCGCCGCGGCTTCGACGGGTTCAAGTTCTTCCAGTTCGGCCTCGGCCACCATTACGTCTTCGGCAGCCACAAGCCGGGCCGGTCGGACATCTGGGCCAACTACAACGCCGTCAAGGGCGCCATGGGCGAGCACGACCTCGACTTCCTCGGGGGCGGAACCGACGGCATCGGCACGCCGGATCAGCTCCGTGCCCACCTGCGCCGCTTCAGCGACGCCGGCGTCGACCAGACCGTGTTCATCCAGCAGGGCGGGAAGAACGAGCACGAGCACATCGTCGACTCCCTCAACCTCTTTGCCTCCGACGTCATGCCCGAGTTCAAGGCCGGGGTCGAGGCGCGCGAGAAGAAGAAGGCCGATGAGCTCGCCCCCTACGTGGAAGCAGCGTTCAAGCGCAAGGAGTTCATGAAGGAGCTCGCCGACGACGAGATCCCGACCTACCCGGCGTACGGTGCGATGGTGGCGGAGACCCAGATCGACACGGCGAACCTGGACGAGGCGACCAAACAGCGGATGGCCCGCTGGCAGAAGATGCGCGAGGTCCTCTCGAAGGCGTAGCGGCGCTCACGCCCTGACCCCTCTCCATCCTTCCGCGGAAGGACCTGGAGAGGGGTTTTCGTGCGCGGGAATTGGGGGCTCGCATAGAATCCGGAGAACACCGGGCCGGAATGGTAGTGAGGGGCCACTCCGCGGCGCCGGGCGGAATCGACAGGGGGAATCGCATGGTGATGAAGGAGACGGGAAGCTTCGCCGTCGAATGGGACGACCCGGCAGATGCGGAGATCACCTGGTCGTACGACGGGATGCACAATCCCGCACCCATCGTGCCACTCGGACAGCATCTGAATCGTGTGAACAACGAGGTCGTGTTCGGAGGACGGACGCTATACGTCAACGGATATGCGTTCGCGCTCATGTCGGGTCCCCCGATGCCCTCACCCGAGGTGTTCTCTCGCGGTCTGAGCATTTGGACCGACGACTATGTGCCGCGGCTCCAAGAATTCTGTCGCGGCGTCGTTGCCCGGGACTACAGCGCGCTTTCGGCGGAGGCGCTAGTCGGCGAGCTCGACCAACTCGTGGTCGGGGCAGCGGACCACTTCAAGCTGACCATGGTCGTAATCCTGCCGTTCATGGCACCCACGTATGAACTGCTTGGGATGGCCGAGGCAGAGCTTGGGCAGGACGGGCCGCGACTGGTCGGCACGCTGCTCCAGGGCTATGAGAACGCGACGGCAACGGCCGGGCTCGGTCTGGGCGTGCTGGCGGAACGCGCGAAGGCGTGGCCAGAGGTCGCGCGGTTGCTGCGAGCGGGCGACTACGACGGGATCGCCCACACCGCCGGAGGTCCGGACTTCCTCGTCGACCTCCGGGCATACCTCGACGAATTCGGTTGGCGGCTGGAAACGTGGTCCACCGTGCACATCCCCACCTGGGCCGAAGACCCGAGTGTCCCCCTTGCGCTCATCGCCCGCTACCTGGGCGACGGCGCCGCGACTCCGTCAGACGCGGTAGCGCGGTCAGCGCAGGACCGGGAGATGGCGCGGGCCGAAATCGAGGCGCGGCTTGACCCTGCCACGCGCGAGCGGTTTCTCGCGCTACTCGAACGGACTCAGGCGCACGTATCGATCAGCGAGAGCCGCGCTCACTGGCAGCTCACGCTCTTCGGTGTTCTGCGACGGCCGATCCTCGTCCTCGGCTCGAAGCTGATGCAGGCAGGGATCATCGAACGGCCAGACGACGTGTTCTACCTCTACTGGCACGAAGCGGCGGCCGCCGCCCGGGAACCGCGGGGCTCGCTGGCGGCTGTCGTGGCAGAACGTCGGGCTGAGGTAGAGCGATGGGGCACGCTCACGCCACCACCGTTTTTGGGCGCCGCCCCGCCTCAGGACCTCGGACCCGGCGCGATCTTCGCCCGGCACTTCTTTGGCGTCGGTGTCGCGCGGTCGACCGAGGATCGGGTCATCACGGGAATCGGGGCCAGCCGGGGCTCGGTAACGGGCCGCGCGCGTGTTATTGCGAGCCTGGCTGACAGCCACCGGCTTGAGGTGGGCGACGTGTTGGTGTGCGCAACAACCGCCGCACCGTGGACGCCGCTCTTCGCCGTCGCGGGCGCGGTGGTTACCGACACCGGCGGCGTGCTTTCCCACTCCGCGATCTGCGCCCGGGAGTTCGCGATCCCGGCTGTCGTTGGCACCCAGGTTGGCACCCGGGCGATCCCCGAGGGGGCGCTGGTTACGGTCGACGGCGAACAGGGGACCGTGCGCATCGAGGCCTGACTCTGTGAGCCGGCGGACTCGGGGAAACTCCTTAGGGAGACCCCTACGGGAAAATCCGGGTGGATGCGCGCTGCGGAGAGACGGCATGACAGCCGAATATCGCTGCAGGTGGCATTCCCGTGGCTGGCCAGAAACGCTTCGGGAGACACCAGGGGTACCGTCGAGATGGGCGAACACATTCGGACCTGTCAGCACTGCGGTCTGCCATACGACTGGCGCCGCTCACCCAGCGGGTGTCTGAAGATGACCTATTGCGGTTCGCTCTGCGAGAAGGCAGACCTGGGCTTCACCATCGAAACACTGCTCGGGGAAGTTGTGTTGGTGAAGCCAGCGTGGCGCGTGCTGCTTGCGGCCTGATTGCGGGCGCGCGCTTTTGTAAGACTCCGGCACCGTGGCTGTCCTAGAGACGCGACCCAATCCGGTGAGACGATCACCACCAGCACGGAGGTCCGCCATGGACTCGGTAATAGCACAAGAAGCGACGGCTCCCGCTCCCGATTCGTTCGCGAGCAACATCCGCTACTGCGGCCACTGTCGCCTGCCGTACGACTGGCGCCGGTCCGCAAGCAGCTCGCTGAAGATGACCTACTGCGGATCGCTCTGCGAAAAGGGCGACCTCGGCTTCACGATCGAATCGCTCTTGCAGACGGAACGGTCGCCGTGGGGCGCCGTGATGGCCGCCGCCGCGGCTGCCTGATGTGAGGCGCTGCACACTCTTCCGCCGAACGGCGGAGCTCACGTCCTTCCGAGTGCCGTGAACAGCAGAGGGGTTGGCCGCGTAATTTGATGGTGCAGGGTTCCAATTCCACACCGGACACTTGCAAGAAGGCCAGCCATGAACTCCACCGCCCCAACGATCACCACCACCCCGGTGCAGATGAACCACATCCGCAACTGTGCACGCTGCGCCAGTCCCTACGATTGGCGCCGCTCCACCAGCAGCTCGCTGAAGATGACCTACTGCGGCTCCCTCTGCGAGAAGGGCGACCTCGGCTTCACGATCGAGACGCTGCTCGAGGCGAGCAAGTTCCGCACCGAGCGCGAGCGACCGGTCGACCGGCCCGTGACGGAGGTCTTCCCGCTCTGGGGCGAAGAGCTTATGGCAGCCTGAAAGGCGCCAAGTCGTCGCCCATCCCGCTCCAAGGCCGGAGTAACGCGCTCTTTCCGGTCGGAACTCGCGCTCCTTCTCCGAACCCCGTAAGTTGGATGTGGAGACATGTGAAGGGCCGACCGATGCGGCCACTTCGCTGGAGGATCAATTGACTGGCACCGAAATCGGTCCCGGCGCCGCCGGGATGACAATGGACAACATCAAGGTCTGCGCTCGCTGCAGCCTTCGCTACGATTGGCGGAAGTCGCCGAGCACGACCCTGAAGATGACGTACTGCAGCTCCCTCTGCGAGAAGGCTGACCTCGGCTACACGATCGAGGCGCTGCTTCATTACGAGCGTGCTGAGCCAAAGCTGACTCTCTCCACCCAGGAAGAGACTCCCAACCGCGAGCCCGCACCGCTCGTCTAATCTAAGCCACCACCGAACACGCACAAAGGGCCGCGCCTCTCGGCGCGGTCCTTTTCGCTGCGCCTCGTAATCTCAGTAGTCGATCACAGGAAAGCCCCCGCCATCCGTGCTGGGATAGTAGCCCAGCACGTCGTGTAGCGGGCAGCCCGCCGCGAACCAGGCCCGGCTTTCCTCCACCGCCGCCTGCCACGCTGGGAGCTCCGCCGGTGTCAGCGCGGCTATCTTGGGTTCTCGTAGCGTGACCTGGGCCTCCATGCGGCGCAAGGCGTCGGCGCATTCCTCTGTAGTGAGCGCCCGCGGCTCACCCTCCACGAGATCCCGCTGCGGCACTGTCCGTATGACGAGGGAGTCCTGCGTCGTTCCCGGAGGCCCTTCGGCGGCCGTCAGCGTCCAAGGCACGCTTGTACTCAGCGGCGAGGCGCCGCGGTGGCGTGCATCCTCGTCGCCGCCCCCGCGCGCTCCAGCAAAGCCCACGGCCATCGCGCCGGCCACGACTACGACACCGATAGCCGCGCCTGCCCACGCCCTCATGAGGCGAGCTTACACCCCCCGTCAACCCGCGGCGCCCCAGGCGGCGAAAAGCTTGACTTACACGACCAGCGGTGTGTCCTCGCGGTTCGCCCAGTCGCGCATGGAGCCGTCGTAGACGCGGATGTTGTCCCAGCCGAGGAGGTCGAGCACGAAGGCGGCGTGGGCGGCCCGGATGCCACCCTGGCAGTAGGTGATCGTCGCCTTCTCGGGCGTGAAGCCTGCGGCAGCGACCATCTTCGTCAGCTCATCAGCAGGCAGGAACTTGCGGGCGTCGTCCTTGGCCACGAAGTTCAGCCATTCCAGGTGCTTCGCGCCCGGGACGCGGCCCGCGCGCTTGTTGCCACGATTGTTCGTGCCCTCCCACTCGGCATCCGTGCGGGAGTCGAGCACCTGACAGGCATCGTTCGTATGCTCCGCCTTCAGGAGCTCCGCGTCGGCGATGACATCCGCATTCGGGCGGGCGGTGAAGGTGGCGGGCTGGACCTTCGTCGCGTGGAACGTTACCGGGCGCCCCTCCGTCAGCCAGCGATGCCAGCCGCCGTTGAGGACCTTCGCGTTGGTGTGGCCGTAGTACTTGAGCACCCACCAAAGGCGTGAGGCCACAAGCGCGTTGTTGTCGTCGTAGGTCACGACGGTAGTGTCTGGGCCTACGCCGAGCTTCGACATCATCTGCTCGAAGTCGCCCGGCGGCAGGACGAAGGTGCCGTGGTCCTCGCCGGGACGATCCGCCGAAGGCGGCTCTTTCACGTAGTAGTGGGTCGGGAGCTGGATTGCGCCGGGGATGTGGGCCCGGCGGTACGCCTCCAGCGTGGCGCAGTCGATGATGCGCACATTCGGGTCGTCGGCATGCGCCTGCAGCCAGTCGGGCTCGGCGAGCAGTTCGGGGCGTGCATAATCCATTGGTGCCTCCTCGGGTGGTGGCGTCGGGAGTCGCATTGTGCGCCGTCAGCGCCGGGTAGCGCCACGCCGCGCCAGATCGTGGCATTCTGGGACGCGTCGGGAAGTTCCAGGAGGAAGACATGAAAGAGTCGAATTCAGCCGGCACTCGGTCGACATCGCAACAGGTCGACGAACGCATCGCCGAGCTGGGTGACTGGCGCGGGCAGACCTTGAGTCGGATGCGCAAGCTCATCAAAGACGCAGACCCGGACGTCGTCGAGGAGATCAAGTGGGTGAAGCCGACGAACCCCGGCGTTCCTACCTGGGCACACGACGGCATCATCTGCACCGGCGAGTCGTACAAGTCGACGGTGAAGTTGACCTTCGCCAAGGGCGCTTCATTGGAGGACCCCGGCCGGCTCTTCAATTCCAGCCTCGAGGGAAACACACGGCGCGCGATCGACATCCGCGAGGGGGAGGTGGTGGACGCGGAGGCGTTCAAGGCGCTCATTCGTGCCGCGGTGGCTCTCAATTCCGCAAGTAAGGCCAGGCCAAGGAGCGCGAAGTAGTCACAGGTGCTCGGTGAAGTACTCGAGCACTCGGCGCTCCTGGTACTCGAGGCCTTTGGCGTCGCGGGGCATGTGGCGCTCTTCGGGGAAGAGGAGGAGGTCGTAGGGCTTCTGCTCCTCCGCGAGGGCGACCAGGAGGCGCGCGGTGTTCCGGAAGTGCACGTTCTCGTCGACCATCCCGTGCACGACCATGAGCTTGCCCCGCAGGTTGCCCACATGCGTGAGGACGGAGCCTTCGGTGTAGCCCTCGCGGTTCTCGTCCGGCGTGCCCATGTAGCGCTCCGTGTAGCCGGTGTCGTAGTCGGCGAAGTCGACAACGGGCGCGCCCGCGACTCCCACGCGGAAGATGTCCGGCTCCTTCATCATGGTAAGCAGCGTCATATAGCCACCGTAGCTCCAGCCGTAGACGCCGACGCGTTCGATGTCCGCCGCGTCGTTTTTCGCGAGATAGCGGACGCCAGCTGCCTGGTCCTCAACCTCCACGGTCCCGAAGCGGCGGTTGAGGTGCGCCTCGAAGGCGAGCCCTCGCCCCGCCGAGCCGCGGTTGTCGAGCTTGAACACGAGGTAGCCCTGCCGCGCGAGCCACTGCGCCCGCAGGTCCACGGTCATGCCCCAGGTGTCCGTCACGTTCTGCACGTGCGGCCCCCCGTAGACCGAGAGGATGAGCGGGTACTTTTTCGAGTGATCGAACCCGTGCGGCCGGTAGACCGCTCCGAACAGCGGCGTGCCGTCGTCCGCGGAAAGGTGCACGAACTCGGGCGCTGCCAGGCCGAGTTGCTCGGCGCTGTTGCCCTCGTTGTCGAAGAGGATGGTGGAGGACGAGCCATTGCTGCGGCGGAGGGTGACGGTCGGCGCGTGGGCGAGCGTGCTGAGCATGTCCACGTACCACTCGCCGTCCTGGGAGACGGCGGCTCCATGCCAGCCGGGCTCGTCTGTGAGTCGCTCGATCTCGCCCCCGTCGAGCGAGACGCGGTAGAGGTGGCGTTCGAGCACGCCCTCGCGCGTGCCGCTGAAGTACACGTAGCGCCCATCCTCATCGACCGAAACGACCCCGGCGACGACCCAGTCGCCGGTAGTGAGCTGGCGCAGCTCGCGGCCTTCGCGATCGTGAACGTAGAGGTGGTTGAACCCGGTTGCCTCGCTCGCACGCACGATCTCGCCCGACTTCAGGAAGCGGGTGTCGTGGTTCAAGTTGACCCACGGCTCGCGCCGCTCGTCGACCAGCACGCGGCACGCGCCCGACTCGGCATCGAAGGTCACGAGCTGGAGGCGCTTCTGGTCCCGGGAGAGGATCTCGGCCATGAGGCGGCCGTCCGGTGCCCACCACGTGCGCGGGAGGTAGATGTCGTCCTCCCCGCCCAGGTCCATCCAGCGGACGATGCCGTCCTCGAGAGAGACGACCCCGAGAGCCAGCTTCGCGTTCGGGTCGCCCGCGAACGGGTAGCGGTGGTGTTCGGCGTCCCACTTCTCCTTGCCCTGGTGGACGATCGGGTAACTCGGGACGTGCCGCGCATCCACGCGCACGAACGCGAGGAATCGGCCGTCATCGCTCCACCAGAAGCCGCGGTCCTGGTCCAACTCTTCCTGGTGGATGAAGTCCGCGAGGCCGTTGGTGATGCCGTCCTCGGCGTCGTGCGTCAGGCGTCGCGTCTCGCCCCCGTCGAGGCTGATCACATGGAGGTCGCCCTCTCGGACGTAGGCGACAGCCGTGCCGGTGCGGTCCAGGTGCGGATCGATCGCCCCGTCCACGCCCGGCACTTCGCGAGCTTCGATCTCACCCCGCCGCACGAAGAGCTTGCCGCCGGCGGGTATGAGGATGACCGGCTCCTCGCACTCCTTGGCGAACTCGTAGGCGGTCACGCCGAGCTCGCGCTGGCGCATACGCTCACGGCGCAGCTCCTCCTCGCGCGAGAGGTTCGCCTCCTTGCTGGTTGCGGCGGGCGGGCCGGCAAGGACGATACGCTCGCCGGTCGCGAGGTCGTAGCGCCAGAGGCTGCGCACGAGGGAGCCCTCGGCGGAAAACAGGTACGTCAGCGCCTTCGAGTCGGGGGTGAATCGCAGGGCACCGGGCACAACCATGCCGGGGCGGGGAAAGCGGGCGACCTGCTCGATGGTGATGGTGTCGAACGGCTTGGACATGAACGGCGATTGTAGGTGACGCCCGACATCCGTGCCGCGCCATCACCGTCCCGCTCGCCGCGATCCGTCCCTCACCCCCAGCCCCTCTCCCGCTGCGGCGGGAGAGGGGAGCCACGCGTCATCCCGCGCGAAGGGCCTCGATCTCATCGATCTGCTTGGGGATCGCCGCCGAGAGAACCTCGGAGCCGGTCTCGGTGACGAGCACGTCGTCCTCGATGCGGATGCCGCCGAAGTCGAGCAGTTGGTCCACGCGGTACCAGTTCACGGCATCGGCGTAGGCTTCGCGGCGCTTCGGGTCTTCGAGGATGGCGCGGATGAAGTAGATACCGGGCTCGATGGTGACCACGTAGCCGGGCTGCAACGGCAGGTCCGCGCGCAGCCACTTCAGGCCGAAGCGGTCGCTTGGCTGGCGCCCGGCCAGGCACCCCGCTGAGTCGTGTGTGGCGAGCCCGATCATGTGGCCAAGGCCGTGCACGAAGAAGAGCGCGTGTGCATCGCGCTCCACCAGGTCCCGCGGGTTGCCGGTGAGGATGCCGAGATCGCCGAGGCCGGAGGCGATGCCCTCGGCCGCCTGCATGTGCAGCTCCTTGTACTCCTGGCCCGGCTTCACGCGCCGGATCGCCTCCTCCTGCACGCGCAGGACGAGCTCGTAGAGGTCGCGCTGGATGCCGGAGAAGCGCGTGCCCACCGGGAAGGTGCGGGTCACATCCGCGGCATAGCCCCTGTACTCCGCTGCCGCGTCCATGAGCACGATCTCGCCGTCGTGCATGACCCGCTTCGTGGGTTGGAAATGCAGCACCGCGCCGTTCGGCCCCGACCCGACAATCGAGCCGTACGCGGTGCGCTCGGCATCGTGGCGGAAGAACTCGGCCTCCACCTCCACCTGGAGGTCACGCTCCGTGAGTCCGGGACGGACGAGCCGCATGGCGGCGAGGTGACCCTGGCGGGTGGCGTAGACGGCCGAGCGCATGAGCGCGAGCTCGCCCTCGTCTTTCGCGCGACGTTGCTCGCCAACTCTGTCGCTCAGCCGCTCAGAGAGCGCTTCGTCGACGCCGAGCTCGAGGGTGTTCCAGTTGGGTACGGCGTAGCCGGCGCTCCGCCGCGTTATGTCGCGATTCCCGAGCAGCGCCACGGGCTCGCTTCGTCGCTGTTCGAGCCAGGGCTGCAGTTCGCGAGTGGGGCGGACACGGTCGATGCCGGTTGTGTGCGCGATGTGGTCGAGGGGCTCGGTTTCTCCCACCCAGATGCGCTCGTCCAGCGTGGCCTCGTGCGCGAAGAGCGTCCAGCCCTCACCCGGGTCGAAGGCGAGGACGGCCCCTTCGAGAGCGCGCCCGGCGAGGTACACGAACTCGTTGTGGGCGTGGAAGTCGTGTGCCTGGTCCGTGCCTTCGATCGGCACCGGCAGGCCCGACGCCACAAGCACCGCGCCGCGTTCCAGCGCCCAAGCAGCCAGGGCGGCGCCTCGGCGTTGCTGGAGGAGGGCTGGATCCATGTGCCTCGAATTGTATGCCGAGAGACAGTGCGGACGCGCGATTCCCCTCTCCACGGGGCGCGGGGGGAGGGGGTCAGGGGGTCAGGTATCGCTCAGCGGCGACGCGGAGCTCGCGGGCGACGTTCTCCCGCAGTTCAGGGGGGCCTACGACTAGAGCCTCCGCGCCCCAACTCCGCACCCACGGCTCGACTTCGAGCAGACTCGGCAGCCGCACTTCGAGGCGCACGCCGCCGTCCTCAAGGCCCGTAAGCCGCTGGGCGGGGTGCCAGGTGGTCTCCCGCACGCGGCGCTCGACGGCTGGGGTGAAGTCGACGGTCACGTCGTACTGCTCGTCGCCGCCGTAGACCACACCCCAGCCGTGAGAGAGCTCTTCGACGATCCGGTCGACGTCGTGTGGCTCGAAGGTCACGCCCGTTTCGTCGACGGACTGGACACGGTCGATCTTGAAGGTGCGCACCTCGTTGTGCTCGTGGCTGAAGCCGAGGACGTAGGCGCCGCTCTGCATGGGCTCGAGAAGGTAGGGGTCGAGGTGGACGGTCTTCGCTTCCGTGGCACCGCTCGAGCGATACGACATGACCACCGTTTTCTGGGACGCCCAGGCATCCGTCAGACGCCGCAACGACTCCGTGTAAGCCTTGCGCGACGGCCGCTCCTGGATCACGCGCGCGGTGTGTTCGAGCTGTGTGCCGATGGCCTCCGGGAGCGTATCCGCGAGCTTCTCGATGGCGGACACGCCATCCGGGTCTTGCTCGTCCGCATACCGGGCGAACAGCCGGGAGGCGAGATAGATAGCGCGCGCCTCCTGGAGGGTGAACCGCACGGGGGCAAGGGGCGACGAGCCAGGGAGGATCTTGTAGCGCCGCCCGGGCGCGTCCATGAGCGGGACGTTGAGCTCGCTTTCCAGGTCGCGGAGGTCGCGCTGGATGGTGCGCTGGCTGTAGCCGAGGTCCCGCGCCAGCTCGGAGGCCGAGTACCCCGCGGGCCGCTTCCGCAGCTTGCGCTCGATCTCGATGAGGCGGGTCGCGCGGCGGGTCTGCTCGGTCATGTTCGCTCCTCGTGGACGGGTTGGCCGTCCTGCTTGTTATGGAGTATTGGAGCGTAACGCGACAGATCTTGTCGCGTTGGCTGGCCCGACGAAAAGTTCACAGAGAGCCGAAACCGGCATTCTCCTTTAGGATCGATGGCGATGAGCGACACGCACGAATTCGGTCCTGTAGCCCACATTTCCGCGGAAGCGATCGGCCAGCCGGGCCAGCGACGCTTCCGTCTGCGCGCCCTTTCCGAGCACGGAGATTCCGCCTTTCTCTGGCTCGAGAAGGAGCAGCTCGTTGCGCTGGGCGAGGCGATCGAGAACGTCCTCAAGCAGGAGTCTTACACCTACCGGCGTCTCCCCCTCGACGACTCCGAACTGGACCCCGTGTTCCCGCTGTCCGCCCAGGTCGAGTTCCAGCTCGCGCAGCTCTCCATGGGTGTGAACCAGGAGGCACAGCGCTTCGTGCTCATCGGCGCCGATGGTGGCCCGGACGAATCCGACACGTCGTCGGTCACCATGGAGTTCGATTTCCGGCGGGGGTATGAGTTGCGCCGCGAGATCGCCGACCTCGCGGCGGCCGGCCGTCCCCCGTGCCCGCTTTGCGGCGCGCCGTTGGACCCCGAGGGCCACGTCTGCCCCCGCTCGAACGGCCATCACCCGCATTAGGCGATTTACGATTTCCGACCGTCGATTGCGCTCAACCGGGCGTGCTCGAGGGCTCCGGGGAAGCGCTCGGTTCGGGCGTCGAGGTCTCGGGCGTGCCCTGTGGGGTCGAGCTGCCCCCCGTGGTGGGTGTTTCGCTCGGCCCGGACGTGGGCGTGCTGGTCGCTGTGGGCGTGTCCGTCGGGTCAGGAGTAGCGGCCGTAGGCAGCTCCTCGGGTTCCTCCGGGATAGTGCTGGGCGGCGGCGGGACGTAGCGTGGCAGCGCCGGCATCTCCGCGGCTGTCACGGTCGACGTAACCGGGCTATCCGGCCCCACAACTTCGATCCAGATGGGCCCCCGGTTGAACGCGATCTCCGCGCCGGCGGCGTCGTAGAAGCGCGTGCGGCCCTGCCGGTCGTCCTTCTTCCACGTGCCTGCGATCGCCTTGCCATCGAGGTAGACGGTGGCCTCACCCGTCCCGAACTGCTCCAACAATACGTGCGCAGACTCATCGACCACGCGCCACGGCACGCGCATGACGATGACGTTCGTCGCCGCAATCTGCTGCTCGGAGACCGCATCTATGAATGGCCCGCCGAACTGGAAGCGCAGGTAGCTCTTCGTCGCGTCGTCCCAGCGCCACTGGATCCTCTGCCAGGAGCTGCCCCGAGCCTGGAAGTCGACCTGGATGGCGCCAGCCGCGGGCGCCGATGCCGTCCCCTCGCCGTCGGCCTTGAACTTCCACGATTCCGTGCGTGGCGGTCCCGCGAAGTTGAGCCGCTGGGCCGCCTCCCGCAAGGCGGATGTGGAGGTCGTAAGGTCGTAGGGGGCAAAGCGGTCACGGTCGCGATGGTAAGCCGTGCTCGGGCCGGGCGTGAACGCGTTCAGGTCGAGGATCTTCCACTCGAAGATCTGGCCGGTCGCATCGGCATCGTTGTTCGTGTCGGCGGCGCCCCCATGGCCGTAGAGCGCGCCCAGCTCGTCCACCCAGATGACGAACGGCGTCCGGGCTGAGCGTACCGGCTCCACAATCTCAGCCTCCTGGCTCCAGAAGACGGCCATCAGCCGCGTAATCCCGCCCTCGACGAACGCCTCGTACACGACGTCCGCCTTGTCCAGGCCCGCATGCGGCGCGGCGTTCGGTGTGTTGTCGAGCATCACGGCGATGGGCAGGAGGTCCTTGCGCGCGTTCCACCCCTCCTCCGTCATGGCCACTCCGTTGAGGATGCCGGCGAAGCGGACGGGCGTGGGCGAGGCGGACGGAGTGCGGGTGGGCGTGCGCGTGGGCGTGGCGGTCGCCGTGCTGGTGGCGTCGGGCGTGGCGGCCTCCGGGTCGTCCGCGGAGGAGAGGCCCATGTACACGAGCGCGGCGGAGATGAGGACGACAGCGCCCGCAATGCCCGCCGTCAGCGCACGCCGCTGCCGCACCGTCTCGAGGAATGCCCGCATGTCAGGATGCTAGGTTTGGGCCGGACTGCGGGCAACGAACGAGCCGGATTCTCCTCGTTTCCGGCGCCTTATGCTTGCGCGCTTTACCTCCGGGCGGGCAATCTCACATACATGCAGCGTGTCGGCATTCTCACCAGTGGCGGCGACGCCCCCGGCATGAACGCCGCCATCCGTGCCGCCGTCCGCACCGCCACGGTGCGGGGCATGTCGATCGTCGGTTACCTCGACGGCTTCTCCGGGTTCGTCGCCGGCGAATTCGTAGAGCTGGACGACCGCAAGGTCGGGAATGTCATCCACCGCGGAGGCACCTTCCTCGGCACCTCGCGTAGTCCCGAGTTCATGGATGCACGCGTGCGCGCGGCGGCGGTGGAGCAGATGCGCGCGGACGGCGTGGAGGGGCTCATCGTCGTCGGGGGCGACGGCAGCTTCCGAGGCGCGCGGTCGATCGAAACGGAGCATGGCGTCCACGTGGCCGGTGTTCCCGGCACGATCGACAACGACGTCTTCGGCACGGACGAGACGATCGGCTTCGATACCGCGGTGAACACGGCCGTGCGCGCCATCGACCAGCTCCGGGACACGGGTGAGTCAACGGGGATGATGTTCTTCGTGGAAGTCATGGGTCGCACGAGCGGCGCCATCGCGATGCACACGGCGGTGGCAGCGGGCGCCGCGGGCGTCCTCGTCCCGGAGGAGCACGAGGACCACGACAACATCGTCGCGCGCCTCCGCAACTCCATGGAGCACGGGAAGCGGAGCCACATCATCGTCGTATCCGAAGGGGACGACCAGGGCGGCGCGTTCGCGGTCGCCGAACGGATTGGCAACGTACTGCATCATCCCTACCGGGTGATCGTACTGGGACACGTGCAGCGCGGGGGAAACCCGACCGTCCGCGACCGCATCGTCGCCGCGCTCTCAGGATCGCGTGCCGTGGAGGCGCTGGCGGAGGGGCGCACCGGCATGATGGTCGGCATCCAGGGCGGCAAGCCGGTCGAGATCCCCCTCCAGGAAGTGGTCGACAACCAGCACCCGAAACCGGACCTAGCGCTCCTCCACCTGGCGTGGCAGATCAGCGGCTAAATGCCAGGCGGGTCCGCTCCCTTTGCCCTAGCATGCCGGCACAGATGTCTCTCGCCGAACTCGTTCTGGGACTCGGGCTGATCGTAGGTGGCGGCCTGTGGATGTGGCGGTTGCACCGCCCCTTCCAGTCGCTCGATGAGCGGACCAACCCTGTGAGCGCTGCCGCGCGTCGAATGCGACGTCGCGCAAGCCGTTCGGAGTACGCGTCTCTGCGTGTCGCTCAGGAGCGCAGCTGGGAGCGAGCAGAGCGGGAGCTCGATGGCATGCGTCAGTTTCGAGTTCGATGGCTCCGCGGAGGATTCCTGATCGCGATAGGGTTGATTGGTGTGCTGCACGGTATTGGCGTGCTGTGACGACACCCTGGATACAACGCCGGTTAGAATCCGGCCGGAGGTGAGCCATGACGATGCCCGCAGTCGAGACCGAGGCGCCCGCATTCGAGCTGAAGGACCAGTCCGGCGCGACCGTGGATTCGCGCGAGCTGAAGGGAAAGTGGGTGGTGCTCTACTTCTACCCGAAGGACAACACACCCGGCTGCACGAAGGAAGCGTGCAACTTCCGCGACAACTACGGCGCCATCAAGGCGAAGGGCGCGGTCGTACTCGGCGTGAGTGGCGACAGCGAGGCGAGCCACCAGAAGTTCCGGTCGAAGTACGAGCTGCCCTTCCAGCTCCTGGCCGACCCCGGGAACGAGGTTGCCCGAGCCTACGGCGCCTGGGGCACCAAGCAGAACTACGGCAAGACCTACGAAGGCATCATCCGCTCGACCTTCGTGATCGACCCCGCGGGGCGCGTCGCGAAGGTCTGGAAGCGCGTGAAGCCCGATGCCCACGGCGAGGAAGTCCTCAACTGGCTCACCGAGCACGCCAGTTAGACACGGAAGGAACGTCCCATGGCTGATCCAGCGCGAGTTGAGCTGAGCGGCGGGTTCCCCCACCGGGGGGCGCTGCGCGGGCGGCGAGGGTGCGTGGCCGCGGACCACCCACTGGCGGCTCAGGCCGGGATGGCCGTGCTGCGCGAGGGTGGAAGCGCCGCCGATGCCGCCGTGGCGATGGGCGCGGTCATGGTCGTCGTGCAGCCCCAATACTCTCAGCTCGGCGGCGACGGCTTCGCGATGGTCTGGGACCAGGCCACCCGCTCGGTGAGCGCCATGAACAGTGCCGGCCCTTCACCGATGGGGCTCGATGCCGAGGAATACCGCCGGCTCGGCCGGATCCCGATGCACGGCGGACTTGCGGTGACGGCGCCAGGCGTGGTCGCCGGCTGGTGGGCGCTGCACCAGCGGCACGGAAAGCTCCCCTGGAAGCGGCTCTTCGAGGATGCGATTGCGTACGCACGCGAGGGCTTCCCGGCGAGCCGCGGACTCGCCCGCGCCCTGGCCTCGGTGGGCAGGGCGTCGCGCGAGTCGTTCCCGTTCGAGGCAGGGGCGGGACAGCCGGTGGTCCAGGCGCCCCTCGCCCGAACGCTGGTGGCGATCGCGGCTGGCGGCCAGGAGGCGTTCTACGGCGATGAGGTCGCCTCAGCCTGTCGTGAGCGGCTGGCCGCCGATGGTGCGGAGTTCTCCGCCGAGGAATGGCAGCCGCCGGCACGCTGGCTTGAGCCCATCGTCGGCGACTACGCCGGGCATCGCGTGTGGGCTTCCCCGCCTCAGACGCAGGGGTTCGTACTGCCGCTGGCGCTGGCCCTCACCCCCCGACCCCCTCTCCCGACTTCGCGGGAGAGGGGGAGCCACGCGGTAGCGATGTTCAACGCTCTGCACGTAGCGTTGGGTCTGAGGGAGTGGGAGTTGTCGGACCCAGATGTCACCGGGTTTGACCCGCAAAGGTACTTCGCGGCGGAGGAGTTGGAGCGGCTGCTCGGCATCAGGACGAAGTCTCCGGTGGGCGCCCGCGCTGATGGCGACACGACCTACATCCTCGCGATCGACGCCGCCGGCAACGCGGTCTCGTGGATCCAGTCCGTGTTCGCGCCGTGGGGCAGCCGAGTGTGGGTGCCGGAGCATGGCATCCTGATGAACAATCGGATGTTGGGATTCACCCTCGAACCGGGCCACCCCAACGAGGTCGCGCCGGGAAAGCGCCCCGCCCACACCCTGCACTCGTACCTGGCCACCCGCGCGCCCTCACCCCCGGCGCCTCTCCCAAGCGGAGAAGGGGGCTTCGACTCCAGCGAAGGAGCGGCGCTGGCGGTCGTGGGCGGAACGCCCGGCGGCTACCGGCAGCCCCAGAACAACATGCAAATCCTCGAGCACATCCTCCGCGAAGGCATGGACGTGCAGGACGCGCTGGACGAGCCGCGCTGGTCCGTCGCCCCGGATGGACCCGGCGGGCAGCGGCGGGTGGAGGTCGAGATGCGGCCCGGGAGCACCCTCGCGGCCGAGTTCGAGTCGGCGGGCATCGGGGTCATCCCCTTCGCCGCCTGGGACGGCCAGATGGGGCGCCCCTACGTGGCGTGCCGTGAAGTGGATGGCAGCTACGCGGTGGGCGCCGACCTGCGGGGCGAGGGCCAGGCGCTGGTCTGGTAAGCCACGGCGGCGCGCTGCCGTCGCACCTAGTCGCGGCCCTCCGTACCATCCGCGCACCTGACCCACGGAGCGCACCGACATGACCGAAGCCCGCTACTTCGAACGCAAGCTCGACGCCGGCGGCCAGTTCGACCAGCCCGGGCCTGGGCACGCCCTGCCCGGCGACAAGCCCAACTGGCCTCGCGACCGAGCCGTCGACGTCATGCACCTGAAGCTGCAGATCGCACTCGACTTGGGGAACCACGCGGTCTCCGGCACAGCGACGCATCACGTCACGCCGCTCAACGACGGCACCTCCTCGTTCGAGCTCGACGCCATTGACATGGAGATCGTGGCCGCCACGGTTGACAAGCAGCCCGCGCAGTTCGACTACGACGGGCGCAAGCTCCGCGTTCATTTCGGCGCCGCTCGCCCTCGCGGGAAGGAGGTGCGCGTGGCGGTGGAGTTCCGATCGCGGCCGCGGATCGGCCTCTATTTCATCGAACCGGACCAGGCCTATCCCGACAAGCCGCGGCAGGTCTGGAGCCAGGGACAGGACGAGGACCACCGCTACTGGTTCCCCTGCTACGACCACACAAACGACAAGATGACCTCGGAGCTGATGGTCACGGTCCCCGGCGACTGGTACGCGCTCTCGAACGGGCGCCTGCTGGAGGACAAGAAGCAGAAGGACGGCACGCGCCGCTTCCACTGGCACCAGGACCGGCCCCACTCGACCTACCTGTTCACGCTCGCCGCGGGCGAGTTCAGCCGCATCGACGCCACCCGGGACGGCCTCACCGTCGACTATTTCGTCGAGGCGAAGGACGTGGCGAATGCCGAGCGGACGTTCAAGGACACGCCGGAGATGATCGCGCTCTTCGAGGAGGTGAGCGGCATCAAGTACCCGTGGGCGAAGTACAGCCAGGTAGTCGTCCGCGACTTCGTCTTCGGCGGTATGGAGAACACCTCCGCCACGACGATGACCGACCTCATCCTCGTCGACCGCAAGGCGAGCCTCGACCACACGGCTGACTACCTCGTCTCCCACGAGCTCGCCCACCAGTGGTGGGGGGACCTGCTCACCTGCCGCGACTGGTCGCACGGCTGGCTCAACGAGAGCTTCGCCACCTACGCCGAGTTCCTCTGGGAGGAGCGCAAGCGCGGCACGGACGAGTACCGCCAGTACGTCATCGCGAACACTCACGACTACCTGGAGGAGCGCTACCGGCGGCCGATTGTCACGAACGTCTGGAACGCGCCCATCGACATCTTCGACCTCCACCTCTACGAGAAGGGCGCGCTCGTGTTGCACACACTGCGCGGCCTGCTCGGCGACGACCAGTTCTTCCGCAGCATCCAGCGCTACTGCCGCGACAACCAGGAGCGCAGCGTGATCACCCAGGACCTCATGACCGCGATCGAAGCCGAGACGGGCCGCAACCTCGACTGGTTCTTCGACCAGTACGTGTTCCGGCCGGGGCACCCGCAATTCAAGGTGAGCTGGAGCTGGGACGATGGCTCGAAGCTGGCGACAGTCTCGGTGCGCCAGACGCAGTCCACGGAGGACGGCGCTGCCACCTTCCGCATCCCTGTGACTGTCGACTTCCGGAACGGACGCAGCCGGCCACAGGCGTTCCAGGTTGAGGTGACCGAGCGCGAGCACACCTTCGTCTTCCCGCTGGCGAAGAAGCCGGACGTTTGCCGCTTCGACCCGTACAACCGCGTGCTGAAGGAGCTCGACTTCGACAAGTCGACGGCGGAGTTGCGCCTGCAGTTGCGCGAGGACGACGACATCTACTACCGGCAGCTTGCCGCCGCAGGCCTCGGCAAGGCGGGCGGAGCGGAGGCCGTGGAGGCGCTCGAAGCTGCCGTGATGGGCGATCGCTTCTGGGGCGTACAGTCGGCTGCCGCCGCAGCGCTGGGAGAGATGAAGGGCACTGCCGCCCGCGATGCCCTCATTCGTTGCCTGCAGGTGCGCCACCCCAAAGCACGCCGCGCGGTCGTCACCGCCCTCGGCCAGTTCACGGGTGACGAGGCCGTGCTCGTGGCCCTGACGCCCTTCGCAAACCGCGACCGCTCATGGTTCGTGGAGTCGGAAGCGAACCGGGCCATTGGCAAGCTGCGGCTGCCCGCCGGCCACGACGTCCTCGTCCGCAACCTGAAACGCCGCTCCTTCCGTGAGATCGTGCGCGTCGGAGCGCTCGATGGCCTCGCGCAGTCCCGCGACGAACGCGCCCTCCAGCCCATCGCCGAAGCCGCGGCGTACGGCGCGCCCCAGCATTCCCGCGCCGCCGGGCTGCGGGCGCTCGGCTCCCTGGGCCAGCACTTCGAGTCCCGCAAGAAAATCACCGCCGAAGAGATCGCGCGCTACCTCGACGACCCGGATTTCCGCGTGCGTATCGCCGCCACTACGGCCCTGCGAACCCTTAAGGACCCATCGCAGGTCGACGCCCTCGACCGCATGGCCAAGCGGGAGCTGGACGGCCGTGGCGTGCGCGTGGCGCGCGAGGTCGCCGCCGAGCTGCGCAAGGGCACCGACACCCCGGGCGAGCTCCGCAACCTCCGCGACGAATTCGAGAAGCTGCGCGACGAGAACCGCGCCCTCCGCGAACGCCTGGACAAGGTGGAAGCGCGTGGTAGTCGAGTCCCCCAGCGGCCTCGGGCGGACAAATAGTCGTCCGGGTCACGGACCACGCTCTTGCGGCGATTGGCTGATTCTCAGGCCGCGGATACCTATACTCGTAGGTCCAATGCCGGGCACACACGTCCTTGCCGTCGACCAGGGCACCACGAGCTCGCGCGCGCTCGTCGTTGATGCCGCCGGCGCTATCCGCGGAGTCGGCCAGCAGCCGTTCGAGCAACACTTCCCGCAGCCGGGATGGGTCGAACACGATGCGACCGAGATCTGGGCCACCACTCTCGCGGCCGTTGCACAGGCGCTGCGGGCGGCAGGTGTGGAAGCTCGCGATCTCGCCGCCGTCGGAATCACGAACCAGCGCGAAACCGTCGTTGTCTGGGACAGGGCAACGGGCGAGCCGGTCTCGCGCGCGATTGTCTGGCAGGACCGTCGCACCGCCGGCATCTGCGAGGAGGTCAGCCGCGGGAGCGACGTGGCCGCCGTGCAGCGCGCTACCGGCCTCACCATCGATCCCTATTTCTCCGCGACCAAGCTCACATGGCTGTTCCGCCAGCAACCTGAGTTGCGCGCCCGCGCCGAGGGCGGTGAGCTCTGCGCGGGCACCATCGACTCCTGGCTCATCTACAAGCTTACCGGCGGCCGGCACGTCACCGACTTCACCAACGCCAGCCGCACACTGCTGTTCAACATCCGCAAAGGCCGCTGGGACGAGGGGCTGTGCGACCTGTTCGAAGTGCCCCGCGGCATCCTGCCCCAGGCGCAACCGTCGCGTTCGTTGTTCGGCACGACCGATGCCGAGATCCTGGGCGCCGCCATCCCCATCCTCGGGGTCGCGGGCGACCAGCAAGCCGCGCTCTTCGGGCAGGCCTGCCTCAGTCCGGGCCAGGCCAAGAACACCTACGGCACGGGCTGCTTCCTCCTCGCCAACGCGGGACGGACAGCCCCTGTCTCGGAGAACCGGCTGCTGGCGTCCATCGGGGCCAATGCCGGGGCGGACGGCCCGGAGTATGTGCTCGAAGGGTCCGTGTTCGTCGCCGGTGCGCTCGTCCAGTGGCTGCGGGACGGGCTCGGCATCATCGAACAATCCGAGGATGTGGAGGGGCTTGCCGCAAGTGTGCCTGACGCCGGTGGCGTCACGATCGTCCCCGCATTCACGGGCCTGGGCGCCCCAAACTGGGACCCCTACGCGCGCGGCGCCATCCTCGGGCTTACCCGGGGGGTCGAACGCGGGCACATCGCCCGGGCGGCCCTGGAGGCAATCGCCCTGTCCAGCGCCGACCTGGTCGCAGCGATGAACGCGGACCTGCCCCATCCCATCACGGAGTTGCGCGTGGACGGCGGCGCGGCCGCGAACGACCTCCTGATGCAGCTTCAGGCCGACTCCGCCGGTGTGCCCGTGGTGCGCCCCCAGGAGCTCGAGACCACAGCCCTTGGCGCGGCTTACCTGGCGGGTCTTGGCGCAGGCATCTGGGCGTCGACGGAGGAAGTCGCGAGCCTCTGGCGCGCCGGACGCACCTTCGAGCCCGCGATCGGCGACGACGAGCGCGAGACGCGCCGCGCGCAGTGGCGGCGTGCGGTGGACCGCACCCTCGGCTGGGCGGCTCCCGAGTGAGCCTCGAGGACCTGGCGAATGGTCCCCCGCTCGACGCCGTCATCATCGGTGGCGGCATCAACGGCGCGGCTATCGCCGCGGAGGCCGCCGCCCGGGGGGCCGGCGTCGCGCTCTTCGAGGCCTCTGACTTCGGGTTCGGGACCACCTGGCGCTCGACCAAGCTCATCCACGGTGGCCTGCGCTACCTGGAGCACGGCGACATGCGCCTCGTGTTCGAGTCGCTTCGGGAGCGGGCGTGGCTCCTGAAAACCCGCCCGTACCTGGTCCGGCCCCAGCGGTTCATCCTGCCGGTCCTCCCGTGGACGCGCCGGCCCGGCTGGCAACTGCGCGCCGGGCTCTCGCTCTACGACTCGCTGTCCCTGTATCGAGGCACGCCGTCGCACCGCTCCGTAAACCAGGCGAGGCTCCGCGAGCTGGCGGGCTATCTCCCGGACGCGGCGACGAGCGGTTTCACGTTCTTCGACGCCCGCGTGCTCGCGCCCGAGCGGCTAGCACTCGAGCTCGTGCTGCACGCGCGGGATCTCGGTGCCTCCGTCCACAACCACGCGCCGGTACGCCGGCTGCACGTCTCCCACGGCCGCATCGCCTCCGTCGACGTCGAGTCTGGCGGCACAACCCACGAGATCCCCGCGCGCATGGTGATCAACGCAGCTGGCCCCTGGGTCGATGCCGTCAACGAACAGACGGGGCTGCCCATGCCGGAACTGCTGGGCAGCACCCGGGGCAGCCACATTGTCGTCGAGCTCGACGAAGAGATCGGCCACGACGCCGTCTTCTCCACTGCGCGCTCCGATGGCCGCGTCTTCTTTGCCGTCCCGCAGGGCAACCTCCTCCTTATCGGGACCACCGACGACCGCTTCGACGGTGACGCGGGGTCCGTCCGTCCGACGCCCGGCGACATCGACTACCTCCTGGATGAGGCCGGCGCGCTCATGCCCGGCCGGGCTATCACCCGGGAGCGTATCCGCTATGCCTATGCCGGGTTGCGTCCGCTCCAGCGCATGGCAGGCGGGCCTGAGGCCGCGATCACCCGCCGCCATACCGTCGTCAAGCACCGGGAGCACGGCGGGCCGCAGGGTCTCGTCAGCCTCGTTGGGGGCAAGCTCAGCACGTTCCGGCCCCTGGCGCGGGAGGTGGTAAGCCTCATCCCCGGAGCTAATTCGCAGGCCGCGAGGCTCGATCCGCCCGCCTCACGCTGGCGGGATGAGCTCCTTGCAAGCGGCCTGCCAAAGCCGTCCCTCAGCCATCTCCGCATCTACGGGGGCCGCGTCAGCGGTGTGCTGGCGGCCGGGCGCGACCCGGTCTGCATCCATGCGGGCGCCATCGAGGGCGAGATCTCCCACGCGGTTCGGAACGAGCAGGCAACTACGCTCTCGGATATCCTCATGAGGAGGACTGGCATCGCCTGGTCGGCCTGCCGCGGCCTGTGCTGCCACGAACGCGCGGCCGAGATCGCCGCCAGGGAGCTGGGGTGGAACGGCGCGGAGCGAAAGCGCCAGGTGAAGTCCTTCGAGAAGGACCTGGAGGCCCACCTCCCAACCGTCGAGCAGGTCCTGAAGGATAAGAAAACGAATGCCCGCAATCGGACTTGAACGCTCGCTCCAGGATGCCGCGGACATCCTCCGGCGCAGCCAGCATGTGGTCGCGCTCGTCGGTGCGGGCCTATCCGCCGAGAGCGGCATCCCGACCTACCGCGGCACTGGCGGCGTCTGGACGAAATTCGGCGAGCCCACCATCGACGGCTGGGACCTCTTCTCGGCAGACCCTGCGGAGTGGTGGAAGCAAGCGCTCGATCAGAGCACCTCCGTCAGCGACTTCTCGCGCGCGATTGATGCCGCCGAGCCGAATGCGGGCCACCTCGCGATGGCCGAGCTCGAGCGGATGGGGCGCCTACGGCACATCATCACGCAGAACATCGACAACCTGCACCGGCGTGCGGGCTCCCGGGGAATCACCGAGATTCACGGCAACCGCTTCCTCGTGCGCTGCATGAACTGCGGCACGAGGGAGCCACTCGAGCGCATCTCCCTCGAACGCCTCCCACCCTCTTGCCCGGAGTGCGGCGGCATCCTCAAGAACGACACGGTCATGTTCGGTGAGCCCATCCCGGAGGACGCCCTCCGTTCCTGCTACCTGCAGGCATCCCTGGCCGACGCGTTCATCGTGGTGGGCACCTCGGCGGTCGTATACCCGGCGGCGGAGTTCCCCGTGATGGCCAAGCGTCGAGGCGCGCCGCTGATCGAAGTGAACCTCGAGGAGACGCCCCTCACGAGCATCGCGGACGTGACAGTGAGAGCGCCCGCAGGCGTCTCGCTCCCCGCCCTCGTCGACCTCCTGCGGGAGATGTAGCCCGGCGCTAGTAGAGGCCGGGCACCAGCCGCCAGCGCACCTGGGCGGCATAGTCGGCGTACCCGGCGGTTTCGCGCAGCAGCCGTTCCTCGGCGCGGATGCGGAGGAGTTGCAGACTCGTGCCAACCACCAGGATCGCCACGTTCACGAGGGAGAAGTTGGCGGTGACCACACCAGTCAGGATCACCGTGTGGCTCAGATAAATCGGGTGCCGGACGAGGGCGTACGGCCCAGCCCTCTTGAGCCCTCTGTTTGCCGCGACAATGCCATAGCTCCGACCGAGTGCAAGGAAACAAAGAGTCGCCATCGCCAGCCCCAGCATTTGTAGGGAGGTCCCGAGAGCCTGCGCAGCAGCCGGCGATGAGTCGTTTAGCTGCGTGGCTAGCGGCAGCCAGGTAGCAGACGCCACTACCCAGTCCCAGAAGCGCGTCGAGGTTGCTTTGCTCGGGCGGCGGACGAGATAGAGGAGCACGAGCACCGTCTGCTCGACCGCGAACGGCGCTGCCGTGAGCTGGTGGTCGAACACCGCGCGCGTGAAGTGCACATAGACGAAGAAAGTGGTGACCAGAACCAGGCTGCCGTCCTGAAGAAGCGACGGTAGCCCCCTCTTCGCAGTCATCTTCCCTGCCGACCCTGAGTTAGCGACCATGCAGCCCTCCGGACGCCCTACACGTCCCTCTGTAAGGGTCGGCAGTCACGTCCTCCAACTTCAGGGCCGCCCTACCGCCAGAGTCAGTTTGGTGAACACGAGGTGATGGCTCTTTAGGGCTGCCGTGTCCCGACGAAAGTGCAAGTAGCTCCAGGACGGATGGTCCGATCCAACGCGAGCCGCAGCCGGAGGCCAACTTCCGGCAACAGCCGAAGAATCCGGCCGCGGCACACCGAGGAAAGGCAGCGGGGAAACCCGCCGCCGGGGAGGCACGGACGCCGGGATGGGGGCGAGAACTCCGGGGCACTGCCCCACCAACACAAGGAAGAGGTAGGTACCAACACATGTCGAAGATTCAGAACTGGGCGCTCAAGCAGTACGTGGCCCTCAAGAGCCGCGACGAAGAGGCTCAGGGTCTGGCCGAGTACGGCCTGATCCTCGCCCTCATCGCCGTCGTCTGCATCGCTGGCCTGACCGCCCTCGGAGGCGACATCAATGCCCGGCTCACCAGCCTCGGCGGCATCATCAACGCCTAGGCTCGGACACCTTCAGAACACGAGGGGGTGGGCCCACATCGGTCCCACCCCCTTGCCACTATCGCCGCCCACGAGCGATCAAGGACGTCGTGATGAACACAGGATCAACTGCGGACCTCGCTGGTTCCGACCCCGCACAGAGACGTTGGTGGACCCGTTGGCGGGAGACCGACGCGGGCCAGACCCTGGTCGAGTTCTCTCTGATCCTCCCGCTGATGCTCGTGCTGCTCTTCGCGCTCGTCGATTTTGGGCGCGGCTTTTACACATGGCTCATCGTGACAAATGCGGCACGAGAAGGAGCCCGGGCGGGCGCCACGCAGATGGATGTGCCATCCATTGAGGCGAAGATCTACGACAGCTTCTGCTCGGACTACGCCGGCGGCGACTGCGGCCTGGACGAGACCCTGCTCTCCATCGCCGTCGCTAATGCCCAGGGCCCGCGGGGCGAGGCGATCGAGGTCGATCTCAGCTATGACTTCGAATTCGTAACCCCGATGGGCGACATTCTCGTGCTCCTCGGCGGGTCCGCAATCGCCAACCCAACGATCACGGCACACTCGTCTATGCGGCTGGAGTGAGCCGCGAAATCCCTCGAACGAAGTCCGGAAGTACGACATCCGACCGTGGTCAGCCAGGCGATTCCACGCCTGCAGGCTGGCCACTTCGTTTGTGCCGACCTCGAATCGCGCGCCGGCGCCCGGCGGGTACTGGTCACACACAGCTCACAGGCGCTCTGTGGGAACAACGCCCAATGCCGCTCGCCCGTGGCCGTCTTGTCAAGCGTGCGTGGCGGACCTCAGGGATCCACCGGATAACGACCCGAGCAGTCACCAAGCTCTCTGGATCGCGGTTTGTGAGGGCCCGCGGAATGGACTGTAGGAGACCGGTAAGACGGTCGATATAGCAGGAGGAGGAAGAAGCCCGTGGCACGATCGATTGCAGCAGTATCTGGAAGTTCAGGCCGGAACCGTGGTGTGCTCTTGCTCGCCGCCGTGTTCGGCATTCTCAGTGCGGTCCTCATCTTCGCCTTCCTGAAGACGAGTGACGGCAGCTCCAGCAACGTCAACGACGCGATCAACGCCGGCGCAGGCGCCGAGTCCGTGGTCGTCCTGGCCCGCGACGTTGCCGCCGGTGAAAAGATCACGAGCGACATGCTCACGACGAAGACCATCCCCGCGACAGCGTTACTGCTGGGACACTCCACCAATACGGAAGACTTCGTCGGCCGGGTGGCGGTGCAGACGATGTTCGCGGGCGAGCAAGTGCTCACCGCGAAAGTCACCAGCTTCGAGGGCGAAGCGACGCTCCCCTTCAAGGTTCCCGAAGGGCTCCGTGGCCTCGGCCTGACCGTGCCGCATGAGGCCTGGATTATCGGCGGCCTCCCGCAGCCGGGCGATCGGGTGGACGTTGTCGCCATCACTGCGTTCCGCGTGACGGACCCTCTCACGGGCAATGAAAAGCCGGAGCTCGTCTCCGGGATCATCGCGCAGGACGTGGAAGTGCTCGCAATGGGCCAGACACTCGTTCGCGGCGTGCCCATCACCGACGGAGCCGCTGGAGTCGCCGCCGGTGAGCAGGGCGCCGACGGGGAGACCCGTGAGGGCGCCATCTCGGTCACCCTCGCCCTCACTCCCGAGCAGGCAGCCAAGATCGCACTGATCGACATGATGGAGGACAACGAAGGCCAGTGGCGAATCATCGCACGCCGGAAGGGCGAGAGCGATCCCCTGGCCGGCGCCATCCTGTGGAGCCTCGAGGACATCTTCGACTTCAAGAAGTAGGAACGAACACCAGCACGCGCCAGCCACTGCGACGGGCCGGCGCCGCTGACGAACCAATCGCGCCTGGTCGGCGCAACGACGGTGGAGGAACAGGACATGGCGAGGGTACCGCAGATCATGGTGGTCGACCCGGACCGCGACAGCATCGCTGAGATCCAGAAGATGCTGAGCATGCTGGGTTTCGCGGTCATCGCGAGCGCCGGGTACGGTGTGGAGGCGTTCACGCTTGCACACCAGCTCAAGCCCGATCTCGTGCTGATGCGCATCGAGGAGCCCCTGGTGCGACCCGTGCAGACGCTTTCGCGCCTGAACGACGGCATGCCGGACCTCCCCATCGTGGTGTTCTCCACGGAAGCGAACATTCGCCTGATGCGCCAGTCGATGGTGTCGGGGGCATCGGACTACCTCCAGGAGCCTCTGCAATCAGAGGAACTGGAGTCGTCCATCACCCGCGTGCTCGAAAAGAAGGAGCGCGAGGGGATGCGCCGCCGCGGCGAGCTCGAGGACCCGGTGCCCCAGGGCACGATCATCACCGTCTTCGGGGCGAAGGGCGGCATCGGCAAGACCACGATTTCCTCCAACCTTGCCGTCGCGCTCGCTGGTGAGGCCCACCAGACCGTCGCCCTCGTCGACATGGACACCCGCTTCGGCGACGTCGCAATCACGATGGACATTCCGGTCGAGCGTTCCATCGCCGACCTGGCCCGAAATCTCGAGAGCGTGGACCGCGTCACCCTCAAGGAATACCTGGTCCACCACGAGTCTGGCGTGCGGATCCTCCCCGCACCCACCCGTCCCAGTGATTGGCGCAACCTCACCGCCCGACACATTCGCGACGTGGTGGACGTGCTCGCCCAGACACACGACTTCGTGATCCTGGACACCCCGGGAACGTTCAACGAGATCGTGGCCGCGGCCATCGAAGTGGGCACCATGATCCTGCTCATCACGACGCTCGACATGGCGAGCATCAAGGACACCGTCCTCGCGCTGGAGATGCTCCACGAGCGCTTCGGCAACGACGATGAGCGCATCAAGGTCGTCTTGAACCGGGCCGGCATGGACACCGGCGTCCGGGAGAAGGACGTCGAGCGCACGCTGGACTCGCCACTCTGGTGGAAGATCCCGCAGGACAACGAAGTGGTGAAGGCTGCCCAGCTTGGACGCCCGATCGTGATGAGCCGGCCGCAGAGCAAAGCGTCACTCGAAATTCGCGAAATGGCCCGTGCGCTGGCCGGCGTTCGCAACCGAACTAAGAACCAGAAGCGCGGCGGAGGCGGCCTTGGCCTCTTCCGCGCGTTTAAGAAAAGCGCGTAAGACCTCTCGCGCGGGAAGTGATGGTGGACTGTGTCGGACGAGCAATCTAAACCACAAGACCGTGAGGAAGATGGCCGCGTATTCGGCTGGTCGGGCGCGCGCAAGCGCCTTGGTATGCCGGGAGCCGAGCCGAACCTGCCACCAACCCAGGGGAACACCGCTCCCAAGGCGGCTCCTGAGCCCGACCGGCCAAAGCTCCGCCCATCCGGCCAGCTCGGCAACGCGCGCGGCAACTGGAACCTGCAGGAGGCGACTCCCATGCCGGCGGCGGCCGAGGGCGCCGAAGACAACCGCCCCACCCTGATGCGACCGACGCCTGGTACGCGTCCAGCAGCGGAGGGGGAGCAGCCGCAGCCAGCGCCCGCTCCTCGCCGCCAGCGGCAGGACCCACAAGCCGACCTCACCAAGGGCAACCCACAGGCCGAATCCACGAAGATTCGCCTTCACGAGCTGCTCATCGAGGAGCTCGAGCACGGCGCGCTGGAGGGGCTCGATCAGCGGCAGCAGCGCGAAGCAGTCCTCCGCGCAGCGCGCGAGCTCATCACGCAGGAGAACCTGCAACTCGGCGGTGTCAGCCGTGACGAGATGCTGGAGTCGGTGGCAGACGAAGTGCTGGGCCTCGGCCCCCTTGAGCCGCTCCTTCGAGATCCGGCGATCACCGAAGTCATGGTCAACGACATCGATAAGATCTACTACGAGCAGGACGGCCGCATCTTCCGCAGCCCCACCCGCTTCCGTGACAAGCAGCACGTGATGCGCATCATCGAACGCATCGTCGCCCCGTTGGGCCGCCGCATCGACGAGTCGAGCCCGATGGTGGACGCGCGCTTGCCGGACGGCTCCCGCGTGAACATCACCATCCCGCCGGCTTCGCCCCGCGCTTGCAGCATTACCATCCGAAAGTTCCGCGCCGACAAGATGCGCATGGCGGACCTGATCGCCGTGGGGGCGCTTAGCGACGCTACCGCGGAATTCATGGCGATGTGCGTGCGTGCGCACCTCAACATCATCATCAGCGGCGGTACCGGCACTGGCAAAACGACGATGTTGAACGCACTGTCGGCGTTCATCCCGAACACCGAGCGCATCGTGACGATCGAAGACCCCACCGAGCTCAGGCTTCAGCAGGATCACGTCATCACCCTGGAAGCGCGTCCGCCGTCGATGGAGGGCAAGAACCAGATCAAGCAGCGGGACCTCGTGAGGAACTGCCTCCGCATGCGGCCGGACCGCATCATCGTGGGCGAGGTCCGCGGCGAGGAGTGTTTTGACATGCTCCAGGCCATGAACACGGGTCACGACGGCTCGGTCTCGACGGTCCACGCGAACAACCCGCGAGACGCCCTCGCCCGCCTGGAGAACATGGTGCTGATGGCAGGCATGGACCTCCCTGCACGCGCCATCCGCGAGCAAGTGGCCTCGGCCGTCGACGTGTTCATCCAGGTGCAGCGCCTCCAGGACGGCTCACGCCGCGTCACGCACGTGACCGAGGTCGCCGGGATGGAAGGCGAGACCGTCACGCTCCAGGACATATTCCTGTTCAAGCTGGAGCATGTGGACGAGGATGGGAAAGTCCACGGCTCGATGCAGCCCACCGGCGTCCGGCCCGGATTCATCCAGAAGTTCGCGATGCACGGCATCGAGCTGCCGCCGCACCTCTTCGCCGCCATCGGGAAGGAGTGGTAGTCATGCTGTTCGCCATTCCGCTCCTGTTCGGCCTGTTTATCTCAACACTCGCCCTCTGGTTCTTTGGCTTCGGCACCCACGCCTCAGCGATGGCGGGCCAACGCCTGGCACGGCTGACCGCGGGCCAGGAGGGCGGCGCCGGCGGAGGAGGCGGCCTCGGGCTAGGACTGGGCTCGACTCTGCGACGCCGCACGAACGTAAGCCTCGGCGGCGTGAGCTTCGTGAACGCCGGCGTCGCTCAAAAGTGGACGGTGGACCTGGAGCGCGCGGGCCTTTCGCTGAACGCGAAGGAATACCTCATCCTCCGGATCGCGGTGTCACTCGCGATTGCGGCCGTGGGCGCAACCATGCTGCCCATGCCGATCATCGGCTTTGCTATTTCCCCCCTTGGGTTCCTTGGGGTGGGATTCTGGCTCAAACGCCGGATCACAAAGCGCAGGCAGACGATGGAAGGCCAGCTCGCCGAGCTCCTGCAGATGCTCGCCAGTGGCCTGCGCGCGGGCTTCGGGCTCGTGCAGGCCATGGAGCAGGCCGCCGACCAGATGCCTGCGCCTATCTCAGTCGAGATGCGCCGGGCCATGCGCGACATGGCGATGGGCGCGAGCGTTGAACAGGCACTAGGCGCCCTCGACGACCGGGTCGGCAGCAAGGACTTTGACATCGTCATCACGGCCATCCTCATTCAGCGCGCGGTGGGCGGGAACCTCGCCGAGATCCTGGACAACGTGGCCCACACCATGCGCGAGCGGGAACGCATCCGGGGTGAGATTCGCACGCTCACCTCGCAGCAGCGGCTGACCGGTTACGTGATTGGCGGTATCCCGATCGGGTTGCTCGTGATCTTCAACCTCATCAGCCCGGAGTTCGCCCAGCTCCTCTTCACCGACTCCTGGGGCCACATGATGCTGGCTGTCGCCGGGATCATGGAGTGCATCGGCTTCTTCATCATCAACCGCATCGTGAACATCGAGGTATAGCGTCATGGAAATTGCTATTGCACTCGGCACGTTCTTCACCGTCACTCTCGCGCTCTACGGCTTGCTCTACAAGGGCACCGGTGGAGACGCGATGGACATGCGCCTTGGCGGCCTTCGCTACGCCCGCGCAAACAAGGAGACGCTCCCGGACCCCGAAGCGGCCTTCACCGTTCGCGTCTGGCGCCCGCTCGTCCAGGGTGTAACCCGCAAGGCCAATCGCATCCTGCCGTCATCCATCTCCGAGCGGCTCGAGCTCGCGATCACCCAGGCGGGCATGGGCATGTCCGCCGGCCAGATGATGGTGCTGGTGGCAATCACGGGCGGCGTGCTGCCGCTGTTGATGCTCCTGTTGCTCGCGAGCGGCGGTTCCTCGCCCAAGATGCTCCTCATTATGTACGGCGTTTTCGTCGGCATGGGCCTCTACGGTCCCCGCATCTGGCTCATGGGCCGCGTCAAGCGCCGCAAGAAGGAGATCTGGAAGGCGCTGCCCGATGCGTTCGACCTCATCACTGCATCCGTGGAAGCCGGGCTCGGCATCGATGCCGCCTTCAGCCGGGTGATCGAGAAGGTCACCGGCCCGTTTGCGGACGAGCTGACACGTACGATGCGCGAGATCACCATGGGCCGCGTCCGCCGCGAAGCCTTCCAGGATATGGCGGAACGCACCGGCGTGGACGAGCTCCGGTCGCTGGTGAACGCCGTTGTCCAGGCCGAGGCCATGGGCATCAGCATCGGCTCGGTGATTCGCGTGCAGACGGGCGTCATCCGCACCAAGCGCAGGCAAAAGGCGGAGGAGCAAGCGTTCAAGGCACCCATCAAGATGGTGTTCCCGCTTGTGCTCTTCATCTTCCCTGCCATCATGATCGTCATCGGCGGTCCTGCCATCATCCAGATGAGAGACGCGTTCTAGCGGCGTGACACGAATCCTGAATCAATCCACGGGGTCGGTCCTCGCGCCAAACGCGAGGGTCGCCCGCAGCGTGCTCGCGCGCACGCGCGGGCTCATGTTTCGACGCTCGCTCGACGATGGCGAGGCGCTGGTGATCGACCCCTGCGGCTCGATTCACATGATGTGGATGCTCATGCCCATCGATGCCGTGTTCTACAACCGCGAGGGCGTGGTCACGAAAGTCGCCCGCGGCGTGAGGCCGTGGATCGGGTTCGCGACGGGGGGAAAAGGCGCGCGATCCGTGATCGAGATGCGCGTCGGCGATGCCGCGGGTGTCGAGCCCGGCCATCAGCTCGCCTTCGAAGATCTCTAGTTGAGCCGGTCGTACCAGAGCAGGCCAACGAGGCCGCCCAGCGCCAGGTAGGGGCCGTAGGCGAACACTCCCCGGCCCCTGCCCGACAACATCAGCACCACCGCGGGCACGCCCGCGATGATCACGCCGATGAAGAGCGCGGACATCACCACGGGCCAGCCCACCAGCAGCCCGATCAGCAGGATGAGCTTCACGTCGCCCATCCCGAACGGCGTGGCAGTCGCGCCGAGCAACCGGCCGACCACCTGCCCGAAGAGGAAGAGCACGGCCGCCACGCCGACCGCGAACGCTGCGCCCAGGAGCACGTCGGTGACGTCCCGGTCCGGCCAGGCCCAGCACAAGGCCGCGGCCGCCCCGATGGCCGGGTAGCTCAGGTTGTTGGGAATAATCTTGCGCTCGAAGTCCGTCGATGCAAGCACAAGCAGCGTGAGCGCGAACCCTGCCGTCAGGAGCGCGGGCCAGAAGTCGTAGTGGTCGGGCCGGAAGGCCATGCCCCCCGCGGCGCCGCAAGCAACAGCGAGCCAGGCGCGCATGATCAGCAGCTTCCGCCCGGTGGCAGGGTTGTCGTGGTACTCAGGCTGGCGATAGAGGAGGTGCTGGAAGCCGGCGGCCTGCCATCCAAATGCGGCGCAGACCACCACAGCACCGAGGCAGAGGGCCCACTCCATCGCCCGCACTATCGCGGGCGCGCGCCCTACCGTCGAACACGACTTGCAGCCGCACGCCGCCCCGGTCAGACTCCCGCTACAAGCCGGGGAGGGATGGCGCGCGTGACCAGAGCGATCGACTGGGATGCCGCCACGCGCGAAGCTACGACCCTCCTGCGCGACTACCTCCGCATCGATACATCTAACCCGCCTGGCAATGAAGCCCGCGCAGTGGAGTTCCTCTCCGGCGTGCTCTCCGCGGATGGCATCGAATCCGAGGTGGCCGAGTCGGCCCCGGGCCGTTCCAACCTGATCGCCCAGCTCGGACCGGCCAAGCGCCGCGTCTGCCTGCTCAACCACACCGATGTGGTACCGGTGGAACGCCAGTACTGGGAGGTGGACCCTTTCGGCGGCGAGCTCAGGGATGGAGTGATCTGGGGCCGCGGAGCCCTCGACATGAAGGGCATGGGCATCATCGAGCTGATGACCTTCCTGCTGCTCAAGCGCCAGGGAATGCGGCTCTCCCGGGGGGTGACGTTCCTCGCGGCGGCGGACGAGGAGGCCGGCAGCGCCTATGGCGTGAGCTGGCTCGCGGAACACCGCAAGCAGTGGCTGGATGCGGAGGTCGTGATCAATGAGGGCGCTTATGGGCTGACCGGGAAGTCCATGAAGGACGCCATCGTCTTTCAGATCGCCCCGGCCGAGAAAGTGCCCCTCTGGGTGAAGCTCACCGTCCGCGGCCGTCCCGGCCACGGGTCCGTCCCACACGGCGACAACTGCGCGGAGCACCTCGTCCACGCGCTCGAACGCGTCTCTGGCTGGACTCACGGGCTCCGCATCACGCCGGTGATGAAGGCACATATGGAGGCGCTGGAGACCGCCGGGGTGGCGCGCTCGAGCAAGGACGCTGACATCCTCCGATCGGCGGAGCGCAGCCCCGCTCTACGCGCCCGGCTCGGCAACACCGTCTCGCTGACGACCATCAACACCGGAATTAAGGTGAACGTGATCCCCGCCGAGGCTTCCGCCACGCTCGACTGCCGGCTCCTCCCGGACGTGGATGTCGATGGCTTCCTCGCCGAGCTGACGGCCGCCATCGACGACTCACGCGTGCACATCGAGGTGCTGAACCGCTTCGAAGGCGCGGAATCGAAGCTCGACACGGAGTTCGTACAGGTCGCTCGCGACGTGGTCAGCGAGATGGTCGAAGGGGCGCACTTCGCGCCGGAGCTCACGAGCGGGTTCACGGATTCGCGCATCTATCGGAAACTGGGCATCCAGGCCTATGGGTTCGTCCCCTGCCTGGTAGCCCCGGAGGAGCTCGCGGGAATCCACGGACACAATGAACGGATCAGCGTGGAGAACCTCCGCCTGGGGATGCAGGTGTTGTACGAGGTGGTGCGAAGGATGTGCACGGCATGAGCTATATCGCCTGGCTGGACTCGCCGGAGGCAACGCCCGCGCGCGCAGGCGGCAAGGGCGCCTCCCTCGCGCGGCTCGGTGCCGCGGGCTTCCCCGTGCCGCCCGGGTTCGTCGTGACGGTGGACGCCTACCGCCAATTCCACGAGGCAGCAGCGCTCGCAGGCCTCGTGGCGACTCTCGTGTCCCTCCCCGAGCGCCCGGGCGTGGCCGATGTCCGTGCCGCCTGCGAACCGTTCACCTCCCGGCTTGCCGGGGCGTCACTCCCGGCCGACATCGCGGGCGAGGTACTGGAGGCGTTCCGCGTCCTGCGCGAGCGCACCGGCGAATCGGCGACATTCGCGGTTCGCTCCAGCGGCGTGAGCGAGGACAGTGCGGGCGCGAGCTTCGCGGGGCTCTATGAGAGCTACCTCAACCTCCACTCTGCGCACGAAGTGCTCGACGCCATCCAGAAATGCTACGACTGCCTCTGGGAGCCGCGGGCCGTCCAATACCGCGCCCTCAAGAAGATTGACCACGCCGGCGAGGCCATGGCCGTGGTGGTTATGAAGACCATTCCGAGCGACGTGAGCGGGGTCGCCTTCAGCCTCAACCCGGTGACCGGCGCGACGGACGAGGTCGTCATCAACGCCTCCTGGGGCCTCGGCGAGGCGGTGGTCTCGGGTATGGTCACGCCGGACAATTATGTCGCGCGGAAAGACGGCGCCGTGCTCATCCGAGACATCTACGAAAAGACCGTACGGGTGGTGGCTGCCCCCCACGGCACCGAGAAGCAAGACACGCCCTCGCACCTCGTGAACGCCCCCGCCCTGGACGAGGCGCGGATCGCCCACGTCGCCTGCACTGTCGCCCAGGTCGAAGCGCACTACGGCTGCCCCATCGACGTGGAGTTCGCGTACGACGCGGCCGGAGCGTTCTACCTGCTCCAGGCCCGCCCTATCACCACACGGTAACGGTAGTCGAGGGTAGGGATCCTGCCTGCGGCTTCGGGCAGACGAACCATCTCCCAGCTTCAGGATCGAATCGCCCCCAACTCCGCAATCAGCCGCTCCACTCCCGCCCCGTCCACCACCGCGTTCACATCCTCGCCCAGATCTCGCCACCACCGCTGCACAAGGTCGCGCAGGTGGGGCTCAGTGCCCCGCTCCGGGGGACGGGGCACCAGCGGGGACACCGGCCGCCCGAGATCCTCTAGCCTGATGTTGCCACGCAGCATCTCGATCGCCGCCAACACATGCTCCGCGCTCACGTCCGACTCGCCCTTGTAGTCAGCGACCGCCGAGCTTGTTGTGAGGATGTCGGCGAAGCGGAGCGGCTCCTGCGGAGGCGGCTGCTCAGGCGTCGCGCACCGCCTCCTCGAGCAGCTCGACCAGAGTCTCCATCGTTAGCCCGCGATCGTCCGTGCGAAGGCGCGCACCTTTTCGTCAGCGCCCATGAGGATCGGACGGAAGTGGCTGAAGCAGAGCGTCTCGAAGTCCAGGTTCGAGAGCTTCCGCACCGAGGCCACCGCCTCGCTCATGTCCTGCGTGAACAGGCGGCTCGGCAGCATCAGGCGCCCGAACTTGTACTGCATCGCGTCCCCGACGAGGAGCACTCCCCTATCGGGGAAGTGGATCGAGATGCTGCCGGCGGTGTGCCCGGGCGCATGCACGATACGCATGCCGCCCAGGCCCGGGAGCTCGTCACCATCGTCGAGGTGTTCGTCCACGCGGGCACGTCCGGGGTCGTTACGGAGCAGGTACGACTCGCTAATGCGCGCCAGCAGTGGGTGCTGGAACGGGTTGGGGAGAGGCGTGTCGCTGTCAACGTGAGGCGCCTCTGCAAGATGCACGCCGGTCCTCGCATCGAGGAACTTCTGGATCTCGGGCAGTCCGCCCACGTGGTCGATGTGGCAGTGGGTGATGAGGATGCGCTTGATGTCCGCCGGGCTACGTTCCAGCTCCTTGAGCGCCTGCAGGATACGCGTCCCCGAGCCGACGCCCCCGGCATCGATGAGCGTGATTTCGTCCTCGACCACGAGGTAGGCGCGCGACCCGCGCGTCCGCACCTGGTACAGCCCCGGCAGCACCTCGCGGGCGGTCCGAAACTGGTCGGGCTTCATCTCTTCCCATCGCTCCAGGAGCTTGGGAGCGAAGGGTTGACGCTCTTGCCGGGCTGGCTGCATCCGGTAAGCATAGCGCAACAGCCTCGTTACCCGCCTTGACGTTGTGCGTTGAAAGGTCAACCGGATGCCCTCCCTCCGAGTTTTGAGCTGGAACGTAAATGCCCGCCGCGATTGCTCCGCGCAGGTGGCGGCGATGGCGGCATTCGCGCCGGACGTGGTCGCGTTGCAGGAGGTCACGGCGGGGAGCGACACGGCGTTTGCGCGGTGCTTCGCGGAGGCGGGTCTCCCTCACTACGTCAGCGGCGCCGCCCTGGCTGCTGAGGCGGGCGCTACCACGGTCGCGAAACGGTTCTCAGCAGTCGCGAGCCGCCACCCGTTTGACGTGGAGCCGATCCCCTCGCTCCCCCGGCCGGAGCTCGCAATTTCCGCCCTCGTCCAGGCGGCAGGCACGGCTGTCCGCGTACTTGGCGTGCACATCCCAACGTGGTCGAACGGGGCAGAGGCGAAGATGCAGACTCAGGAGGGTGTCTGCGCTCACCTCGCGGCCTGCGACGGTCCGACCATCCTCTGCGGCGACTTCAATTCGCCGAAGGAGGAGCGCGAGGACGGCACAATCGTTGTGTTCATGAGGCCCAAAGACGTCAGGGGGACCGCCGCGGAGCTCGGCCTGCTCACGGCCAGGCTGTGCGATAGCCCGCTCGTGGACACGTTCCGGGCGGCGAATGGCTGGACGCCCACGGAAGGGAGCTGGTTCTGGAAGAACCGCGGCCGCACCGGCGGCTTCCGGCTCGACCACATCTTCGCGAGCGAGCATTTGCGCGCGACCGCCTGCTGGTACGCCCACGAATTGCGCCACGCCGGAATGTCGGACCACTCACCCATCATCGCGGAGCTGGAAGGGTGACCCCGAATGCGCCTCGCTTGCGGGGCCAGCGCGGGTCGGGGACAATGACCAGCGCACGTCAACCCGACAGATAGGATGTTCAATGGCAATCAACCTGGGTGACAGCCCCAAGGAAGCAGCCTGGCGGAAGGAAGTCCGCGAGTTCATCGACAGCGAAGCACCGGCCGCCCTGAGGTCAGGCGCGGACCAGGGCGAAGGAGCCCTCTTCGGGCGCATGGGCGCCATCAAGGAATGGCGCGAGAAGGTCGCGAAGAAGGGCTGGATCGCGCCCGCCTGGCCGAAGCGCTACGGCGGCGCCGACATGACCGTCATCGAGCAGTTCGTCATGAACGAGGAGTTCGCCGAGTCGGGCGTCCCGGGCAACCTGGGCGGCTTCGGCGTCATGATGATCGGCCCCACGCTCATCGAGCACGGCTCCGAGGAACAGAAGGACGAGCACCTCACCAAGATCCTCAAGGGCGACGTGATGTGGTGCCAGGGCTACTCCGAGCCCGGCGCGGGTTCCGACCTCGCCTCCCTCCAGACCCGCGGCGTGCGCGACGGCGACGACTACGTGGTCAACGGCCAGAAGATCTGGACAACGGGCGCACAGTTCGCCGACTGGATGTACATGCTCGTGCGCACCGACCCGGACGCGCCCAAGCACCGCGGCATCACCTACCTGCTCGTCGACATGAAGAGCCCGGGCGTCACGGTCCGGCCGCTGACGACGCTGGCGGGGATGCAGTCGTTCAACGAAGTCTTCTTCGAGGACGTTCGCGTCCCCGTGAAGAACCGCATCGGCGAGGAGAACCGTGGATGGTACGTGGGCACCACGACGCTCGACTTCGAGCGCTCCTCCATCGGCTCTGCCATCGGCGTGCGGAAGCAGCTCGAATCGCTGATCAAGCAGGCGAAGAGTGGGACAGACGTCTCATTCGAGCGTAACCCGAACGTGAAGCGGGAGTTCGTGGACCGCTGGATCGACTGCGAAGTGGCGAAGATGCTGAGCTACCGTGTGATCAGCATGCAGGCCGCGAACCTGATCCCGAACCACGAGGCGAGCATGTGCAAGCTCTTCTCGAGCGAGCTCGGCCAGAAGATCGCGAACCTGTCCATGCATCTCTACGGCATGAACGGCATGCTGCGGAATCGGGCGGGCATGGGCTACATGCAGGCCGTCAGCTCCACCATCGCTGGCGGCACCAGCGAAGTGCAGCGCGGCATCATCGCCACGCGCGGCCTCGGCCTTCCGCGCGGCTGAGGCTATCGGCCATCGCCTACAAAACTAAGGCCCTCCATCAGGAGGGCCTTTCCATTGCTCTGGAGCGGGCGGCGGGAATCGAACCCGCACCTCAACCTTGGAAGGGTCGCGTTCTGCCACTAAACCACGCCCGCGGGTGGCCCCATCAGTGTACTGGGTAGGAACAGCATGCGCCGCTACTTGATCTTGTAGTGGGGCTTGTCGGGCGACTCGGGATTCGGGACCAGCCGTTGGCGTGCGCAATCAACAAGCAGGTCTGTTATCTCGAGGCCGACCTGTCCAAGGAGCGGCTCCGTTCCCCGATGCCCAACCACACACTGTACGGGCGCCTCTCGCCCCGCGACCCGTACGGTAACCATGCCCGCGACAGGGCGCTCTTCCCGTCTGTCGTCCGCGTACGACACGGGAGCGGTTCCAAGAAACGTCAGGCCTAGCCGTTCTACCACCTCTTCGGGCAGGACGAGTTGCGTCGCCCCTGTGTCGACAACGATGTCGATCTCAGTCGACCGGACGTCCTCTGCCCGCATGAGTCCGCGACGCACGTTCTCCCGGTCGGCCCAGTTCTCAAGCCCGACACGAACATTTACCTCGCCCACGAAGGGCTCCGAGGGGCGCTGATAGAGGAAGCGTGGCGCAACGGTTGCGTTGGACATAGATCGAGCATACCAGACGGCATCATCCCCGAACTCAACGAAGGGGCAACCGTGCGGCGCAGAGCCTATCCCCGGGGGAGCCCCAGTCCCCGAGTGGCTATGATGTTTCGGTTCACCTCGCTCGTGCCGCCGGCGACGGTGTAGCTGGGCGCGGCCAGCGCCCAGCGCTCCACCCGGCCCTTCAGGGGCGCGTACTTGCCCGGCTCCAGCATCCCCGGCATCCCCAGGATGCGCATCCCGGTGACGCCCATCTGCCGCTGCAGCTCCGTACCGAAGACCTTCGACACGCTCGCCTCCGAGTTCGGCACCTGGCCCTTGCTCTGCATCTCCGCCACGCGGTAGCAAAGCCAGCGGCCGATCTCGAACTCCAGGTGTCGCTCGGCGAGCTCGTGACGAATCTCGGCCCGCCGCCGCAGCGCGGGCTGCTCCTTCACGTATCCGATCAGGCCTTCCAGCGTTGTCCTGGTCATCACCACACGGTTGATGGAGCTGCGCTCCTGGTCGAGGGTCGTCGTGGCGATGTACCACCCGCGATTCTCCTCGCCAACGAGGCAGTCGGCCGGGACACGCACGTCCTCCAGGAACACCTCGTTGAAGTGCTCGCTGCCCATGAGGTTCGTGAGCGGCCGGATGCTGATGCCCGGCAGTTTCATGTCGAGCATGAAGTAGCTGATGCCACGATGCTTGGGCGCATCGGGGTCGCTGCGCGCCAGCATGATGCCCCAGTCCGCGTGTTGGGCGCCGCTCGTCCAGATCTTCTGCCCGTTGACCACGTACTCGTCGCCGTCCCGCACGGCGCGGGTCTGCAGCGAGGCCAGGTCCGAGCCCGCTTCCGGCTCGGAGAAGAGCTGGCACCAGTGCACGTCGGCGGTGCGCATCTTCGGCAGCCAGCGGTCCCGCTGCTCCTTCGTCCCGTGCATCATGAGCGCCGGACCCGCAAGCCACACTCCCTGGTCGTACGCGCCGGGCGCGCCCGCGGAGCTCATCTCCTCCATGTAGACGGTCTGGGTCATGTAGGTTGCGCCGGCCCCACCAAAGTCCGTGGGCCAGCCCATCGTCAGCCATCCGCGCTCGGCGAGCTTCTTGCGGAAGCGGCCCGTGAACGCGGACTCCTCGCCGCTCATCTCCTCGCGGTCGTTGCGCATGTTCCAGTCCTCGCGCGGCAGCTCGGCGGCGAGGAAGTCACGCACCTCCTCGCGAAACGCGGCGTGCTCAGGGGCATCGTGGAAGAACATGGCGGTGCTCCGGGTGGCGGGTTCTCGCAGTATACGGGGGTGTCCGCGTCCCACCCACGCGACCCGCAGCGGGCTACAATCCTTAGCATGACGTTCCTGCACATCGCCGACTCAGCCAACCACGCAGGATTCGGCGGGCCTGTCGGGTGGGTGGCCGCACTTGTGGGAGTAGGCGCGGGCGCGTTCGTCGTCTTCGGCCTTCCCGCCATCCTCGAGCGGCGCCGCGCGCGCGATGCGGCACGTATTGCAGGCCCGGATAGCCACGATAATACTTAGCTGCCGTTCACTACTCGGAGGTGCACCATGCCCACGGCCACCGGCTCGACCATCACCAGCATCGGCCAGATCGCCGTCAATGTGACCGACATGGACCGCGCGGTTGCCTTCTACCGCGACGTGGCGGGGCTCCCGTTCCTCTTCCAGGCCGGCCCGAATCTCGCCTTCCTCCAGGCTGGCGATGTCCGTCTCATGCTCGACATCCCCGAGGACGAGCGCTTCGCGGGCAAAGCGTCAGTCATCTACTACAAGGTCGAGGACCTCGAAGGCGCCTTCGACACCATCAAGGCCCGCGGCGCGGAAGTGGAGAGCGAACCGCACCTCATCGCGAAGATGCCTGATCACGAGCTCTGGATGGCATTCTTCAAGGACACGGAAGGCAACTTCTTCGCCCTCATGTCGGAGGTTCGTTAGCGGACGGCCTTCGAGAAATACAAAGGGACAGAGGAACAAAGAGCGTGGACGAAGTTCCTCCCGGGGCTGCGAGACTGCTTCTTGCTCTCCCGATTCTTTGTCCCTTAGTTCCTTTGTGTTCCTCAAACGCCTGGCCTCGAACCAACTGGCGTGAACACCACCGGCCGCTGGCATACACTCCGCCCGTGAGTGACCGCTGGGAGAACGTGCGCGGCGACCTCGAGATTGCGGCCTTTTGGCACGAGGCGCCCTTCATCCGGAAGCGCCTGGGTCCGCGCTGGCTGAAAGCGGCCGTGTGCGTCCGCTCCGTCTCGTTGCAGGCGGTGCTCCTCTACCGGCTCCAGATTTGGGCGCGCGAGCGTCGCATCCCCATGGTCTCGAACATCTGCCGGCGATTGAGCGTCATCATCGCCCAGGTCGAGATCGGCGACTCGGTGCGCATCGGCCCCGGCCTCCACATCAACCACGGACACGTCGTCATCGATGGCCCGGTCCGCATCGGGACCGAGTGCTCCATCTCACCGTTCGTGACGATCGGGCTGGACACCGGCGGGGCGCTCGAGGAGCAGACGTTCGGCGCGCCCACGATTGGCCGCTTCGTGTTCATCGGCACGGGCGCGAAGCTCCTCGGGCCGATCACCATCGGCCACAACGCCCGGATCGGCGCCAACGCCGTCGTCATGTGCGACGTGCCGGACAACTGCACCGCCGTCGGCATCCCCGCCCGCATCATCCACCGCGACACCGCCCATGGACCGACGGCGAGTCCTGAGTCCTGAGGCCTGACCGCCTCTATAATCCCCTTCCGTGACCACGACTTCCGACGATACGACTGCCGACCGTCTCCCCCTCTCCGCTCGAAGCGGGGAGAGGGGGTCGGGGGGTGAGGGGGTCGCCATCGACCTCGGTTGTGGCATGCGCAAGCACGCGGGGGCGATCGGCCTCGATATCGCCCCCATTCCGGGCTCCGTCGACATCCTCGGCGACGTGACGCGCACCCCGTTCCGGGATTCTTGCGCCGACCGCGTCTACGCGTCGCATATCGTGGAGCACCTCGACGACCTGCCCGCGTTCATGGCCGAGATCTGGCGCATCTCCAGGCACGATGCGCTCGTCTACTTCCGCTTCCCACACGCGAGCTCGCTCCATACCGCATGGACCGACCCCACGCACCGCCGCGCTCTCACCATGGAGACGTTCGAGTACTTTGCCCCGGAGACGCTCCAGGGTGTGCTGTTCGGCTATTACCACACCGCGCAGTTCCGGGTCGTTCGCCGCCGCATCACCTTCAGCCTGAACGCGGAGAAACCCTACAGCGGGAGCGTATGGCTGCCCAGCCACAATCGCGCCCGCCGCGTCACGGGCCGCATCCTGGACGCGCTCGCGAACCGCAGCAACAGGACCCAGTACATCTGCGAGCGCTTCTGGGGCCCGCTCGTCGGCATGGAGGAGGGCCACGTCTGGCTCCGCGCGATCAAATCAGAGCCGCGACTGTAAAGGAGCGGTTGGGTCGCCCGCTCCGGATCGCCAACTTCAGCGCGCAATCAGCGGCGCCGCCCCGAGGTGCGCGCCGGCGTCCACGATCAGGATCTCGCCCGTGATGAGGTCCGCGCCCTCGATGAACCAGACTGCCGCCTGGGCCATGTCTTCGGGCGTGCCGGCCTTGCGCAGGGGCGTGGTGCGCTCCTGGTGCGCCTTCGAAGCCTCGTAGACCTCATCCCCGAGCCCGCCACGCAGCCAGCGGCCCTGGATGAAGCCGGGGCAAATCGTGTTCACGCGAATCTCCGGCCCCAGGGCGCGCGCGAGGCTCAGCGTCATCGTGTTCAGGGCACCCTTCGACGCTGTGTACGCGATCGAGCTGCCCACACCCATCACGCCCGCGATCGATGACACGTTCACGACGGCGCCGCGGCCCTGGGACTTCATCTGCGGGACAACGGCGCGTGTCATCTGGTAGGGGCCGATGACGTTGACGGCATAGATCCGCTGGAAGTCGTCGGAGGTCAATCCCTCGAGGTCGGCGTGGTTCACGAAGTGCGTGGTGCCGGCGTTGTTGATGAGCCCGTCGATGCGCCCCCACTTCTCGATGGCGGTGTTCGCCATGCGGCGGCAGTCCTCGTCCTTCGAAACGTCCGCCTGGCAGAGGAGGGTCTGCACGCCCAGCGCCTCGCACTCCGCCTGCGTCTCCTTGGCCTCGGCTTCGCTCTTCGTGTAATTGATGACGACGTTGCAGCCCTTGCCCGCCAACATCTTCGCCGCCGCCGCCCCCACGCCCGTCGCCGACCCCGTGACAATGACCACGCCACCCTTGATGTCCATGCCTGACTGCCTCCCCGTCCGAATCTGATGTGGGCGCAGTCTACAGGCACGGACGGCGGCGGCGTCATGGATGGCCGGGTAGTCGCGTCACGCTGTCGGAACCATCTCAGTTCCCGTCACCGGGTTCCCCCGCACTCAAGCATCTGGCAAAGATGTTCCCGATGGCCGTCCGCGAGAACGAATTCCAGCCGTGGGGCGAGCGCTTCACGCCAATCGCGAAGTCGCTCGCGCTCTACGGCATCGAGCTGAGCGTCTTCCTCGTCTTCTTCGCGGTGTACTTCCTGTTGCGCGGCCTCGCCGTGGACCGCCCGGAGCTCGCCACGGAAAACGCGATGCACATCGTTGACCTCGAAAGGTCGCTAGGGGTCTTCTGGGAACCCGCGTGGCAACGCGAGGCCCTGCAATCGCAGGCGGCGGTGGACCTCGGCAACTTTGTTTACCTGAACCTGCACTTCCCCTTCCTGGCTGTCTTCGGCTTCTTTCTGTTCCATTCGGACCGGCGGAAGCACCGGGTCATCCGCAACGCGCTCATCATCTCGATGTTCCTCGGCATCCCGTTCTACCACCTCATCCCGGTCACACCGCCGCGGCTAATGGCCGAGAACGGCTTCGACATCGGCATGATCGATACGTTCGCGGGCGAGCGCAGGCCGCGCCCCGGGCCGCTCACGAACTGGTATGCGGCGCTGCCTTCGTTCCATTACGGCTGGAACCTGGTGGTAGTGATCGGTGTCTGGTGGGTGTGGAAGTCACCCTGGATCCGTGCAGCCGCTGCCGCCTTCTCCGGCCTCATGTGGTGGTCCATTGTCATCACCGGCAACCACTACTTCTTCGACATGGTCTTCGGTGGGCTGCTCTGTCTCGGCGCCCTCTGGCTGGCGGTGGGGTGGGAGCGATGGCACGAGCGGAACCGGGACACGAGCCAGCGACGGTTCCTGCACCGGGACGAGATGCGGCTGCCCTGCTGAGCGGCTCCCGGTTCTCGCACCCCGGTTAGACGGCGGACGACCTCGGGCCGAATGACCATCGCATGCTCACTGACGTTCGCGCTGGGACTGAGCTCCTCGCCCCACGTTGACACGATCTACCGTTCGGCAAACAATCCCCGTGCCCACGTTTCTGAGGAGGAACACCCAACGTGACTTCACCTACCACCGCGCCGCCTCCGGCTGGCACCACCACCGCAAAGGCCGCGGTTATGTACGCAGCCAAGCAGCCGCTCGTCATCGAGAACATCGACATCGATGCGCCGGCCGCGAACGAGGTCGTCGTCAAGACGGCCGCCAGCGGCGTCTGCCACTCCGACCTCCACTTCATGACGGGCGACTACCCCTACCCGACACCGGTGGTCCTCGGCCACGAGTCCGCCGGCGTCGTCGAGACGGTCGGCAGCAATGTCACGCGCGTGAAGCCCGGCGACCGCGTCGTGGTCGCTTTCGTGGCTTCCTGTGGCGCCTGTGACTTCTGCACGGTCGGCAAGCCCTACCTCTGCGGCAACAGCCAGGCGCTCGGGCGCATGGGCCGCATCAAGCTGAACGGCCAGCCGATGCTCCAGTTCGCCAACATGTCCGCCTTCGCAGAGCGCCAGGTCGTCCACGAGAATGCCCTCGTGCACGTGCCCAACGACGTGCCCCTGGAAGTGGCGGCGCTGGTTGGCTGCAGCGTCATGACGGGTGTCGGCGCCGTTTCGAACACGGCGAAGGTGCCGGTCGGCTCGACCGTCGCGGTCATCGGCGCCGGCGGCGTCGGCCTCAACGTCATCCAGGGCGCGGCCCTGGCCGGCGCGGCCCGCATCATTGCCGTCGACTTGCTCGAGAACAAGCTGGCGGCGGCGAAGCAGTTCGGGGCGACCGATGTCGTCGACGCCTCGTCCGGTGACGCAGTCCAGCAGGTCCAGCAGATGACCGGCGGCGGCGTGGACTTCGCCTTCGAGGCCATCGGCCTCTCGAAGACCGCGGAGCAGTGCTGGCAGATGCTCAAGAAGGGCGGTCACGCGTACGTCATCGGGATGATCCCGGTCGGACAGTCCGTGAGCGTGCCCGGCGCGGAGTTCTTCATCACCGAGAAGTCGATCGGCGGCAGCTTCTACGGCAGCACCCGCCAGACGGTCGACATGCCCTGGCTCATGGAGCTGTACCGCCAGAAGCGCCTCAAGATCGACGAGCTCATCAGCCGCCGCTACAAGCTCGACCAGATCAACGAAGCCTATGACGCCCTCAAGAACGGCGAGGTCAACCGCTCCGTCATCATCTTCGACTAACCCCTCACCCCCGGCCCCTCTCCACGCGCTCGTGGAGAGGGGAGATAGCGGGCACAACGAAGGGGTGGTTCGCCAACCACCCCTATCGTTTTTGCCGGCCGTGCCGGGGTTCCCCTCGCGTTAGGCGAGGGGCTCCCCTCGCCAATGAGCGCGTGGAGGCGCGCTCCTGTCACCGCCGTTATACACCGGCTGTCAAGAAGTTACGCAGGTTATTCGCGAAATCTCCATCCGCGCAGGCCCATCACGTAGCGGATCTCCCCCAGGTGCACCCACGCGTGGCAGAGGCTGCCCTCCACGAGCTGCTGGCCGATGTTCCAGGGCGAGTCCTTCCACGCGGCGCGGTCGAGGTCCTCTTCGGTGAGCTTCTCCAGCGACGGCCCCGTCCTCGCCCAGACGGCCTCCGCATATTGATGGAACACGGCGGGGTCGTAGCGGAACTCCGCCATCGTGGCCGGGTCGAGGCCGGTTCCCTGTTCCTGCGCGTCCATCCCGAGGCGTTCGTGCCAGCCCGCGGAGACCCATAGCTCCGGCTGGTGCGTCACCCAGCTCACGACCGTGTCCTCATCCCGCACCAGGTGCCAGAAGAGGAAGCCGATGTGGTTGAGCCCCGGCTCCGGCTGCCAGAAGAGCCAGTCCGGCGGCACCTCGGCCATGTCTTCGCGCAGCGCGTGGTGCGCGTTCGCGAACTCCTGCTGGATCAGTTGGACGGCGTGCACCTCACCCCCCGCCCCCCTCTCCACTGACGTGGAGAGGGGGAGTGAGTGTCGTCCGGATGACACGGTTCGTCATCGCCTCTAGCCCTTCGAGCAGGCCATCACCGGGTCGTAGTCGGGCATCTCGGAGATCTTCTCGGCCTTCTGAATCCAGGCGATCTTCCCTTGCTTGTCGACCACGACCACGACCCGGTTCGCGACCATTCGCGGCTCGATGAGAACGCCGTACTTGCGGGCGGTCTCGCCGAGCGGGAAGAAGTCGCTCAGTAGGGGATAGCCCACCCCGAGTTGCTGCCTCCACGCCTGCATCGCCCACGGCCCGTCGCTGGAGATCACGACCGGGATGGCCCCCTGAATTTCGAACTCAGCGCGCTTCTGCTCGATCAGAGGCACCTGGTTGCTGCACGCCGGCGAAAACGCCGCGGGCACGAAGTTGATGACGACGGCGTTCTTGCCGCGGTAGTCGCTCAGCTTGAATTTCTCGCCCATGGGGTTGGACGGGAGCTCGAAATCGGGAGCCTCGTCGCCGACCTTCAGGGTCGCGGTCTCAGGCATGGATCTACCTCGGAATTGGAATGTCCAAATCGTACCGGATCGAGGTGGTCGAGGCCCCTGCGGACCAGGGCCCATCGCCAATCGCCCAGCGTCAGCCCCGCTCCGCCCACCGCGGCGGCCGTTTCTCAGCGAAAGCCGTGAATCCCTCCAGCGCCTCCTCGCCTGCAAACAGCCGCGCCGACAGCTCGGAGACATACGGAAACGCCTCGTCCGAAGACATGCCCGGCACGCGCCGAAGTATCGCCTTCGTCTCCGCCAGCGCGCCCGGCGCCGCGGCCAGGAACGCATCCACATACGCCGCAACGGCCGCATCCAGCCCATCGGCGGGCGCGACCGCATTCAGCAGCCCACTCCGCATAGCCTCAGCCGCATCAAAGGTGTTCCCCGTGAGCATCAACTCCCGCGACTTCACCAGCCCCATCCGCGGGATGACCACGACGGAGATGACAGCCGGGGCGACGCCGATGCGGACCTCGCTGAAGGCAAACGTGGCGGTGTCGATGGCGACCGCGATGTCGCAGGCGGCGAGGAGCCCGACGCCGCCCGCCCGCGCCGCCCCGTTCACGCGGGCGATGACAGGCTTCGGCGCATCCATGATTGCCTCGAGGATGGGGACCAGGGCGCCCGGCCCCGTCTGCTCGCCACGCTCGTTCGCCTCGCGCTGCTCCTTGAGGTCGGCGCCGGAGCAGAAGACCGTGCCCGTGCCGGTGATGACTACCACTCGCGAGGTGGGGGCGGCGATGGCCGCGTTCACCTGCCGCTCGAGGTCGGCGAAGAGCTGGCGGCTCAACGCGTTCCGGTTGTGCGGCGAGTCGAGGGTGACGGTGGCGACGGGACCGTCGAGGGTGAGGTGGACGAGGGAGTCGGGCATGGGGGAACCTTACGACCGCGGTCAGCGGGAGGCGAGAACAACTGGAGTAGTTGCGCGGCTAGGTCTAGTCACCCAGCATGTCGTCCGTGGCTCGCTCTTGGTCCACTCAGCTGACAAAGCAGGCTGGGGAGTACTTCGTGGCGGCGGAGCTGTGTCGGCGAGGTTTCCTTGCAGCGACATTCTCAGATGCGGTTCCGGACTATGACATGGTAGCGCTGGATTCCGAAGGCAGGGCTGCGACTGTCCAGGTCAAGACCATCCTTGGAGGAGACTGGCAGCTCAGTAATGCGAGTCAGCTGGTCGACATCGAACTAGGCGAGGATCTCGTGCAACGCGTGGTCGGCCCGAAGGCTGCCCAGGCGCCGTGCGACATCTGGGTCTTCGTTTCGCTGACCGGTGACAGCCCTGACTACTACGTTGCGACGCTCGCCGAGGTTCAGGAACTGGTTTGCCTCCGCTACGCGGCTTATCTGGACAAGCACGGGGGTATAAAGCCCAGAAATCCTCGTTCGTTTCACCATGCAATCAGGATTGGCGATCTGACGGATTGGAAGAACCGCTGGGATCTCGTGCAGGACGTCGTGGCGCGGCGGTCAGGAGCGCCTGCCTGAATCCCGGGCGCCCAACCTCCCAACCTCTCAACCTCCCTGTATCATCCAACCCATGGCAGCCCTACCCCTCGCCGGCGTGCGTGTGTGTGACCTGACGTGGATCATCGCGGGGCCGACGGCGACGCGGGTGCTGGCGGACTTCGGGGCGGAGGTCATCCGCGTCGAGCACGGGCAGGCGGTCGATGCCATCCGCCTCGGGCGACCCATCGTGGGCGACACCCCGACCCTCAACAACTCGGGGTTCTTCAACTACTTCAACCGCAACAAGAAGAGCATCCTGCTGAACGCGCGGCACCCGATGGGTATGGACCTGCTCAAGAGGCTGATCGCGGAGAGCGACGTGGTCGTGGAGAACTTTTCGAGCGGGATCATGGAGTCGTGGGGGCTCGATTACCCGCAACTCAAGGAGATTCGCGAGGACATCATCTACTGCTCCATCTCCGGCTTCGGGCACTCGGGCCGGGACAAGGCGTTTACCACCTGGGGTCCCACCGCGCAGGCGCTCAGCGGCCTGACCTACATGTCGGGCCTGCCGGGCAAGCCGCCCGCGGGCTGGGGCTACAGCTACATGGACCACACCGCCGGCTACTACGGCGCCATCGCAATCATGGCCGCCCTCCACCATCGCAAGCTCACGGGCGAGGGCCAGCACATCGACATCTCCCAGGTGGAGGCGGGCATCATCCTCGGCGGCCCCGCGGTGCTCGATGCCACCGTGAACGGGCGGAGCTGGCGCCAGGAGGGCCATCCGCCGGGGAACCGGGCGTGGGAGCCGCGGGTCGCGCCCCACAACACCTATGCCTGCGCCGGCGATGACCGTTGGATCGCTATCGCGGTCATGAACGACGCCGAGTGGCTCGCCCTCACCCGCGCGATGGACGACCCGGACTGGGCGCATGAGAAGCGCTTCGACACGAACGAAGGCCGCCTCGCGCAGCAGGACGAGCTCGACGCCCGCATCGAGGCCTGGACGAGCGAGCTCGACGACTACGAAGCGATGGAGATCCTGCAGGCCGCGGGCGTACGTGCGGGGGCGGTGCAGAAGGCGAGCGACCGCTTCGAGCGCGACCCCCAGCTCGCCAGCCGCGACTGGTGGCACACCCTCTCCCACGCGGAGATGGGCGACACCGAATACGACGGCGTCACACCGAAGCTGTCCGCGACGCCGGGCACGCTGCGCACATCCGGCCCGATACTCGGGCAGGACACGCGCGGGGTGCTGGCGGATGTGCTCGGCATGTCCGAAGCGGAGATCGACGAGCACGAAGTCGCGGGGGTGCTGATGTGAAACGCCTCACCCCCCGGCCCCCTCTCCACGCGGCCGTGGAGAGGGGGAGTACGCCTGGTCGTGAGGCGGAGGTCGTGCTGTGAGCGAAGCACTCAGTCCTCAGTCCTCAGTCCTCGGACCTCTCGCGGGGTTGCGGGTGGTGGAGCTGTGCGACGAGTTGGGGCAGTACGCGGGCAAGTTGCTCGCTGACCTCGGCGCCGACGTCATCAAGGTGGAGCCGCCGGAGGGTTCGAACGCGCGGCGGGTGGGGCCATTCGCGCGTGACATCCCGGGGCCGGACCGGTCGCTCAACTTCTGGTACCACAACACGAACAAGCGCTCTGTGGTGCTGGATTACGAGCCCGATGACAGCCGGCACAGGGTCGGCGCAGCCGACCCCTACTCTCATGACCTGGAGGTCGTTCGGCAGCTCATTCTGAGGGCGGACGTGCTGCTCGATGACCGCGCGCCGGGGAGGATGGACCGCTTGGGGCTGTCCCACTCAGTCCTCAGTCCTCAGTCCTCAGTCCTGATTCACTGCTCCATTACCCCCTTCGGCCAGACAGGCCCGTGGAAGGACTACCACTCCTCCGACCTGGTCGCGCTCGCGCTCGGTGGCCCGATGGCGATGAACGGTTACGACGCGGAGGACGCGCCTGGCGCGCCACCGATCCGGGGCCACGGCGACCAGGGGTACAACACCGCCTGCCACCACGCGGTCATGGGCATCCTCGCCGCCCTCCTCCACCGGGACACCGCCGGGGAGGGCCAGTTCATCGACTGCTCGATGCACGAGTGCCTCTCGCAGACCGTTGAGGTCGGGATGCCGTACTGGCTCTACAAGCGCCAGGACGTGGTCCGGCAGACCGGCCGCCATGCTTCCGCGCAACGCACGGAGCCGTGGCTGTTCAAGGCCGGCGATGGCCGCGACCTCATCCTCTTCGGCATCGGGCGGGACAACACGAGCTGGCGACGGCTGAAGGAGTGGATGCAGGCCAGCGGCTTCGGGATGCAGCTCGACGAGGAGCGCTTCGACAGTCCCCAGGCTCGCCAGCCCGGCCGCGGCTCGCCCGAGGCGGCGGAGATCAACGCGGAAGTTCGCCGTTTCATAGCCGCTCACGACGCCGACTACGTCTACCGCGGCGGTCAGGAGCGAGACCAATCGTGGGGGGTCGTCCGCTCGCCGGACGAGACGCTTGCCGACCCGCACCTGCACGACCGTGGGTTCTTCGTGGAGACCACCGGGGAAGGCACGGTCGGGCCGGTGATGATGCCCGGAGCGCCGTATATGTTCAGCGCGACGCCGTGGGAGCTGCGCCGCCCGGCGCCGAAGCTCGGCGAGCATACGGCCGAGGTGCTCGCGGAGCTCGCAGCCGTGAAGGTGACCTGAAATGCTCACGCTCCGCGACCTCGCCCCGCCGCAGGCCGCCTTCGAAGCCAATTCTTCGAGTGCCAAGCTGGTCGTCCTTGTATCGCCGACCTGAGCGCCGTGCCAGTTCGGCGCCCGTGAGGCGCGAAAGCTGCTTCCCGAACCGATCTGCTTCGTCTGGGTGCCGATGCTGGATTCGGACTCCCGCGCCGCTGCCGAGAGGATGGAACGTGAGCTGAACGGACAGCACTTTTGGGATGGCGAGCGGCGGTGCGCGGCGGCATTCGCCACCGCGGTTGGTGGGGAGGGACAACTCGCCTGGGATACGTATCTCTACTACGCCGCTGGCACCTCCTGCACTGACCCCACACCGGCGCCCGCGCAGTGGGCGCACCAGCTTGGGGCGGGCGGCTGGGCCGATGCCGGGAGGTTCGCCTGGGGCGCGGACCTCATCGAGTGTCTGCGTTCATTCGGAGCAATGAAGCGCCCTACGGAGCCCGAAACATCGTCTTCATAGCGCGGAAACGATCGCGATACGGTCGAGTGCGAGAATCGTCGCACGTGGATCCCGCCCCCTGGGACCGCTGTCCACGCGGGGGCCGTCTGCTGTCCCAACGGCCCCCGCAGCCAAATCGCAATACCGTGAACGTTTAGGAGTAGGGGGTTGCCCGCTGGGGCATCGGGGGTATCCTCGTTCAATCGCCGTCATACCGGAGTGGCGAGCTGAGATGGGAGGTTTTGCGTATGTCCGCACCGCGATTCCCGCTCAATGCATCCTTATACGAGGCGATGCGCACGCATCCGGGAGCTACCGCGCGGCTCTCCGCCGTCGGCCTCACCCGTGAGTTCTACGACTACACGATCGTCGACGCCGCGCGCGCAGTCGGCGTCCCACTCGACCGGGTGTCCGCCCTGCTCGAGTCCGAGCCAGCCCCCACGGCTCCCGTCTCCGAGCACGAGCTGGTCGGCGTCTAGCCCTACCCCGGAATTTGCAGCACCTGGCCGTTCTGCAGGTTCGTGCAGCCCGGGTCCAGGTCGTTCAGTTCGATCAGATCATCGACCGACACACCCTGGTTCGCGGCGATGTCGGAACACGTGTCCCCGGACTCCACTGTGTAGGTGCGGCTGCCCGCGCGCGGCGTTGTGGTGGCGACTCCGCCACCGGTGGAACGCGGCGTGGCCGTCGCGCCGCTCGCTCCCGGGATCTTCAGCTCATCTCCCTCGTGGAGGTTGGTGCAATCCGCATTGATGGCCGCGCGGTTCGCCGCGATCAGCTCGTCGGCCGTGATCCCGTGCGCTGACGCAATGGCGCCGCACGTGTCGCCCGACACTACCGTGTAGCCGCTCCCGGTGCCGGGCGTCGCGCCCCCGGTGACGGTGCCCGTGACCGTGGGACCGCCGCCAGTGATCACAAGGCTGCCGTCCTGGTGAATCTCGTACTTCTGTGGCTGGCCCGCGCTGATTGGCGTGGAGCTCGGCACCTCCGCGGGGTCCGTCACGCGCTCGCCCTGGCCGTCATCGTCTCCGCCGCCTCCGCCGCACGCCACGAGGAGTGCCCCCGCGAGCGCCGCGCAGAGCAGACCGAAGCCCCCTCGTGTCCCCATGCCGGTCATGCTATGGGCGCTCCTACCCCCGGGCAACCAGGTCCTCGATGACCTTCATGTTCAAGTCGCCCACACGCTCCAACTCTTCGACCTGGATGTCTTCGAACTGATCCTCGGGCGTGTGGATCGTGGGAAAATCGCCATCCGACCAGATGAACACCACCTCGACACCGAGTTGCCGGAAGCTGGCGTGGTCGCTACCGGTGTTGGCGGGCAGCTCCGCGAGCCGCGCCTCGATGTCCAGTTCGTCCGCGAATTCGAGCACCTGCTGGCCCAGCCCTGTGGTCGCCGTAACGGCGACGCCATTGCCAATGCCGGCGACGTCGATGTTCACCATGAACTCCGGCAGCTCCCCCGCGTCCTGCAGGCGGTTCGCAAGCTCCTGGCTGCCGTACAGGCCGGACTCCTCCGCTCCGAACGTCGCGAAGCAGAGTCCCGGGTCGAGGGTGCCGTCCGCGGCGAAGGCGCGCGCCAGCTCCACGATTGTGCCCGTGCCGCTGGCGTTGTCGTTCGCGCCCGGCGCCGCGGGGACGGTGTCGTGATGCCCGCCTACGAGCACGGTACAGGTCGCGCCGCTCGCGGGCCGGGCGATGACGTTGACCGCCTCAGTGGCATCACCCCCGGGTGCGTCGAGGGTGATGGTGTCGCCAGCCTCGGCCGCCTCCTTGAGATTCGTCTCAGCTTCGCCAGCGACGGCTACCACGGGGATGCTCGCCTCGCGCCGCAGGTCGCCGCTGACCGGCCCGGAAGCGTTATTCACGATAATCAGCGCAGAGGCGCCGGCGTCCTTCGCCTTCTCATACTTCTCCGCAAACGGGATCGTCCCGCGCGACGCCACCGCGATCATGCCGTCCAGGTCGCGGCCACCGATGCCCGCATCGTCTGCCACTCCGACCCAGACCCCGGGCGCGCTTAGCTTTCCGCTCGCGCTACCCACAAGTGCGAGCGCCTCGTACGTGGCATCGCCTTCCTGCACGGATCCGACGCGGTTGAAACGGTCGCCGCTGAACGTGAAGTCCATGAGCTCGACGTCGTAGCCGTAGGACCGGAACTGCTGCGCAAGGTACTCCGCGGCCTCGTCCTCACCTTCGGTCCCCGAAACTCGGGGGCCAATCTCCTCAGAGAGGACGCGTACGTGCTCGAGCGCACGAGCGCCTTCGAATTCGGCGGGACCTGTCGCGCCTACGGAGCCGTTTGGGGTAGGGCTGCCGGGCACGCCGCTGGGCACGGACGTGGCCTGTCCCCCCGTGGCGGTTGCGGTCGGGGAATCGCCCGAGTCATCGCGGTCGGCGCACGCAAAGAGGAGGACTGGGAGGATCAGCGCCATCGAAAGCGCGCGAACTTTCACACAACGAGCGTACGAGAGGGCGTCGTAATGCGCGGGAAAGCGGCTCAGCGACGGAAACGCCTCTTAAGCCTGGACCACACCGACCCGTTCGGCGGATCGTATTCGATGTACCGATCGCGCCAGAAGACGCCCTTTGGCGGCTGGTAGTTGGAGGAGCCCTCCGCCCCGGCGGTCGTGGTGCGGGTGAGCGACCAGATAAACGCGGCGATGAAGAGGATCACACCAGCCATCGAGAGCCAGATCAGTCCGCCGAACGCTCCCGAGAGCAGGAACCCCCCGACCGTGAGCCCCGCGCCCAAGAAGAGCAGGTGGGCCGGTGTGATGCCTTTGAGTGGATTCTGGCGAGGTGCGCGAGGAACCCGGGCGGCTTGCTTCTGGGTGGCCTGCTGGCGACGCTGCATGATCGAGATCGGCTTTTTCTCATCGGGAAGCGCACCGCCGGGGAGCTCGTTGTCGAGCCGTTCAAGGATCTCTTCGATTTCCCGTTCGATGCGGTCAGCCATCACCCGTCACCTGCTACGACAGTAGCCCATTGCGATGGGCGCGTCGATTACCAGTACGTTACGAACCGATCTGCTGGTTACCGGCCGCGCAACGTTCCCTGGGGCCGCTTCCATGCCGCGGGCGACTATTCTCCCCCCATGACGCTCGTCATCATTGGCATCATCTTCGTCGTCGTGGGGCTCGGGCTCATCGTCACTGCTGTGGCCAGCTACCGCGTGGTCGCCCGGCAGAGCTCCCGGCTGCCCGCGATCGTCGCCGCGGGGCTGTTCGGCGGTCCAGGGACGATCATCGCGCTGTACGGGCTCAGCCTCGTTCTGAGAGGTTTGATTTAGGAGGGCGGAGTGCCCAGGGCGAGGAGCGCGGCAGGCAGGACCAGTTCCGCCCATCGTCGATACTGCTCGCCCGACGGGTGCAGCCCGTCGCGCGCGACGAGCGCGGGATCGGTCGCCGCCTCCCGCGACACGGGTGTGACATCGACGTAGCGCGCGCCAGTCGAGGTCGCTGCCTCGCGGTTCAGGGCGTTGAAGCCGTCGATCTCGCGGGCGATCTGCGCCCGGTCGCGTCCCTCCGCGAAGGGCGTCGCGCCCCAGTCCGGGATCGAAAGCACGATCACGCGCCCGGGCTCGCCTCCCGCCAGGTCAACGGCCCGCTCCAGGAGTTGTCCGAATTCGCGCCGATACTCCTCAACCGTTCGCCCCCGGTACTGGTTGTTCACGCCGATGAGCAACGACACGAGGTCATAAGGCCCGGTAGGTCGCACCGCGTCGATGGCGGCGCTGAGCTCGTCCGTGGTCCACCCGGTGGCAGCGACGATTTCGATCACCTCGATGTTGACGCCGCGCGTGCGCAGCATCTCCGCGAGTTGTTCTGGCCACCGCTCCGCAGGCTCGGCAGCCTCGCCGATGGTGTAGGAGTCGCCGAGAGCGAGGAACCTCATGAGTCGATAGCGTAAACTGACCTCGTGCAGCACACGATTCATGCAGTCATCCGCCCGGGCGAACAGTCAGGCTTCGTTGCTGAGTGTTCGGAGCTCAATGCCGTGACACAGGGTTCTAGCCTCGACGAGGTGGTCCACAACCTGCGCGAGGTTGTGGGCCTGGCGCTTGAAGGGGAAGACCTCGCCCGCCGGGGCTCGCCCGAAAAGCTCGAGCCGTTCTTCTATTCGGACTAGGTCCGGTTCCGCCGCGCCCACTCCGCCTTCGCCATCTCGGAGATGGGCTCGCCCTCCGCCTCGATGCTCTCGCCCCAGCGTGGCGGCGCCACGACGACCAGGAGTCGCGCCTCGCCGTCGTTGAGGATGGTGTAGCCGTGCTCGATGTTCCGCGGGAGGAAGACGAAGCCGTTCTCGCCCACGCGGAACGTCTCGTCGCCGCAGGAGAACTCGACCTCGCCCTTGAGCACGTAGAAGATCTCGTCTTCGCCGTCGTGGGTGTGGCGGCCCGGCTCCTCACCCTTCCGGGTCGCGTACTCGATGAACACGAGTCCGCCCTGCGACTCGTAGCTCCCGGCCTTGACCGCGAACCCCGGCCCATAGGGCTCCCACGTCCGCCCCTCACCCCACTTCAGTGCGTATGGCTTCACGTGCTCAACACTACGCCAGGCCGGGGACCGACGACAGCAGGCGCTCGCAACAGGACTACACCCATTGCCACGGCCCAAACCGGCAACGCAAACATGGGCATGAAGATGATGCTGAGCACAAGCAACCCCGCCGCACTAAAGCCTAGCCAGCCTGTCCATGCTGGCAACATCGCCGTGCCACGAATGGCAGCCGCGACCGATGCGATGAACGCTGCAGCGCCGAGCATCGAAAACAGCAGCAGGCTGTAGCCGATGTGCGGGATCGTCGCCCGCGTCAGTTCCGATTCCGGCTCGTCGAAGGCGTCGATGGAGAGCGCGTACGTGGGCACTTGTGCGGCTCCTGCACCCATCAGGAGCACAGCCGAGACAGCACAGGCCATCAGCATGAGGCGTGTGAGCACAGCCGAAGCGCCGCCGCGCTCCGCTCGGGAGGTAAGCACCGCGCCCAGACCCAGGAGTGCGATCCCGGCAAGCGCCCACGAAAACGCCCCGAGCAACACTCGGACGCGGTTCCCGCTATCGCCGTAGAACTCGTTGAGCCGCGCTTCGCCGTCGTCGTGGCCGGGAAGGTCGAGGAAGGCAAGACCGGCGATGAAGAGGGCGCCAACCAGCACGGCGCAAACGCCACCGAAGCGTTCGGATGTCACGGGTGCTCCCACGCTCAGGCTGGGCGAATCCTACGCCAGCCCTGCGGTCGGCGTGCGGTCAGACGCCCTCTTTCACCTTCTCCGCGAGTGCACGCGTGAAGCCGACGGTGCTCGCGATCTCATCGAGGTCGGCTTCGCGGATGGCTTTGACGGAGCCGAACTTCTTGAGGAGCGCCTTCTTTCGTTTGGGGCCAATGCCGGCGATCGTGTCGAGCGCGCTCTGAGTGGCCGCCTTGCCCCGCACCTGGCGGTGGAAGGTGATGGCGAAGCGGTGCGCCTCGTCGCGCACGCGCTGCACCAGGTAGAGCGCCTCGCTCCCGCGCGGCAGGACGATGGGCTCGTCCTCATCCGGCACGAACAGCTCCTCGTAGCGCTTGGCCAGCCCGACGGTCGGGATGTGATGCACCCCCATCTCGCGCATAACCTGTACGGCCGCCGCCAATTGCCCCTTGCCGCCGTCGATGATCACGAGGTCGGGGAGCGCCCAGGCGTCATCAGAGGACTGAGGACTGAGGACTGAGGACTGAGTGACTTCCCGATCGCCACTTCCGTTCGATGCCGGCGACACTGCACTCCCCTCTCCCGCGAAGTCGGGAGAGGGGTTGGGGGTGAGGGCTTCCGCGGGCTCCCAGCCGGGATTCTCCGTGGTCGGCTGGTCGGCGCCCAGACCAACCTCCGCGCTCTCCGCGTCTCCGCGGTGAGCCGACACGTCCGTGGCGCGAGCACGGAGGAAGCGCCGCCGCAGCACCTCCGCCATGGTCGCGAAGTCGTCCGCGCCCACGACCGTCTTGACCTTGAAGCGGCGGTACTGGCTGGGGTTCGGCTTGCCGTCCTCGAACACGACCATGCTCGAGACCGGGCTGCTGCCCTGGATGTTCGAGTTGTCGTAGCACTCGATGCGGCGGGGAGGGCAGGGCAGGGAGAGCTCCTCCGTGAGCTGGTCGAGGGCTTGCTGGGTCTTGGTGGTGTCGGCGTGCCAGCGGATGCGCATGAGCTCGAGCGCTTCACGGGCGTTGTCGTTCGCGAGCGCCACCAGGCGGCGCTTCTCGCCGCGCTCCGGCAGCCGCACCTCCACCCGCGAGCCGCGCTTCTCGCTCAGCAGCTCCTCCATCGTCTCCCTCTCCTCGGGGTCGATGGGCACGACCAGCAGCTTTGGGATGTATTGCGCGCTCTCGTAAAACTGAAGGAGGAAGTTCGTCAGCACGGCCGCATCCGTCTCGCCAGTCACGCCTTCGAGGATGAAGTTGTCGCGGCCGATCATGTGGGTGCCGCGGATGAAGAACACCTGCACGCACGCCTGGTCGCCGTGGCGCGACATGCCGTAGATGTCGAGGTCTTCCTTCTTGGTCGTCTGCACGAGCTGGCGTTCGACGGTGCGCTCGATGGAGCGGACCTGGTCACGGATCATCGCCGCGCGTTCGTACTCCATGCGCTCGGAGGCCTCGCGCATCTGGTCGTGGAGGCGGTCGATGACGTCCTCGGACTTGCCCTCGAGGAAGAGGATGACCTGGTCGATGACCTCGTCGTACTCCTCCTTCGTGCAGAAGGCTGTGCACGGCGCGATGCAGCGCTTGATGTAGTAGTCGAGGCAGGGGCGCGCGTCCCTGCCCGTGATCTCCTTCGTGCAGCTCCGCCAGGGGAAGAGCTTCTTCACCAGGTCGAGGGTCGCGCGCACGGAGCTGGCGCTGGCGTAGGGGCCGAAGTACTTCGCCCCGTCCTTCTCGATGCGCCGGGTGATGTAGACGCGCGGCCAGGGGTTCTGGACGTCGACCTTCAGGTAGGGGTAGCGCTTGTCGTCCTTCAGCCGGATGTTGAAGAACGGCTGGTGGCGCTTGATCAGCGTCGCTTCGAGGAGCAGCGCCTCACCCGCGCTGTTGACGATGATGTACTCGAAGTCGTCGATCTGTTCACGCAGCGCGCGGGTCTTCGGCTCCATCCCCTGGGGAGACCCGAAGTAGGAGCGCACGCGGCTGTTGAGCCTCGCCGCCTTGCCGACGTAAATCACCCGCCCGTCGGCGTTGCGCATGATGTACACGCCCGGGCGCGAGGGCAACGCCGCCAGTTGCCTGCGGAGCTTGTCGCTGATGGTAGACGGTATCGTGGGCATCCCGATCCAGTTTAGAACAGGTGTGCGCCGGGTGCTGAGGATCGGCGCCGTGGTCGAGTACACTGCTGACAATGAGATGGAGCAAGGTCCGCAAGCTGGTTGAGGACAGCTTCGCCGACAGCGTGCGAGGGCGGGTGACGGTGCACGGTACGACCTACAGCAGCTACACGACGTGCAAGTGTGGCCGTGGCTGGATTGCGTTCGACGGCAAGGATCGCGCGGACATGCAGAGCCTGCTCCAGTGGCCAACGTATCAGGCCAAAGGAGCAGCGACGAACCGGTGGGGTCAGCCCACCATCGAACCGGGCGATCGGCACGAGGGGTGCCTCGTTGAGCCCGGCGAGTTCACGAGGGAGCAACTGTTTGAGGCATGCTTCGAGTACATTCACTCGAATCCCCACACGTGCCTCGAATCGACCAACCCCCTGATCCGCTCCCTCGCGGTGCTCAACGGGAAAGTCGGCACGAACCGCCTCAAGGCCCTCGCACAGGCCGACGACCTCCACCCTCTCACCCAGTTCCTGCTGGAGTTCCGGATGGAAGCGGAGGGATCGGCTCCCGCAAAGCCAGCGCCCGTCGTGAATCCCGTCTGAGCGCATTGCTGATTTGAAGGTAGCGACTCCGGATGCGCTGGCGCTCCATGAACCTGCTCGGGAGCCCGGCGCGGCAGTTGGCGCCTCCACGCAAAATGACTGCATAATGCAGTCATGAAACGGCTAACGATTCGGAACGTTCCCGAGGAGATCTATCAGAGGCTGAAGGCAGACGCGGCGCGCAATGGCCGAAGCCTCAACCGGGAGACGATCGCGCAACTGCAGGCGAGCTTTCAGTCCCCGACGAGCAACCGGGAGCGCCGGGAGTCAGATCAGCGGGACGAGTAGGAGACCCTCCATCATGGTTACCCTCACCCTGCGGGATGTCCCGAACGATCTCTTCGAATCTCTGAAAGCCGACGCCGCGCGGAACCGTCGCAGCCTCAACCAGGAGGCCATTCAACGCCTTCGGCTGGGCATCCTCCGTCGAACGCCAGAGGAACGCCAACGGGCGTTCGAACGGGCGTGGGAACTCGCGAAACGGTCAGGAGTTCGCATCGACCACAGCGACGTTGAAGCACTGATCAACGAAGGTCGAGAGTGATCGTCGTTGACACGCACGTACTGGTGTACGCGGCGATCGAGGGCGGATTCTCCGAGTTGGCGAAACGCGTAAGCCAAACGGACAACGAGTGGGTGGCCCCTCCGCTTTGGCGGAGCGAGTTTCGCAACGTCCTCGCAGGCAACATTCGTCGCGGAGACCTCTCGCTCACTGATGCCACAGCTGCCTTTGCTCGCGCTGAGCTGTTCCTGGAGGGAGAGCCTGCGCCGGACGCGGCCGAGGTGCTCGGCCTGGTCGCGCGTTCTCGCTGCACCGCGTACGACCTGGAGTTCGTGGCTGTGGCCCAAGCGCTCGGGGTGTCGCTCGTCACCAACGACCGGCAGATCCTCGACAACTTCCCCGAGGTCGCCATCTCCCTCGAGGCGTTCACGGCGTAGAATCGCGGCTACCACCCACCGGGAGCCACACCATGGACTACTCCTCCATCCTGTACGACGTCGAAGAAGGCGTCGCGACCATCACGCTGAACAAGCCCGAGCGCCTCAACGCCTTCGATAACGACATGCTGACGGAGTGGGCGGACGCGCTGCAGCAGGCCGACCACAACCGGGATGTCCGGGCCGTCATCATCACCGGCGCCGGCCGCGGATTCTGCAGCGGCATGAACGTGGCACAGGAGGCCGCCGGCGACGGCGTGCTCCGTACGCAAGCGACGGTCGCGACCCGCCGCCACAGCCTGCGAGACCGCGTCCACCCGATCCCGCGCACGCTCATCCAACTCGAGAAGCCCTACATCGCCGCCATCAACGGCGCCGCCGCTGGCGCGGGCATGGACATGGCGTCGATGGCCGACATCCGCTTCGCGAGCACTACTGCCCGCGTGGGCATGACGTATGTGCGTATGGGACTCATCCCGGGCGACGGCGGCTGCTACACGCTCCCGCGCATCGTGGGCACGCAGCGCGCGCTGGACATGATCTGGACGGGCAAGATGATCACCGCCCAGGAGGCGCTCGAGTTGGGCTACCTGATGGCGGTTTACGAGCCTGAGGAGCTGATGCCGAAGGTGACCGAGTACGCCCGCCAGATCGCGAAAGGGCCGGCGACGGCCATCCAGCTCGCGAAGAAGCTCGTCTACCGGTCGGCGAACCTGCCGTTCGACGAGCACCTGGACGTCGCCCAACTGGCGATGTTTGTGGCGCAAAGCACGGACGATGCCCGCGAGGGCCCGAAGGCGTTCGTGGAGAAGCGCGAACCGCAGTTCAAGGGGTTTTAGCTCGGTGGGAGGTGGGCGGTAACAAACTCCCGTGGGGTCAACGCGGTGGCACGTCCCCGGGCGAACGCGAGCAGGTCCGCGTCCCCGGTGATGAGCATCGCCTCAGGCGAGGCTATGCAGGTGGCCCAAACGTGGACGTCGTTAGCATCGGGCGGAGTCTCCACGTCTGCAACGACCTGCACCCAGCGCGCGGTCTCGCTTAAGGCCCAAAGGATCACTTCCAACTCTTCGGCAGACAGCTGGTGTCTCCGGACCAAGTGCGGACGGTAGAGCGCATCTCGGTATTCTGCGAATAGCGCGTCGGACAGGACCATCCGAAAGAGTCCGTTCCTCACGGCCCGCAGCACCCGGACGGGCGGCGAACTCGGGGAAACCGCAAGAACGGCGCTCACCACTACGTTCGTATCGAGGACAATCGGTGGTGCGCTAGGCGGTGCGTCTTCGCTCACGCCGCAGCTCCGCTACCTCCGAGACAGCCAGCGCCATCGCTTCGTCGTCCGCCATGGCGGCGTTTTGCCGAGCGCGTTCCACAATCTCCCAGGCCCGCGTCCACGGGTCCATGGCCTGGCCGATCAACTCGGCAGCGACGACGTCCGGGGTGCGTCCTGCCTTGGTCGCCAGCCGGGCGAGTTCACGCACTTGTCGATCAGAGAGCTCGATCATTAGCTTCGGCATGGCCCAAGTGTACAGGTTTCGTCACGAGCGCTCGCCGTCACTCGTATCCGAGGCTTGCATTCCGTAGAATCCGGCCTCGATGAAGCTGGGCCGCCTCTGCGGGGTAGGAGTAGGCCTCGGACTGCTGTTGCTGGCCAGCTCGCTCCCCCGCCACCCCGCGGCCGCCACGGAAGTGCTCCTCGATCCGGGCTTCGATGACTGGTCCGGTGGGACACTCTCACAGTGGTCCGTCGTTGGGGCGGTGTCCGAGGAGACAACTCGCGCTCATGCCGGTTCATCGGTTCGGGCGGAGGGCCACACCACTCTCAGCCAGACACTGGAGATCCCTCCGGGCGCGACGTACGAGGCGAGTGCATGGTTCGCGGCAGACTCTGAAGCAACTGCAATACTGAAGGTGCGATTCCTAAACGAGGGATTCACCACTACATGGTCGGACCAAGTGATAGGCACCGTCACCTCGTCCTTTGCTCGGCTGTCCATCACGGTGACACCACCAAGCTCCGTGCCGTCGGTATATGTCATGCTGACGATCGAGGTGGACGGATCCGGCACGAGCTATATCGACTCGGCGTCACTGGATGAGACGCTTCCCCCGCCGACCGCGACCCCCGCGCCCACGGAACCACCAACATCGACCCCGACCGAGACGCCCACGCCGGAGTCCACAACCACCCAGCCTCCGTCGTCGACGCCGACTTCGGCCCCGGCCACTGTGACCTCGACGGCGACCGCGACCGCCACCCGCACGCCAACGGCCACGCGCACGCCCGCCACGACTCCAACGCCGCCGCCCCCGAGCGTGCCGCAGAACCCCGTGTTCTCCACGCCTGCGCCTAATATTCCGTCGGGTCCGACCTCACCGGGAGGGACGCCCATCGGCGGCATGCTCCTGAATGGCGACTTCGAGACCGGCGAACTCGCAGACCAATCGAAACCAAAGCACTGGGCGAAGTTCGGTGGCGAAGTCGCCCGCAACCCGGGCAGCTACCGGGGCAGCTACGCAGCCAGCCTTGTCTCGATCACCGATTCGACGAAGTGGCTCACGCAACTGGTGGAGGTTCAGCCCGGCAACTGGTACCAGGCCAAGGGCTACGCGCGGCTCGCATCGGGCGGCGGCGAGCTGTTCCTCCGTCTCAGCTGGTACGCGCTCAAGAACGGCGAGGGCTCCGCCATCGGGAACGACGATAGCCCGGCCAGCGGCGCCGCCAGCTGGGCACCGCTCGATACAGGCGCCGTCCAGGCTCCGGCCAACGCATATTCGGTCCGCGTCCGGCTGATGGTGCGGCCCGCTGGACCGGTAACAGCGCTCTTCGACGATGCGTCCCTCGTGCCCACCACGGAGCCGGCGGCCACCCCGACCGCCACTGTGACCACAGGCGCGGCAGCGACATCTACCGTGAAGGCCCCGGCCACCGCGCGAGCCACCTCCACTCCCCGCAGCGGCCCCGCGGGATCAGCGAGCCGAACGCCGGGCGGCACGGTGGTCTCCACCGTCGTGAACCTCACGGGGCCGCACACGCTGCGGATTTCGGAGATCCTGGGCGACCCGGCGGAAACCGGCCGCGACGGCCCCTTCGAGTGGGTGGAGCTCGTGAATGTCGGCAGCGAGCCGGTCAGCACCTCCGGCTGGAAGCTCGGCGATGCGACCGAGCTCGACCCGCTCCCGGACGTAACCGTGCCGCCTGGTGGCTACCTTGTGGTCGCAGCGGCACAGGCTCCCCTGGAGGCTAACCTCCTGATAGCCCGCGTCGAGGACGGCGAGATCGGCAACGCGCTCAACAACGACGGTGACACTGTCACTCTCGTGGCGCCGGACGGCACCGAGGTGGACCTCATTTCGTACGGCGACGACACGGCGGTGTTCGACCCGGCCCCTCCCGCGCCCGGTGGGGGTGCAACACTGGGAGTGAGGACCGCCGGCGCCGATCCGGACGCCTCCAATTGGGCCATCACGCTGAGGCCAACGCCGGGTGAGCCCAACCTCTTCGCCGCCCCACCTCCGGAGGAGACCGCGGTAGCCGGCCAGCGGCCGTCCACCGCGGGCGACGGTGGCCAGCAGTCTGCCGCGGACATCGTTGAAGGCTCGGGCGGGGGCAGCCCGCTGCCGTGGATTATGCTGGGTGTGGCTGCGAGTGCGGGCGCGTACGCCGCCTATGGCCAGCGCGAGCGCGCTCTGGGGCTGTGGAAGAAGGTGCAACGTGGCCGTTGAGCGGCTCCAGAAGATCCTCTCGCATGCGGGGGTCGCCTCCCGCCGGTCGGCTGAGGAGATGATCCTGGGCGGGCGCGTGGCCGTGAACGGCGAGGTGCGCAAGACCCTCGGCGCCCGCGCGGACCCCGACGTCGACGAGATCATGGTCGACGGGGTGCCCGTGCTTCGTGGGCGCTACCGGTACTTCATGCTGAACAAGCCAGCGGGGTTCGTGACCACTGCCCGCGATGACCAGGGCCGCGAGACCGTGCTCGATCTGCTCCCCATCGGGGACATCCAGCTCCACCCCGTGGGCCGCCTCGACAAGGACAGCGAAGGGCTGCTCATCATCACGAACGACGGGCACCTCACCGGCCTGCTCACACACCCCAGGAATGCCGTCGAGAAAGAGTACCTCCTCGGCATCGACGGTCAAATCTCCGAGCGGGACATCCAGCGCCTGGTGCGCGGGATCGAATCCGAGGGCGACCGCCTGCGGGCCGTGTCCGCCCGACCCGCGGCGCCGCCACCCGGGGAGTTCGGCGAGGACGGGCCGAAGGCGGCAGCCTGGCTGCTGCTGACGTTGCGCGAAGGCAAGAACCGCGAGATCCGGCGGATGATGGAGGCGCTCGGCCGCAAGATCCTCCTGCTCCGCCGCGTCCGGGTTGGCCCCCTCCACCTTGGGACGCTCACCAGCGGCGCCTTCCGCGAGATCACAGACGAGGAAGTGCAGCGCCTCTACGACTCGGCCAATGCCGAGCCCGGCCAGCGCCCGGGTGCCGGTTGAGGACTTGCCGAAGCACATGCCCAACGTCGAGACGACGTGGGCCTGGGCGAGGGGTGGGGATTAAAGCAGGCGGCGTTGGCGGCCTTCGCGGTGGGCGCCAGGGATGGGGAGATGGAGGTCGAGGGCGATGCTGACGATGCGGATGGCCGCGGCGGTCAGGGCGCCGGCGAGGGCGGCCCAACCCACCGAGGATGGCTCGAACACCCAGACCACGAGTCCGCCAACAGCAGCGGCTGAGGCGTTGACCTCGGCCCGCAGGACGAGCGGGACGCGCGCGGCCATGAGGTCACGGATCACGCCACCGCCCGTAGCCGTGACGATGGCGAGGAGGAGCACGGCCGGGAGCGCGAGGTCCGCGCCGATGCCGGCCAGGGCGCCCGCGGCGGCGAATGCGCCGAGCCCGACGGCGTCGGCGGCTGCAAGCAGTTGCCAGGGGATCCTGCGCTCGTTCCACGCGATGGCAATGGCGGCAATCGAGGCGCCGACCGCCCAGAGGAGGTAGTCCTCGTGCTCGATGACGAAGGGGGTGCGGTTGAGCACGAGGTCGCGCATGAGCCCGCCGCCGGTCGCGGTGACGACACCCATCGTCAGCAAACCGAACGCGTCGAACCGCTTGCGAACACCGACTTCGACGCCGGAAATGGCGAACGCGACGATGCCGATGCGGTCGAAGAGCGTGACGAGGTCCTCGAGGGAGAGGTCCACGTGGGGAGGGTAGCAGGGAGCGGCCCAACGCTCGCCCTTGACGGCGGCTTCCAGTGAAGGCTTGTTGCCCAAGGACCGGGGCCCAGCGCTCTGATACTCGGGTAAGCTAGGTTGGTGCGATGGGATCGACTTACGGAGCTCGTGGCTGAGCCGGGAGCACGTCCCAGGATAGTTGGGGCGCCTCGGCCCCGACCTGCTGCCGGGAGGAACGGATGGACAAGCCGCGAATCTTCCTGGGCTCGTCCGGAAAGCAACAAAAGCTGCTGCAGGGGCTGACGCGCGGCCTCGAAGACGTTGCCCACGTCGTCCCCTGGACGACTTCGTTCAATCCTGGCACCACCACACTGGAGCGGCTCCTCGAGCTTACCCACGAGGTCGACTTCGCCGTGTTCGTATTCGCCCAGGATGACTGGACGACTCCAGACCCACCCGCATTCGATCCCGCCGGATCCGGCCAGGCCTCTCCGCGAGACAACGTGGTCTTCGAAGCTGGTCTTTTCGGTGGCGCCCTCGGAATGCGCCGAACCTTCATTCTCCATGCGAGTGGCTCGAAGCTCCCCAGCGACCTCCTTGGCCTCACGTGCGTGCGGTACGGCGGAGTAGCCACCGCCACCGAGATGAAGGTTGTGAATCAGAAGCTTCGGCAGGCCATCGGGGACGAGGGCCGCGTCGCTCGCATCGAGGGCCTGTGGTGGCAGTTCTCTCTGACGGAGCGCAGCTCCCGCGAGCCTTCGGCCGTGAGCCTCTTGAGGGTCTCGCGGGACCGGGAGGGCACGCTCGAGCTCCGCGGTCGCTCGTGGCAAGAGGATGGCGCTCTCTCAGCGCGATACTGGAGCGAAGCGGCGAAGGAGAGGAGAGATCCGCCCGGCGTCTTCTACTATTGGAAGGGCGAACGGCCTCGCCACCCCAACGCGCCGCAGTTGGACGGAACCGGAGAAATTGAACTCGAGTCCGCCGATCGCGCGGCGGGGTACTTCACGACTCACTCGGAAAACCACCCGACAGTGAACGCCCGGACATCCGGTGTTTACTTGCGCGCCGATCCTGAAGACATGAGCATCCTGGACGGAAGTGACGATCGCCGACGTGCAGAGCTGATGGCCGAGCGGCTGAGGCATTGGAAGTCGATAACCGACGCCTGAAGGCAGCCCAAAGGCTGTGCTTGCCTCCCACGCCCCCGCCCGGTTGACGGAGCGAAGTCTCGTCACCTGGTCGGAGTAGGCTCGCTCACGGTCGGGACGCGAGCGCGGCGCCTGTAATGACCTCTCGGGTCCAAGCTGCATGCATGCCGCAAAGGAGGTCATCATGTCTCAAGAGTCCGGCGCCCAGGTACCAACGATCGTGCTCGTTCACGGAGCCTTCGTAGACGCCTCCGGGTGGGAGGGGGTGTACAAGATCCTGCGGGGGGATGGGTACCCCGTGAGCGTTGTGCAGAATCCGACGGAGTCGCTGGCCGGCGATGTGGCCATCACAAAGCGCACGGTCTCCTCGCAGACGGGGCCTGTGGTTCTCGTCGGCCATTCCTATGGCGGCGCCGTCATCACTGAAGCCGGCACCGACCCCCAGGTCGTCGGGCTTGTCTACATCAACGCCTTCGCCCCCGACGCAGGAGAGTCGATCTCATCCCTCATCAAGGACCCGCCCCCAGGGGCGCCCGTGGCACCGCTCCTCCCGCCGCAGGACGGCTACCTCATTCTCGACAAAGCACAGTTCCCGGCTGCCTTCGCAGCCGACGTGGACCCGGAGAAGGCCACGTTCATGGCCAATTCGCAGGTCCCGTGGGGAGTTGAGGCTGTCTCGACGGCCGTGACCGAACCCGCGTGGAAGACGAGGCCCAGTTGGTCCCTCATCGCCACGGGCGACAAGATCATCCCGCCGCCCGCGCAGCGCCTCATGTCCGAACGCGCAGGTGCGACCGTTGTCGAGATCGCAGGCAGTCACGCGATCTACGTGTCGCAGCCGGCTGCCGTCGCCTCGCTCATTGAGACGGCGGCCAAGGAGGTTGCCAGGGCGGCTTAGGTGGCAGCGGCAGCAAACGACGGTTCGCGGTAGGACCGGCCAACGGCGCACGGCGCGGACTACTTGCTGGGCAGCCAGGACATCATGGCGCGCATCTCGCAGCCCACCTGCTCAACGGGGTGCTCGGCTTCGAGACGGCGGGTGGCAGAGCGCGATGCTCAATCGACAGTTGCCACCGACCAATCGACAATTCACGCATGACTGGATTTGCATCAACTGTTTTCGAGACCGCGTCGCTCGAACTTGGCGGCACGACCGAGACCATCGTCAAGGGCGGGCGGCGGTTGTTTCACGACCTGGCGAAGGCGTTCCCGGGCGTGCGCCAGATCGGCGTGCTTGGCTGGTCCTCGCAGGGGCCAGCACAGGCGCAGAACCTCCGCGACTCGCTCGACGGCAGCGGGATCAAGGTCGTGGTGGGCCTGCGCGAGGGTTCTCCTTCCATCGCCTCCGCGGAGCGGGCGGGATTTACCCGCGCGAACGGCACGCTGGGCGAGATGTACCAGGTCATCCACGATTCGGACCTCGTCTTGCTCCTCATCGCGGACGCGGCGCAGGCAAAGGAGCACGAGCGCATCTTCGCTTCCATGCGGCCAGGCACGACGCTGGGGCTCTCGCACGGATTCCTGGTCGGTTATCTGAAGGGCATCGGCGCTTCATTTCCCGACAACATCAACGTGGTTGGCGTGTGCCCGAAGGGCATGGGGCCTTCGGTGAGGAGGCTGTACGAGCAAGGGGCGGACATCGACGGCGCAGGCATCAACGCCAGCTTCGCGGTGCACCAGGACGCCACGGGACACGCGACGGAGATTGCGCTTGGGTGGTCCGTGGCCCTGGGAGCGCCGTACACCTTCGAAACGACACTTGATTCCGAGTACCGGTCGGACATATTTGGGGAGCGCGGCATCCTGCTAGGGGCGGTTCATGGCATCGTTGAGGTGCTCTACCGGCACTTTGCAAGCACGGGGATGAGCCCGGAGGACGCCTTCATCAACTCGGTGGAGACCATCACCGGGCCAATCAGCAAGACCATCTCGCACCACGGGATCCTGGCGGTCTACGAGATGCTGGAGGGCGACGAACGAGAGGCGTTCCGGCGGGCATACAGCGCGGCCTACCATCCGGCCTACGAGATTCTCTGGGAGATTTACGACGAGGTCGCATCCGGGAACGAGATCCGCAGCGTGGTCATGGCAAACGAGCGATTCTCGAAGTACCCGATGGGAAGGATTGACGGGACACCCATGTGGGCCGTGGGCGAACAGGTGCGCCGCCGCCGAGGAACCTTCCAGACGCCGCTCAACCCGGTCGCCGCGGGCGTCTACATCGCCACCATGATTGCGCAGGTGGACCTGCTGAAGATGAAGGGCCACCCGTACTCGGAAATTGCGAACGAGTCGATCATCGAGGCCGTCGACTCGCTGAACCCGTACATGCACTTCCGTGGCGTGGCCTTCATGATCGACAACTGTTCGACGACAGCCCGGCTGGGGGCCCGAAAGTGGGCGCCCCGGTTCGACTATGCCCTGATGCAGAACGCGATGCCCATGATCGTGCGAGGGGAGGCTGCGGACGAGGAGTTGATGCGAGAGTTCGAGGAGAATTCCATCCACGGCGTGCTGGCTAAGTGCTCGGAGCTGAGGCCGCCGGTCGACATCGCGATACTGGAGTAGCCCAAAAGAGTCCAAAGCCGATATCCCAAAGGGGAGCTTTGGACTTTGGACCTTCGCCTTTGGACGTCCTAGATCGGCAGGATGACCTGGCGCTGGTGCCGGTCGCGGGAGTAGTTGACATAGGGGTTGACGCCGATCTCGCGCAGCATCCAGTAGCGCTCGATGACGCGAATCTTGCCGTCGACGATGCGGTACCAGTCAGCAGAGCGGGGACGCGACGGGTCGATGGCCTTCTCGACGAGCGCATCATGCTCGCCGGGGATGCCGCTAGTGACCCGCTCCACGCCAAAGGCCGGGCGGGGGACGGCGTTCGTAAGGGCGAGGATGTTCTCGGGGCCGATGGCGACACCGTAAACACTGTCGATGAGGACCGCCTTGGGGTCGAAGAGCTCGGCCGCAGCCTCGGCATCGGTGACCTCGAGGGCGGCGCGCACGAGCTTCTCGGTCTCGCTCCTGCTGCCTCCGCGAACTTCGAGCGCGGCGTCGAGCGCCTGCTGGGAGGGCTTGTCGAGCTCGAGGTCCCGGAGCATGCCGTAGAGGCGGCGATCGGTGATGTGGTCGCCAACGACGCGGAAGACCTCCAGGACACGCTGGGTGAACGGCCGCCAGTCGTAGCCCTTCGCCTCGATCGTGGCCCGGACCACGACATGCTCACCGTCCTCGATGTACTCGAGGTCCGTGTAATTGCAGTCCGCGTACTCGCGCAGGAAGAGGCGATGCCAGTCAGCAACAGAGACGGAGTCGCGGAGCGTGGGGCCGCGGAAGGACTGGAAGATCACGTCCGGAGCGTGAAGCGCCTCGATCTCGTAAAAGCGGTCAAAGTTGATGGCGGTCAGCAGTTGGTTGACCGTGTCGATGTTGCTCATAGGGCGGTTCGTACCCGGGTGGTTGGGGTTCGCGGATTGTACCGTGCTTCACGATGCACGGTCGATCTCACCGCGGAGACGCGGAGAGCGCGGAGTCCTCTGAGAGAGACGAAAGTAGGCGGGCGATCCCTCCCTCACCCCCGGCCCCTCTCCCGCTGCGGCGGGAGAGGGGAGCTATTGGGGGTTGGTGAGCGGGAGTCCTCGGTCCTTTACAAGGGAACTAAATTGCGGCGGGCGGCGTTTGAACGTCCAGCGGGGATAGCCCGCGGGGGTTTTGGGATGCGCAGAATTTTGATCGCAGCATTCGCCCTTGCCGCGCTGAGCGCGGCGTCACTGACGACCACCACGAGCTCAGCAAACGCCTGCGCGGGGCTGATCGGCTCGAATGGGGCCGTGAACCTCGGGCGCACGACCACGCTTGCGGCATACCACGACGGCACAGAGCACTACGTCACCAGCTTCGAATTCCAAGGGGGCGGCGGCGAGTTCGGGACATTGATCCCGTTGCCGGACGTACCCACGAAGGTGGAGAAGGGCGGGGCATGGACGCTTCAGCGGTTGCAGCAGGAGACGCAGCTGGAGTTCCTCCAGGCGCGCTCCCTCGCACTCGCAGACACTGCGGCCGGGTCCCCGGCGGAGGTCATCCTCGAAGCCAAGATCGATGCGCTCGACATCACCGTCCTAAAGGGTGGCGGACCGGCGGTGGCGGAGTGGGCAACGCAGCACGGGTTCCGGCTATCGCCGGATGCGCCCGAGGTGCTCGACTTCTACGCGGAGCGCAGCCCGATCTTCCTGGCGGCGGTGTTCGACGGCGACGCCGCAAACGAACGCGGCCAGGCGCTGGGCGACGGCACGCCGGTCCACATCACCATCCCGACCGACAATCCGTGGGTGCCGTTGCGCATCCTCGGGCTTGGCAAGCAGGCAGATGACTTCGTCGAGGCAGACGTGTTCCTGCTGACGGACGAGGAGCCGGAGCTGCTGCCGGGCCCGCGGCGGGGCATGGTCGTGACGCACAGCGACGCGGCCACCGACCTCCTTCTCGACGACCTGCGGTCGGACGAGAACAGCGACTGGATCCCGGAGTCGGCATGGCTGACGAAGCTGTCTATCAACAGCCGGGCGAAGGACCTGAAGTACGACCTTGCCGTCGACGCGACCGGGAACGGCACGCCATCACGCATTGCGGCGGGCCTCGACCGTCCTCCGGCCGACCAGGTGCCGACGCTCCCACTCGCGGTCGAGCCCAGGGGCGATGGTCCGAACGCGCTCGCGTGGGCGGCGGGAGCTGGCGCGGTCGTGCTGCTGCTGGCGGTGCCGGCGCTGTGGGTGCGGTCGGCGTCACGGAACGGCCGCGGAGCCTGACGACGGTGGAACCAGGCGGCTCCGAAAAGCGTTAGAGAAGGTGCGGGGGTAGCCCGCGGGGGTTCTGGGATGCGCAGGATGTTGATCGCGGCATTCGCCCTGGCCGCGTTGAGCGCGGCGTCACTGACAACGACCACGAGCTCTGCGAATGCGTGCGCGGGGCTGATCGGCTCAAACGGGGCCGTGAACCTCGGGCGCACAACGACGCTCGCCGCCTATCACGACGGCACCGAGCACTACGTCACCAGTTTCGAGTTCCAGGGTGGCGGGGGTGAGTTTGGGAGCCTCATTCCGCTGCCCGGCGTGCCCACGAAGGTGGAGAAGGGCGGCTCGTGGACGCTGCAGCGCCTCCAGCTCGAAGTCCCCCTTCCGCAGCCGCCCGCCACCGGCGTGAGGGACGAAGCATTCTCTTCGTCCGCGCGGGTGCTGCAGGAGGTGCGTGTCGATGCGCTCGACCTGACCGTTCTCGAAGGCGGCGGTCCGGCCGTTGCCCAGTGGGCGACGGAGCACGGGTTCCGGCTCTCGCCGGACGCCCCGGAGGTGCTGGACTTCTACGCCGAACGCAGCCCGATCTTCCTCGCTGCGGTGTTCGACAGCGAGGCTGCGGCGGAGCGCGGTCAGGCGCTCGGCGACGGCACGCCCATCCACATCACCATCCCGACGGACAACCCGTGGGTCCCGCTCCGCATCCTCGGGCTCGGCAAGCAGGCTGAGGAGGTCGTGAACGCGGACGTGTTCCTGCTCACGGACCAGGAGCCGGAGCTGCTGCCGGGCCCCCGATCGGGGCTCTTCGTGCAGCATAGCGACCGCGCGACTGACCTCCTGCTAGACGACCTGCGCTCGGACGAGAACAGCGAATGGGTGCCAGAGTCAGCCTGGCTGACCAAGATCGTCATCAACAGTCTCGCTGGCGACCTGACCTACGACCTGGCCGTTGATGCGACCGAGGCCCGCAGCCCTTCGCGGATTGCGGCGGGGTTGGACCGGCCCGCGCCCGAGCCGGTGCCGTCGGGGCCAGGCTTTATCGTCGAGCCCGAAGACGACGCCGGATCGAACGCGCTGGCGTGGGCGGCGGGCGCGGGTGCGGTGGTGTTGCTGCTGGCTGTGCCGGCACTGTGGGTGCGCGCGACCTCTCGGGGCGGGCGCGGAGCCTGACCGTGAGATACATGTTCGCCGCCGCGGCGCTGGCCACCATCTTCCTCGGATGGGCGTGCAGCGGCGGCGAGCAGGTGGTGGAGGAGCGGGGGATCTCGATCCGTTACTCGAAGTTCGAGCCAACGACATTGACCGTCCCCGCCGGCGTGCCGGTGACCATCTCGCTGGAGAACGGCGACCCGATCGAGCACGAGTGGATGGTGGGCGACGAGGCGATGCACGAACGGCATCGCACGGGCACGGAGCCGTTCCACGACGAGATCCCGACCGAAGTGTCGTTGCGCGCGTACCAGACGCGAGAGACGACGATTCAGTTCGATGAGCCGGGTGAGTACCTGTTCATCTGCCATCTGCCAGGCCACGAGGCGTACGGGATGGTGGGGACGTTGCGGGTGGTGGAGGGGTAGGTTTCACCGCCAGGGCGCATAGGGCGCCGAGAGTGGGGCCGGGCGGTCTTCCCGGACGTTTGGGTGGCGGGCCCCGTCGACACAGAGGTCGACGGCTACCGCTTCGCGAGAGGCGCGGAGGGTGCAAGATACGCGCGACCGTTGAGGAGGTGAGGCATGGACCCGAAGGAGTGCCTGGCGATTCACGAGGGCGAGACGCGAGTAAGCGGTGTGGGCGGCGCGATCACGATCGTGCGGGACCGGTGGGGTATCCCGCATGTGAGCGCGGGCAGCCTGCACGATGCTTTTTTCGCGCAGGGCTTCTGCATGGCGCAGGACCGTGCGTGGCAGATCGAGCTCATCCGCCACCGGGCCAACGGGCGATCGGCGGCGCTCCTGAACAGGGGCTTGCTTAAGCTCGACATGCAGAGCCGCCGGTTGGGGTTCGCCCGGTACGCGGCGCGCGAGTGGGAGCAGCAGTCGGCGGAGAGCCAGGCGGTCATCAACGCCTACGCGGCGGGGATCAACGAGGCCATCCGCACGCAGCCGGCCCCGTTCGAGTTCCGGGTGCTCGGGCACGAGATGCAGCCGTGGTCGCCGGTGGACTCGTTGGCGATCATCAAGATGGTGAACAGCGGGAACCAGTGGTCCTCGAAGCTGCGGTACGCCCAGGTTGCCTGGGAGTTGGGCGAGAAGGTGGCGGAGACCCTCATCCCGGACGTGCCGCCGGGGACGTCGCTGATCGTGCCCTCGGGCGCGGCCTGGATGGGCCTGCCGCACCCGTTCCGCGAGGACATGTCGCTGGCGATGGGCGAACCGGACGGTCCGGTGGCCGCGGGCGGTGGCTCGAACTGCTGGGTCATTCATGGGTCGCGGACGGAGAGCGGAGCGCCGCTGGTAGCAGGAGACCCGCACCTGCCGGTCACGCTGCCGGGGCAGTGGTACGTGATGCACATCGAGTGCCCGGAATTCACGGTGGCGGGGCCCTGCAACCCGGGCTACCCCGGGCCGGTCTTCTACGGTCACAACACGAAGGTCGCATGGACGATGACCCACGCCCAGGGCGATCGCTGGGACCTCTATCGGGAACGCATTCGACAGGGCGCGAACGGGCCAGAGGCCGAGTACCGCGGCGAGTGGTATCCCTTGGAGTCGATCGAGGAGTCGTTCGAAGTGCGAGGCGACACCGCGGCGACGGCGCGCACCTGGCTCACGCGACACGGGCCTGTGATCCACGGCGACCCTGGGCGCGACGACGAGGTGGTGGCGGCGCGGTGGGGGCTCGCGGAACCGGCGCACGACATGGATGCGATGGTGGCGATGCTGCGCGCGTCGACCATCGCAGAGGCACGGGTGGCGCTGCGGGGCTACGACTCCATCAGTGGCAACTATTGCTTCGCGGATAGGGCTGGCGACATCGGCTACCAGTACGCGGGGCGAATCCCGCGGCGGCCGGCATGGCTGCTGCCCTTGCCGGGCTGGACGGGCACGTACGAGTGGGACGGGGACGTGCCGAATGATGAATTGCCGGCGGAGGACAACCCCGCGAACGGCTACCTCGTGACCGCGAACAACCGGACAACGACGCCCGAATATCCGCACTACCTGACGTACGTGACGACGCGCTTCCGTGCGGACCGCCTGCGGGAGCTGCTCGAGGGGCATGCCGGGACGTTCACCGCGGAGGACATGCGTGAGATGCAGGCGGACCTCACGAGCATCCAGGCGCGTGAGCTGGCTGCCGCTATCGCAGCCGCGCGGGCGACGACCACCGAGGCGGCGCGTGTCCAGCAGGTGCTGGCGGGATGGGACGGCAGGCTCGCCCCGGACAGCGCCGCGGCGCTCGCGCTGCACTTCGTGTGCGCCGCGCTCGCCGCGCGGACGGTGCGCAAATTCCTCGACAAGGTGCCGACCACGCCGGACCTGCAGGCGCCCGAGGAGCGGCGCCTCCTGCACGAGCAACTCATGGAGCGTTCGACGCTCATGCTCGACGGCGAGACATGGGAAGAGGCGATCGCGGCCGCGCTGGACGAGGCGGCGGCGGTGCTGGGGGAGCGGTTCGGGCCGGACGTGTCGGCCTGGCGGTGGGATGCCATCCACAGGGTCGAGTGGCGCCACAACCTGGGGCGAGATGGCGAGCTGGCGGCGGTGCTCAACCCGCCGCCGGTGCCGGTCGGCGGGGATGCCACCTCGCCCTTCAACACAACCGCGGACGCGGGCGGGCTCGTGCCGGGGACGGTGTCGTACCGGCAGGTGTTCGACCTGGCGGACCTGAATGCGGCCAGGATCGTGATACCGCCGGGAAACTCGGGGCAGCCGGGCTCGCCACACTACGCGGACAACCTCGAACGGTGGAAGAACGTGGAGTACCACCCGCTGTTCATCGAGTGGGGCGACATTGAGGCGAATGCGGAGGCGCGGTTGAGGCTGACAGCGGGATGAGGCGCTGCACCGAGACGTCAGTCGCGAAAGCACCAACCGCTTGCTTGCGCGCGCGGCACCGATCAGCGCCTGTCAGCCGCGATCGACGCCTTCGATGGCGTCGTGGAGGAGGCAGTCGCCGAGGACGGCGTCGGTGGTGAATATGGCGTCGATCCAGCCCTCGACGGGGTCGGTGACGTGGTACCAGCCTTCGCCTCGTTCGCCCTGGACGGCGTAGTTGCCTGCGCGCGTGAGCGTGAACCCGTCCGCGGTTAGCTCCGTGAGGTCGTCGAGCGAGCGGATCACAGCGGCCTCGGGAGCGGGCGAGCTCCGGATGGTGGCAGGCTCGTCCGTGCCGCAGGCGATGAGGTCGCCGGGGAGGGCGTCAAGGACGTAGCTCTGCTGCTGCGAGCCCTGCCAGAAGGCCCAGTCGCCGCCGGCCATGCGCCCCATGAGGAAGGTCGCGCCGCCACCATCCGGGTCGCCCATGTTGAAGCGCGCGAGGCCGCGCACGAGCTGGTCCGGCTCACTCTTCAACTCGATGCAGGGCTTGCGTTCGGGGTTGCCGTCGAGGCAGGCGGGGAGCGTGAGCGGCGATATGTGCAGGGCGCCGTCGAGCGCGGCGGACGCCGCATCGATGACGTGCTGGCGTTCGACCGCCGGGTCAGGGGTCGGGCTGGGGGAGGGAGTGGGAGAGGCAGCCGCGGTCGCGGTGCTCCCTCGAGGTGTGGCCGTGGGCAGGGGCGGGACCTCGGGGTCGCCGGACTTGCCTCCACAGGAGACGAGCACAGCCGCCGCGAATGCGACGGCTGCGATCCGGAGGGAATGCCGGCTCAATCTCATCGGATAAGGAACTCGCTCGCCACCCATCCCTGGTATCCCGCGGGGGTTTGAACATTGATCCACGCGTAGCCTTCGGCGGCGACGGTAGTCTCGTTCAACACCGTAACCGGGGTGCCGCCGACAAGACAATCGCGGACGGCGCCGGCGAGGCTGGCCTGGTCGCGGAAGCGCAGGCAGCCGGGGCTGTTGTCGACGCGGGCCGTCCCGAGGGCGGTCGCGGCCACCGGCTCAGCCAGCGGCGGGAGATCCGGCTCGGGCGCGGGAGGCGGCGGTGGTGGCTCTGCAGCCACGGCCGTGCTCGTCTTCGACAGGTACATGGCGGCGACCCAGCCCGTGCCCTGCGGGGAGCTGACTTCCAGCCAGATGAAGCCGTCCGCGGCGACGGTGGAGCCAACAGCACTCACGGCTGTGCCGGAGGGGATGCACTCGATGCGGCCGGCTGAGAGCGAGGGGCCGGTGCGCAGGTTCAGGCAGTCGCCACCGGCCGCGACAGTGGCGGAGTCGCCCGCGGCCCACTCGGTGCTGTTGGTGCTGACAGAGGCGGGGATGGCAGCGTCGCCACTGGCGCCGCCCGGGATGCGATAGATATGCACCTGGAGCCCGTAGCGGGCGGCTGCGTCGTAGGGGTTGTAGTTGGGCCGGAGGTTCACCCACTCGTCCCAGTTCTGGTTGGAGTCGATGGCGTTGAAGACACCGCCGCCGAGGTTCTCCATGACGATGGCGGTGTGGAGTCCCGGGTACGAGGCCCAGGCCGCGGTGTTCGAGTCGGAGGCGATCTGGATGATGTCGCCGGCGACGGCTTCGTCGGCGGAGACTTCGACGGCGCCTGCTTCGAAGAAGCCCTGGCGGTAGTCGAAGCCGACCTGGCGGCCCGTGGCCTCGGCGACGACCTCGCGCATGAAGGTCCAGCACTGGCCGCCGTGGGTGCCGAGATGGCGCATGGCGGCATCGACGATGGGGCTGCCGGACTGGGCCTCGGCCTGCTGCGGGCGGTTCGCGCCGAGCAGGGCCAGCGTGGCGATGGCGACTGTCGCGAGCATGACTCGAAGGACACGCGTGTCCCGGGTTCCTCTCCTCACAAGCACCTCCCCAATCCACCCGAACATCGAATGTCCCGCGATGCGTCGAATGGGTCTGAGCAATCCGCATACTGGTGGGACGCGCGCGTCCGTTCATCTCGCGGGCGAAACCGGAATGCAAACTCCACGTAAACTCCGCCGGGTGTGAGTACGACGGTCGGGGGTGGCGCGGGCAGGGTCAGCCGGGGTTCACCCGGGTTTCAGGCGGGGTTCGCCCGCTGCTCGCCCCCTGCGGCTCCGCGAATCAGCGCGGCCCGGCGTCCGATCAGAGCAATTGGATCAGGGCCATGCCCAACAGGCCGCCGACCCATGCGCCCACAGCCAGACCTAGCAGGCTCCGCGCCACGCCCACCAAGAAACGATCCTGCTCTCGGGAGTGCATAGTGCCACTATGTCACAGGCGGGCATGCGTCGGAGCCGAGCCTCGCGCCAAGAGCGTCGGAGCAGACGCGGTCGGGAAGCTGCGGTCCGACGACATTGGGCGCCCGCGTGGTGGCCGGGTCACGCGCCCGAGATCCCGATCCCGTACGCTATGGCTCCATAGACCGCGCCTCTGGGGCGCGATACGACGGAGCGTTCCTTGACCACACCTACTGCACAGACACAGCACCGCGATGTCCTGACCCAGGGGGAGGCGGAGGCGCGCGCGGCGCGAGTTTCGAACACGGCCTACGAGCTCGCGCTCGACCTGACGGCGAAGGCGGAGACCTATCGGGGGAGCGTGACGATCACCTTCGACCTCGAGGGCAGCGGCGACCTGTTCCTCGACCATCGCGGCAAGACCATCCACCGGCTGGAGGTGAACGGGCGGGTCATAGACTCGCCCGACTGGACCGGCTACCGGCTCACGCTGCCCGGCGACGCCCTGCAGGCGAAGAACACGGTGCGCATCGAGTACGAGAACGACTACGACCACCAGGGCGACGGCTTCCACCAGTTCATAGACCCGGAGGACGGGCAGGAGTACCTCTACACGAACTTCGAGCCGTATGAGTCGCACCGGCTGTTCCCGGGGTTCGACCAACCGGACATCAAGGCGACCTACGCGCTCACAGTGACGGCGCCGTCCGAGTGGGAGCTGATCGCCAACTACCCGGAGACGCGGCGCGAGAAGCTGCCGGACGGACGCGAAAAGGTGACGTTCGCGACGACGAAGCCGTTCTCGACGTACCTCTTCGCGCTGGTGGCGGGGCCGTACCAGGCGTTCCGCGAGGACCATAACGGCATCCCCATCGGGCTGTTTTGCCGGAAGTCGATGGCGAAGTTCCTCGACACGGAGGAACTGTTCACGATGACGCGCCAGGGGCTCGACTGGTACGGCGAGTTCTTCGACTTCCCCTACCCGTTCGGGAAGTACGACCAGGTGTTCGTGCCCGAGTTCAACGCCGGCGCGATGGAGAACGTCGGGTGCGTGACGCACAACGAGTACATGGTCTACCGGGACCCGCCGACAGAGACGCAGCGGCGGCGCCGCGCGGAGACGGTGCTCCACGAGATGGCGCACATGTGGTTCGGCGACCTCGTGACGATGAAGTGGTGGAACGACCTCTGGCTCAACGAGTCGTTCGCCACGTATATGTCCTACCTCTGCATGGACAGCGCCACACGCTTCGAGCTCGGCTGGCAGGACTTCAATGCGAGCATGAAGAACTGGGCCTACCGCCAGGACCAGCTCGTGACGACGCACCCGATCGCGGGGCAGGTGGCCGACACGGACGCGACGTTCCTGAACTTTGACGGCATCACCTATGGCAAGGGCGCGAGCGTGCTCAAGCAGCTCGTCGCTGCCATCGGGATCGAAGGCTTCCGCGAGGGGATGCGGAAGTACATGGCCACCCATCAGTACTCGAACGCCACGCTCGCGCAGTTCATGGGCGCCCTCGAACAGGGCAGCGGACGTGACCTGAAGGAATGGTCGCGGCTGTGGCTGGAGACGCCGTCCCTCAACACTCTCGCGGCGACCTGGGAGGCGGACGGCGACCACATCACGCGCGTGGCCATCGCCCAGACAGCGCCGGCGGATTACCCGACGCTGCGCCCGCATCGCATCGACCTGGGGATGCTGCGGCAAGAGAACGGGCGCTTCGAGGTGGACGTGCTGCCCGTGGAGGTCAACGGCGCGGAGACAGAGGTGCCGGGGGCGCAGGGCAAGCCGAAGCCCGAACTCGTGTTCCCGAACCACAACGACCTCGCCTACACGAAAATCGCGCTCGACGCGGACTCCGTGGCGTTCGTGCGCGAGAACATCGAGCGGGTGGAGGACCCGCTGTTGCGGCAGCTGCTCTGGTCCTCGCTGTGGAGCATGGTGCGCGACCAGCAGCTGAAGTCGATGGACTACCTGGCGCTGGTACGAGAGAAGATCGCGCTCGAGCAGAACCCCGAGCTCGTGGAGTCGGTACTCAACAACGCCACGGCTGCGCTCGGCCGGTACGTTCCCGAGGACCGTCGCGATGCCGAGGCGCACACGTTCTTCGAGGCGGCGTGGAAGTCGTTGAAGGCAGCGCCAAAGGGCGACATGCAGATCGTCTGGGCCCGGGCGCTTATCGGGTCGGCGATCAACGCGGACGATATCCTCCTCACGGGGCGGCTGGCGGACGGAGAGGAGTCGGTCGAAGGGCTAACGGTAGACCAGGACATGCGCTGGGGAATCGCGGGGCGGTTCGTGGGCTTCGGGCTTGCGGGTGCGCAGGGGCGCGTGGCCAGGGAGCTGGAGCGCGACCCGAGCGACCGGGGTCAGCGGGCGAAGCTGCGCTGCGACATCAGCGTGCCCGAGGCAGCGGTGAAGGCCGCGGCGTGGGACAAGTTCCACACGCAAGAGGGCTACGGGTCGCTCTACCTCACGCAGGCGGCGATGGGCGGGTTCAACTGGCACGTCCAGCGGGACTTGCTGGCGCCGTATGTGGACCGATTCTTCGTGCGCGTGAAGGGCGTCTTCAAGGAGCGCGACAAGGAGTTCGCGACGGGCTACTTCGGGGCGTTGTACCCCAGCTACCGGGTCGAGCGGGAGACGGTGGGGCGCTCGGAGGCGCTGCTGAAGGAGGTCGCGGACGACGTGCTGCTTACTCGCACGCTGCGGGAGGCGATCGACGAGTTGGAGCGGGCGGTGAAGTGCCGCGAGTTCGCCCTCACCCCCTAGCCCCCTCTCCACGCGCCCGTGGAGAGGGGGAACCTAACGGCCGACGTTGATGACGACGTGGACGCCGAACTCCTCGGAGAGCTGGGCGGCGAGCTCGTCTGCGCGGGCGGCGTTGGGTGGGCGGTTCTCAATGTTGAGGACTACGGCGCCGTACTGTTCGTCAGTGTAGGCGCCTATGAGGTAGAAGAGGTCGCGGGCGCGGGGGACGACCCGATCCATCGTCTCCACCAGGTCCATGCGGGTGAGGCGAGCGCCGGTGCGTATCTCGACCGATAGCGGGGCGGCAGCGGCGATGGCGCGTGCTTCGTCCAGCCCACCCTCGCCGCCGGTGTACCAGGCGACCACGCGGTACTCGCCCCCGTGCTCGATCCAAAGGCCGGACAGGCGGTCGATGTGGACGGACTCGAGCTTGCCCATGACCTCTCCGGCGACCGGCTGAAGGCTCATGCGGCGCTCGGCCTCGTCGAGGGAGACGTCGAACTGCTCGGCGTAGGTGGCAGCGTCACCTCCGGGTGCGGGAGTGGGACGGCCGGATGCGGGCTGCTCGGAGGGCGGTTGGGGGAACCAGATGGAATCGTAGCGGCAAGTGTTCGGTGGCGCGTTGACCCACTCGGTGCCCGTGGACAGTTGGCCGCCGCCGCCGCTGCCGCCGAAACGGGCGGGGTCGCCGGGGCGGAACTCGACGCCGCGGACGGTGAGGGTGTGCGACGGCGGGTCCCATGTGACCCGGTCGTCGGGGAAAGCGACGAGGACGCGCTCGTCGCCAGCAAGGAGTACGAGGCAGCCGTCCTCCTCGACAAGGGTGCCTTCGATGAGGGCGTCGTCGTAGTTCCAGGTGCCGTCGTGGATGGCGACGGGCGCCACGAGGTCCTCGGGTGTGAGGGAAGGGGTGGGCTGGTCATCTTCAGTCTCGCAGGCGACCGCCAACGAGGCCGCGAGGAGCGCCACGGCGCCGACGAACGCGTGCTTCATCAACGGTAGTAACGCTGCACGGTGGCGCACGGTTCCAGTCACGGTAAAGCCGCAGGAGTCGCGGCCCTCCGTGGCCGCTGCGTGTACCCCGGGATCCGCCCCGAAGGCCGAGCCAGCGCTCGTGGCTCTTGCAACGTAGAATCCGCCCACAGTATTTCGCGAGGAGCGAAGGAATATGGCTGGTTTGGACGGCAAGGTTGCGATTGTGACGGGCGGGGCGCGCGGGATTGGGGCGGGGATTGCCCGGTGCCTGGCGCGAGACGGGGCGTCGGTGGCGATCCTGGACCTGGACGGCGAGGCGGCGGCGGGCACGGCGGAGTCACTGGGAAACGGGTCGATGGGGTTGGCCTGCGACGTGGCTGTGGAGGACGAGGTGCGGCAGGCGTTCGCGGCGGTGGTCGCGAAGTACGGCGGGCTGGACATCGTCGCGAACAACGCGGGCGCGGGGCGCGGCCCCATCGACCTCTCGGCTGCGCCTCCGCGGGCCGGAGGTGGACGTGTCGAGGATATGGCGCCGGAATCGTGGGACGAGCAGCTATCGCAGAACCTGAAGACGACGTACTTGGGCACGAAGTGGGCGCTGCCGCACCTGAAGGCGCGAGGAGGCGGGTCGATCGTGAACATCGCCTCGATCGCGGGCATCAGCGCGTCGCCCACGCTGCCGGCCTACGCGGCGGCCAAGGCGGGGGTCATCTCGCTGACGCGCAGCACGGCGCTCGAGCATGCGCCCGCGAACATCCGGGCGAACGCGATCCTGCCGGGGTTCCTGTGGACGCGAGCGTGGGAGGGTATGGCGACGGGAATGAAGATGATGATGCCGCAATTCGCCGACCGCGAACCGCGTGACATCTTCCTGGAGATCGTGAAGAACGGCGTGCCACTGCAGCGCGAGCAGACTCCGGACGACATCGGCAACCTGGCGGCTTTCCTGTGCGGCGAGGGCGCGCAGAACATCACCGGTCAGGCGATCTCGGTTGATGGCGGGATCACGCTGCGGTAATTGTCTTCACCGCCGAGACGGAGAGAACGGATTATGCGAGAGAACGACCAACAGGTTGCCGCCTTGGCTCGGGTTCTCGTTTCGAGCATCGACGCGGCCGGCGACTTCATCCGCGAGTCGCTTCAGATGCCCGCGCACTCGCTCTCCGTCGCCCAGCTCCTGAAGTACTGGGATGGGATGCTAACGGCCGCGGTGGCAACCTCCACGGCGAGAGGCGAGCCCAGAGTGGCGCCCACGGGAGTAGCTCTCTATAGGGGGAGCCTCCTAGTGCCGACCGTAGTAGAGGCTGCGAGGACGAGGGCCATCCGCAGGCGCGCTGCCATCAGCGTCTCCCGCTTCGATGAAGGAGAAATCGCGATCATCGTCCATGGGCAGGCTGCGGTTATTGGCCGGACCGAGCCTCTCTTTTCTGACCTTGCCTCGTTTCACCGGCATATCCGTGACGGCGAGGACGTACTGAGATGGAAGGGGACTGGTGTCTATCTACTGGTAACTCCGGAAACCGTGTACACGTATGCCCGTTATCCGGAGCGATTTCCGTCTTGAGATGGAACCGGCAGTAACGGCGCTACGCGAACCGCGGCGACCCTCCGTTCGCCGCTGCGGCAGGCCCTTCGCAGCAGCATGTGCCCCCTAGCCCGCTGCCAGAGGCGGCTCGCGACTACCCAAGCCCCCAGCGGATGGCGTTGCGCAGGAGTTGGGGGTAGGCGGTGGTCTCCCACGTCTGGCGTAGGGTGCGGGGAGTCTTGCCTTCGGGGTCGACGGACTTGTCCACGAACGGCTGGCTGTTGGTGACCTCATCGTGGCAGTGGCCGAGGGCGATGTAGGTGACGCCGCCCGCGCCGACGTCGCGGGTGTAGCCGAGGGCGCGGGTCTTCCCGTCGGGGTAGAGGGCGGTGTCCTCGTCGTAGGCGAACCCGAAGCCGGGCGGGCCTGGGTCGGGTCCGAGGGGAGAGGTGAGGAAGATGCGCGACTCCGCCGGTTCCTGGACTTCGATCATGTAGGGCTCGTCGATGACCTCGAAGGAGGTGGCGAGGTCGCGGGTGAACTCGTCCGCGGTATCGAGGACGTCGACGTTGAAGCGGCGGACGGGCGGGTGGTTGATGAAGAAGCCGCCGAGCACCTCGTGGTGGGGCAGCTTCACCATCTTGCGGCGGCGGCTCTCTTCGCTCACTCGGACGGCCTTGCCGCCGCTCGTGCCATGCAACCCGAGCCAGTGCCCGCCGTCCTCCATCCAGCGCTTGATCGCGGCGGCCTGGGTGGCGTCGGCGATCGGGCCGGCGGTGTACGTGATGAGCAGTCGGCTGATCGGGAGCCAATTCTCGACGTCGCTGAAGTCGTTCGCGACGGAGGCCTTCACCTCGGCCTGCTCGAGCATCTCGAGGATGCGGAGGCGGGCGTAATCGTGGTCGTGGCCGGCCGCCTGTCCGCGAGGGAAGCCGCCGGCGATGACGTGGGCGCGAAATGGGAGCGACATGGTCGAGTCCTTAGTGCTGAGTGCTTAGTGCTGTGGGCCGGAGAGTACGGAGTTGGCGGAGCGGTGTCGATGCGGCGCGAGGGCTGGCTGCTGCCAGCCCCTACTCTCAACGGCTGCGGCGGCGGGTTGGTCGGTCGCTTACGCTTCCCGCTTCATTTTGGCGTAAGCTCCGGCGCATGATTCGACGGATTGACCATATCGGGCTTGTCGCGCGGTCGTGGGAGGAGGCGCGGGAGATCTGGATCCCGCGGATGGGCTTCGCGGTGAGCGACTGGAAGGGTGCGGGCGAGAAGGGCTCGTACTTCAAGCCGGAGCGGACGATGAACTACTTCTTCCAGGTAGGCGAGGGCGAGACGCTGATCGAGGTGATCGTGCCGCAGGACGAGACGAGCGGGGCGGCGCGCTTCATGGCGAAGCGCGGGCCGGGGCTGCACCACATCGGGTACGCGGTCGATGACGTAGCGGAGGAGGCGGCCCGGCTGGCGGCGACGGGCGCGCGGCAGGTGGACCTGGGGCCGAATGCCGGCGCGGCGTTCTTCTACCCGGCCGACATCCAGGGCGTGCTTACGGAGTTCGTGCCGTACCAGTCGCCGGGCGTGCGGGTGCATACGCCTCGGGACGTGGCCACGGCCTAACGGCCGTGGTGCTGATGCCGGCGGACGTGCAGGGAGTGGCCGGCTGGTCCCTCGGCCCGGCCCCTTGACCGCCGGCGTACACTACATGACACCCAATAATAGCTGGGGGGTGATGCCTGCCACCGCCAACGGGATGATCGTCCTCGCACTCTTTAGGCCGACCACAAGACAGGAGGAGCACCATGGCTGATCCGGTTGCCATTATTCGGCAGTATCTCGATGCCTGGAACCGCCGCGACTGGGACGCGTTCCGGGCTGCCCTCCATCCGACTGATTACACATATATGGGCGGGGATGGCGTGGTCCAGAGAGGCGTCGATGCCGGCGTCGCGGTGGGCCAGACCTACGCCACCGCGTTCCCCGATGGGCGGTTGGACATCACGCGGGCCCTCTCCTGCCAGGGCAACGTCGCCCTGATCGAATTCACGGTCACCGGGACACATACCGGGCCATTGCTCGGCATCGCACCCACGGGAAAGCGGGTCTCGCTGCCTGTGTGCAACGTTGCGGAGATCCGCGACGACAAGATCGTCAACGAGCACGAGTATCTTGACTCGCTCGCGATGTTCGTGCAGCTCGGAGTCGTCAACGATCCAACTGCCGCCGGCGTGTGACCAACCATCATCGTGTTGCCGGGGACACGGTCGAGGCGCGCGGGACGAACCCTAACGACTCCGGTACTGACTGGCGGCCAGCATGCGGGGCGCGCCCACGCAGTTCATGCCCTCGCTGACGCGTGGGCGCGCCCGTGGGTGTCGCGATGTAGGGATGATAGAGCCACGCCGCAAACATTATGGCGGGGGCGATAGCGACGATCGGCGCGCGCAGGCGGGCGGAAGTCTGTGGCGACATCAGAGCTTCCTTTCGTTCCGTGCGAGCCGAACGGGTGGGCCCCGCCATGCTATGCGTAGAAAGAAGGCCTGTCATCCAGCGCGTTTCACCGTCGCGGCGGTCCCCGGCGCTACCGCTTCCTCGTTGTATGCCCGAATCTAGGTCTGTGACTCCCGCCCAATACGACGCTCCACGTCCGATTCGGCTGCCTACGCCTTCGTTCTCGTTTCGGTGGCAGCGGCGGCTGCACACGGCGGGAGCGTTCGGGCGGCGGATCGCCGTGGAGGGAACACGGGATGCCCTGGGCCGCAAGGCGCCGGTGGGCGGAGTGGCGCGCGGCATCCGGCTAGCGTTCGAAGACCTGGGCGCCACCTACGTGAAGTTCGGGCAACTGGTGGCGTCGGCACCCGCGATCATGCCCGAGGCGTTGACGGAGGAGTTCCGGTCGACCCTGGACTCCGGGCCGCCCATCCCGTTCGCGCAGGTGCGGCGCATCGTGGAGCGCGACCTGGGTGCGCCGCTGGAGGATCTGTACGAGACGTTCGAGCCGGAGCCCTTCGCGGCGGCGTCGATCGCGGCGGTACACCGGGCGACGCTCCGAGACGGACGGAAGGTGGCGGTGAAGGTAATTCGCCCGGGCGTGGCAAGCGTGGTGGCGGCGGACATGGACCTGATGCAGCCGGTGGCGAGGGTGCTGGCGCTGCAGGGCGTGGAGGCTGCCTACAACGGGGTGAGCTACCTCATCGGCCTCCGGGAGCAGGTGGCAGAAGAGCTCGACCTGCGCAACGAGGCCCGCACCATGGACTACTTCCGCGGGCTGTTCGCGACCTTCGAACTGACGCGGCTCGCCATTCCAGAGGTGATCGCCGCCCACTCGGCGCGGCGCGTGCTCACGATGGAGTTCATGGACGGCGCTCCCATCGACGACCTCGCGGGCGCCGCGGAGATAGGGGTGAACCCGGCGCCGCTGGTCAACGACCTGCTGCGGGCGTGGGTGCTGACGGCGCTGCGGGCGGGCGCGTTCCACGCGGACATCCACGCGGGCAACCTGCTCCTCCTGCGGGACGGGCGGTTGGCGATGCTCGACTGGGGCGTCGTAGCCCGCCTGGACCCGGAGACACGCCAGTTCTTCCGGGCACTGGTGCGCGCAACGCTGGGCGAGGAGGAGGCGTGGGACGACATCGTCGAGCACACGCGCAAGACCCAGGGCGCGCTAATCGACGCCATGGGTTATTCCGACGATCAGCTCATGGAGGTATCGAAGGCGTACCTCGAGCCCGTGCTGATGCGGCCGCTGAAGGACGTGAGCATGGCGGCGATGTTCATGTCGCCAGAGCGCGTGCTGGAGGTGAATCACGGCATCGCCGCGCCCAGGCGGTCCTTGCGGGGACAATGGGAACAGAACCGGCTGCGGGCGCGGACGTATCGGGGGTCGTTCGAGGCGGACATCCTCACACAGGCTTCGCAGCGGGCGAACTTCCTCTCGGCCAAGCAGTTGCTCTACCTGGAGCGGTATGGGCGGATGTACATGCCCGAGGAGCGGCTCCTCGGCGACCACGACTTCCTGCGCGCGGCGCTGCAGATGTCGGCTGTCGACTGACGCGGCGTGTGTGGCTACACTGGTGGCTACATGGACGAGCAGGATCACGACACGTTCGCGAAGGACTCCTCGACGCCGGCCACAGAGAGCCTCGTCGAGTGGGAGGAAAGCATTCGGAAGCATCTCGACGAACTCGATCGCGTGGGAAGGTTGATCTCGGCGGCGTGGACGTCGCCGCTGACTGCGGTGGAGGCGGTCCGGGAACAGCGTCGAGAACTCATATCATCGGAGTGGGTAATGGAGAAACGAGTAGGCGTCAGGCAATTCAAGAACGAAGCCACCCGCATTGTGCGCGAGGTCCGCGAGGAGCGCGCTGAATACGTGATAACAGTCGATGGTGAGCCTGCGGCGAAGCTTGTTCCGATCGAGCCTTCGAGGGAATCAATCGAGGAGCGGGACCAAGAGATCCGAAGGCACCTCCGCGAAGTCGATGAGATCGCGGCGCGCATCACCGCGGCGTGGAAGTCCCCGCTCTCCGCCGTGGAGGCGGTGAAAGAGCAGAGACGCGATCTGTGAGCATCGTCGATGCAAGCGTCGTCGTGGCGATCTTTAAGACCGATGACGCACACCACACGTTAGCCCGGAGCTGGTACAGGTCGGCACTCAGGGGTGACCTCGTCGTGCCGAGCATCCTGCTCGCGGAGGTCGCCGGAGCCCTGGCGCGCCCGACCGGCGATCCCGAAGAGGCGCGATTGGCGGTCCAGAGCATTCGCAACACCACCGGAATCCGGGTGGTGCCCGTCGATGTCGCGCTGGGCCAGGCAGCCGCGGACATCGCGCGAACTCAGCGCATCCGTGGCTGCGACGCGGTATACGTCGCCCTCGCGGCGCGCACAGGCGAGCCACTTATCACGCTCGACGACGAGCAAATCGCCCGTGGAAGCGCGGTCGCCGAGGTCAGGAGGCCAGAGCCGCCGATGGATGACGACGACGATGCCGACTGACCCGGCCGCCGGGCTCCTCGACCGCGAGGGCACAATCGAGCGGCTACGCTCGTCGCTCGCGACGGTGGAGTGGGCGGTGAAGCTGATCCCCGAGGGATGGACTCATCGCTCTGGTGGCCCCAGAAGCACCCACGAGGCCTGGAGCGCCGCAATGAACCTGGCTCACCTCGCCACGTACGAAGAGACCTTCCCCCTCACGGAGCTCGAGGATCTCCTCAGCGAGGGTAACGGCCTGGGACGCCTGTCATCAATGAGCGAGGAGATCACGCAGTCACGCGCCCTGGCGCTCGCGTCCGAACCGATCTCGGTGATCCTTGGGCATCTCCAGGAGGCTCGCGCGAGGCAGGTTGGGCTTGCGGAGGAATTCCCCGGGGCCAGCTTCACGACGCCGCAAACCCGTGCCTGGGGAAGCAGTGGCCTGGGGCCTGAGTGGTGGTCTCCCGCATTGGTGCTCAACAAGACCTTTCAGCACACGTGGGAGCACGGCAACGCAATTCTCAGCATCGCTCTCTTCGCGCCACGGGAGCTGGTCGAAGACTGAAGCGTGGAGTACTTCCGGAGCACGGGGACATCAGGCGGGCTGCTGTTTACACGGACCACCAGCGCCTTCGTGAAGGAACGGTGCAGCGAGTTGTTGCGGCTCGTGAGCGAGGCAGACCGCGCGATCGTGGAGGGCAGCCCGGACGCGGCCATGCGCTTCTCGCTCGTGCGCGACCTCGTGCTGGCGGCGGTTGGGCCGGCGTGGGTGCGGGAGAATGAGGGTGAGCCTTCGGTCGTGGCCCTGCGCTCGGTGCTGATGGGCGTCGTGGCGACGCCGGAGGGAGCAGCCGCGTTCGACCACCTGTGCTCGAGCGTGTTGCGGGCGCGGTTCCCCGTCGAGACGGAGCGGCCGCCGGCGGAACGGAACTCACGCTGGGGACCTCACGCCCTGGCCCCCTCTCCACGAGCGCGTGGAGAGGGGGAGTAGTCGCCGTTGGCTGTTGATGAGGAGCGGTCGCGCGGGATGTGTAGAATCCGCGCAGGATGACGGGCGTGGCTGACTCGCGGGCGATAGGGGAGAGCGGTATCGTTCAGCGCGCGAGGGAAGTCGCGGGCGTAGTCAGGGAGTGCCGGGCACAGGTCGACGACATCGGGCGGCTGCCCGAGGCGGTGCTGGAGGCGATCCACGCCGCAGGGTTGTTCCGGATGGCGGTGCCGGCGTCCCTCGGCGGGGGCGAGGTGCACCCGCTGGAGTACTCGCGGGTGGTGGAGGAGATCGCGCGGGCGGACGGCAGCGCTGCCTGGTGTGTGATGCAGGGGTCGATCTCCGGGACGCTGGCGGCCTATATGGACGGGGCCGCGGCGGAGGAAGTGTTCGGGGACACGCGGACGGTCTTCACCGCGGGCACACCCACACCTCAGATGGGGCGCGCCGACGCCGTACCTGGCGGCTACCGGGTGAGCGGGCGCTGGGCCTTCGCCAGCGGGTGCCGACACGCCAATTGGGCTGTGGCCCGGTGTCACGTCTACGAGAACGACCGGCGGCGAGAGGACCTCGGACCCTGGGTGAACCTGCTGATGCCGATGACCGACGCCCGGATCGAGGACTCGTGGAACGTGCGCGGGATGCGAGCGACTGGCTCGGACACGTACGTGGTCGAGGACGTGTTCGTGCCGGAGCGATTCATGGTGAGCTTCGCCGTCAAGCCGCGCGAGACGGGCAGGCTGTATCGCGTGGGCGACCTGCAACTGGCGCACCTCTCGATGGCGAGCGCGGCGCTGGGCATGGCGCGTGACTGTTTGGAGGAGTTCGCCGCTCTGGCCGCCCACAAGCGACTGGGATGGACGGCAGCCTCAGTCGCGCATTCGGGAGTGACCCAGGTGGAGATCGCGCGGGCGACGGCAAAAGTGGACGCGGCGCTGGCGCTGCGAGACCAGACGGCGCATGCCCTGTGGGAGGCGGCCGAGCCGAAGGGACGGGCCACTCCCGTGTCCCGGGCGCGCGCGCGGCTCGCGATCATCCACGGGGTCGACACGGGCGTGGAGGCGGTGGACACGGTCTACCGGCTGAGCGGGACGACGGGCATCGTGGCGGGCCATCCCATCCAGCGTCACTTCCAGGACGTGAATGTGCTGTCGCAGCAGATCGTGGGGCGGCTGTCGTATTACGAGACCATTGGGAAGGCGCTGCTAGGGCTGGAGTTTGACGCGGGGTGGCTGTAGGCGTGGTTGCAGGGTCGGCGCAGCCGACCCCTACTATCCCTGGCGACCGCGTCAGATGGTAGGGGCTGGCTGCACCAGCCCTATCCTCGCGTGTATCCTTCGCGCACACGATTCGGAGGAACGAGATGCTGGACTACACGATGAAGCGGCTGGACGGCTCTGAGGAGGACCTCTCGGGCTATAAGGGCAAAGTGCTCATGCTCGTGAATGTGGCGAGCCGGTGCGGGCTGACGCCGCAGTACGCGGGGTTGCAGTCGCTGTACGAGAAGTACCAGGGGCAGGGCTTCGAGATCCTCGGGTTCCCGGCCAACAACTTCATGGGCCAGGAGCCGGGTTCGGACGAGCAGATCGCCGAGTTCTGCTCGATGAACTACGGCGTGACGTTCCCGATCTTCTCCAAGATCAGCGTGAAGGGCGACGACATTCACCCCTTTTACGAGGAGATCACCACCCTCCCCGACCCGATCGGCGGGGACGTGCTCTGGAACTTCCAGAAGTACCTCGTGAACCGTGAGGGGGAGGTTGTGTCGAAGATCGGCCCACAGACTACGCCGGAGGACGCGGGTCTGGTGGGTCAGATCGAGGCGCTGCTGTAGGCCCTCACCC
>JBBDMZ010000008.1:30759-34839 GCA_040877955.1 Dehalococcoidia bacterium | reverse complement strand
TCACCAACGCCACGACCACCCCCCTCTCCCGCGCAGTCGGGAGAGGGGGCAGGGGGTGAGGGCCGCGCCCGAGCGAGCCAGCCGAAGGCGCCGCTCGCGGCCGCCATCACCAACCCCGCGCCCCACGCCACGACCACCCCTCTCCCGCGCAGTCGGGAGAGGGGGCAGGGGGTGAGGGCCGCGCCCGAGGAGGAACCAGCATGGCCACAGCCGTCCAATCCGAAATCCTTCAACTCGAGAAGCGTTACTGGGACGCGATCAAAAGCGGGCGATATCTCCGCCATGGAGGCGCTCACCGCCGACCCGTGCCTCGTGGTCGGCCACAGGGCGCCACGCTCATGGACCGCAAGCAGTTCCGCGAGATCTGGTCCACCGACGACTGGCGCGTCCGCTCCTTCACCATCGACGACCGCAACGCCTCCGTCCGCCCCATCGGCAACGACGTCGCCGTCGTCGCCTACCGTGTGAACGAAGAGCTGGAACAACAGGGCAAGCCCCAGCAGATCGAGGCCTACGACACCTCCGTCTGGGTCCGCGAGAACGGCTCCTGGCGCTGCGCCGCCCACACCGAAACCCCCGCCATGCCCGGGGCATAGCCCGCCATCCCGATCCAACCCGAAGGGCCAGCGGATCGCTGGCCCTTCTCAGTACCTGAAACGGCACTTAGTCCCGGCTGAGGTGGAAACGATACTCGAACGCCGTCTCCGCTTCGATGCCGAGTTGCCAGAAGAGCGTGGTCACGTCGCCGTGATGGCCGCGCTCGTGCAGGAGCAGATGGAGGATGAGCTCCGCCCGGCTGTACTTGACCGGTGAGCCATCCACGTTCACCTCGTGCACTTGCTGCAACTCAGCCTCCGTCCACCGGTCGATCGCCGCTCGTAACGCCTCCCGGGTTCGCGCCCGCTCCGCATCAAGCTGCGGCCACGCACGGAAGTCACCGTCAGCGACTTGCGCCATGAGCCCGGTCTTAAGGGTGACGATCGCCGGCACCCAGCGGTCATACGCCAGGATCATGTGGCCGAGGCAGTTGCGAAGAGCAGGCCACCCCGATCCGGGCGCAACCACGACGAGCGTCTGGTCGTCAGGCACCGCGGCCTGGATCTGGTCCCACACCCATCCCGTGTAGTCGAAGAGGTCCAGCAGCGAGGCTTTGTCCATCCCGTGATTCTACCCACGCCCCGCTCACCTTCGGGACACCAACGGCGAGGCCGGCTCATCACCGACCCTCACTCAGTCCTCAGTCCTCAGTGCTGTCCTTACCGCGGCTAGCACCCTCTTCCGATCTCGGCGTGACCAGCTTCGTACGCCCCGAGCCACGCGACCGCGGCGGCCGTCGCGCTGCCGTGCACGGCAGGCACCCGACTCGGAAGGTAGACGATACCCTCGATGCCGTGCCGCTCCCCGAGGTGCTGATACAGCCGATGGAAGTCGCGCCGGTCGTAGCAGTCTCCGTTCCGCAGGCCCACGCGCTCAGCTTCCGTCCAAGTGTCGAGCACGTCATTGATGGCCACGAAGATAGCCTAACGGCTCTGAGGGAGCCGTTCGAAGCTCCCGGGCGCGGCGTAAAGAGGAACGGGGCCGCCCATAAGCGAGCCCCCGTTCCGCGTGCTCGACTCCCCCTCTCCACATCCTGTGGAGAGGGGGCCGGGGGGTGAGGTCAGTCCCCCAGCACCTCGCGCACTTCCACACACCCGGAAGCCGCGCCCGGGATGAGCGCCGCCAGCGCGACTGCATCCTCCCGGCTCGGGCATTGCCCGAGGATGAACCCGCCGATGAGCTCCCGTGCCTCCGCGAACGGCCCGTCTGTGACCGTTGCCCGGCCCCCGGTGGCGCGGACGGTCTTCGCCGTAGCCGAGTCCGCGAGCCGCTCCGTGCCTCGGAATGCCGATCGCCCCTGCAGTGACTCGATAACCTTGCCGCAGTTCGTCATGAGTTCATCGAACGCCTTACTTCCCGGCCATGGCCGCCTCTCGTCTGAGACATTGATAAGGAACGCGAACTCCCGCCCCTGCGCGGCCGAGGCCGGGGCCAACCATACGCCCGCAAGAAAGTGGGGCCGGCTCATCACCGGCCCCTCTGAGTGCAACTCGCCGCCCCTCTCCACATCCTGTGGAGAGAAGCGCGATTCTTCGACTCGCGCACCGGGGGTGAGGTCACACCTCCCGGAACTCGCCCTCCACCGTCCCTTCCTCCGCCGCGCCCGGTCCCTCCTCCGGACCGCCCGCGCCGTCTGGGCCCATGTCGCCGTCCGGAGCCGCACCCTGGCCACCGTAGACCGCCTCGCCGATGCGCTGCATCGACTGGCTCAGGTCGTTCAGCGCCGACTCGATCGCGCCCTGGTCCTCGGTCGCGAGGGCCTCACGCAGGGCCGTCACCTTGCCCTCGACTTCCGTCTTGAGCGACTCGTCAATCTTGTCGGCGTTGTCCCGCAGCGTGCGCTCCGCCTGGTATGCCGTCGAATCCGCCGCGTTCTTCAGCTCAATCAGGTCACGACGCTTGCGGTCCTCGTCCGCGTGCAGCTCCGCCTCCTGCTGCATCTTCGCGATCTCCTCCTTCGAGAGACCGCTCGAGGCCTGGATCGTGATCTTCTGCTCGCGGCCCGTGCCCTTGTCCTTGGCGTGAACGCTCACGATGCCGTTCGCGTCGATGTCGAAGGTGACCTCCACTTGCGGCACACCCCGCGGGGCGGGCAGGATGCCGTCGAGGATGAACCGGCCCAGCGGCTTGTTGTCCGTCGCCATCGGGCGTTCGCCCTGCAGCACCACGATTTCCACGCTCGGCTGGTTGTCCGCCGCCGTGCTGAACACCTGGCTCTTGGCTGTCGGGATGGTTGTGTTGCGCTGGATGATGGGCGTCATCACCCCGCCCAGCGTCTCGATGCCCAGCGTCAACGGCGTCACGTCGAGGAGCAGGACATCTTTGACGTCCCCCTTGAGCACGCCCGCCTGGATGGCCGCACCCACGGCGACCACTTCGTCCGGGTTCACGCCCTTATGGGGCTCCTTACCGAAGAAGTCGTTCACGATCTTCTGCACCGAGGGCATGCGCGTCTGACCGCCCACGAGCACGATCTCGTCCACGTCACCGGGCTTCTTGCCGGCGTCGTCGAGCGCCTTCTTCACAGGCTCCAGCGTCCCCTGCAGCAGGTCGCCCACCAGTTGCTCCAGCTTCGCCCGCGTGATCGTCACGTTCAGATGCTTGGGACCGCTCGCGTCCGCCGTGATGAAGGGCAGGTTGATGTCCGTCTGCTGTGCGCTCGAAAGCTCGATCTTCGCCTTCTCGGCCTCCGCCTTGAGCCGCTGCAGCGCCTGGCGGTCGGTCCGCAGGTCGATGCCCTCGGCCTTCTTGAACTCGTCGATCAGCCAGTCGATCACGCGCTGGTCGAAGTCGTCGCCCCCGAGGTGGGTGTCGCCGTTTGTGCTCAGCACCTGGAACGTGCCCTCGCCCAATTCGAGGATCGAGATGTCGAACGTGCCGCCCCCGAGGTCGTAGACCGCGATCAGCTCGTCACCCTTCTTGTCGAGCCCGTACGCCAGCGAGGCCGCCGTCGGCTCGTTGATGATGCGCAGCACCTCGAGCCCCGCGATCTTGCCCGCGTCCTTGGTCGCCTGCCGCTGCGCGTCGTTGAAGTACGCCGGCACCGTGATCACGGCCTCGCGCACGGGCTCGCCGAGGTACGCCTCCGCGTCCGCCTTCAGCTTCTGCAGGATCATCGCGCTCACTTCGGGCGGGCTGTACTCCTGCTCGCCCATCTTCACCTTCACGTCCCCGTTCGCCGCTTTCGCGACCGAGTAGGGCACGAGCTTGAGGTCGCGCTGCACCTCCGGATCATCGAGCTTGCGCCCCATGAACCGCTTGATCGAGAACACCGTGTTCTCCGGGTTCGTGACCGCCTGGCGCTTCGCCACCTGTCCCACCAGCCGCTCGCCCGTCTTCGTCACCGCCACCACGGAGGGCGTCGTCCGCGTACCCTCCGCATTCGGGATGACAACGGGCTCGCCGCCCTCCATCACCGCCATGCAGCTGTTCGTCGTCCCAAGGTCAATTCCAAGTACTTTTGCCATGTTGCACTCCGTGCGG
>JBBDMZ010000008.1:0-30659 GCA_040877955.1 Dehalococcoidia bacterium | reverse complement strand
GCCGTTAGCCGTTAGCCATTGGCTGTTAGCGCCGCCTCATTCCTTCCTTCAAAACTCTCTTTGTTCCTTTGTCCCTTTGTGTTTCTCAAATCCCCCGCACCAGACTCGGATCGTGGTCGTGAATGCCTACTCCCTGGCCGTTAGCCGTTAGCCATTGGCTGTTAGCGCCGCCTCATTCCTTCCTTCAAAACGCTCTTTGTTCCTTTTGTCCCTTTGTGTTTCTCAAACCTCGTCGCCTACCCCGATCCGTCACCAACGATGACCATCGCCGGCCGGATCACCCGGTCCCCCAGCGTGTAGCCCTTCTGAACCACCTGCAGCACCTTGCCCTCAGGCCCCGGCGCCTGCCCGATGGCCTCGTGCCGCGAGGGGTCGAACTGCGCGTCCGTGGCCTCCACCTCGTGCACGTTCATCGCCTCCAGCAGGCGCGCGAACTTCTGGTGGATGGCCGCCACGCCCTGCACCCAGTTCAGCCCCGCCAGCCCGGCGTCCACGTTGCTCACCGCCCGGTCCAGGTCGTCGAACACCGGCAGCAGGTTGATCACCAGCGCCGCCTGCGCCAGCCGCGCGCTCTCGCTCCGGTCCTGGTCGACCCGCTTCTTGAAGTTCAGGTAGTCCGCCGTCGCACGCTGCCAGTTCTTGTAGTACTGGTCAGCCTTCTCCCGCAGCTCCCCGACGTCGCCGCCGCCCGGCACCTCGTCCCCCGTAGCCGCCACGCCCGGCGTCTCATCCTCGTCGCGTCCGTCCCCGGCACCACCAGCGCCCGCCCGCGCCGCCGACCGCTTGTCCACGAACCGCACGTCCTCGTTCGTTTCCTTATCCGTCATACGACCTCCCTCGCCCGCGCCTGACTCACGTCTCGGCGTCCTTGGCGGCATCTTTGCAGCCGTCCAACACCTCACGTCCCGAGTGGAGCACGGCATCCTTCTCTATCAACTTGGCGCTCTTGGCGCCTTGGCGGTTCAACTCACTCGTCCTCGCCATACAACTTCCGCATCAGCTCCGTCAGCACGTCCCGCACGTACCGCACGTGCGCCACGCTCTCGCCGTAGGCCATGCGCGTGGGCCCCAGCACTCCGACCACGCCACCCACGCCCCCGCCTTCCGCGGAAGGACGCCCGTAGCGCGCCAGCACGAAGCTCATGTCCTGGTACGGACCCTCGCGGTTCTCGTCACCGATGACCACCGCCACGCCGCCTTCCTCCACCGACGGGATCGCGTCCCGCAGGCGCCGCTCGTCGACCGCCTCCAGCGTGTCCAGCATGCGGTCCGCCTCGCCGAACTCCGGCTGCTTGAGCAGCTCGCGCACGCCCTCCACGACCGGCTCCTCGAAGGCTGCCGCCTGCTCCTGCAGCAGCATCTCCGTCACCGCCGCGACCACGATCGACTCGACCTGCCGCTGTCCCTCCGAAGGCTCGTCCTTCCGCGGGACGACCAGGTCCGACGCCGACTTCCCGCCAAACTCGCCGTTCAGCCGGCCCGCCAGCCGCAGCAGAGACTCCTGCTGCACGGCCACCGGGAACTCCAGCACGCGCTGATGCACCTGCGCGTCGTTCGTCACCACCACCAGCAGGGCGCGGTTGTCGGAGAGCTCGACGAGCTGCAGCTGCTTCAGGCGCACGTCGATCGTGCGTGGCTGCGTCACCAGCGCGACGTTGTGCAGCGAATTCGCCAGCACGCTCGCCGCCAGCCCGGCCCACTGCTCCAGGTCCCGCGCCTGCTGGTGAAACTGGTGGAGGATGGTCATCTGCTCCGTGTTCGAAAGCTCACGGTCCTGCATCAGGCTGGAGACGTAGTAGCGGTACCCCTGGTGGCTGGGGATGCGCCCCGCGCTTGTGTGCGGGTGCGTGATCATGCCCTCGTCCTCGAGGCCGGCCATCTCGTTGCGCACCGTCGCGCTCGAAAGCCCGAGCCCGTGGCGCAACACCAGCGACTGCGAGCCCACAGGCACGGCGCTCTCGACGAAGTCATCGACGATAAACGCCAAAATCCGCGACCGACGCTCTGACAACACCATTATCAACCCTACCCCACCCGTCTGGCACTCTGCAACCCCGAGTGCTAACGGTCACGAGTAGAGTTTAGCACGAACAGTAGACCGCGACGCGCGCACCAGGATACGCTGCGGGCGAACAGACGTTCGCCTTCCGGAGGTTCGGTGGCGCTCTACGATCACGCAATCTACAAGCAGCTTCCGAAGAATGACCTGCCCATAGAAGCCCATCAGGGTGGTCCCGTGATCCCCAAGGCTCTACTGCGATACTTCCCGCCACTTCCTCCGCCAACCACGGCCGCCACCGAGGAACTCCACATCTTGGCGGATCTCTACGACGGGGCCACGCCAGTCGCCAGCGTGTCGTGCCGATGGCACTACCAAACCTGGGGCGGGACCCGGCCCCCTGAGTACCGGATCACCCAGAATATAGGGTTGTTGCTGGGCAGCGCCGAAATCGACGACATTCTGACGTTCGAACGGCAGATCGATACCGTTGATCGCTACAAGCTTACCCTCGCCAGGGCTGGCACCAGCCGCTTCCGCGCCATCTTGGGTGCAAATGCCGGAGCCCGCTGGGGAGCCGTTGTCCCAGGTAACTTTCCGAGGACCCTCACCGGGATCGAACGAGATGTCGCTTGGATCCTGAAAGAGGCGGAGGCGCCCTTTCAACTCTTTGAACCCAAGCAGCTCGCGGAAGCTCACGCGCGACTGATGCGGGATGCCGCTTTCTCGCGCCTCGTTAAGCGGGCATATGACCACCACTGCGCGGCGTGCGGGGCAGGGTACATTGCGCCCATCGACGAGGCTGCTCATGAGCCTCCCTCTGAACCTCAGGCGGCGCACATAGTCCCCGTATCCATGCTCGGTTCGGACGACATCCGAAACGGACTGTGCTTGTGTCGCGCTCATCATTGGGCCTTCGATCGGCGCATTCTGTACGTCGACCAGGCAAACATCTGGCGCGTAACTGACGCATCGAAGCGAGAGAACCGGAATAACGTTCTCAATGACGTCGATGGGCTCGTCCTCGGCCCTCCGAAGTCGGGGTTTCCGCCGCCGGCCGACGAGGCCTTGGCCTGGCATCGGCAGTGGGTGCTTGCGGGATGAGCGCCTTCACCTTCATCGATCTCTTCGCCGGCATCGGCGGAACGCGCCTGGCATTTCAGCGGGCTGGTGGAGAGTGCGTCTTCTCCTCCGAGTGGGATCCCTACTCGCAGAAGACCTATGAGGCCAACTACGGGGAGGTCCCGAATGGGGACATCACGGAGATGGATGAGCGCGCCATCCCCGATCACGATGTCCTGGTGGCAGGGTTCCCCTGTCAGCCGTTCTCGATCGCCGGCGTGTCGAAGCACAACGCGCTCGGCCGCGACCATGGTTTCCGTCACACGACCCAGGGAACGCTGTTCTTCGACGTGGCCCGCATCATCGCAGAGAAACGCCCCATGGCATTCCTCCTCGAGAACGTCAAGAACCTCACAACCCACGACAAGAGACGCACCTTCACCACGATCTTGAACACGCTCCAAGAGGAGCTCGGCTATGAGGTATTCTTCAAGGTCGTCGACGCTGCGGCGCTCGTCCCGCAACACCGAGAGCGCGTGTACATCGTCGGCTTCCGGCTGCCGACGCCCTTCAAGTATCCACAGCTTGGGACGTCCCGGCCGACGCTGGCCTCCATCCTGGAGGCTGACCCCGACCCCAAGTACGTGCTGACTCCGCACCTCTGGCAGTACCTCCAAGACTATGCTGCGAAGCACCAGTCGAAGGGCAACGGATTCGGATTTGGCCGGGTTGACCCGAGTGACCCACATGTCGTTACGAGGACGCTCTCGGCGCGGTACTACAAAGACGGGTCGGAAATCCTTATCAGCCGGGGCGAGGGTGAGATCCCGAGGCGGTTGACCCCGCGAGAGTGCGCCCGGCTCATGGGCTTCCCCGACTCGTACAAGATTGTCGTCAGCGACACGAGGGCCTACAAACAGTTCGGAAACTCGGTGGTGGTGCCGGTCGTCGAGGCGATCGCCCGGGAGATGGTTAAGTGGCTGGAGCCGAAGCAGATGGAACTCGCGCGGCCGCCGGAACCGGCGCAGGCTGTCTTGCTGGAGGAATCCGGCGAGTACGCCGTCGTCTCCTGAAATGGGGCCGAGAGAATTTCCAGCCGTTCGAGTGGCGCTCCGAGTCAGATCCATGGCTGACCCTCGTGGCTGAGACGTTCCTTCAGCGCACAAAAGCGTTGCAGGCCGAGCGGGCGTTCATGCAGTTCCGTACGCGGTTCCCGGCGCCCGCGACGCTGGTCGCTGCCGGACCAGAGGCCGCTCGGCAGTTCACCGACATCGTTGGCCTCCACTGGCGCGGGCCGCTCCTCTACGAGACCGCCTGTCGAGTAGCTGAAGCCGGAGGTTCCCCGCCTGAGACCGAGACCGAATTGGTCCGACTTCCCGGTGTCGGTCCATACGCCGCTGCGGCTTGGCTTTCGCTCCACAGGAACCGTCGAGCCGTGATCGTCGACAACAATGTTGCTCGTTGGCTGAGCAGGATGACAGGGCATGCCTATGACGCAGAGACGCGGCGCAAAAGATGGGTTCGCGATCTCGCGGATCAATTGACTCCCGCCCGCACGTTCCGCGACTACAATTACGCGGTTCTCGACTTCACGATGCGGATCTGCCGCCCGAGGGCACCGTTGTGCCCCGAGTGTCCCGTCCGTGCCGACTGTGCCTATGGCCTGAGCCATGGTTCGGACTCCTGAATCGAGTAGAGGCACTTTGACACAGTTAGAACCAGAAGTCAACACTCCCGATGACCTTCTGCCCATCGATGCGGCAGCGGATGCCTTGGATACATCCAGGAGCACCATCTACCGGCTGATAAGAGCCGGTGAGATCACGTCCTACCGTCGCCGCGGGGACCGTCGGACGTTCGTTTCGAGATCGCACCTGGAACGGGCGCTGGAGTTCCGTCCCGAATCGTAGGGCTCCGGCGCGCCGACCCTGCCCCCACGCACCCCCCAATCGACAATCGGAAATCGACAATCGGCAATCCCCACTGCCACCCGCCCCTCTGACCTCCCCGCTCCATCCCCTACCCTGCCCCCCGTGACCCCGCACCGCGCCGTCCCCGCGCCATTCGACCCCACAGCCGCCCGCCCGGTGGCACCGACGCGCTCGGACGCGCTCGGACGCGCTCCTGGCGTGTTTTTTCACCCGATGCATCATCGTCGCCTTGCCCCGCGAACCAGTCCCCAACGGGCCTGTTCGGGCACATCGAACAGGCACCCGCACCCCCTCGAACAGGGGAATTTCCCTGTTCAACAGGCATTTTTATTTGCACGCATCGAACGCCTCGCAAGCCCCTCAGTCTTCAGCGCCCAGTGCTCAGTGCTCAGTGCTCAGGCCTCAGTCCTCAGTCCTCAGTCCTTCGTATCGCAACATCCCGGCCAACCCGGCCCGCCAATTGGAAATTGGAAATTGGAAATCCCCGCGCTCGCCCCTTCGCCCACCCGCTGCTACGGTAGTCGCTCAACCGGATCGCGGTCCTTCCCCCGAGAAGGACAATCCCATCGCCCGGTTCTGGAGTACTTGTGCGCGAGTACGAACTCACGGTCGTTTTCGACCTGGCGGTCGCCGAAGCCGGCGGCAACGACGCAGCACCCGAGCTTGTCGACACCTACATCGCCGCCCGCAAGGGCACCATCCTCAAGCATGACCACTGGGGCCGCCGCCGCATGGCCTACCCCATCAAGCGCCAGATCGACGCCGACTACGTCGTCTCCCGCGTCGAGCTCGAGCCCGAGGAGGTCACCCCCCTCGAGGCCGCGATGAAGATCGATGAGCGCATTTACCGCCATCTCATCGTCCGCGCCGACGAGCTCCCCCTGCCTCCGCCTCCGCGCGAGCCACGCCGCATGCCCGGCGAGCAGCAGGAGGGCGCGGACGGGGCCGTCAGCCGTCAGCCGTCGGCCGTCGGCGAGCCCGCCACTGAGGCTGCCGCCGAGCAGCCCGCTGCGGCCGTCGCCGCGGAAGCCGCGGTCGAGGCGCCCTCGCCCGTCGCCGAGCCACAGCCCGATGCGGACCCGGACACCGCGGAGCCGCTCGTCTCCGCCGCCGACCCGGCCGCCATCACCCCCGCCGCCTCCGAGGAGGCCGCCCCCGCAGCTGACGCGGCGACCGCCGACGAGGCGGAGGCCGGCGAGCCGGCGGCCGAAGAGCAGCCCGAGGTCGAGACTCCCCTGACGGAAGCCCCCGCTGCCGCTGTAGAATCAGCCCCAACGGAATCGGAGGCTCCCGCTGAGGCCGGAACCGAGGATGAGGAAGACGCCCCTTCCGCTTAGGAACGGAGGAACATCACATGGCAGGTCTCAACAAAGTCATGCTCATTGGCAACGCCGGCAAGGATGCCGAGCTGCGCTATCTCTCCACCGGCACCGCCCAGGCCCAGTTCTCCCTTGCCGTCAACCGCAACACGCGCAACCAGGAAGGCAACTGGGAGGAGCAGACCGAGTGGTTCAACATCGTCCTCTGGCGTGAAGCCGCCGAACGCCAGGCTCAGTACATCACCAAGGGCAAGCTCCTCTACGTGGAGGGCCGCTTCCAGACGCGCAGCTGGGACAACGACCAGGGCGTCAAGCAGTACCGCACCGAAGTCGTCGCTGAACGCGTCCAGATCCTCGAGCGTCGCACTGACGGCGAGGGCGGTGGCCAGTCTGGCGGCGCCTGGGGCGACGGCTCCCAGAGCTTCTCCGGCAACCGTGGCGGCGCTGCTGCCGCCGGCGCCCCCCAGCGTGGTGGCGGCTTCCCCAACCAGGGCGGCGGCGACATGGAGCCAGACGACCTGCCATTTGAATGAGTCGAAGGTCCAAAGTCCGAAGTCCAAATCCGGCGCTCCAGCCAGTTTGGACCTTGGACTTGGGCCTTTGGACTAAGGACATCACCCGGGCCTTCCACACGGATGGCCAATCCCATCGGGAGAAGGAATACCTATGACCAGCGAAGAACGATCGGACCGCCCGGAACGCTCCGGCCCCCCCGGCGATGGCGACCGCCCCTCGCGGCCCCAGCGCCCGCGCTTCACCGGCCGCCGCAAGGTCTGCCGCTTCTGCGCCGACCACATCGACGGCCCCGACTACAAGGACATCGGCCGCCTGCGCATGTACGTCAGCGACCGCGGCAAGATCGAGCCGCGCCGCAAGACGGGGGCCTGCCAGCGCCACCAGCGCATGGTCTGCACGGCGATCAAACGCGCACGGCATCTTGCCCTGCTGCCCTATACCCTTGGTCACATCCGCGCGACCGGGGTTTTCCCCTCCCGCGGCTAACACGCATCACCCGTCCGGGTCCTTCGGGGCGAAGGATCTCGCGGTAGAAGAACGGCTCTCATGGCACGACGCGAACGAACCACCGCACTCCCCCGCCGCCGCGAACGCGAGCACGCTGCTCACGGCGGTCGGCGCTTCCTGGGCATGGACTGGGACCTCCGGCACACCCAGCTCACGATTCTTGGGCTGGCGGGCGCGCTGCTGGTCTTCGTGTTCGGCCTCGCCGCCTGGGGCTGGTACAGCGACCGCTACGTGCGCCCGAACGAGACCATCCTCACCGTCGGCGGCCAGGAGGTCTCGCTCCGGTACTACAGCGACCGCCTGCTGCCGTGGTTCCAGCAGAACGCCAGCACCAGCCTCAGCCCGTCGCTGCTCGAGCAGTCTCTGCTCGTGAAGCTGGAGGACGAGGAGCTGACGCTCCTCATCGCCGAGGACCGCGGCATCACCATCACCGACGAGGACGTCACCAACGCCATCGCGGCGGACCTCGGCGTGCCCGCGGGCGGCGACGGCAGCGCCTACGACAGCCTCTACCGCGACCGCCTGAAGGCCACCGGCATGTCCGACGGCAACTACCGCCGCCTTTCACGCGCGCAGGTCGCCAACGACCGCGTGATGGAGCAACTCACGACCGCGCTCGGGGAGACGGGCGAGTTCGTCACACTTCGCACCGTCGTGCTCGACTCCGAGGAGAAGGCAACGGCGATCCGGGCGCGGATCGCGGCCGGTGAAGACATGGGCACCATCGCCCAGACGGAGTCGCTGGACCTCACCTCGCGCCAGATCGACGGGCTGATGGTGCCGGACCCGCCGGCCCTCCTGCCCGACAGCATCCGCACCGCCATCGACGGCAAGGGTGAGGGCGAGATCTTCGACCCCGTGCAGGTTGAGGACAACTGGTGGGTGTTCAAGATCGAGAAGCGGGAGCCTGCCTCGCCTTATAGCGACACGAACAAGCAGCAGCTCGCCGGGCTGGAGTTCGACCGCATCCTGCGCGAGAAGCGGCTCGCCACCACGATCGAGCGCGACCTGAGCGCGGACGACATCCGCTGGGCCGAAGAAAACAGCTAGTGCCCGGATCGCCCCGGTCGCCTAGGATGCCTGCATGACGCGCGAAATCGGAGTCGGACTGATCGGCCTCGGCGTCGTCGGAGGCGGGGTCGCCCGCGCCCTCCTGGAGCGCCGCGACTACTTCGCCCGGCAGGTGGGCGCCCCGCTCATCGTCCGTCGCGCCGCCGTCCGTGACCTCACCAAGCCGCGCACCGTTGACCTCCCGCCAGGCCTTCTCACCACGGACGTCCCCTCCCTCATCGCTGACCCGGAGATCGACATCATCGTGGAGGTCATCGGCGGGGAGGAGCCCGCGAACTCCTTCATCCGCGCCGCCCTCGAAGCGGGCAAGCACGTGGTCACCGCGAACAAGGAGCTCATCGCCAAGACAGGCCCGGAGCTGCTCTCGCTCGCCCACGGCCGCGGGCTGGACATCATGTTCGAGGCGAGCGTGGGCGGCGGCATCCCGCTGATCGCGCCGCTCCGCCGGGACCTGCTCGCGAACCGCATCACCTCCATCCGCGCGATCATCAACGGCACCACGAACTACATCCTCACGAGCATGGCGAACTCCAGCGCCGCCGCGGAGGCGCTCCGCCGCCAGGGCATCGAGCCGTTCAGCCGCGGCGGCTACGCGGATGCGCTCGCCGAGGCCCAGCGCCTCGGTTACGCCGAACCCGACCCCACGAACGACGTCGACGGCTACGACGCCGCCTACAAGCTGGCGATCATGGCGAGCCTCGGCTTCCGCACACGCGTGCGCCCCACGGACATCGCGATTAGCGGCATCAGTACGCTCGACGCGCGGGACTTCACCTACGCCCAGGAGCTCGGCTACGTGATCAAGCTGCTCGCCATCGCCGAGCAGAGCGACGGTGGCATCATCGCCCGCGTCGGCCCCACGCTCGTGCCCGCCTCCGAGCCGCTGGCGAAGGTCGATGGCGTGTACAACGCCGTCCAGATCGAGGGCGACCTCACGGGCACAATGCTCTTCCAGGGCCGTGGCGCGGGAGCTGAGCCGACGAGCAGTGCCGTCGTCGCGGACCTCCTCGACCTCGCGCACTCGATCGTCCTCGGTGCGCGGGAACGCAAGTACTGGGGCCCCGAAGGGGAGATCCCGGTACGCGGCGTCGAGTCGCTCGAGACGCGATACTACATCCGCGTCCGCGTGAGCGACCAGCCGGGCGTGCTCGCCCAGATCGCGCGCTCCCTCGGGGACAACGGCGTCAGCATCGCCGCCGTCACCCAGAAGGAAGCGGACGCCGACGAGCAGACCGCGGAGCTGGTCATCACAACCCACCGCGCGCGGGAAGGCGCCATGCGCGCCGCCCTCACGGAGATCGAGGCCCTGCCCGTTGTCGTGCACGTGAGCGCGTTCCTGCGGATCGAAGGCTGAGCATGACGCAGGACTCCCAGGCGCAGGCCCTCGGCGAGATCATCACCTGGCTCGAGCAGCAGCTCCGGAACGCGCGGGACGAGCAGGCCCGTACGGTCGCGCAGCTCGACCAGGTCCGCCGCCAGGTGCACGACCTCTCGGATCAGATCATCACGAATGAGCGAGCCATCCGCGAGGTGGACCCCAAATTGGTGCCCTTCAAGGGGCTCCCCGAGAAGATCCGTGCGCTGGATGAGGGGACCGAGCACATCCGGCAGTCCCTCGCGGCCAACCGCGCCGAAATCGAGAGCGCGCTTCGCGTACTGCGCGCGGAGGCCGACTACGACCGCGAGGAGCGCTCCGAGGCGGCGAAGCGGATCGAGGGCGCGACGCACCAGTTGGGGCTCATCAGCAGCGACATCGCCCAGGTGCAGGCGCAGTCATCCCAGATCGGCCAGACGATGACCACCATGCTGGAGCGCCAGCGCGAGATCGACGCGCACGTAGAGCAGTTCGGCCTTCGCCTCGATCGTGCGATCGAAGTGAACCGTGACCTCGAAGCCCGCATCCGCGAGGTGCTCGTCTCCGAGCAGGACGACCGCTTCGACGTGGTCTTCGAACGCCTGCAGGTGGTCGGGGAGATGGTGAAGCGCAACGAGGAGCTGATCGTCGCCGCCACCAGCGAGCAGACCATCCGCGACGAAGTGATCCAGGAGATCGCCGTCTGGCGGGAGGAGCACCACCGCATCGACTCGCGCCTCACCGTCCTCGAGGAGAGCCGCGAGGGCGTGCTGGCCAAGCTCGACAAGGTCGCCGGGGAAATCACGCTGCTCGAGGGGCGCCACTCCGGCCTCGGTGAACGGGTGGCCGGCATCCGCCGCGACATCGCGGAGGTCGTGGACCACGTCCGCGACGAGTTCGCGAAGTACAACCAGATGATGGAGAAGCAGCGCCGCAAGCAGATCCAGGTGCTCGAGCAGGAGCTTCGGGAGTCGAAGTTCCACGCCTTCCGCCCTCCGGAGGAGCCGTGAGCGGCGTGCCGCCCGCGAGGCGGCGGCCCGGCGTCCACGCCTTCCGCCCTCCGGAGGAGCCGTGAATGCGCGCCGCCCGCGGGGCGTCATGCACCGCTGGGGCGAGGTCCTGCCGCTTACGGAACGCACCCCCCTGCTCAGCCTCGGAGAGGGCGACACCCCGCTCATCCGCTCGGTACACCTCGAGTCGCTCTGCGGGGTGGACGAGCTCTGGTTCAAGCTGGAGCTGTGCAACCCGACCGGCTCGTTCAAGGACCGCGGGATGGTCGTGGCCGTGGCCAAAGCCATGGAAGCCGGGATGCGCGCGATCATGTGCGCCAGCACCGGCAACACCAGCGCCAGCGCCGCCGCCTACGCCGCCCACGCCGGGCTGGAGTGCTATGTGCTCGTCCCGGGTGGGAAGGTCGCGGTCGGCAAGATGGCGCAGGCGATCGCCTTCGGCGCGAAGATCGTCGAGGTGGATGGCAACTTCGACGACGCGCTCCGCGCGGCCATCGACATCACGTCGCGCCATCCCATCGGCCTCGTGAACTCGGTGAACCCACACCGCATCGACGGCCAAAAGACAGCGGCGTTGGAGATCTGCGAGTCGCTTGGGGATGCGCCCGAGATACTCGCCATCCCGGTGGGAAACGCGGGCAACATCACCGCCTACTGGCGCGGATTCACGCTCGCCTCTGAGATCGACCGCGCCACGCACCACCCTCAGATGTGGGGCTTCCAGGCCGCGGGCGCCGCCCCAATCGTGAACGACGCGCCCGTCGCGAACCCGGAGACGATCGCCACGGCCATCCGCATCGGCAATCCCGCGAGCTGGAAGGGCGCCACAGCCGCCCGAGACGAGTCTGAGGGCCTCATCGATGCCGTCACGGATAACGAGATCCTCGAGGCCTACCAGCTCCTGGCGCGCAAGGAGGGCCTCTTCGTGGAGCCGGCCAGCGCAGCCTGTGTGGCCGGTCTCCTAAAGAAGGCGCGCGCGGGCGAGCTACGCGGCGGGCGCGCCGTCTGCATACTGACCGGCAACGGCCTCAAGGACCCGGACACCGCCGTCTCCACATACGCCCCGGACCTCGTCCGCGCCGACGCCTCCGTCGATGGCATCGAGCGCGCCCTGGGCCTCTAGCGGGGAACCATCACCTCGTGCAACCCACCCGTTACGGCAGCGGCAGGCCCTTCCGGATCAGGACCAGCCCCGAGTCGCCCATCGGTCCCTCGAACTTCACCCACCACATCCCTGCGCGTAGCGCGAGCTCGGCGAGCGGGTCCCAGTCGGTGTCTCCCGGTTCGAGATCCACCACAAACTCGGACCCGGTCGCGTCCCAAACCCGCGCACGGGTCCCACCGGGCGGCAGACTTCCGAACAACTGGACAACAATCCCGCCATCTGGCGATCGCATGGAGACAGCGACTCCCTGATCGGCAACGCGCGCGACGCGGAACGTGCCATCCGGGTCGTGTTCCGACCTCAACCTGCCCCCGTCCTCGTGAAGGGGCATCCCGTTCTCCTGGACGAATCTCACCACCCGGAACGGGCGCGTGACGGCAACACCTTTCGATGACTCAGTGCCTGTGACCGACGCATCGAACTGGACGATTCGGAACACCCCCCGATCTGGCCTGACCACGGCAACCAGCTCCTCGGGCGTCGCGGTGAGGCGCACGACCTCGTGCTCCCGGAGCCAGAGGGATTGCGTGTGTTCGAAGCCGAAAGCGAGGTCATCCGGGTACCGGCAGAAGTCCTCGACTGTAGCGGTCGGACCTCGGGTGCTCACGCCGTGGAACACCGACGGCTCGATGAGCGCGCTGTTGGCCGAGGGCACCGGGTTGTACCAGAAGTACTCAAGGTAGTACGCGTGGTGCGCTGGGGGCGGCCGTCCGTCGGCGCCGAGCAACCGCTCGTCGAGCAGGATCCGATCGCGCAGGTCATCGGTGCTCGGGAGCGACCAGTTCTCGTAGCGCGCGCACTCCCTGAACGCAAGTTGTGCGGAAGGGGTGGGCACGACCGTCGGCGACATCGTCGGCGCCCCAGCGGCGGCCTCGAACTCCTTCGGCTCGCCGCCACGCAGCGCCAGTACCACGACAACGACCGCCAGCACGGCGACCGCCACGCCACCTGCTATCCCGGCGATGCGCCAGCCGGGCCACGCGAACCAGCCGGGCATCGGGAGCCGTGGCCGTACCCGCCAGACCTCCGCGGCCTCCTCGCGCGATTCGACCCCCAGCTCGGACAGGATCCCACGGACGTGCCACTTCACCCCGTCGAGGGTTATGCCAAGCTGGCCAGCGATCTCTCCATTCGTCCGCCCGCGGGCGATGAGCGCCAGGACCTCACGCTGCCGCGCGGTCAGTCGATCGAGTTCAGTTCTGCCGGGCCGCTCCATGCCCGGCAGCATACCGGCATGAGGTCGAGATCGCCCTACTCCATGGGAAACATGACGATCCGCGATGCCTCCGTCGCGGCTACCTGGCGCCTTGGTGACATGCCCCGAGGCCGCGGGGGGCCTCGACTACCAGCGGTTAAGCCATCTTCATGGCGAGGGTGGGGCCGAGGTCGAGGTGGATGCCGGGGCCCATCGTGGTCGTCAGCGTGATGCTGCGGATGTACTGGCCCTTGGCTTCTTTCGGCCTTGCGGCGTTGATCGCCTCGATGAAGGTGGCCATGTTCTCCTTCAGCTTCACTTCGTCGAAGCTCACCTTGCCGATGGGCGCGTGGATGTTCGCCAGGCGGTCGATGCGGAACTCGACGCGGCCCTGCTTCGCGTCCTGAACGGACTTGGCGATGTCCTCGGCGGCGACGACCGTGCCCGAGCGCGGGTTCGGCATGAGGCCGCGAGGGCCGAGCACGCGGCCAAGCCGGCCGACCTTGCCCATCATCTCTCGCGTGGCGATGGCGACATCGAAGTCGGTCCAGCCGCCCTCGATGCGCTTGATCAGGTCGTCGCTGCCCACCTCGTCGGCTCCGGCGTCGTGCGCCACGCGGACCGACTCGCCCTCGGTGAAGACGACGACGCGCAAGACCTTGCCGAGGCCGTGCGGGAGGATCGTGCTGCCGCGGATTTGTTGCTCCGCGTGCCGTGGGTCCAGCCCCGTGCGGATATGCACCTCGACGGTCTCGTCGAACTTGGCGGGGTGCACTTCCCGGGCAAGGCTGATCGCCTCTTCCGGGTGATAGAGCTTCGTGGCATCAACCTTCGACAGGGCCTCGAGGTATTTCTTCCCCTTCTTCGGCATGGCTACACCACCTCGATGCCCATGCTGCGGGCAGTGCCTTCGACGATCTTCATAGCGTCTTCGATCGAGTTCGCGTTCAGGTCAGGCATCTTCGTCTCGGCGATCTTGCGGACGTCGGCCACCCTCACGCGGCCGACCTTCTGGACACGTGGGTTGCCGCTGCCCTTCTCGATGCCGGCCGCCTTGCGCAGCAAGTCCGCGGCGGGGGGCGTCTTGAGCACGAAAGTGAACGAGCGGTCTTCGAAGATGGTGAGCTGGGCGGGGATGATCTGCCCGGCTTTGTCCTGCGTGCGGGCGTTGTAGTCCTTGCAGAACTCCATGATATTGACGCCGTGCCCACCCAGCATTGGGCCGATCGGCGGGGCCGGGGTCGCTTTCCCGGCGGGGATTTGCAGCGTTACCACTGCACGGACCTTCTTTGCCATGTGGCGCTCCTTGTGTGCAAACGGCACGCCTGTCGGGCATGCCTCCACGGAATGGCCCGCACTCGGCGGGCCGAAATCAGTATCTGTTATGCGCCCCGTCCGGACAACACCGAGGGAGGCGAACCGACGGGCGCCTGCGTCCCTCTGAACCAGGGTTTGTGTGTGAGAGCCGTTCGTCTGATCCTTCGCTTTGAGGAAGCGGCGCTGGTTCGGGGGACGGCTGATGAAGTGGGGACTCGCGGGACTCATCCTGTTGGTCGCGGCGTGCGGTCAGCAAGCCCAGGAGCCGGCCGCTCCGGCCGCTCCACAGGCAGACGTAATTCGGCTCTCTCCGATCGATCCTCCAGTTGAGGCCCCGCCTGCCTCGATCGCCCCTCCCTCCTCCCCACGCGACTCCGAGCCGGTGCGGGGCCAGGCGCCGGCGACCGTGCGCGCTATCTCGCCCGCTCCATGGGCGCTTGCCCCCGTGCGGATCGACGTGGCGCCGCCAGAAGTGTGAGCGATCGCCGCCGTCGTCCTCGATGAAGCGTCCGGGGCAGTCCTGTAGGTCAAGGACGGCTACCGCCCCCTTCCACCCGCGAGCTCCACGAAGATTGCCACCGCGATCCTCGCCATCGAGCACGGCGGGCTGGACGCGGAGGTGGTCTCCGACGTGGATGCGTCGCTGATGGCGCGGAGCTCCGTGATGGGCCTTCGCCTGGAGGACCGTTTCACCCTACGGGACTTGCTCTACGGACTGATGCTGCCATCGGGGAACGACGCCGCCCTGGCTATCGGCCGGGCCGTCTCTGGTTCCGATGCGGCGTTTGTCGCGGAGATGAACGGCTTGCTCGACCGCATGGGCCTGGACACGAGCCACTTCGCCAACCCGCACGGCCTGGGCGCGCGAAACCATGTGGTCTCCGCGCGAGACCTCGCAGTGCTGGCGCGCTACGCCATGACGCTGCCTGAGTACCGGGATATCACAGGCACGTACTCGTACCGCGCTGCCGGCTCACGCACGATCAACATGGTCAGCGCGAACAGCTTCGTCTTCGCCTACCCGGGTGCGGACAGCGCCAAGATTGGCTACACGCGCTCTGCGGGGAACACGCTCGTCGCCTCGGCGACGCGGAACGGCCACCGGCTCTACGCCGTCGTCCTGAACACGAGCAGCCGCGACGCGGACGCGGCGCGACTGCTTGACTGGGCCTTCGCGAACCACACGTGGGAGTGAGCCCGAATTCTCACGCCACCATGGCAAATCGGACATTGACGACCGGGGCTCGTGCGCTGCTATGCTTCCCCGCAGGAGCGCAACGATGCAACTGATCGAAGGCCGCCGCATCCGCCGGGTAGACCGAGTCTAACTCGACGAACTTGTCCGATCTCACGACGGGAACGTGGCCGTCGACCTGGGTACAGGCGACGGCAGCTTCGTGTTGCGTGCCGCCGCGAGTGCCCCCGCCACGCTCTGGATTGGACTCGATCCGGTGGCGGCGGCGATGGCGAGGAGCTCCAGCGAGGCGCTCCGGCGGCGGACGGGCAACGCGATCTTCGTACTGGGGGCCGTCGAGTCGCTGCCCGGGGAGCTGACCGCCTGCGCCTCCAGGGTCACCGTGAACCTGCCCTGGGGGAGCCTCCTGCGCGCCGTGGCGGCGCCGGAGGTCACACTGCTCGCCAACATCGCATCGATCTGCCAGCCGGGCGCCTGCCTTGAGATCGTCTACTCAGCTTCGGCGCGCGACACGGCTGAGCTGGCGCGCGTGGGCCTGCGCGAGGCAGACCCGGAAACACGCCTCGCCGACCTCAAGCTCGACTACGCTGATGCAGGCTTTCGGCTCGACGGAGTCACGCGGATCGATTCGGCCGGGCTGCGCGACCTCGGCACCACCTGGGCCAAGCGCCTTTGGCGCGACCCCGAGCGCCAGGCCTGGCGCATTCTCGCCCGGGCGCGACCAGCCGCAGGCTAGCCGTCACTCCCCCTCTCCACGCTTGTCGTGGAGAGGGGGTCGGGGGGTGAGGGGCCACTCGGGCGGGCGCTTCTCCAGCCATGCGCGCACGCCTTCCCGGTAGTCGGGCTCGCGGGTCATGCGGTTGAGCAGCTCTTCTGAGTCGGCCACGGACGAGGCGACATCGCGGTGCAGGTCGGCGTAGAGCTGCCGCTTCGTCTCCGCAAGGGAGGAGGGAGCGACAGTCGCCGCCAGGTTGCGAGCGTAGTGCACAGCCCGGGGCAGCACCCAGTCCGGCTCGCACAGCTCGTGGATGAGGCCGATCTCGTGGGCCTCCTCCGCGAGGAAGATACGGCTCGAGAGGAGCAGCTCGGCCGCGCGGGACACGCCCACCAGGCGTGGCAGCAGCCATGAGAGGCCGTATTCCGCAGGCAGGCCGAGCTTCCCGTGCGCCGTCGTGAGCTTGGCGCCGGCAGAGGCGAAACGGATGTCGGCGAAGCACGCGAGCACAAGGCCGACGCCAGCCGCGGGGCCGTTGACGGCGGCGATGACGGGCTTCGTGAGACCGAAGTGGAAGGCGAAGTTCGCGTCGAATTCAGGGCGAATTCCGTACCCGGGGTTCGCCATGGGGTCCGGCGTGCCGGGGTCGTAGCCGCCCTTCTCGATGTGCCCTTCGAGCGCGGCTGTGTCGGCGCCCGCGCAGAAGGCCCGCCCTTCCCCGGTGACGACCATGACGCGGACCACGGGGTCACGCTCGGCCTGGTCCACACACCAGCGGTACTCGGTGTGCATGCGTCCGGTCCAGGCGTTCATGCGGTGGGGGCGTGCGAGGGTGATCGTGGCGATCACGCCTTCGACAGCGTAGTGGGTGGCCTTGAGCTCCATCAGAACACCAGCTTCCCACCCGAAACGTCGCGCGTCGCTCCCACCGCGCCGACCCAACGCTCGATGTCGACCGGGTCGAAGGGGCCGATGGCGTCGTAGCTGCCCGGTTCGAACCTGAAGGGCCGCCGGTGCTGGTCGCCCGGCGGCATCTCGGCGAGCGCGGCTCGGAATGTGATGGCAAGCTCCCAGCCGCCGCCTTCGACCGGGAATGACATGAGGTCGACGAGCCTCAGATCGTCGAGGGCGACGTTGCACCACTGGTCGGCGAGGGCGGCGGCCGCCTCGTACGGGTTCTGGCGGAAGTCGAGGACGTCCCAGGGCAGCCAGCGGCCGCGCGCTTCCTTCGACTCCACATCGAAGACGACCAGCCCGCCGGCGAACACGGGGATGAGGTAGACGGTGATATGCGTGCCGCCCGGGACGATGGCGCCGGATGGCGGCCCGAAGAACGCGCGCCCGGGAGTCGCCCCGGCCATCTCAGAACAGGCCGTCGAAGGTGCGCGCCCCGTCGAAGGGGCCGACAGCAGCGAGGCGCGCGAGCGAAGGCTGCAGCAGCTCGTTGCCGATGCGGAGGACGTCGTCCTTCGTCACGGCGTCGATTTTCGCGACGACCTCGTCCACGGTGAGGACCTCGCCCAGGAGCAACTCCTGGGAGCCGAGCCAGCCGGCCACGGAGCGCGTGTCTTCCATGCGCAGCTGGATGCGGCCACGGGCCATCTGCTTGCCCTTTTCGAGCTCGATGTCTGGCAGTTCGCGCAGGAGCTTGGCCGTCTCTTCGAGCGCGACCTCGATCGTGACTCGGGCGTTCTCCGGGTCGCAGCCGGCGTAGATGGTGAGCGAACCGGCGTCGCGGAACTCGCTGGGGTAGCTGTGTACGTCGTAGACGAGGGCGCGCTCTTCGCGGAGCTCCAGGAAGAGGCGGCTGGACATGCCCTCACCAAGCACGGTGCTGAGCAAATCGACGGCGTAGCGGTCCGGATGGTCCACGGCGACGCTGGGGTAGGCGAGGCAGATGTGGGCTTGCTCGGTCGCCTTCTCGCGGACAGCCACGCGCGGCGTGCCGTTCTGGGGCAGCGCGGGGAACCACGGGCCCGGGGGAGTATCCGGCATGTCGCCGAGCCAGCGTTGGGCGGCGGCGACAATCGCATCGTGCGTGACGTTCCCGGCCACCACGAGGACGGTGTTCGAGGGCACGTACTGGGCACGCAGGTAGGCGCAGATCGACTCAAGGGGGAGAGAGGAGACGCTCTCCGGGGTGCCGCCGACGTTGCGTCCCAACGGCTGGTGCGGCCAGAGCGTCTCGTCGATGAGGATGCCCGCGAGCTCGCCGGGGCTGTCCTCCACGGTGGCCAGCTCTTCGAGGATGACGTTGCGCTCCTTTTCCAGCTCGTGCGGGTCCATGATCGGGGCGCGCACCATGTCCGCGAGGATATCGACCGTTTCGAGGGCGGCGAGGTAGGGCACCTTCGCGTAGTAGACCGTGACCTCGCGGTCGGTGGCGGCGTTGTGGATGCCCCCGATCGACTCGATTGCCTCCGCGATCTCGCGGGCGGTGGGCCTGCGCGAGGCGCCTTTGAAGAGCATGTGCTCGAGGAAGTGCGAGAGCCCCGCCTCTTCGTCCCGCTCGTAGCGGCTACCGGCGCCCACGTAGACGCTGACCGTTGCCGAGCGGGTGTGAGGGAGCTCTGCGGTGACGACGCGGAGACCGTTATCCAGGCGTGTTCGTTTGTGCATAGGTCGTGTAGGCGGAAGCCCGAAGCTCGATTGTACGGGGCGGGCGCGGCTTGGGGGAATGAGAGCGGGCTAACCCGCGGTTGGCTGGAGGAACTCCAGGCGGTTGCCGAAGGGTTCGACGGCGTAGAAGCGGCGATAGCCGGGTAGCTCGCGGTCCACCGCCGTCTCGATGCCCGCTGCTTCGAGGCCCGTCTTCAGGGCATCGAGGTCGTCGGTGAGCAACGCCGGGTGGCGCCGCGTGGGCGAGATCGTCTCCTCGACGCCGCAGTGGATCTCCTGGGAACCGCAGGCGAACCAGGCCCCGCCGCGGTCCTGGAGGTTCGCGGGCTTGGTCAGCTCAGGCAGCCCCAGCAACCCACCGTAGAACGCGCGTGCGGCGTCCTCGCCCCCAGCGGGAATGGCCACCTGCACGTGCGCGATGCCGCGGATCGTCATGGGCAGGGTTACTCCCACGCCTTGAGGCGCTCGTTGAACTCGGTCCGTACGGCACTCTTGGCGTCGTTCGCCAGGAAGGCCGCGAGGTACTCCATGCGCGCTCCCAGGTAGGCAACCGCCGACTCCACGTCGATCACGTCGTCGCTATCGGCCGCCTCGTGGAAGAGAGCCTCGGCGAGGCGCTCGGGAGATGCGGAAGCGGCCGCTTTCACGGCCGCTTCGTCGCTGTCGCTGGGGATGCCGAGGATGCGCGCCAATTGGGTGAGCCGCACGTCCCCAGCCATCGCGGTGGTTAGCGCTGCTCCATTGGGCTCGCTTCGCGCGGCTTGATGCGGCTGTAGCAGGCCGAGCAGTACACGGGGCGCTCACCCCGGGGGACGAATGGCACTTCCGTCATCTGGCCGCAATCGGCGCAGGCCGCGGGATGCATCTGCCGCGGCGTCTTGCCGCCGAAGCTCGCGAAGTTGCCGTAGCGGACGTAGCCGTCATTCTCCTGGAGGGTGCTCTGGCTGGCGCGTCGCGCCGAGCGGCACGACGGGCAGCGCGTGGGCTCGTTCATCAGCCCCTTGTTTGCGTAGAACTCCTGCTCGCCACCAGTGAATACGAATGTGTTGCCGCAGTCGCGGCATGTGATTTGCTTGTCAGCAAAAGCCAAGTGAAAAGGACTCCTTCATCTGCGTCCAACGCAGGATGTGGATTCAGTATACCACAGGGGGAAGCCCTGCCGGGAGCCGAGAGAGGTATTGGCAAGCCGTGAGCAGCGGACTAATGTCCGCTGTACCGAGTCCGGCGCGACGCCGGGCAGCTGGAGGTGGCCCATGGTCACTGACGTCGGCTACGCACGAGGCATGCTCATGGGGGCGAGGCAAATGTTCGCCGCCAACGTCAAGTCCATGACGCTCGACGAGGCGCTGTTCGCTGGCGGCGGCTATCGCTCGGTCCTCGGCGTCGTGAAGCACATCGGTGGATGGGTCCACGTGTACCGTTCCTACGCGTTCGACGCGCAGCCGCGCCACTGGGCGCGGACGGACTGGCCCCGCGGGCTCATCGACACGGTTGAGCCCACGAAGGAGTACTTCGACGACGTGGTGACATGGACGGAGTCGGGCCTCGAAGCCTGGGATCGGGACCTCAAGGGCGTAGCGGTGGGGACGCTCGACGAGCCGCGGCCCGCGCACTTCGGCGGGAAGCTGCCGCTAGCGACGATCGTGGGGATCGTCGCCCACCATGTGGTCTACCACACGGGCGAGATGAACATGCTCCTCTCGATCAGCCGCGGCGAGGCCTGGGAGTACAGCGAGGAGGTCGAGGAGAACCACATCTCGACCTACGGCCACGGCATCAAGCCGAACTGGATGAGCGACGAGCACGCCCACGCGCACGAGGAGAAGCTGCGCGTGGCACATGAGGCCCGAACGGGCGCGTAGCCGGGGCCGTCACGTGGTCGCGCGGTCGACGGCGGGGCCTTTCCGGCGGTTGAGATTCTGGGCGGTATTGATCAGGCCGATGTGGGAGAACGCCTGCGGGAAGTTTCCGAGCTGCCGCCGCGAGACGGGATCGAACTCCTCCGACAGAAGGCCGAGGGGGCTGCAAGCGCCGATCGCCTGCTCGAAGACGTGCCGCCCCTCGTCGTAGCGATTGTTGAGGATGAGGGCGTCGGCCAACCAGAACGTGCAGGGGAGGAACGTCCCCTCCCCCGGAGGCAGGCCGTCGAGGCTCTCGCGCGTCTTGTAGCGCCGCACAAAGACACCATCGGAGAGTTCCGTGCGGACGGCGTTGATGGTTCCGGTGATGCGTGGGTCGTCCCCGGGAAGGAAGCCGACGAGCGGCATCATGAGGAGCGCGGCGTCGAGGGCGTCACTGCCGTAGGCCTGCACGAAGGTGTTGCGACTCCGATCGAAGCCGCGCTCGCAGATCTCGGCGTGGATCTGTTCGCGGAGCGCGCGCCAGCGCGCCAGCGGGCCGGGCAACCCGTAGCGTTCGATGGCCTTCACGGCACGGTCGAACCCAACCCATGCCATGAGCTTCGAGTGGGTGAAGTGAGCCTGCGGGCCGCGCACCTCCCAGAGCCCTTCATCGGGGAGCTGCCAGAGGTCCTCCAGCGCGCCCATCAGCTGTTTCTGGAAGTGCCACGCTGCCTCGTTCACCTCGATGCCGGACCGCCTGGCAACGTGGAAGGAGTCCATGAGCTCCCCGTACACATCGAGTTGGAACTGGCGGTGTGCTCCGTTGCCCACCCGCACCGGCCGGCTGTTCTCGTAGCCCGGGAGCCAGTCGATCTCGTGCTCGAAGAGGAGGCGCTCGCCGGCCACCCCGAACATGATCTGCATCTGGTCTGGCTTGCCGGCCACAGCCCGCATGAGCCATCTCTCCCAGGCGCGGGCTTCGTCGTCGTAGCCGGAGATGAGCATCGCGTAGAGCGTGAAGGTGGCGTCTCGTAGCCAGCAATAGCGGTAGTCCCAGTTGCGGCTGCTGCCAATGTGCTCTGGGAGCGAAGTGGTGGCCGCAGCCACCATGCCGCCCGTGGGTGAGTAGGTGAGCGCCTTCAATGTGACGAGCGATCGGGTGACGAGGTCGTGCCATTCTCCCCCGTTTGTGTGGTGGCCCGCCCACGCTTCCCACCACTCCAGAGTCGTGCCGAGCGCGGCCATGGGCTCGACACCGTGCGATGGCTCACGATGCGAGGGGTACCAGGTGAGCTCGAAGGACAGCACCTCGCCCGCGGCGACGCTGAACCTGGCGCGGGTGCGGAAATCCTCGTTCTCGAGCTCAACTGGCGATCGCAGCTCGATCGCATTCGGCCCGGCGATCGCCTCGAGGCCCCATCCCCGGCGGCGCACCCACGGCACGATCGAGCCGTAGTCGAAGCGGACAATGAACTCCATCTCCATGTCGACCCGGCCGCTGCGGCCCTTGACCACGCGCACCACATCGACTTCGTGCTCGGACGACGGAACCGGCATGAAATCGAGCAGCTCGACTTCGCCCTCCGGGGTGCTGAAGACGATCTGGTGGACCAGGGTCTTGCCCACATAGGAGACCGTCGACCTCGCGGGCCCGACGGGCTGGATGGACCAGTGCCCATTTTCGGGCGTCCCAAGGAGGGCGGCGAAGCAGGCGGGTGAGTCGAAGCGCGGGAGGCAGAGCCAGTCGATGGAGCCCTCGTTGCTGACGAGCGCCGCAGTGTGGGTGTCGCCGATGAGGCCGTAATCTTCGATGCGCGTCAAGTCCCCTCACCCCCCGACCCCCTCTCCACGTGTCCGTGGAGAGGGGAGTAATTGGCGGGCGTGAGAGGCGCGAGGTCTATCGCGGCGGTCGAGATGTGCGGCAGGGTCAGCCTCCGTGCTGGAATGCAGGGTAAAGCATCATGCCGCCATCCACGACGATCGTGGCGCCTGTGAGGTAAGACGCGGCATCAGAGGCGAGGAACGCGACCGTGCGCGCGACCTCCTCCGGCTCACCGACCCGCAACGCCGGGATCTTCGACTGGAGATCCTTCCGGCCCTCGGGGTCGTTCCAGACGTCATCGTTGATGGGCGTCTTGATCGCGCCGGGCGCGACGGACGCGAGCCGGACGCCATGGGGCGCGGCCTCCTGCGCGAGGGTCTTCATGAGCATGGAAGTGCCGGCCTTGCTGGCGTTGTAGGCGCTGTGGCCCGCCCAGGGGATGCTCTCGTGCACGCTCGTGTTGTAGATGATGACGCCGCGGCCGGCCGGCACCATGCGCCTGAGCGCCTCCCGCGAGCAGACGAAGCTGCCGAAGAGGTTCACCTCGATGATCCGGCGCCAGGTGTCGAGGTCGAGGTCGTCGTCCCACGCGAGCTCGCGGTCTTCCTCGATGCCCGCATTGTTGACGACGATGTCGAGGCGCCCCCACCGATCGTGGACGGCAGCGAACATGGCGGCGACCTCGTCCGGCTTCGAGACGTCTGCGCCATAGCACTCCGCCTGGCGGCCGTCGCGGGTGAGCTCCGCGGCGAGAGCGCGGGCGTTGTCGCCGCCAGCGCGGTAGTTCACGGCGATGTGGGCGCCGTGGGAGGCAAGCTCGCGGCAAATGGCAGCGCCGATACCGGAGCTGCCACCGGTCACCAGGGCGACCCGGTCGCGGAGGTCGAAGGTGGCGCGCATGCGATCAGGGTACGCGGCGGTTGCTCGCGAACGCATAACTCCCCTCATCCCTTTCCTCTCCACGTGCGTGGAGAGGGGAGTCAAGACGGCGTGTGTTGCTTGAGGAAGGCGCGGACCTGTTCGATCGTGCCCGCGAGGTTGTCGGGCTCGCGGCAATCGACGGGGAGGCAGGTCGCGGCGGGAGCGATCTCGCAGATGCGGTGGCTCACGCCCGTGGGGTGGAATTGGTCGCGGCCGGGAAGGACGAGGATGGGCACCTGGTTGGCGCGGAACCAGTCGTCGGTGGCGGTGAAGTACGGCGGGTTTGCCGGCCAGACCCCGTCACGGAACTCGACGATGAGCTGGATGTAGCGTTCGCGGCCCATGTCGATGACCTCGGCGCGCGCCTCCTCACTCGCGTGGAGGAGCGGGGAGAATGGCCCGGCGGCGTTGTTGCGGACGAACAGTGGGTTCTCCTGGGCGGCCTTCACGACAGCCTCGACGCCTTCCGCGCGGGCGAGGCGCATGGTCTCGTGGAACATGGCGTAGAAGGTATCGATGGTGTTGGTTGCGTCGAGGCCGACGGGGTCCTGGCAGACGGCGGCGGTGATGCGGCCGCTGCCGTGCTGAAGGAGCGACCAGATGTGCGCGCAGCCAATGCAGCCGCCGTAGACATGAGCGGTCTCGACGCCCACGGCGTCGAGGACGGCGAGCTGGTCCGCGTTGCACTGCTCGTACGAGAAGGGGCGGAGCGGGGCGAGCGACTGCCCCGCGTGGCGCTGGTCCATGGCGATCACCATGAAGTCGTCGGCGAACGTCTCGATGGGCTTGATGGTCGACACCTGCCACAACTCGACAGAGGACGAAACGCCCCCGGGCGCGATGAGCAGGAGCGGGTACCCGGAGCCGTAGACTTCGTAACGAATGGTTGCCCCGTCGGGGCGGGTGATGGTTGGCATGCGGGGGATTATAGGGAGGCGCCGCCGAGCGTGGAGTGCCACTCGGCCCTTCGCCTTGAGGCCATTCGTGTGCCAGCCTCGCGCTGTGTCCGCCCGTCTTCCGCCTGCAACCACCCGGGCCGATAACCGGCCGAGCGCATCGAAACTGATGCGCTCCGACGCGCTCGAATGCGCTCATGGCGTGTTTATTCTTGCGCGCATCATCATCGAACCGCCCGGTGGTGGACTCGGGACTCTCGCCCCTTGCGGACGGTGTGGCCCTCCCTCGCGGTCGGGGCTCGGATTTCGTTTGGCGGTCCTCCGTCTCAGCGACTCCGCGTCGAATTCTGGTCCCAACCCCCAGCTCGAAAGAGTAAAGTGGCCGGACAACGCCTTCGGATGGAGGGGATGCCATGACCACCGCTGCCGCCCCACAGGATGAGCTGACGCTCGCCAACCTCGACATCACCGACACGGACCTGTACGTGGAGCGGGGGTACCCTTGGCGGGAGTGGGACCTGCTGCGGCGGGAGGCGCCCGTCTACTGGTACGAGCGGCCGGGGTTCGAGCCGTTCTGGGCGATCACGAAGTACGAGGACATCCAGTTCATCTCGAAGCGGCCGGAGTTGTTCTCGAACCGCCAGAGACTGCGGCTGGCACACCCGCAGCCCCAAGACTGGGAGCGCTGGAAGCGGGAACGCGACACGAGCCGCTACGTGCCCGCACCGGACGAGCCGCCCGACCTTGTCTTCATGGACCCGCCGCAGCACCGCCAATACCGCTCGGTGGTGAGCTCGAAGTTCACGCCCCGCGCGATGACCATGCTGGAGTCGCACCTGGAGGAGATGACGCAGGGGTACGTGGGCGACTTCGCGCAGCGGCTCGTGAAGCGGCTGGAGTCGGGCGAGGAGACGGACTTCGTGCACGAGTGCGCGGCGCGGCTGCCCGTCGCCGCCATCTGCGAGATGGCGGACATCCCCCGCGAAGACTGGGACCGCATCTTCGCCTGGACCGAGGTGTTGGTCGGGTCACAGGACCCGGAGTATCAATTGCCGGGGGAGACCGCCCGCGAGGCGAGCCGGCGGAACATCAACGAGTGGTTCGACTACATGGAGCGGTTGGTGGCCGACCGTCGCGACATGGGCCTCGAAGGCAACGACCTCCTGACGATGCTGCTGAAGGCGCGGGTCGACGGTGAGGAGCTGACCGAACGCGAGGTGATGTCGTACATCATCCTGCTGCTGGCGGCGGGCAACGAGACCACGCGCAACTCGACGAGCGGGGGTCTGCACGCGCTGCTGGAGCACCCGGGCGAGGCGCGCCGCCTGACCGCGAACCCGGAGCTGGTGGAGCCGGCGGTCGAGGAGATCCTCCGCTGGACGTCCGTGGTCATCCAGTTCACGCGGACGGCGCTGGAGGACGTGGAGGTGCGGGGCACAAAAGTCCGCAAGGGCCAGACCGTGGGTATGTGGTACCCGTCGGCGAACCGCGACGAAGACGTTTTCGAGGAGCCGTACCGCTTCGACATCACGCGCGACCCGAACGACCACTTCGCCTTCGGAGGCTACGGCGAGCACTTCTGCCTGGGCGCGAACCTCGCGCGCTGGGAGATGCGGGCCATGTTCCGCGAGCTCGCGCCGCTGCTCCCCCGCCTCGAAGTCACGCACGAGCCGGAGCGGCTAGCGGGCCAGCTTCATGTGGGCGGCATCAAGCGGCTGATGGTGAAGCTGAGGCCATAGGCTAAGAGGATTGCTAGGTCCACCTCTACCGAGCGGCGGGTTGTTGGGCGGGCTGGTTGCGGGCGGAGGTGATCGTGTACCCGCCGTCGACCACGATGGACTGGCCCGTCACGAAGGACGACTCGTCACTCGCGAGCCAGAGAGCGGCGTTGGCGATGTCCTCCGGGAGGCCGGCGCGCTGTATGGGTTGCATGCGCGCCATACCGGGGCGCAGCAGCTCGGGGTCCATCGGCGTCGCCAGGCTGGGGTTGTTGTAGATAATCGGGGTGAGGATGCCTCCCGGGAGGATGCAGTTGGCGCGAATGCCCTGGGCGGCGTATTCGACGGCGGCCACGCGGGTCAGCTCGGTCACGCCCGCCTTGGCGGCGCCATAGGCGGCCAGGCCCGGGAAGCCGAGGACGGCGGCGATCGAGGCCGTGCTGATGATCGAGCCGCCGCCGCTCGCCAGCATGTGAGGGATGGAGTGCTTCATGCCAAGCCACACGCCTTTGAGGTCGACATCGATCACCCGCTGCCAGACTTCCTCGGTGCAATCGACGATCGAGCCTTCGCCCCCGCCAATGCCGGCGTTGTTGTAGGTGACATCGAGGCGGCCCCAGGCGGTCACGGCCGTGCCGATCATGCCCGCCACGTCCTCGGAGGCGCTGACGTCGCAGGCCACGAACTTGCACTCCGGCCCGATGGAGGCCGCCAGGGCTTCGCCCTTGTCGCGCTGGAGGTCGCCGATGACGACGCGAGCGCCTTCGCGGACGAAGAGCTTCGCTGTCGCTTCGCCCATGCCGGACGCACCGCCCGTGATGACTGCGACCTTGCCGTCGAGCCTGCCCATGTGTGATCGCCTCCGAGGTTGTTTGCCGTGAGGGGCGAACGATACAGGGCGCGGAGCGAGTGCGCAGAGCGAGCCCCGGCTGTTCCCCTTGCTCACGCAAGGGGCTCCACTGTCGGCACCGTGGTGGCGCGATCGGCTTACCCCTCTCTAACGCGAGGGGCTCCCTTGGGGGCAAAACGGGTATTCTTTCGATTGTGAAGTCGAGCGCTCGGCACAGGCGGCTCATGGCGCTGGCGATGACAGCGGCGCTGCTGCCCTCGTTGCTGTACCTGGGACACTGGTCGGTGCGGGTCCGGGTGCCGGGCACCGATGCTTACGTCGCGGTCGGCATACTGGCGGAGCACGAGGCGCAGGCGAGCGAGGGCGGCCACGAGAAGCACTGCCACGGGACTGCGACATGCACGGATTCCCCTCCTGCGCCGGTGGGGGTGGGGTTCGCCATGCTCAACGAGATGCTGACCCTCCTGGGCGCTGGCGGGACGATGACGCTCCTCGCGGTGCTCGCCTGGCGGCCGGCGCGAGTAGCGGGCGTGCCACCACTGCTCATGCCTCCACGCCTGGCGGTCGGGACCTGACGGTTTCGGCGCGCGACCAGCCCTGGCCGCGCACGTTTGGAAGGAATGGCACTCTGTGGATTTGAACATTAGGCGGATCGCGGCGCTCGGCGCCGGGGTGACCGTGCTCGCGGGGGCGGCGCTGTCCGGAGCGTGCGGCTCCGATGACGGAGCCTCGCAGGAGTCGGAGGTACTCTCCGCGATCAGCATCCTGGACGGGGCCGGGCTACACGGGATCGATGAGTCGATCAACGAGGAGAACGAGATCCCGGCGGACGCCCGCACGGTGGCGCTGCACATGCAAGCGCTGGTGGAGCTGACGCAGTGGCCGAGCGACGTGGAGGACGCAGCCGACGGACTCGCACAGGCGTTCGAAGATTTCGCCGCTGCTCTTGACGGGGACAGCCCGGACATGGCGCGCGCCGGCGAACTCGCGGCGAAGGCCCACGACGAGCAGCACGACCTCTCGCACGATGTCTGGGCGTGGCTGCAGGAGGAGGCCGGGATCGACGTGCAGGAGAGCGGCGACCACGAGGGGTAGCGGTGGCGGGTGGAGTCCCGACGGCGATGAGCCAGCGGTGGAGGGGGCGCGAGCGGCGCCCCTTCGCAACCGGTAGAGTGCGGGCATCAGAGGCGAGGGAACGCGAGATGGCGATGGTGGACGTGCCGGCACCGATGGCGGGGTCGGTGAAGGAACTGATGGTCTCCGTGGGTGATGGCGTAAGCGCGCGTCAGGAGATCCTCCTGTTGGAGTCGATGAAGATGGAGATACCGGTGGAGAGCCCGGTCAGTGGGCGGGTGAGCGAGATCCTCGTGGGCGCTCCGGAGAAGATCGACGAGGGGCAGGTGTTGCTGCGGATTGATGCGGAGTGAAGGCCACAGCGCAGGCGGAGGTTCGCGCGGCGCGCAGCCATCCGTTCCCGCGCCGATGACCGCTTGCTCACGCGCGCGGCTCCGTCCCCGGGCGATGAAGATGGAGATACCGGTGGAGAGCCCGGTCAGTGGGCGGGTGAGCGAGATCCTCGTGGGCGCTCCGGAGCAGATCGACGAGGGGCAGGTGTTGCTGCGGATTGATGCCGAGTGACGGCCACGGCGCAGGCCGAGGCTTGCCGCGCGGCGGGCAGCCATCCGTTCAGGCGCGGATAACCGCTTGCTAACGCGCGCGGCTCCGTCCCGGTCGGTGAGGGTGGAACGAGAGCCTTGTGCTGCGACTGTCTCGGCGCGGGGTGAGTGAACCTCGTTCGAGAGTGATTGCGGGCGCAACACTTACCTTTGCGTAAAGGTTTGACATCGCGCGAGCTACGCGCCTATCGTCGCGCGTCAGCGATGACAGGGGGCGCCTCCCGCGCCCTCGACGCAAGCTCCGGGGCAGGCCCTCCCCCTGGGAACTGCTCCGGAGCTCATCGCGTCGATGCTCATCGCGTCGATGCTCATCGCGTCCAAGCGGCAGTGGTGCGCGACTGCCGCTTGCTCTGGCGCCGGGGCTCGGTCCGTGGGTTAGCGACGGATGGCGGACTCGCCGAGCAGGTGTTCCCTGGCCTCGGCGACGACATAGAGCGAGCCGGTGATGCAGACGATGTCGTCTGGGTCAGCGTGTGAGAGGGCGGTCTCGAGCGCGGCGGGGACGCTCTCTTCGGCGACAGCCATGGGGCCAAGGAACCCGACCTCCTGGATCATCTGGAAGGGGTCCATTGAGCGGGGGTTGCGGAAGCGGGTGCAGACGATCATCTCGGCGAGCTTCGCGAGCTGGAACCCCATCGCGCGCACGTCCTTGTCGGCGTGGCAGCCGATGATGAGGAAGCAGCGGCGCCACTCGAAGTATTCCTTGAGGGCGCGGGCGAGCGCCGCGGCGCTCTCACCATTGTGCGCGCCATCGCCGACTATAAGGGGGGCCTGGCCCATAACCTCCATGCGGCCCGGCATGCGCGTCCGAGCGATGCCATCGGCGATGGCGGTGTCCGAGATCGCGACGCTGCGCTCGCGCAGGGCTTCCGCAACAGCGACCGCGGTAGCGGCGTTCTCGAGCTGGTGGTGGCCGAGCATGGTAGTGCGAATCTCGCGGTCGCCGGAAGGCCCGGTGAGGCGTGCGGACTGCCCGAAGACATGCTTCTCCAGGGCCTCGACGTGGTAGAGCGAAGCGACATCGACCACGTTCGCGCCGACTTCCTCGCAGCGGTCGCGAACGACGTCGAGGACGGCAGGGTCGTGCTGGCGGGCGAGGACGGCGGTGGTGCCGGCTTTGATGATGCCTGCCTTGTCGCGGGCGATTTCGGCGGGGGTGTCGCCGAGGATGGCGGTGTGCTCGAGGGAGATTGGGGTGATGACGGCGATCTCGGGAGGTTCGAGCACATTGGTGGCGTCAAAAGTGCCGCCAAGGCCCACTTCGACCACCTGCCACTGCACGGGCCGGGCCTGCGCGCGGACGAGCCAGAAGAAGAGCGCCGTGAGGATGCCGAACGTGCTGACGTTGCCGTGAACGCTCTCCTTTTCGGCCTCGACGGCGGGGCGGATGAGCTCCATGGCGGCGGCGAACTCCTCGGGGGAGACAGGCTCGCCGTCGAGGGCGATGCGCTCGGTGAAGGAGTGCATGTGGGGGCTGGTGAAGAGGGCGGTGGAGTGGCCCGCCTGGCGGAGAATGTTGGCGACCATGGCGGCGGTGCTTCCCTTGCCCTTCGAGCCCGTGACGTGGACGGTGCCGCGGCCGATATGGGGGTCATTGAGGCGGGCAAGGAGCGAGCGCACGGAGGCGACGTTCATAGACGGCGAGGGGGATGCCTGGAAGCCCCGTTCCATATCAGTGTGGGACAGCAGGTATTCGAGGGCCTCGTTGTAGTCCACGGGGGGATTGTAAGCGGTCGGGACGGCTGCGGCCCTCACCCCCGACCCCTCTCCCGACTTCGCGGGAGAGGGGAGTCACGCTGGCGTTGCTGCGCTTCGCGTCAGCGGCGGTGCGCCCTTCACCCCCCGCCGCCCTCCCGCCGCGGCGGGCGGGGGGGGGAACCGCCCGCGCCGAGGGGAAATTCATGTTGGGCGACGGCGGGCTAACGGAGGAGCCAGCCGGCGTTGTTGAAGCCGGGCTCCG
>JBBDMZ010000007.1:58769-146852 GCA_040877955.1 Dehalococcoidia bacterium | reverse complement strand
AGAGGCCGGACTCCCCCTCTCCACACCCTGTGGAGAGGGGGCCAGGGGGTGAGGCACCCGCCGGAGCGAGCCAGTCCTTCCGCGGAAGGACGCCGCTCGCGATCCCTGAGTACACTGCGCGGCGTGACCACCCTCCGGGAACAGCTCTGGGACCAGCTCGGCACGATCCCCGGCATGCTCGAGGGCGAGTCCGTGTTCTCGACCGGCCCTGCGTACTGGGTGAACGGCAAGCAAGTCGCCCACTTCGTCGACGAACAGCGCATGGAGCTGCGGCTGACGAAACCCGTCATCCGCGAGCTACGCGCGAGCCTGAAGGCCGATTCCCGCGTAGAGCTTAGGACCTCCGCTTCGGATTGGCTCATCGTCCAGCTAGGTAGCGAGGCCGATCTGGTATTCATCACGGCACTGGCGCAACGCGCCGCCATCGCCCACTTCCCACATGACGGCGCCGCGCCGAAGCTGCCACCTACCGGTGCCGCCCTCGAACGCCGCCGCCGTTTCCACTAACCCGCGGCGTCAGGTAGCTGCGGCCGCCTCTGGCCGCGGGACTCCACCGCACCGCCCCTGCGCAGCGCCAGCCGGAGAGAGCCAGTCCTTCCGCGGAAGGACGCCGCTCGCGTCCCCCAGCGAGACCGTTCGAACTACAGGAACAGTCTCCCCCACTCCCGGTTGTCCGGCGGGGCCAGTCCCATAGCGAAGCGAATCGCCGCGATCTCGCCAGCATGGGTGAAGTGGTGGGCGGCGACGCGAAGCAATGCGTACTCGAGGTTGATCCCGGTCGGGCGGAGGCCGGCGATCGAGCCGTCATAGGGAACGGTGCGTCCGAGGTCAACGTCGGTCAGAGTCGCGACGAAGTCCCGGGCGGCGGACTGAACCTCCGCGATCTTGCTCCGGAGTGCGGGCCAGTTTGTCACCGTCCCGGTCCCGCCCGCGCCCAGCGCCGTATCGCCCAGGAGCGGGTCGCGCTCGCGCCCGGCGAACCGGTACAGCACCAGTGAGTCGAGTCCCTGCGTCACGTGGGCCGCCGTCCAAGCGATGCTGCTCGCGCCGTCATGACGCACGATTGCCGCCTCGTCCGCGAGGCCGTCGAGGGCGAGCCGGAGATCGTTGAGTGATTCGAGGGCGAGGCCCGCGGCGCGAGGCAACGTCACTTGCCTGCCTCGACTGCAAGCTGCAGGTCGTCCCTCTTCAGACGTTCCGAAAGCTCCCAGAGTGCGGTGCGGTTCTGGTGCCAGTGCAGCAGATCGAAGGCCTCGGTGTACGGAGCCCAGCGGTATTCCCTATGCTCTCTTGAAAGGGTCACGCCGGGGAAGTCCGCCTCGATGGCGAAACAGTGCTCGGGGATGACATAAAGCTCCGCCGGCCACGTGTGCCGGGCCGCGAAGCCGTCCACAGGAATCGAGGACAGGGTGGACAGTTGAAAGAGGTGGCCGGTTAAACCCGTCTCTTCGAATGCTTCGCGTTGGGCCGCGCGCCATGCGGTCTCGCCGACGTCGCCTCCGCCCGCGACCCATTGCCAGTACCCGGCATCTGCTCGGAGCAGAGGGCAAAACAGCGGCTCCTCGCTCGCTTGTCGCAGGAACGGGATGACCAGCACCTGGAACGGTGCGCGGGCCATCGAGTCACACCGCCAGCAATTCCCGCAGGCGCGACTCGACTTCGTCGATCGAGTAGTCCGGCGTCGAGGCGCCCGCCGTCAGCCCGATGCGCTCCGCTCCGATAAACCACGCCGCCTCCAGCTCGTCGGGGCCTTCGATGTGGTGGGCAGGGGTCCCCTGCTCCTCGCAGACTTCCTTCAAGTGACGCGTGTTCGCGCTCTTGCGCCCGCCGACCACCACCATCACGTCAACCTGGCGGGCGAGCGCCGCGGCTGCCTCTTGCTGGCCGGTGGTCGCGTGGCAGAGGGTGTTCACGACATGCATCTCAAAGTTGCGCTCACGCCCCAGCAGCATCAGGTTCGAGACGAACTTCGCGAAATCCTCCATCTTGTGGGTCGTCTGCACCATGACGCCGATCTTGTTCGGGAAGCCGCCCGGGAAGTTGTCGACGAGGTCGCGGAGATGGTCCAGGTCGGCGTGCGAGGCGATAGTCGCGCGCGAGAGGCCGTCCGCGCCCATCGTCCAGCCCATGATGCCGCGCACTTCCTTGTGGCCCGGGTCGCCGAAGATGAGCACATGCCAGCCGTCCCGCACGAACTTCTGCGCGTAGCGCTGCGCACGGGTGACGATCGGGCAGGTGGTGTCGATGATCTCGAGCCCGCTCCGTTCCAGCTCCCGCGTGACCTTTTCGCCGACCCCGTGGGCGGTGATGGCCACGCGCCCATCCCGCACGCGCTCGGCCGTCGCGACACCGACATCGCCGTCGATTTCGTCCGGGCCGGGGAGCTGGTTCACGCCCGCGGCTTCGAGCGAACGCACGACGTGCGGGTTGTGGACGATTTCGCCGACGCTGAACACCGGGTTCGCGGGCGAGGCCTCCGCCTCCATGATCTGCACGGCACGGCGCACGCCCATGCAGAACCCCATTTCACTCGCCCGCAGAATCTGAGCCATTCGCCACCTGGGACGCGACCGCCTCGGGGGCGGGCGTCTCCTCACTCTCAGTATAGGTGGGCAGGTATTGCTCGGGTAACAGCGCGGTAATTGCGCCGAAGATGCGGTCGGTCAGCTCCTGGACCTGCTCCTCGGTCGGGCGTTTCACCTGTTCGACGTGGATGGGGTCGGCGATGGTCACGCCCATGCGCAGGTACTTGAGCACGTTGAGGGGGTTCCGGAGCTGCTCCGTCCCGTGGATAGCGCAAGGGAGGACGGTTGCGCCGGTCCGGAGGGCGATCACCGCGGTGCCCGGGTGGGGCGTCCCAATCTTGCCCGTGCGGCTGCGAGTCCCCTCCGGGAACATGCCGAGCACCTCACCGCGCTTGAGCAACCTCTCGGCCGCCATGAGCGCGCCCATGTCCGCTTCGAACCGCCGCACGGGGAACGCCCCGTATAGTCGCGGCACGATTCCGAACGGGTACTTGAACAGCTCGATCTTCGCCATGAAGCGGATGCGCCGCCGGGCGATGCCCGAGGCCAGGATTGGCGGGTCGGCGTTGTTCAGGTGGTTCGATACCACGATGAGGCCGCCCTCCATCGGGATCTTCTCGCGCCCCTTCACCCGCCACCGTGTGAGCACGGTCAGCACCGCCCTTAGCGCATAGTTCGCGCCCCAATAGACAGCGAGGATCGCCAGGCCCATCAGGCGCTTGCGCATCGCACCTTCTCCCGCGCGTACTCGATAACCTCAGCCATAGTCATGTGGGTCGTGTCGATCACGATCGCATCCTCAGCCGGCCGCAAGGGGCTCGTGGCGCGACCGCTGTCGATGACGTCGCGGCCGGTGATGTCGCGGTGCGCCTCGTGCGGCTCCTGCATCCGTCCCCAGTGGCCCGCCTGCCGGCTGCGTCGCTCGGCCCGTGCGTCCGGCGAGGCCTCGAGGTAGAACTTCAGCGGCGCGTCCGGCAGCACGACGGTGCCGATGTCTCGCCCCGCGAGGATGGCCTTCGCCGATTCCGCGACCTCCCGCTGCTTCTCGACCATCACTTCGCGCACCGCCGCATGGACGCTGTAGGCGCTCACGTTGGCCTCCACCTCGGGGTCCCGGAGGCGGGCAGTCACGTCCTCGTCGCCGAGGAAAATGTGGGTGTCGAGCGAGGCGCGCACGCGCAGGTCCACCTGGTTCACAAGCCCCTCGTTGGCGCGCACGTCGTCCGCGGGAACCTTCGCACGCAGGGCGGCGAGCGTGTAGGCCCGGTACATCAGCCCCGTGTCGAGGAACACGTACCCCAGCTCGTCCGCGAGCCGCCGCCCGAGCGTGGACTTGCCGGATGCCGCGGGGCCGTCGATGGCGATGGGGGCAGGCGGGTCGCTCACCCTGCGTGACTCCTGCCGGCACGCTGCCGGGTCTGGCTAACGCGCGCCCGCCGCATGTCCACGACATCCCGGTCGAACGTGACGTACGTCAGCATTCACCCGTCCTCATTTCGTGAAGCATAGCTACTGCAGGTAGTGTTCAGCACGCTGAGGCTCGCCCAGATTCGCCCCGCCCCTGGCTCCTGGCCTCCAGCCTCTTCAGCGCTCACCCCGCCAGCACCGCCACCGTCACCCCCTCGCCCCCCTGCTCCGGCGGCGCCGACTCGTACCGCCGTACCAGCGGGTGGCCCGACAGCGCCTCGCGGATGGCCGCGCGCAGCGCCCCCGTCCCCTTCCCGTGGATGATGCGCACGAACGGCAGCCCCGCCCGGAAGGCGTCGTCCACGTACCCCTCGAACACCTCCAGCGCCTCCTCAGCCCGCCGCCCGCGCAGGTCCAGCTCCACCGGCACGTGCCTCGGCGGCGAGGTGTCCACCGGCGTCGCGTCTCGCCGCACCGTCACGTTCGGGTTTGTGTCGATGCGGTCGATACGGTCCACACTCACCTTCATTCGCAGCGACCCGAACTGCACCTCCACGCGCCCGTCCTCACCCACGCCGCTCAGCGCCTCGCCGAGTTGCGGGATGTCGCGCACGTGCACCGTGTCCCCCGCCTCGACCTCGACGTCCGGACCCGCCTCGGCCTCGACCGGCTCCGGGCGCTGCGGCTTCGCGCGCTTCGCCAGGCGCCCGAGCTCCGCGTCGAGGCGCTTCAGCGTCTCCTCCGCCGCGCGCTGGTCGAACGCCTGCCGCGCATCCCGGCGCTTGAGCGCGTCCAGCTCCCGCCGCATGGTCGCGAGCGTGTCCTCCGCCTCGCGCTGAGCCGCCTGCAGGATCCCCGACCGCTCGCTCTCGATGTCCTCTCGCCGGGCGGCGAGCGCCACGCGCAGTTCCTCCGCCTCGTGCCGCGCGGCCTCCTCGCGCGCCCGCGCCGTCGCCGCCGCCTCGCGCTCGTCCCGGATTTCGCCCAGCAGTTGCTGTAGCTCGAAGTGCTCCGGCGAGAGCTGCGCCCGTGCCCGTTCGAGCACCTCCTCCTCCACCCCGAGGCGCTGCGCGATGCTGATCGCGTTCGACTGCCCCGGCAGCCCGATCGTCAGGTGGTACGTCGGGCTCAGCGTCTCAACATCGAACTCCACCGACGCGTTGCGCAGGCGGGGGTCCGCGTTCGCGTAGGCCTTCAGCTCCCCGTGGTGGGTGGTGGCGACCAGCACGACCCCGCGTTCCAGCAGGGTCTCGATCACCGCCCGTGCGAGTGCCGCGCCCTCGGTCGGGTCGGTGCCGGCGCCGAGCTCGTCGAGCAGCACAAGCGTGCCCGGCGCCGCCCGCCCGAGGATGCTCGTGATGTTCCGCATGTGCGAGGAGAACGTGGAGAGCGACTGCTCGATCGACTGCTCGTCGCCGATGTCGGCGTAGATTTGCTCGAACACCTGGAAGCGGCTGCCGTCGTCGCAGGGCACGGGGATGCCCGCCTGCGCCATGAGCGTGAGCAGCCCCAGCGTCTTGAGCGCGACCGTCTTGCCGCCCGTGTTCGGCCCCGTGATCAGCACCCCCGCGAACTCCCGCCCGACCTCGATGTTTGTGGGCACGACCTCCCCGCGCAGCAGCGGGTGCCGCCCGCGCACGATGTTCGTGCCACCACCCGGGTGCAGCCACGACTCGACCTCGCCGGGCGGCGGGAGCTGCGCCTTGAGCCGCCGGCCCAGCTTGACCTTCGCCGACAGCAGGTCCAGCTCGCCGAGGGCCATCAGCGACCGCACCGCCTCCTCCTCGCGCGCGCCGAGCAGCGCCGCCAGGGCTGCCAGCACGCGCCGCACCTCGCGCTCTTCCTCGAGCTGCAGCTCGCGCACCTGGTTGCCGGTCTCGACCACGGACATGGGCTCGACGAACACGGTCGCGCCGCTGGAGGAGACGTCGTGGACGATGCCCTGGAGCTGCCCGCGGTGCTCGGCCTTGATGGGGATGACCTTCCGCCCGTTGCGCTCCGTCAGCAGCCCCTCCTGGGCGATGCCGCGGCGGATGGCGTCGGCGAGGGCCGACTGGGCGCGCTGCTCGTGGCGCCCCTGGGCGACCCGCAACTCACGGCGAGTGGTCGCGAGCTCGTCGCTGGACTTATCGGCGACCTCCGCGCGGGGAGTGATGGCCTCGTCGACGGCGTCGGTGAAGCGGCGGAAGTCGCTGACGTTGTCGGCGATGAGCCCGATGCGCGGGGCCCGGGTGCGCACTCTTTCGATGACGGACTTCGCCCGCCAGGCGGTCTTCAGCGTGTTCGCCGCCTCGGTCAGGTCGCCGGGTTCGAGGGCCTGCCCGATGGCCGCCGCGTGGATGGTCGGCCGGATGTCGCGCGAGCCGGCGAAGGGCACGTCCACGCCCATCTGGTCGAGCGTCAGCAGCTCCGCCGTCGCCGACTGCAGGTCGAAGGCGTCCTCGAAGGTGACCGCGGGCCGCACCGCCAGCGCCAGCTCCCGCCCGACCGAGAACGCCGTCTCGCCCGCCAGCAGCCCCAGCACCTTCTCGAACTCCAGCACCCGCAGCGTGTGTTCGTCCACGCATCGATGATAGAGCGATCTCTTTCACCGCGGAGTCGCGGAGTCGCGGAGTCGCGGAGTCGCGGAGGCGTGAGGTAGCTGCGCCCCACCGTGGGCGCGGGCGGCGGCGAGCCAGCGTCCTTGTTCTTCCGGACGGCGACGTGTCCTGTTCGGCGGTGCGAAAAAAATTGCCCTGTTGAACAGGGGTTTTCGCCTGTTCGCGCCCCTTTTCGCCCCTGTTCGTTGGCTCTTCGCGTGCCGGTTGCGCCGGGTTGTAGTAGCGGGGCCGCGGACCATGGGCCGACCTGCGGCGATGACGCATGCGGGCGAAAAAACACGTCCTGAGCGCGTTCGAGCGCGTTGGAGCGCGTCGGCAGTCAACGCGCTCACCCGCCCGCCCGCGAGGGCCAGGAACAATGCGAGGAGGTCGCGATAGCGGGACACGTCACCCTCCGCGGGCGGTCTTGGGGCGGAGGGTGGCACGGGCGGGGTGGGATGTCCGAGGGGCGGGTGGCACGGAGCGGGCGTGGCGGTCTCCGCACGCGAGTCACGGACTGCTGGTATGATCTGTGTGGAGCAGCGCATGACAAAGTGGGGACTGACTAAGAACCAGATCAGACTAGAGCCATGGGGGATACCCGAGTACTGGCTCCAGCCCGATAAGCGAATCACTGACCCCATCCACGGGAAGGTCTACATCAACCGGCTTGAGCGGCATTTGTTGGACTCCCGGCCGCTCCAAAGGCTGCGTCGTGTGCGGCAGCTAGGCACAGCACACCTCGTCTACCCTGGTGCCACGCACACCAGATTGTCTCATGTGCTAGGGACGCTCCGTGCGGCGCAGGACCTGCTTGATGCGGCGCAAGACCACGCAAACGGGCCGGACCCGGTCGATGACTTCTTCAGCGCCTTAGAGCCGGACGCGCTCGAGCTGGCGATCGCCGAAGCAACCGTGCTCGCAAGACTCGGCGGATTGCTCCACGACATCTGCCACGTTCCTTTCGGGCACACCGTCGAGGACGACCTTCAGCTGCTGGTTCCCCACGACCGCAACGAAGCCCGCTTCGAGAGACTTTGGCTACAGATCCCAGACCGCGTTCGTGACGCTATTAGTGACGATCTCCTCGCCGAGTTGAAACGACTGATCCTGTCGAAGGTGTACGATGCCAGCGGTTCAAAGTACCCGTTCGTTGCCGACATCGTCGGAAATACGATCTGCGCGGACCTCTTGGACTACGTGCAGCGGGACCACCACTACACGGGCCTTCCACTCGCAATTGGCGAGCAATTCTTGGACGACTTTTTCGTGTCTAGCCGCGAAATACCGCAGGCCGACCATCAGGCACGGATGGTCGTTCAGGTTGTGAGAGACGGACGCGAACGCCACGACACTCGCTCTGAATTGCTCAAAGTGGTCCGATACCGGTACGAGGACGACGAGCGTGTCCTCGTGCATCACGCTAAGCTGGCCGCCGACGCGATGCTCGGGAAGCTCATCGAAATGTGGAGCGACGAACTTTGGTCTCAGGCAGCGTCCGTCAGGACCGGCGACAAGTCCCTCAAGGCAATCGCAGACATCGAGGCCCTGCGGTCGCGCGTCATCGGACTCGGTGAGGACGCAGCTGCGATCGACCAAGCTGTAGCAAATGAGCTGGAGTCGGCCTTTTGCCGATGGGGGGACGATGGCTTGCTTGAGCGACTCGCTGAGCTTGGCGATGGCGCCGAAGCGACTGCTCGGGCAAGAGCCGTTGGCCGCCTCGCGGATGCGTTGTTACATAGAGAACTGTACAAGCCGCTGGCCCATTCGAACGTCGACGCGCGGTCCAACAGGCAGCCGCTCTACGATGCGTACAAGGATCCTGGGACGCGTCGGAAAGTCGAGGAGGACGGCGCGCGGTTCGCGGGACTGGGCCACGGAGCGAAGGTGGTCCTTTGGGTTCCTAATCCGAAGATGCGGATGAAGTCAGTCGACGTGTTGGTGGGGGACGGAGCAGGCCAGCTCTCGACGCTCAACGATCATGAAAAAGAGAAAGGGCGACGGCAGGCCGAGGTCATCTACGAAAGCCACCGGGACCTATGGTCACTTTCGGTGTTTATCCACCCGGATATCCCGGTCGAGGATCGACAAGTGGTGCTCGCGTGGCTCTCGAAGCGACTCGGTGTGAACTGGGACGGTGATCCCGTGCCGAGTCTGTACCGATTAGCCGTCGAGACTCTATCCGCGCGCCACAATCTAGTTCATACCGAACGAGAACGGCTCCTGTCGCTTGACGAGCCCACGCAGGCCCTGCTGATACGGGACGGGGTCACCTTCACCGACATCGTCGACAGGATCGAGTCGGGCCACCTCAAGGATGTCCAAGAGCCAACCCCCGATCGGGAGCGTATAACCGCTTGGCTTGATGAGTGGCGCGCGGAGGTTCAGGCCCTCGATCCAGGAGTGCCGGAACACGGAGAACTAAAGACGGTCATCTACCACGTAGATGACATCATGAACGCAACGGGGAACGATCTAAGCTCCATCGCGTCAGCGGCCGACGTGGGCCGCGTTAATCTGAGGCTCCTGCTCAGCGAGTATATTCGCGCCGAGGGTAGCAACTCCGTCTTGGCGAAGGAGTTCGATGAGGCAACCAAAGCCATACAGCTTGATGGGGAGGGGTGCTACGAGGCGATTCGAGGAGCCCGTGCGGCCGTCGCGGCCCAGCGGCCTCCGAGCGGGCGCCAAGTCCCCGTGGAGGAGTCGTGGATGACTTGGTTCGAACTAGGTCTCAAGCAGATGATCGACGCGTCTCAATGACGGAACGGCTCTGGCCCGACCCGGCCCGGGTGGAAGCAGCGACGGATCTCTCGGATCGGCGCGGAGGTCGCGCAGCGATGCGCGCGTTGGCTCGGGATTTACAGCGGGCCGCGGGTACGGCGTCTAAGAACTCGATCGATGAGAAGATCGCAAGTTGGACACGAGCCGCCGGGGTCGATGACATAACAACTTCCGACGCCCTCAACGGATCTGGCTTGCTGCTCCTGCGCGCCAACCGAACGACCATTGTCGTCAATGCTTCCGAGCATCTCGTGCGCAGACACTGGACCATCTGTCACGAACTTGGACACCTCGTACTCCGGTCGGATCACCACGCCGCCGGCCGTGGGACTCACGAGATCTCATGCTCCACGGAAATTGAGCGTCGATGTGATCTCTTTGCAACCGAGCTGCTCTTACCGGTACTCGCTCTAAAGAGAGAACTGTCGGGGAAGCCTCTTCCGCTCGCGCCTGAGATCCCCAGAATCGCTCGCCAGTTCGGCGTATCTACTACGGCGCTCGTGCGCCGTATCGACGAGATTGGTGTCATGCGAGGATCCCGGGCGGCGTTGATGCTTGCCGAGTCCCGGGGCCCGGCGGATCGCGCCTGGAGGCTGCTGGCGGTCGCTGCGGATCGCGCAGCAGGACTGGTCCCGCTGGTTCCGTCGTTGGAGCGCACCAACCTGGCACCGCCCGACGATTGGGATGGACGGCCGCGGGTGCTCCGCTCCGCTAGAACCGGTGTGAGACTCGCCGCCTCCTTCGGCACCGCCATTCGCTCTGGGCAGGTGTGGTGGGTAGCGCTCAGACAGGATCGGTCCCGCCTCTTGGTAGAGTTCCGGCCCTGACACTTGTGTGGAGCACGTGGCCTCGAAGGTCCCAAGTGCCTCGTGCGTGCCCTCACCCGGCGATGCGCTGCCCACCGCGAGTGCCACCCACGCCTACGCGCTCCCGACCCCACCCCGCACGCTGCCCCCAAATGACCGCCGGACCAGTCTCCGCGCCTCCGCGACTCCGCGGTTGTGATCGCCCGACGTTGATGCGCTCCGACGCGCTTCCACGCGCTCCAACGCGCTCCCGATGCATTTTTCACGCGTAGCATCATCATCCCGAACCCACCCGCGACCCCAAACGAACAGGCCGCGAACAGGTCCCCGAACAGGCACGAACAGGGAAATTTCCCTGTTCAACAGGCAGTTTTATTTTTGCGCGGCGGCCGGACGGTTTCGGGGTCAGCGGCCCCAGGGCCACCACCAGCGGCGCGAGCCGGGGGCACGGGGGACGGGAGCCTCCCAGCTGGAGTTGTTGCGGCTGGCGTTGCGCGTGAGGAAGGACATCCCGACCCAGCCGGCGATGGCGACGGGGATGGCGACGAGGAAGACCCAGTTCATGGGCGAATAGTATCGGAGTTTCGGAGTGTCGGGGTATCGGAGTCCAAATGTCCAAAGGCCAAGGTCCAAAGGGAGTCGCCCGCCACTTTCGCCATTGGACTTTCGCCTTTCGACTTTCCGCTTCGCCCCATCGACGGCTGCGATTCGCCGCCGCAGTCGCCCCCGCGTAGACTCTGCCATCGAAAGGGTCTAGAGAAGTATCGTGTTCGGGAAGGTGCTGGTGGCGAACCGCGGGGAGATTGCCCTGCGGATTGTGCGCGCCCTGCGGGACCTGGAGATCCGCTCGGTGGCCGTCTATTCGGACGTGGACCGGCTGTCGCAGCATGTGCGCTACGCGGACGAGGCCCACCCCATCGGCCCGGCCGACGCGAGCCAGAGCTACCTGAACGGCCCGAAGATCATCGAGGTCGCGCTGGCGTGCGGCGCGGACGCCATCCACCCGGGCTACGGGTTCCTCGCCGAGAACGCCGACTTCGCGGAGGCCTGCGAGGCCGCGGGGCTGCGGTTCATCGGCCCTTCGCCCGCGTCCATTCGCATGCTCGGCGACAAGATCCGGGCGCGTGAGATCGCCGTGCAGGAGGGCATCCCGGTTGCCCCCGCCAGCCCGGAGGTGGCGAGCATCGACGAGGCGCTGGAGTGGGCCGAGAAGATCGGCTACCCGGTGATGGTGAAGGCGGCGGCGGGCGGCGGCGGCCGCGGCATCCGCCTGGTGGAGCGCGCCGAGGACTTCCGGGGCGCGGCACAACAGGCGATGTACGAGGCGCGGGTGGCGTTCGGCAGCTCGGCCATCTACGTGGAGAAGAACCTGTCGCCCGTGCGGCACATCGAGGTGCAGATCATCGCGGACCGCCACGGAAACGTTGTGCCCGTGGGCGAACGCGAGTGCAGCATCCAGCGGCGCCACCAGAAGATCATCGAGGAGTGCCCGAGCGTCGCGGTGACGCCGTACCTGCGCCGCCAGCTGAGCCGCGCCGCCACCAAGATCGCGCGCGCGGCCGACTACCACAACGTGGGGACGGTCGAGTTCCTGCTCACGGAGTCGGGCGACTGGTACTTCCTCGAGATGAACACGCGCCTGCAGGTGGAGCACCCGGTGACCGAGATGACCACCGGCACGGACCTGGTGAAGGACCAAATCCTGGTGGCCGCGGGCGAGGAGCTGCCCTACGACGAGGTGGAGCTGCTCTCGCGCGGCTGGGCAATCGAGTGCCGCATCGTGGCGGAGGACCCGTTCAACAACTTCCTGCCGTCAGTGGGGCGCGTCGTGCTGGCGCGCGAGCCGGCAGGCCCGGGCATCCGGGTCGAGAGCGCGCTCTACGACGGAGTCGAGGTGACGCCGTACTACGACTCGCTGCTGGCGAAGGTGACGGCCTGGGGGCGCAACCGCGAGGGCGCGCGCCAGCGCATGAAGCGCGCGCTGACGGAGTTCCGCATCGTGGGTGTGGCGACGAACATCCCCTACCTGCAGCAGATCCTGGACCTGCCCGACTTCGTGCTCGGGAACCTGGACACGGGCTTCCTCGACCGGCACGAGGTGCAGGCGCTGGAGCCGCTCGAGCAGCAGCACCGGGCGGCCGAGATCGCGGCGCTGCTGTACGTCACCGGACACGCGGAGGAGCCGACGGCGCATCCGAACGGGTCGAACGGGAACGGTGCTGCCCGGCTGCCGGCGTCAGGGCTGGCGTGGCGGGAGAGGATGGGCGCGATGCCGGGGCAACGAGGGATGGGGCGATGGCCACGAAGTATCTAGCGCGCCACGAGGACGAAGAGGTCACGCTCGAACTGCGGACCGACGAGGGCGTGACGTTCGCGAAGCGCGAGGACGACGAGGCGTGGCACGAGGTGTCGCTCGAGCGCGTGGGCGACTCGGGGCTGTTCCTGCTCATGGTCGACAGCCAGCCGACGGAGATCTACCTGGAGCGGCGTCGTGGGGGCGCGATCGTGACCATCGGCCGGCACCAGCTCAACTACGACGTGGAGCCGTGGCGGCCGGCAAGCCAGCGAAGCCAGCGGGCGGTCCCGGCCTCCGGGGCCGTGCGCGTGACCGCGCCTATGACGGGCTCGGTGGTCGAGGTGCGCTGCGCGGTGGGTGACCGGGTGGAGGCGGGCCAGGTGGTACTCGTCATCGAGTCCATGAAGATGAACAACGAGCTGCGGTCGCCGGCGGCCGGGACGGTGGAGGCGGTGCCCGTGGTGGCGGGGCAGCGGGTGAAGGCGGGCGAGCTGCTGGTGGCGGTGCAGGCAGGGGAGTGAGGGCTACGCCTCGGCGAGGGTGGGGGTCGCCGTGAGAGAATGGAGAGATGGGTGATCGGTCACTTCCGGCAAGCGCCGCGTGGCAGCACTGCGGTGCGCGTGACGGCTTCGAGTCCGTCTTCATGCGGAGCCTTCCCGGCGGAGGATACGGGTTTGAGGGTCACACGGCGGCGGTGGAGGAGGGCACGGCGTGGGCCGTCCGCTATCAAATACATGTGGATGAGCGATGGGTGACCCGGACTGCCCGCATCTGGAGCTGGACAGGCGCTGGTGCGCAGGAACTCCTCCTCGAAGCGGATGGGCAGGGGCACTGGCGGGTGAACGGAGAGCCCAGGGGTGACCTTGACGGCTGCCTGGACGTGGACCTCGAGTCCTCGGCCTGTACGAACACGTTCCCGGTGCATCGGATGGGACTGGCGGTCGGCCAAGTGGCGCAAGCCCCGGCGGTGTATGTGCGCGCCGTGGGCCTGGGCGTCGTGCGGCTCGACCAGGGGTACGTCCGCCTGCTTGATGGACAGCGGGGAGAGTCGTACGACTACCGCTCGGACACCTTCGACTATCGTGGCCGGCTCGACTTCGATGAGTCGGGACTGGTTCTCACCTACCCGGACCTCGCTACGCGGATCCTGTAGCAAATCGGGGCGCGAGCTCAGTGGGTAAGCCGCCATTGGACGAGGGTGTACGCGTCGTCGCGTTCGCCGTGGTCTTCGAAGACGGCTTCGACTTCGGCGCCGATGGGGACGGCTTGCATGGGATCGCCGAGGAGATTGCCGACCATGCGGACGTTGTCCGCGTCCGGGAGCTCGACGAGGACGACCACGTAGGGCGTGGCGTCCTTGAGGGCGGGGTGGACGGGGTACCAGGAGCGCTCCCAGGAGTAGATGCGGCCCCGGCCTGAGACGCGGTCGTAGCCGAGGTCGAAGGAGTGGCAGTGGTAGCAGAGGTACTCGGGGCCCCACTGCCAGCCGCGGCAGGTGTTGCAGCGCTGGACAAGGAGCTCGTGGCGCTTCGTGGCTTCCCAGAACTCGGCGGCGAGGCCGTCGGGGTAGGGCGCGGGGGCGGGGAGGCCGTCGGGGAGGTAGGTGGCGCGTTCGGTCGTCGTCATAGGGCGGCCGCGCTGCCGAGGATGAGGGACGAGACGGGCTGGACCATTGGGCCGGAGGTGACCATGGAGACGTTCACCTGTGGGAGCTGGTTGGGGGAGTCGCCGCGGAGCTGGCGGACAGCTTCGGTGATGAGCTCCAGGCCGTGCATGTAGCACTCGGCGAGGTTGCCGCCGCTGGTATTGAGGGGGAGCTTGCCGTCGGGCGCCTTGAAGTTGTCGAGGGTGAAGAAGTCGTTCACCTCGTCGGGCTCGCAGAAGCCATGTTCGACCATGCTCATGAGTACGCCGCCGGTGAAGTTCTCATAGCTCTGGAGGACGTCGACGTCCTTGGGCTCGATGCCGGCCATGCCATATAGCATGGGTGCGAGCGGCTTGAAGTTGGACGTGCCGTAGTCGGGGGCGTTGTGGGCGGTGGCGGCCTGGCGGTAGTCCGAGCCCTGGGCGGCGGCGAGAAGATAGGCGGGGGTGTGCTTGAGGTCGCGGGCGCGCTCGGGCGTGGTGACGATGACGGCGGCGGCGCCGTCGTTCTCGAGGCAGCAATCGAAGAGGTGGAAGGGCTCGACGATCCAGCGGGAGGCCTCGTAGTCCTCTTCGGTGAGCTCGCGGCCGTGCATGACGGCGCGAGGGTTGTTCTGGGCGTGCGCGTAGCTGGCGAGGGCGATGGCGCGGAGGGCCCCCTGGCCGATGGCGTGGTCGTACATGAAACGGCGGACGCGCATGGCGAAGGTCTGAGCAGGCGACATAACGCCGTACGGGGCCGTGAAGGCGGCGCCGCCCTGGACCGCGGGTGCGCGGCCGCCCTGGCCGAAGCGGCCGAACTGGCCCTGGGCGAGCCCTCGGTAGACGACGACTGTGTCCGCGTAGCCGCAGGCGACCGCGGCGGCAGCATTGGCGACGGCGCCTGAGCCACCGCCACCGCCACCGCCCCAGAACATGTTGCTGAAGGTGAACTTCTCGCAGCCGAGGGCCGTGGCGAGGCGCGCGGGGTCGTTGCGGTCGTTGCTGTAGCTTGCGAAACCGTCGATCTTCCTGGGGTCGATGCCGGCGTCCTCGGCGGCGAGGAGGATGGCCTCGACGGTCATCTTGAGCTCAGGATCCGGCGAGGCGCCGCGCTTGTAGTAGCGGGTCTCGCCGATGCCCGCGATCGCGGCCTTCCCGCGAACACTGCGTGTATCTCCCACATCCCCCTCCGAGCGTCAGGCTTGGGCTGTTGCCGCCGAACGATACGCGAGGAGCTTGTCCACGTCGAAGCCGAAGAAGCGGGCGGCGTTGGCGCCGAGAATCTTCTCGCGCTGGGAGTCGCTGAGGCCACCCATCGTGCGTTCGATGGCCTGCTCGGAGTGCGGCCACGAGCCCTCGTGGTGGGGGTAGTCGTTGGCCCACATGAAGTTGCCCTCGAGCCCGTACTTCTCCATGAGGTCGACACCCGGCGGGTCTTCCTGGAAGGAGGCGGCGCCGTGCAGCCGGAAGTACTCGCTGGGCAGCATGTTGAGCTTGGGGAAGACCCAGAAGTGATGGTGCTCGTAGGCCTCGTCCATGGCGCGCAGCATCCACGGGATCCAGCCGATGCCCGCTTCGATGCTCGCGAACCGGAGGCCGGGGAAGCGGTCGAGGATGCCTGATGAGCACAGGTGCACGAGCGGCTCGGCGGTGGGGGCCAGCGAGTGGATCACATAGTTGATGACAGCGCCCCCATTGCCCTTGGCACCGCGCGGGTCCTTGCCCGTGGAGACGTGGAAAGTCATGGGCAGGTTCACGTCCTGGATGCAGGCCCAGAGGCGGTCGAAGTCCGGGTTGTTGTAGTTGGCGTCCTCGCTGGTGCCCGGCCCCCACATCGGCTTGCATGGAACGCTGAGGCCGCGGAAGCCGAGCCTCGCGCAGCGCTCAATCTCGGCGATGGCGCTGTCGATGTCGCCGGTGGCAATGCAGGCGAGCGGGGAGAGACGGTCGTAGTAGGGGCCGAAGACCTCCCAGGCGTAGTCGTTGTACACGCGGCACATGGCCTGGCTGAAGATGGGGTCCGGCGTGGCCCACATGTTCAGGCCGCGATTGGGGAAGATGACCTCGGCGTCGATGCCGTCCCGGACGTGGTCCTTGAGGCGCTCCTCGGGGTTGCCCTTGCCCACGTTGGCGCGCTCCTGATCCTCGCCCTCCATCTTGAGGTCGCGGATCTTGATGGGCGCGTAGCCTTCGACGACGGACCACTTCACGCCGTCGGCGTCGACCTCGATGCGGGGAAGGCGGCTGCGGTACTTCTCATCGATGCGCTCCACCCAGAGATTCGGGGGTTCGGTGACGTGGCAATCGGCCGAGACCATGAGGTACTTGTTCGGGGCGCCAGGCGTCGCGACCTGCCCCCAGCCTTCGTGGCCCGGCGTCTGGTAGCGGTGGGCGTTGAAGTGCTCGCTCCGTTCCTTCGGGGACATCTGGTCGACGCGGCTGGATTCGAGGGTGGTCATGGTGCGCCTCCTGGTGTACGGCTAGCGATGCTCCACGGGGAGCAGGCTGAACTGCTGGCGGGTGTCGAAGTCGAGATCTGTGGCGACGATGTCGGTGATGCGTTCGAGATCGAGGAGGTCAGCGTACTCGGCGTCGAGGCCGTCACTTGGCCAGCGACGGACTCGGATGCCGGTCGCGTGCGCGGGGACGGGGTAGGTGGCAGCCGCTGCGCCGCGGGCGCTGTGGAACCACTCCGCCTCGCTGCCGTCGGAGCCTGTGAGCCAGCTCCCGAACCAGAGCATGGGGCGGCCCTGCTCGTTGTCGACGTTCGGCCAGTCGATGCGGATCGATGCGGCCATGGGCGTGATTCTAGTTGATTGCGGAGCGCGTGTGTTTTCGTCGCGGAGAGAGCGGAGAGGCTCTTCAACCTGGCATTACGTTCGGTGGAGCGTTCGGCTGAGCACGATCCTGCCCTCACCCCCGACCCCTCTCCCGCTGCGGCGGGTGAGGGGAGCTTGGGCCGTTCCGGCGGACATGGCGAAGCCCCGCGATTGCTCGCGGGGCCCCAGGAAGCGGCAAGGGGGTCGCCGCCTAGTGCGTGTGGGTGGTGCCGGTGCCCGTGGTGTCGCGGGAGCCGTACGGGGAGAAGCTCATCATGAAGAGGAGCGCGAAGAGGAGCCCGATGGCGCCGACGGCCATCAAGATCCAGCCGATTGAGACGATGGCAACGCCTTCGACGGCGATGCTGATGCCCCAGACCATGATGGCCCCGACAGCGATGAGCAGAAGACTAATGCTAAGAGCAGGCATGTGTTCCTCCTTGTGGTTTCCAGGCCCGTGTCACTTGCCGGCACGCTGGCCGGTGCTGGAGGTGATAGTTCCCGAGGCCGCATCGCTGCCGCGTCAACCCTGCCCCCGCGCGAGATTGCCGATCCGTTGCATGCGAACTACTCGCAAGCGCACTGTCGCCTCCAGGGGTGCGGTTGCAATGCCGCTGACATCGAGACACCCGGCAGCGGTCTGCGCCAGTGAGCGAAATCGCGGCACAGTTCTTGGTGAGAGCGGAACTAGAAGGAGGATGACCCATGTGCGTTTCTTGCGGATGCAACAAGCCCAACGATGACCACGGCGACAGCCGGAACATCACGATGGACCAGATCCAGAAGGCGGCAAGCGCCGCGGGAGTGAGCCCCTCGGACGTCGCGACGAATATCCAGAAGTCCACGCGGCAGTAAGGGCAGGATGAAGGCGGTGCGGGCGCATCGCCTTGACCCTTAAGGGAGCGGAACCGTACATTCGTTCTGGCCGTGCTAGACGGGGAGCTAGCGGTGCCCTGAACCCGCAATCCGCTCTAGCGGGGTTGAATCCCTGCCTGAGGGCTGGTTCGTTGGGGACTGCCCTTGTCAAGTGGCGTTGACGATCTGGTCCTGCGCGGCGAGGCGTCGCGAACCTGGTCAGGTCCGGAAGGAAGCAGCCATAAGCGGTTTGCTTCGGGTGCCGCAGGCTCACCGGGTCCGAGCTGGCTGGCAAAGAGCAAGCCTGGCGACCAGATCGAAGGCAGGTGCACGGCCTGATTCTTTGTGTAGAATCGCCCGGGTCCTTCCCAGTCGCGGAAGGACCCTGCGCTACCAGCGCACGGGGAGTGACGTTTGGCCCAGGCCCTACGACCGCGGAGGCGGCAGACTACGTCTGCGCTCCATCGGAGCCCTGCGCGGCCCGCGCCCCTGATCCACCCCCACCACTTCCGCCGGCGTCACCACGTCGCGACGATCCTCGTCGTCGTGGTGCTGGCGGTGGTTTCGTTCCAGGTGTTCCCCGGGCGCGACGTCACAGTGATCAAGGACGGCGCCGCCTACCGCGTCTCGACGGTGTTCGATACTGAGGCGGACGCGCTCCTTGCTGCGGAAGTGGACCTCGAGCCGGGTGATCGCGTGCTCGCGGGCTATGGCGGATCGCACGCGAGCGTGGCCGTGCAGCGAGCGCGGCCGGTGGTGGTGGAAGTAGACGGCGAGATAGTAGAGGTCCGCACGCATGCATCGACGGTAGCGGGCGTGCTTGCCGAAGCGGGGATCGATTTGCGGGATGGCGACGAGGTGACGCTGGATGGGCACTCGGCGGCGTTGCGTTCGTCGCTCGCCAGTGCGGCCTACGTGGCGCGCCGCGCGGCACCTGTGACCCATGAGGTGGCGGCGTTGTCACCCAGCACGCTGCGCGTTGGGATCGTCCGGGCACGGCCGGTGGCAGTGGTAGTGGACACGATGCAGGTGGAGCTCTCGACCGCGGCGACCACGGTCGCAGGGGTGCTCGCGGACCTGGGGATGACCGTCCGCGAGGGGGACCTTGTGCGGCCATCGCTCGAGACGCCCGTGACGGCGGGGTTGACGATCCGGCTCGCCAAGGCGCGGTCTGTGAACCTTCGCCTGGATGGCAAAGACCAGGTGCTCTACACGCAGGCGCGCTCGGTAGCGGACGTACTGGGAATCCTCGCAGTCGTGCCCAGGCCCGACGATGTGGTGACGCCCGCGCCAGACACGCTGATCACCAACGGGATGAGCATCGTCATCGGGCTGACGAGGACAGTCGAAGAGGTGTTCGAGGAGGCGGTGCCCCCGGCGACAGTGTACGAGAGCGACGCGACGCTCGCGCCGGGACAGGTACGAGTGGTGCCCGGTGTTCCGGGCCTGAAGCGGACGACGTACGGCGTCACCTACAAGAACGGCGTGGAGGCGAGCCGCGCCGTGACGGCCGCTGGCGTCGTGCGACAACCGGTGCCGACCAGGCACATCACCGGCGGCGCGGCGGGTAGCTCAGGTCGGCCCACGCTCGATGTACCCGGCTATTCGGGGCCTTACTCGAGCAAGCTCAATGTGAGGGCGACCTGGTACAACGCCAGCCACGGTGCGTGGGCGCGCGAAGACCCGAACTACGGCACGACGAAGACGGGTGTGCAGCTCGATTACGGAATCTGTGCGGTGGACCCGTCGATCATCCCGCTGGGCACGCGGTTCTACGTGCCCGGCTATGGGACGTGCCTCGCGGCCGACACCGGGGGTCTGGTGAAGGGGAGTACGGTCGACCTCGGCTTCCCAGAGGAAGCGGGCCAGAACCCGTGGAACACGCAGAACCTCGACATCTACATCCTCGACTGACCTCACCTCACGGATAGGGATTCTGCCTCCCCCCACTTGGTGCGGAGGGAGGAGAGCCTTCTCGCAGACGCGGGCGGGTTGGGTTCGGGCGTACTACGATCTCACGATGCCCCCTTCTCGGCTTCCCGGGCCACGGCCGCGCAAGGCGCTCGGCCAGCATTTCCTCCGCGACACGGGCGTGCTTGCCGACATCGTCGGGGCTGTGCGCGTGCCGGAGGGCGGGCTCGTGGTCGAGATCGGGGCCGGCACCGGGCAGCTCACGGAGGCGCTGCTGGATGCGGGGCACGAGGTGGTCGCCCTGGAGGTGGAGGAGCGGCTGATCCCCCACCTGCGCAAGCGGTTCGCCGGGAACCAGCGGCTAGCGCTCGTGCTGGCCGATGCGCGAGACATGGACCTTGCGGAGGTCGTGCGCGGACGGCCGTTTGCGGTGGCCGGGAACCTGCCCTACTTTGCCGCGAAACCGATCATCCGGCAGATGCTCGAACGGGGGACCGCCCGGCCGGCGGAGGCCGTGCTCATGGTCCAGCGTGAGGTGGCGCGAGAGCTGGCGAGCTCGGACGGGCACGGGTCGCTGCACGCGGTCAGCGTGCTCGTGTACGCGGAGACGGAGTTGCTGTTCGACGTGGCGCCGGAGGCGTTCGACCCGCCGCCCGCGGTGTGGTCGTCGGTGATGCGGCTGACGCCGCGGCCGGAGCCGTTAGTGCCGCTGGAGCGGCTGAAGGCGTTCTTTGAGCTGGTGTCCAAGACGTTCCGGAACCCGCGCAAGCAGATCCACAACGCCCTCAGCCGAGGGGGGGCGCTGCCGCCGGACCACGCCGGCCCGGCGCTGGAGCGGGCGGGCATCGACCCTATGCGGCGGCCGGAGACGCTCGAGATCGGCGAGTGGCTGGCACTGCTCGACGCCGTCCAGGCGGTGCGTGCCAATGCCTGAGCCGCTCACCGCGCCCGCGCCCGCGAAGATCAACCTCGTCCTCGAGGTGCTCGGCAAGCGTGAGGACGGCTACCACGACATCGCAACGGTCATCCAGACGCTGGAGTTGGCGGATGTCGTGACGCTGAACTTTGACTGCGAGCCGGGGCTGACCGTGACGGGGCGTTTCGCGTCCGGAACTCCTGCCGATGCCGGGAACCTGGTGACGAGGGCGGCGAATGAGTTGGGCCGGATTGTGGGCCGGGACGGCGGGAGTCTGCACATAACGCTCGACAAGCGGATTCCCGCGGCTGGCGGGCTCGGCGGTGGGGCTTCGGACGCCGGGACCATCCTCCGCCTCCTACACCGTGCGTGGCACGAAGTCACCGATGGCCAACTGCTGGAATCGGGGATCGCCGTCGGCAGCGACGTGGCCTTCTTCCTCATCGGTGGCACGGCGCGCGCCACGGGCCGCGGCGAGCGCGTGCAGTCGTTGCCGGACATTGTCGAGCACGGAGTGGTGCTGTTCGTCCCGCCTGACACGTTGGAGCGGAAGACCGCGCGGCTGTTCGCTGCGCTGGATGAGCTGCCGTTCGATGACGGCTCCGTTGCCGGAGCCTTTGTGGCCAATCCGCCGGAGCGGCTGAGCAGCGCCGACATCTTCAACGCTTTCGAACGGGTTGCCTTCGACATGTTCCCGGGGCTCGCGACCCTCTGGGAGGACCTGGAGAACCGCATCGGCGAGCCCATTCGGCTGGCGGGGGCGGGCCCGACGCTTTTCTGGATTGGGCCGCCGGGTGAGGCTGCGTCGGTGGCGGCCCGGGCTCAGGGTCTGCCCTGCACGGTCATCGAAACACGCACGAGCCCGTCGCTGTGGAGGCCGTAATCGCGGGCACGGCGGCGGGCTACGCGATGGCGATCGCGTCGACGCTGGCGCTCACATACCTGGCCTGGCGCGCGCAGGGAGCGCCCTGGCTCGAGCGGATGGTCGCGCAAGAAGTGAACACGGCCCTGCTGGCCGTGCCGATCTTCATGGGGGCCTCGCTAGGCTGGACGATGATCGGCCTGGTCGCAGGGTCCGCGTACCGCCTGGCCGGGCTGGATGATGGTGGCTGGCCGGGGACCTCATTCTATGTCGTCGTCGTACTGGCGGCCGCGTTCTCGTTGATGCCGCTCCTGTTCTTCTGGCCGCGGTACTGGTGGATGTGGATGGCCATGTCGGCGGCGTTTGTGGGCGCCTTCGGCTTCCTAATGCCCGCTTTAGCAGGCCGGTGATATACTCCAAAAGTTCGTGAAGCGGCGAACAAGCGCCACTGGAGGGACTGGGTGCCGGGCACGATCATAGACATGCACCTGCACACCACCAGGGGCGCTTCCGATTCCATGCTCAACCCCGATGACCTCATCGCCGAGGCGACTCGTGTCGGCCTCACGGGCGTGAACATCACCGAGCATGACCGCATGTGGGAGTCGTGGGACCTCGGCCCGTTCCGCACGCAGCACGAGCCGATGTTCGTCTCCAACGGGATGGAAGTGTCCACCGACATGGGCCACATCCTCGCAATCGGGCTGAAGGGCTACGAGAGCGGCATCCGGCGGCTGGAGAAGCTGCGCCAGGTGGCGGACTCGCAGGGTGCCTTCCTCGTCGTGGCACACCCCTTCCGGCACTTCTTCGACCCCGTGCACTTCAAACGCGAGGGCAAGGAACCGTTCGCACTCATGCCGGAAGAAGCCGCGAAGCTTCCAGTCTTCCAGCTCGTTCACGGCATTGAGGTTCTCAACGGCTGCAACACGCCGCGGGAGAACTACTTCGCTCTGCAAGTCGCCAGGACGCTCGGGAAACCGGGCACTGGCGGCTCCGACGCCCACTCGACCCAGGGCATTGGCTATTTCGTCGCGGTCTTCGAAGAGACCCTCGAAAGCCAGGAGCACATGGTCGAGCAGATGCACAAGGGGCGCTTCTATCCCGGGCGCGGTCTGCCGGAAGGCAAGCTCAACAACTACTGGGAGACGGCCGAGCCAATCCCCTTCTACGAGTAGGGCCTGGCTCCACCGCTGAGAGGACAGTCACCGCACGATGACGGAAGCAGAGGCGTATCGCCACGAGAGACACGGGCTGCAGTGGGCGTTCATCGCCCTGATGGCGGCCATCGGTATCCCGGCCGTCGTGCTGGAGCTGACGAATACACACCCTGAACCGTGGCTGGGAGCGATCATCTTCGGTGTCGCCATCCTGGGCGGCGCATTCCTGCTCAGCTGGGCGGCGGAGACGGCGGAGATGGACATCTCCCAGGGCCTCGCGCTCGCGATCATCGCCTTCATTGCTGTGCTGCCCGAGTACGCGGTGGATTTCGTGCTTGCATGGCAGGCCGGCGCCGACCCGGCTGAGGCGGAGAAGGGGCTGGCGGTCGCGAACATGACCGGCGGCAATCGGTTGTTGATTGGCGTGGGCTGGCCGCTGGTGTTCATCATCTTTTTCTACCGCACGAAGCTGAAGGACCTCGTGGTCGACCGGCAGCGGTCACTGGAACTGGCGTTCCTCGCGGTGGCCACGATGTACGTGATCCTCGTCCCGCTGCGCACGACGCTCACACTCATCGACACGATCGTGCTCGTGACGATGTTCGCCCTCTACCTGTTCTACACGTCCCGCGTGGAGTCGGAGGAGGTGGAGCTGGTAGGGCCGGCACGGGCGATGGGGTCGCTCAACGACTGGCCCCGGCGGGCCACGGTGTTGGGCGTCCTGATCTTTGCCGGGGCAATCATCATCGCGGCGGCACACCCGTTCACGGAAGCACTGAAGGACCTCGGCGCCGAGGTTGGCATTTCCGAGTTCCTTCTCATCCAGTGGATCGCCCCGCTCGCGTCGGAGTCGCCGGAGATGCTCGTGGCGGGTCTGCTTGCGTGGCGGGGACGGGCGGCTGTCGGCATGGGCGCGCTCATTTCTTCGAAGGTGAACCAATGGACGCTGCTGATCGGGACGCTGCCGATCGCGTTCATGATGTCGTCGGGCGACTGGGGGCTGACGAACGGGTTGCCGCTGGACCACCGGCAGCGGGAGGAGATCCTGCTGACGGCGGCGCAGTCCGCGTTCGCGATCGCTGTGTTCGTGAACTTGAAGATGGGCTCGCGCGAGGCGCTGGCGCTGTTCCTACTCTTCGCGACACAACTGGTCATCACGAACGAGCAAGCGCGGATTGTGTATTCCTTCCTGTATATGGCGCTCTGCATCATCCTGCTGCTGATTCACCGGTCGGACCTGCGGGTTACGAGCCGATCGGCGTGGACGATTCTCCGTGGCAGGAGGATCGAGGACCACGAGTCGCCGCCTGAGCCGGCGGCGCACTAGGTAGCGACCTCCTGGGCCCCCACCTGCGGGCCCTCTCCCGACTTCGCCGAGAGGAGGCGTTCGCGCTACACAGGGCCAGGGGCGGCCGCTGCTACCCGCGGGGCGGTGGGGGCGGGAAGTCGGACGGCCGTGGGGGGCCGCCGTGGGCGGCGATGATGCGCTCGACGAGCTCGCTCTTCGCCTCGGCGTAGGAATCGACGTCGTCGGGGAACTGGGCGGCCAGGCGGCGTTTGAGGGCCTCGTACTCGTCCCGCAGGGTGTCGCTGGCGCGGAGGGCGTCGCGGAAGACGAGATGGCGCGCCCACTCGATATGGTCAGTCGCGTAGGCGTGGACGTTGTGCTTCCAGACGTGGTCGTCGCCTTCGATGATCTTCGTGAAGTAGTGGCGCCCGGGGATGCCCAGGTCGCCGCGTGACTGGTACCCAATCGACTCCATCGGCGGGATGAGCCTGAAGCCGTCCTCGTGTGTGGCGACGCCGGGCATGAGGTCGAGGTAGGGCTTGGCCGCGATGCCGGGAATGCTGGTGCTGCCGACGTGCTCGAGCTCGACGAGAAGCGCGCCGCAGGCCTGGCGGATAAGCGCGGCGGCCTCCTCGTAGCGCTCCGGCCAGAGGGGGTCCGATGGGACGAGAACGACCCCGCGCCCGTGGGCACGCTGGCGGTCGGAGGGGTTGCGGGTGGCGGTCATCGGTCCTCCTGGGGCGCCGGCCCGGGAGCCACGGCCCGGCGACGTGTGGGGTGAACGCAGGGCTCCGGCCTGCCGGCCGGAGTACTGAGCTGGGGCTCCGGCCGACAGGCCGGCATACGTCACCGCTACTGGCGCATTGCCTGCCATTCGAGGAGGCGGGCGAGGGCGTTGCCGGCGCGGGCGATGCTGGGATACGTCGCGAGGCCGTTCTTCCAGCACATCTCCTGGAACTCGAGCGATAGCTCGAACCCATCCTCGGTGGTCGCGGGCCTGATCGCGACGACCACGGGCTTTCCGCCCTGGTCCTGCACTTTGCGGAGGCTGGCTGCCTGGCGTTCCATGCGTCCGCGGTTGTCGCCCACCCATCGACCCGAGGGTCCGCCGCCAAAGCTCGTGTGATAGAGGATGGCGTCGATGTTGGGCGCCTCGGCGCACGGGAGGAGGGTGCCCTCGAAGCGTTCGTCCTCCCACATGCTCATCGTGTCGATGGGGTTGCGGATGCTTGTGCCCGCCTCGTTCGTGACTTTGGCGAGTTGCGCCTGCGTCTCGGGCAAGAGGGGCGGAAGGTTCAGGCCGACGGCGTTCAGGTCGTCCGCGGCGAGCACGCTCGCGCCACCACCGCCACCCACGACGACGATGTTGGGCCCGCGCAGCTCCTTCACGAACTGGAAGGTGACGGCCACATCGACGAGCTGTTCGAGGCTCTCCACGCGGAGTGCGCCCGCCTGCTTGCAGAGACCGTCGAAGACCTGCAGCGAGCCAGCGAGCGAAGCGGTGTGGGAGTTGGCAGCGCGCGAGCCCGCCTCGGTGCGGCCACTCTTGAGGATGGCGAGGGGCTTGGCGCGCCCCGCCTTGCGGATGGCCTGCGCGAGGCGCGGACCGTCCTGGATGCCCTCGATGTACGCGACGATGATCTCCGTCTCGGGGTCGTCGGCAAGGTAGTCGAAAAAGTCCGCTGCCTTGAGGTCGGCGCCGTTGCCGAAGCTAATGACCTTCGAGCAACGGATGCCTCGGGGGGCGCTGTAGCGGACGAACTCGCCCGCGTTCATGCCGGACTGGGAGACCATCCCCACCGGGCCGGCCTCGGGCACCTGGCCGTTCATCATCGCCAGGCGGGCGGCGGGGACGTAGAGGCCCATGCAATTCGGGCCGATCAGCCGGATGCCGGCGGATCGGGCGCGGGCGACGACGTCCTGCTCCATCTGCGTGCGCGCTGCGTCGCCCGTCTCCGTGAAGCCCGCGGTGAAGAGGTGGAGGACGCGCACGCCCTTCTGGATGCACTGCTCGAGCAGCTCGGGCACTACTCGTGCGGGGACCGATGAGATGACGTAGTCCACCTCGTCCGGGATGTCGCTGAGGCTGGGGTAGCACTTCAGCCCACGGATGGCGGGTGCGCTCGGATGGATGAGGTAGATCGGGCCGCGAAACCCGACCTCCTGGAGAGACGAGACGAACCCGCCCCCTCCGAATCCGCCGCTCTCCTTGGCGGACACGCCCGCGATCGCGATGGAACGCGGGTGGAAAATGAAATCAAGCTCGGGCACGGCGGCTGCCGGTGCGGTCATCGTCGGTTCTCCGGGGCTGGTTCTTCGCGCAAAGGTCCGCTCAGGTGTCCCTGGGGCACGTGCCTAAAGGTTAGCAGAAGACGAACTTTCGGGCCTCTTTCCGGCGCCCGACGGAAGCCATGGCTTGGGTTACCATGCCAGCGGAAGGTGGGAGGACGGGTGTCACGGTACCTGCCAGCGCTGTCCCGGGTCGCGACGGTCGTCTTCGTGCTGGCGCTGCCTACGGCGCTGATCACGGCGAATGTGCGCTTCCTCGCGGGCGAGCCCCGGCTCTTCGACTACGGCTTCCGGACGTACGACGCAGAGCAGACCACCGGGGTGCCGATGCCGGAGCTGCAGCGGGCGGGCCGCGAGATGGTCGACTACTTCGAGAACGACGAGGAAACGCTGCGCATCGTTGTCAACACGGGCGGGGACGAGGTCGCCCTCTTCAACGCGCGGGAAACGGAGCACATGGAGGACGTGAAGGGGCTGCTCCGGCTGGTCTTCCGGCTGAACGAGGTCGCGGTGGCGTACGTGCTCACCTACGTGACGGCGACGTTCGTGTGGTCGCGAAAGCCCATGCGGGCGCTGGCGCAGCAGTCCCTGGCCGGGCTGGGGGCGGGGCTCGCGCTTGTGGCCGCGGTCGGCGCCTTCGCGGTGACGGGCTTCGAGGCGGCGTGGGAGCGCTTCCACAAGATCGCCTTCCGCAACGACCTCTGGCAACTCGACCCGGATCGGGACCGGCTCATCCAGATGTTCCCCGAGCCGTTCTGGCAGGACATGACCTACCTCCTTGGCGTGATGACGGTGGCGGAAGTGATCGTGGTGCTGGCGTTGTCGCTGGGATACCTGCTGGCGGACCGGCAGCCGCGGACGCGAAGGAGTGGGTTGGAGCGGCGAGGTGTTGAGGTGGCGAGTGAGGCTACGGCCGCGCCGTTGGGAGGGACGGAGCCGCGCGCGTGAGCGAGCGGTCAGCGTGGCCGGCGGCGCTTCGGGAACGCGTCCCGCTTTAACGGCTCCGGGCGTAATTGGACGTACGACGTTTATACTTGCCGCATGGCGATTTACGAATACTACTGCCCCACCTGCCGCAACAAGTTCGAGCAGCGTCGACCCATGGCCCAGGCCACCTCGGTCGCTACCTGCGGGAAGGGCCACCAGGCCGAGCGCGCCCTCTCCGCCTTCGCCGTTGCCCGCACCGGCGGCGGACCAATGACGATGGAAATGGACGCGGGAGGCGGAGGCTGTTGCGGCGGTGGTGGCTGCGCCTGCCAAAACTAGCAGTGGCTACGACTGATTGGCCCGAGCACGATGACCGCTTGCTGACGCGCGCGGCTCCGTCCCGGTTGCCGCCCAGTGTCTCGGCGGCGAGAACGAACCCTACGCGGCCACTTCGGGGCGCTTGGGGGCGGCCGTTTCCTCGGCAGCGTGCTCCGCGGCGGGGATTGCCGCGGCCACCGGCGCTGGAGCAGCGGGGACGAACGCGGGCGCGGGCTGTTCGAAGGTTGCCATGGTGACGAAGGAGTCGCCTTCGTAGATGGCGCGAGTCACGGCGTTGCTCGGCTCGACCCAGTGGGGGCCGGAGTGCCCGCCGAGGCGGACGGCACGCAGGAGCCGGTGCCAGAAGTTGCGAAGACTCGCCATAAGGAATGAGACAATAACATACGATTGGCGTGAATCAACCCCGGGCGGCCATCATCGGGGAATTGTAAGGCCCGCTACTTCGCCGCCTGCCCGGCGTCGACGCGTTGGAGGAACTCCAGCACGACGGCGTTCCACTCGGCGGCGTGTTCGAAGTAGGCGGAATGGCCTGCGCCCTTCATTTCGTGGAACTGAGAGCCGGGGATCAGCGCGTGGGCCTCGCGGATCATGGTTGGCGACGTGATGAGGTCGTGCTCGCCGACGGCGAACAGGACGGGGACGCCCAGGGCGGAGATGGGGTCGTGCATGCTGCCCCGGTAGGTCGCGGGTGGGCGTCCGAGGAACCCGCGCGGGCGCGGCGGGTTGAGCGCGTTCACCTGGCGGTAAAGGACGGCGAGCTCGGGGTGAGACTCCTCGAAACCGGGAGCGAGCGCGTGCTCTCGCAGCCCGCCGTCGCCACGCTCGTCCCGGAGCTCGTCCTGGAGCTCACGGATGCGGTCGTTGGTGGCTCCGGCCGTCGTGCCGCAGAGCACGAGCGAGCGCACCTTCTCCGGGGCGAGGCGGGTGAGGCCAGCCACCGCGCGGCCGCCCATCGACTGAGCGACGACATGCGTGCGTTCGATGCCGAGGTGCTGGAGCAGCGCCACGAGGTCGGTGCCGAGGACGAACCGGCCGACGGCCATGTCGCCACGGGAGAGTCCCCAGCCGCGCGCGTCGTAGACCGTGCAGCGGAAGTGCCGGGAGAACACCGGGAGCTGCTGCCACCACGAGAGATGGTTGCCCCCGGCCCCGTGGAGGAACACAAGGTCGGGCCCGCTCCCGTGCTGCTCGAAGAAGATGCGCGCGGCGTTGACCTCGGCGAAGGACATGAGGCGCAGTCTACGTATCTCTCACCAAGGCTTCTATGACAAGCGCGAAACAGATTGGACGGCGGCGCCGTCGCTGACGGCCAACCGGCTCGGGTGAGACGTACCGTTATCGACGATCGGCACCCGGGAGACGGAGGTATGTCCGGTGGAAGTGACACTTTGAGCGGGACGCTCGACACCAGCTACGGGATTTGTGCGGACATTGTGAGGCGGAACCCGGTCGGCCTCGCGCCATGGATCGACCACCTGCCACGCGACCACAGGCGGGACTGCGCCGCCGTGCTGGCGCTGGTGCGGACGCTCTGGGACATGGTCGATTCGGCGGGCGCGGGCGGCATCTCGGTCGACGAGGCGCGGGCCGGGCTCGCGTTCTGGCGTCAGTGGCTCGTGGACGGCTGCTGGGACGATGTGGACGACCCCATCGCCGAGGCGGTGCGGTACGCCGTCCTCGCGAACGAGATCCCGCAGGAGCTGCTGATTGCGCTCGTGGACGCGCTCAAGAGCGACCTTGACCCGGGGCGACGGTTCCCCGAGCTCAGGAACCTGGTGGACTACTGCTACGCCTCGTCGTCGACGGCCTGGCTAGCGGTGGGGCACGTGCTCGGGAGTGAGGATGCAGAATCCCGCGCACGACTGGCGGAGATGGGTGTGGCGGTCCGGCTGACCGAGGTCATCTGCGGTGTGGGGGAGGACCTCCGGGGCGGGCGGCTCTATCTCCCCGTGGCACACATGGCACGGCACCGCGTGAGCGAGGCGCACCTGCGCGCGAGAGTGATCACGCGGGGCTACAGCCGCCTGACCGAGGAGCTCATCTGCACCGCCGAGGCGTACTTCGACTCGAGCCTCGCGGGGCTGGACGCGTGGCCTGCAGGGAGCAGGCGGGCCGCGGCCGTGGCGGCGGCTCTGGAGCGTGAGCGCCTGCGCCAGGTCCGCAAGAACCGCTACGACAACCTCACGCTTGCTGTCGAGGTGGGATTCGTCCGGCGCCAGGCGCTTGCCGGCCGGGCTGCCGTGCATCCGTCGGGCGGCGCGGGCAAGGTGCCCGAGGGGCTGCCCGACGGGACGCTGCTGATCGCTGGTTCGCCGGGAACGGCGCCGCTGGCGCAGTCCGCCTGAGGCGCGACACGGGGTGCGTTGCGTCCGGCAACCCGGTACGCTGACCCGCATCTTCGGGACAGGTGTGGCACATGCGTATCGGTATTGGAGTAGGAGCGGGCACGGGCGAGGACGGGACGATCGACGCCCTGCTGGGGCAGTTTCAGCGGGCGGAGTCCGATGGATTCCAATTCGCGGCGATGGCGAACATCTTCAGCCATGACGCGATTACGACGCTCGCGCTGGCCGGCCGCGTCACCGAGAAGATCGAGCTTGGCACCTTCGTCGTGCCCACCTACCCGCGGCACCCCACGGCGATCGCGCAGCAGGCGCTGACAGCTGCGGCGGCCACGAACGGCCGCTTCATCCTGGGCATCGGGCTCAGTCACAAGGTCGTGATCGAGGACATGTTTGGGCTGGACTACTCGAAGCCCATCCGGCACATGCGGGAGTACCTGTCGGTGTTGAACCCGTTGCTCGACGGCCAGCCGGTGCGGTTCCAGGGCGCCGAGTACCGCGTGGCGGCGCAGATAGCGGTGCCCGGTGCATCACGGCCGCAGGTGATCGTGGCGGCGTTGGGGCCGCAGATGTTGCGTCTTGCGGGCAGGATGGCGGACGGCACGGCGACGTGGATGGGCGGGCAGAAGTACCTGGCTGAGACCGCGGTCCCCATCATCAGCCAGGCGGCAGCGGAAGCGGGGCGCCCCGCTCCGCGCATCATCTCCGGCTTCCCGATCGCGCTGACGAACAAGCGCCAGGAGGCGAAGGAGGGCGCCGCGCAGGTGTTCGCGGTCTATGGTCAGCTCCCGTCCTACCGGGCGGTGCTGGATGTGGAGGGCGCGAAGGACGCGTCCGAGATCGCGATCATTGGGGACGAAGCGGAGCTGGAGCGCGGGATCCGTGAGCTGGCCGAAGCCGGTGTGACCGACTTCAACGCCTCGCCCTACCCTGTCCCTGGCGACCCGGGCGTGACCACCCGCACCCGCGAGTTCCTCGCGCAGCTCGCTCGGTCGGGAGTCGCCGCGCCCGCGTAGGCCCGACTTGGACACAGAGACACAGAGCGCACTGAGAATAATCTCGATCGAGCTCTCTGTGTTCTCTGTGGCTCTGTGTCTGATTCCGAAGGTGTCTGACTACGTGTTGCCGCGGGAGGCGCGTTGCATGAGGGCCTCGGGGAGGGCAACGCCGGCGTCCGCGAACGCTTTGCCGATGGCGAACGCGTTCGGGCCGAAGATAGTGGTGCGGTGCTCGGCGACGAACTGCTGGTTGTCGGCGGTCCAGAGCTGGCCCTGGAACTTCGGCGCGACGTAGCGGGCGATGAGCTCGAACGAGTGCCAGACCTTCTCGCGGGGAGCCCATTCGTGCGCCAGGGCGAGCATGCCCCCGAAGCCACCGGACATCTCGAAGATGCGCTCGATTGCCTCGATGGCGTCGTCGGGGGTGCCGATGATGGCCCCGCCGCGGGCGACGGCTGACTCCACATCGTTAGGGACGCTGGGGTCGGCGGGGCGGCCGAGGGTGCCCTCGAAGTACTGCTCCTGGAAGGCGGGCATCAGCTCGCGGACGTCGTTGTAGGCCTCTTCGCGGGTATCGGCGAGATGCATCGGCAGCACGAGGCGCCAGTCCTCGCGGTTGGCCGTCTGGCCGTTCTTGGCGGCGGCCTCTTCTGTCATTTCCCAGGTCTTGGCGAGCGAGATGAGGCCGCCCGGCTGGGAGGCGGCGACAGAGAGCACGCCCACTCCGTGCTTGCCGGCAGCGGTTGGCCCGGCGGGCGAGAACGTGCTCGCGACGGCGATGGGCATGTGCGGGTAGCTGTAGGGCGCGAGCTGGAGGCGGGCATCGCGGAGGACGAACCAGTCGGTTTCCATGTCCACGACTTCGCCCTTGAAGAGGCGGATGATGGCGCCCAGGGCCTCATCCATGCGCTGTCTCTGGGTGAGGGCGTCGATGCCCATCATGTAGGCGTCGGAGGTGAGGGCGCCGGGGCCGACGCCGAACATCGCGCGCCCGCGGGTGAGGTGGTCGAGCTGGACCATGCGGTCGGCCACCATAAGGGGGTGGTGGTAGGGAAGGCTGACGACGCCCGTGCCGAGCTTGATCGTGCGTGTGCGCTGCGAGGCGGCGGCGATCATGATCTCGGGGCTCGCGATCAGCTCCCAGCCGGCGCTGTGGTGCTCGCCGATCCAGGCCTCGTCGAAGTCGAGGCGGTCGAGGTGCTCGATCAACTCGAGGTCCCGCTCGAGGGCGACGGTCGGCTTTTCGCCGATGCGGTGGAACGGCGCCATGAAGATGCCGAACTTGAGCCTGTTTGGCCGGAAGATACCCATGCTGCTCACCCCTGCGAGGCCCCGAGGAGCGCTCGTTTCTTAGCTGAACGCTAATGATATGCATTCATGGCGCGGGCGCCAGTGGCCGCTCAGCGGGGCCGTCCAGTCCGACTCGGGGATGGCCGGATCAGGCAGCGTAAAGGGCGCGGAGTCTTCACAGACATAACATTTTCCATCTACGGGCGACCCTAAAATATCGCAGGCGTACACTCGCCCAGACGTGGCTACCGCATTTGCCACCACCGCGCAGGGGACGCGCGATGGGATGGCCGAGGGACTTCCAAGGTTGGATTCTCTCACCGGCCTGCGGTTTTTTGCTGCGTGGCTGGTGCTCCAGCACCACTTCACAAACTTTGCCATCATCCCGGGGCTCGATCGGTTTACCGGCTTCGGTGCAACAGGCGTGACGTTCTTCTTCGTGCTCTCCGGTTTCGTGCTCACGTGGTCGTTCCGGGCGAGCGACACACCGCGGCGGTTCTACTGGAGGCGGTTCGCGCGTATCTGGCCGCTCCACGTGGTCACGACGCTCCTGGCCCTGCCTGTGTTCTACGCCTGGCGCGATGTGCCCATGGACTGGACGGCCGTGGGCCTCTCCATCCTGCTGCTGCACGCCTGGGTGCCAACGGCCACCACCTACTTCGCAGGCAACCCCGCCTCATGGTCGCTGTCCTGCGAGATGTTCTTCTATGCGCTCCACCCGCTGTTCATCCGCCGGGCCGTGCGACTGGGAATTGTGGCGCTCGGCGTGGCCGCGGTCGCCGTGCTTGTCGGGCTCTACGTCGTCGCCGACTGGTCGTCCGTCCTGTCGGACAGGGTGCAGGGCTGGTTGCTCTACATCTCGCCGCTATTCCGGCTGGGAGAATTCGTGCTGGGCGTGGGCCTAGCGATTGCCGTGAAGCGCGGACTGCGCGTGCCCATCGGCGTTCTCCCCGCAGTCGCGCTGCTGGGTGCGTGGATCGTGTTCTACTACCAGGTCTCCCCGGACTATCTGTCGGCGCAGCAGCGCGAGTATGTGGCCTACCTCGACTTCGCCGCGCTGCCGGCGCTCTACGCGCTCATCATCGCGGCAGCCGCCCAACTCGACTTGCGGCAGGTGCCTTCGCTTTTGCGCGGCCGCATGATGGTCTGGCTGGGCCAGTGGTCCTATGCCCTGTACTTGATCCACGCGACCATCATCTACGCGCTGATCGAGTGGATCGGCCCGCGGTCGACGAGCGTGCTGAACGTGGGGTGGCTCGGGGTCGTCACGGCTGTGTGCGTGGCCGCCTCGGCGGCGCTGTACTACGTCGTCGAACACCCTGTGGAGCAGTATTTGCGGAACCTGCAACGGGCTCCCTCACGGGTGCCGGAGCCGGCCACGGTGGATGTGCTGCCGGGGCTCACTCCCGGGTCGTGAACATTTCGTCACGTAGCGGCTGAGTTAAGGCGCATGTAATGTGACAGCGCCTCTCCTTGCGCCCCCGCGAGGAGTCTGTCGCTACCGTGCATCGGATGCGATTCAAACGCGCGACCGGTCTGACCTCCGGGGCCGCTGCATTGCTGACCGTAGTCAGCGTCGCCGTCCCCGGCGGCGGAGGCTCTCCGCAGGCGTCCGTGCAGATCCGCGAGGCCGCCCAGGAGAACCGGGCCGGTGGCGCGCCCAGGCTGACGCTGCCGCAGCTCGTGAGCGTGCTGCGCGTCGCAGGCTGGCCGGAGTCGGAGATCCCCGAGGCTGTGGACGTGGCTGGCTGCGAAAGCGGCTGGGCGCTCGACGCCATTGGCACGAGTGGCGAACGGGGGCTCTTCCAGATCCACCCGATGCACGACTATCGATTCGAGGTGGCCGGCGTGAAGCTCGACCCCACGGACCCGGTGCACAACGCCTCCGCGGCGCTCGCGATCTGGGAGCTATACGGCTGGGAGCCGTGGACCTGCCAGCCCGGCGGTTGAAGCGGCAAGACGCCAGGAACGCCAGGATTGCCAGAGAGTTTAGGGTTGACTCCGAGACGTGGTCGCGGCCACAACGCCTGCTCAGAATCCGCCAAGTTCGCTGAGCGTCAGGCCGCGGGCCACCAGCGGCCGGACAGCCCGCTGTAGCCATCGGGTATAGTCCGCGCATGGCACTCGAGGACCTGAAGCCGGGAGCGACGGCATCCCAGTCAGTGGTGTGCGCGAAGGAGCACTTCGCCAGCGGGATCGTGGCGGGGACGCCGGATGTGTTCAGCACGCCAGCACTCGGCGCGCTCGTGGAGCGGACGGCCGCGGAATGGATCGGCGAGCACCTGGACCCCGACCAGATGACCGTGGGCGCACAGATCGTGATCAATCACACTGCTGCCACGCCCGAGGGGATGACGGTCAACGCCGTCGTCACCCTGAGCGCGATCGAAGGGCGCCGCATCGACTTCACATGGACGGCAACCGATGGCGTGGACGACGTCGGCAACGGCACGCACCAGCGGTTCGTGGTCGACCGCGCCCGGTTCGATCAGCGGCTGGAAGCGAAACGCGGCCAGGCCTGAGTGGCTTGAATCCTTCCGTGGTCGGGCTATATTCGCGGGATGGTAAGCCTTCATGTGAACGGCGAAAGGCATGAGGGTGCGGATGCCCGGCGCAACCTCCTGAGCTACTTGCGATTCGACCTTGGGCTGACGGGCACAAAGTATGGGTGTGGCGAGGGGCTGTGCGGGGCCTGCACGGTGTTGGTCGACGGCCGCGCGATCAGGGCCTGCCTGGCCACCGTCGGCAGTGTCGCGGGCGGGGCGGTCACGACGATCGAGGGGCTCGCTGTCGACGGTGACCTCCACCCGGTGCAGCAGGCATTCGTGGACGACTCCGCCATGCAATGCGGGTACTGCATCCCAGGTTTCATCATGTCGGCGGTGGCGTTGCTGTCCCGCGTGCAGAAGCCGGACTCCGGGCAGGTGCGCGAGGCGCTGGCGGAGAACATGTGCCGCTGCGGGACGTACCCGCGCATCGAGCGCGCCGTCCTCAAGGCAGGCGGAGGCGAACGATGAGCGACTCGAACGCGGCCGGGCTCACCATCCGCGGCGCGGCGGGCCTCGGGCTGCCGCTGCCCGCGACGGGCTACGCGCGGACCGCTTACGGGAACGTCGTGCCGGACTTCGGGCCGTCGACGTGGCTGACGGTTGCGCCGGACGGTGTGGTCCGAGTGTTCGCGGGGAAGGTGGAATACGGGCAGGGCATCCGCTGGGGTCTGGCGATCGCGGCCGCGGAGGAGTTGGGGCTGGAGCCCGGCGACGTGGAGGTCGTGCTCGGGGACACGGAACGCGTGCCGTGGGATATCGGCACCTTCGGGAGCCAATCCACGCGCCACACGGGCGTGCAGGTGCGAAAGGCGGCCGCGACGGCGCGGCAGGCGTTGTTGGAGCTGGCCGCCGCCCGGCTGGACCTGCCCACCGACCAGCTCGCCTGCGCCGGAGGTTCGATCATCTCGACGGCAGACACGAGCCGGTCGGTGACGTTTGCGGCGCTGCTCGAGGGGCAGTTGCTCGTGCGAGACATCCCGGACGACGTGGACGTACGCGCGGCGGCGGACTTCAGCGTCATGGGCCACGACTGGCAGCGGGTCGACGCCGTCGAGCGGGTCACGGGCCGGGCGATCTATACGCAAGACGTGCTGCGGCCAAGGATGTTGTTCGCGAGGATCCTACGGCCGCCCGCATATGGGGCGAGGCTGCGGAGCTTCGATGGCAGCGTGGCCGAGCGAATGCCGGGCGTTGTGAGCGTGATCCAGGACGAGCGGCTGGTCGCGGTGCTGGCCGAAAGCGACGAGGCCGCCGACCGCGCGCACGACCTGATCACCTCGGAGTGGGACGAGCCGGACGGTGCGATCTCGCAGTGGGAGCTGCCGGCGCGGCTGCAGGCTGAAGCGCGCGACCCGGTGACGACGCAGGAAGCGGGCGATGTGGGGCAGGCGCTGGCGGGCGCGGCGCACCGGCTCGAAGCCACCTACTACGTCCCGTACATCTCGATTGCGCCGATGGAACCGCGTGCGGCGGTGGCGGAATGGGAGGGCGACCGCCTCACGGTGTGGGCGGGGACGCAACGGCCGTTCGGCGTGCGGGGCGAGATGGCTGTGTACTTCGGCATCGACGAGGCAAACGTCCACGTGATCGCGCCGGAAATTGGGGGCGGGTTCGGTGGGAAGAGCATCTACCGTCCCGCGATCGAGGCGGCTCGCCTCGCACGCATCGCGGGAAGGCCCGTGCGCGTGGCCTACAGCCGCGTCGAGGAGCTGACGTGGTCCACGTTCCGGCCCGCGGCGCTGATTACGATCCGCAGCGGGTTCGACGGCGACGGCCGCATCACTGCCTGGGACTACCACGCCGTCCACACGACGACCGACCGTCCGAACATTGGGCAGCGTGGGTCAGAGAACCCGTATGCCTGCGGCGACGTGCGGGTGGTCGTGTCGGCGGGGCCGGCGCCGCTGCGGCCGGGGTCGTACCGGTCGCTGGGGTGCGCGGTGAACCACTTTGCGCGGGAGTCGCACATCGACGAGATCGCGTCGGCCATCGGCATGGACCCGGTTGAGTTTCGGATGCGGAACCTCCCCGAACCGCGCTATCGCGCCGTGCTGGAGGCGGCCGCGACCGCGTTCGGCTGGGGGACGGCGGCGGCGCCATCCCAGAGGGGAGTGGGCGTGGCGGTGGGGCTGGATGTGGGGTCGTACGCGGCCGAGTGCGTGGCCATCGACATCCAGGGCAAGGAGATCGGAGTGAAGCGCGTGAGCTCATCGCTGGACTGCGGGCTCGTGTACAACCCGGAGGGCGTCCGCAATCAGATGGAGGGTGCGATCATGATGGGCCTCGGCGGCGCCCTCTTCGAAGCTGCGGAATTTGAGGGCGGGCGTCTGCTGAACGGCAGCTTCGCGCGGTACCGCGTGCCGCGCATCAACCAGACGCCCCGGATCGATGTCGCGCTCGTGGGCACCGAAGCAAACCCCTCCACCGGTGCGGGCGAGCCGGGGATCGTGCCCATCGCGCCCGCCATCGCGAACGCGGTCTTCGACCTCACGGGCAAGCGCATCCGCGAGCTGCCACTCCAGCGCGGCTTGTGAGCACCATGACGCCGGTCATCGACATCCACTGCCACGCGAGCCAGGCGCCGGGCATTCCGCCCCTCATCGAGGGCAAGTTCCGGCCGGAGCTCGAGGCTTCGACCTACTTCAGCAGCGACGAATCGCTCGCGCATAACCGCAAGCTCGGCCGCGAGCAGTACGGGCTTGCCCTGACGTCACTCGACGAGCGGCTGGCGCGTATGGACCGGTCGCGGGTGGATATCCAGGCGGTCTCGCCATCGCCACAGCAGTTCTGCTGGGCCGAGCCCGAACTCGGGCTGCGCCTCTCGCGGCTCCAGAACGAGCATGTCGCGGGGCTCGTGTCGCAGAACCCCGCCCGGCTCTTGGGGCTCGGGTCGGTGCCGCTGCAGGACCCCGTCGCGGCCGCCGGCGAGCTGGAACACGCGATGCCGGAGCTGGGGTTACGCGGCGTGCAGATCTCGACCTACGTCGCGGGGATGGAGCTCGGCGACGCCAGGATGAGCCCGTTCTGGGAGGCCGCGGAAGGGCTCGGCGCGGTGGTGTTCCTGCACCCACTGGGGTTCTCGCATGGCGAGCGGTTCCGGGAGTTCTACCTGAACAACGCCGTGGCGCATCCGGTCGAGTCGGCACTCGCGCTCTCGAGCCTGATCTTCAATGGCGTGCTGCAGCGGCACCCGGAGCTGAAGGTGGTGGTCGCGCACGGTGGCGGCTACCTGCCCTTCCACCCGAGCCGGCTGGACCACGCCTGGAAGGTGCGGCCGGAGTGCCGCGTGTACATCGACCGGCCGCCGAGCGAATACCTGCGGCAGGTGTACGTGGACACGGTAGTCTACACCCCCGAGAGCGTCGCGCAGCTCGTGGCAATGATGGGCGCTGAGCACGTTTTGCTGGGCACCGACTATCCCTTCGACATGGGCGAGGACGACCCCGTCGGCCTGGTGGAGCGCACGCCCGGGCTGTCGCGAGCGGAACGCGAGCTGATCACGGGCGGGAACGCGGCTCGGCTCCTTGGAATCGCCGCGGACTGACCTGGCGCGGTACTCAGCGCCCGGCGAAGCGGGGCTCGCGCTTTTCGACGAAGGAGTTGACGCCCTCGAGGTGATCGTCCGTCTCCCAGAGGACATCGCCGAGCGCCTGCTGGTATTCGCCGAGGGTCTTCCAGTCCATCTCGAAGCCCTTATGCATGGCGCGCTTGACGGCACGCTGCGCGAGCGGCGGGCCGCTGGCGAGCTTGCGCGCCATCGCCCGGGCCTCCTCCATGAGCTGCTCGCCGGGCACGACCTTCGAGACGAGGCCGATGCGCTGCGCCTCCTCCGCGTCGACGAGGTCGCCGGTGAGCGTCAGCTCGAACGCCTTCGAGAGGCCAACAAGCTGGCGCAGCACGAAGGTGCCGCCGACCGTGCCCAGGACTCCCCGGCGGGTGAAGTACCAGCCGAACTTCGCATTCTCGGAGGCAAAGCGGATGTCGCAATAGAGCGCGAGGTCCATGCCGTAGCCGACGGCTGCACCATTGACGGCCGCGATCGTGGGCTTCTCCAGGGCGAACACATCATCGAGCGAGAGCTCCCCCTGCTTGAGGCGGTTGATCTTGCGCTCGACCCGGCGTTTCTCGCGGTCCTCGGCGAGAAAGATCGCCTGGAAGTCGTCGCCCGCACAGAAACCGCGCCCGGCGCCGGTGATCAGCAGGCAGCGGACGTTGTCGTCGTCGCGGGCGGCGGCGATCGCCTCGCGCATCTCGCGGGTGGTCTGCGGGCGCAGCGCGTTCATGCGCTCGGGACGGTTGAGCGTGAGCGTGGCTACGCCGTATTCGTCGACGTCGTACTGGATGTCGGTGAAAGACATGGTGTTCTCCTCCGGGGGAGGGATGGGGTTGGCTGCATCCTACGTGGTGATCGGTGATCGGTGATCGGTGGTGGTTGGCGCAGGGTGCCCGTGAGCAAGCGCACTTGCGCGTCTCGCAGATCAAGGCGCTCGTTGGGCGGCATACGCGAGGCCCTCGGCCGCTCCGGCTAGCCTACGAGCGAGGCTCTACGCGCATGTGTTTCTTTTTCTCGTTGCTCCTCTTCGGCCCACGCTTCGTCATTGCGGTGTGGTGGCTGGCCGACACGAACCGTTGGGAGCACGCCTTCGACACGTGGATCGTCCCGGTTTTCGGGTTCATCTTCCTTGCATGGACGACCCTCATGTTCGTGCTTGTCGCACCATTCGGGAACTTGAATGGCTGGGACTGGGTCTGGCTCGGCTTCGGGGTCCTGGCGGACCTGTCGTCGTATGCGAGCAGCGGATACGGAAACCGCGGGCGTGTTCCCGGCTATGCGCGCTGAGGGCGCGTCACTCCTCGAGGACGCGAGAGATGGCGAGCATGCGCTCGTGCGCGGAGGCGAGGTTACGGCCGGAGGACTCCACCATGTCGCGACGGTTGCGGGTGAGGCCGAGCTCAGCCATGCGCATGGCGTCGAGACAGCTTCGCAGGGTGTTGTCGATTGCCCCGCGCACGCTGCGTTCGCGATCGTTGGCGCCCTTCCAGACCAGGCACGCCTCAATGGCCGCGCGGCAGTGATGGATCTCGGCGAGGGCTTCCTCCGCGGGGACGTCCTCGTAGACAAGCAGCTCCTCGAGGATCGATCGGGTGACGGCCAACTGCGCAAACAGGACCGACAGTGGACTGCGCACCCGGTACCACCTCAACCACCCGCCACCGGCGCAGCCTAACCATCTCCGGCAGGTGACTGCACCAAGCCTGTGTAAAACCTATGCCCGGTGCTTCGCGACGAACCCGAGGATGCGCTGCCAGGCGTCCGCGGAGGCTTCCGCGTGCTCCTCGTAGGTGCGGTCGAAGAAGCTGTGCGGGGCGCCCGGGTACGTCTTGAAGTCGTTCTCGATGCGCTGCTTGTCGAGGGCGGCCTTGAACGCGTCGGTGTCGGCCTGGGTGATCATCTGATCGGCGCCCGCCTGGAGAGCCATGATGGGCGCGTCGATCTGGGGCACGCGCTCGATCGTCGGCGCGATGCCGTGCGGAGTCCCCGGGGCAAGCATGTCCTGGATGACGCGTCCGGGGTGGCCATAGAAGCCGATCGCGCCCGCAAGGCCGTGGCCCGCTGCCGCCTGGTTCCATGAGTTCGAGCCGCCAAAGCAGAAGCCAACGGTGAACACAGATGTGCACGAACCACCCGCGGGCGCGCGGAGATAGGCGACCGCTGCGGCGGTGTCCTGGGCGATCGTGTCCGGGTGGGTCTTGCCCACGTGCTCCATGAAGTTCCACTGCGGGTCGTTTCGCTTGCTTACGCCGGCCGTGCGCCCGAAGTAATCGATGGTGACGGCGTTGATGCCCTGCTCCGCGAAGCGGAGAGCCAGCTCCTCGTAGAACGTGAAGAGGCCGCGCACGTCTGGCATAACGACCATGCCGGCGCCGCTCGGGTTCTGGGCGCGCGCGGCAAAGGCGGCGAACTTCGTCCCGTCGGCGGCTTCGAGGACGAGGTCCTCGGTATCGACGGCGGCCCCGGCGATGGCGGGGATTGGGGGATGGGCATCATGGGGAAAGCACACAGGCGACTCCAGGGGGTGGGATGTGGGTGCATCCTACAGGCTTCCGCGCCGGTTCATCGCGCAAGGGTCGATACCGCCCGTGCCGAGGGGTGCGAGTCGGTGCGGTCACTGGTCCGCCTGCCTCGATCCCGCCCTCACTCCCGGCCCCTCTCCCGCTGCGGTGGGCGAGGGGAGGAATGGTCGCTCTTGGGATGGCCACGATCTTGCGACCCGCCGTCGACCGTGCGCTCCTACCGTTGCTGGAGGCGGGGGAGGCCGTTGTCGACGAGCTCCACCGGGACGAGCTCCCACGCGAGGACCGCATCCGCCTCGAGGGTGACGCGGAGGATTGCGGAGTCGTTGGCGGTGCCGTCGAAGCCATCGAACACGAAGTTGCCGAGACTGTAGGCGATGAGGCCGCCGCCGTACTCTTCCACCTCCTGGAGCACATGCGGGTGGGTGCCGATGACCAGGGACGCGCCGGCATCGATCGCGGTGTGCGCGAGCGTCCGCTGCGCGGCCGACGGGGTAGTGTGGTACTCGAAGCCAAAGTGCAACAGTGCCACGACGATGTCGGCGGACTCCGCCGCTGCCGCCACTGCGGCCCGCACCGTCTCCTCGTCCGCCCAGGCGACGCCCCAGCTATCGGGCCCGGCCTCCCACGTGTCGCGGCTGAAGCCGGGGCCTTCTGGGGGCACATCGACGAGGCCGACGAAGGCAATGCGAAGCCCGCCGCGTTCGAGGATGGTCGCCGCCGATGCCGCGGGGAGGTCTGGCCCGGCGCCGACGGCCCGGATCCCGCGATCCTCGAGATGCATGACGGTGTCGTGCAGGGCGTCCGGTCCGTAGTCGAGGGCGTGGTTGTTGGCGAGCGAGACCATGTCGAACCCGGCCAGCTCCAACGCCTCCACGGCCGCCGGGGGAGCGCGGAAGGTATAACCCTTGGGTTGTGGCTCGCCGCGCTCGGAGACGGCGCACTCGAGGTTGCCAATGGCGAGGTCCGCCTCCCGAAGGATGGCGGCGACGGCCTCGCCGAACACGACTTCCGGCCCGTCGGAGAGCACCCGCTGACCCACGCTGCGTGCGAGCATCATGTCGCCGACGGCCACGAGGGTGAGGGGGCCGGGCGTAGGCGTTGGTGTCGCCGTTGGCGCCGGAGCGGCCGTCCCTTCACTCGAGGGGACGCTGGGCGTGGCCGTCGTCTCGTCTGAGGCGGCGCGCCCGCAGGCGCTCGCCGGCATGGCAAGCGCGACCAGCAGAATCCACATGCCAAGGAACGCCCGCACCCGGTTCAACCGCCATCGCTGTTCCGCCGGCCTCTGCGCCCGGCAACCCACCAGCTGAAGTGTCGCACGAGCGACCGTATCGCGCCCTCGGTTCACGGCGTCACGGTGAACCTGCCGCTGTCGCTGCGCCCGAAAACCTCGGGGAAGAACGACTCCTCCGCGAGAGCTGGCGCCACGAAGAAGTCGCCGGGGGACGTGGCGCGCACGTAGTAGATGTACTCGTGTACGCCGCGGGGAAGCTCCTGCGCACGCAGGGTGACGCGGTCGTCGCGCGTGACCACCTGCTGGAAGGGCGTGTAGTACCAGCGGTGCCACGGCGCCCAGTAGTCGGGGGCATCCTCGTCGCGAGCGGCGAGCCGCTCCTGGTTCAGGGTGGCGACCAGCGCGGGGTCGGTGATCTTGAGCTGCGGGTCGATCGGCTCGAACGCGGCGGGCAGGAAGTCGTCCACGGTCACGTAGTTCCGGTCGTGTGATGTCATCACCGTCACCTTCACCCGCACGACATCGCCCACCTTCGCCGAGTCGATGCGGGTGGCCGGGTCGCCGAGGGAGGTGTACTCATGCGAGACCGAGATCCCACGGCTGAGCGCCTCCACCTCCTTTGCGGGGGTCATGTAGCGGAGGTTCAGCGAGTAGTACATGCGCCCACTGCCGGCCGCGTTTCGGAGGAACGAGAGCAGCGTGACCTTGCCCTTCTCGAATTCAGTGAGCGAGAACGACTCCTGCTCCGGCTTCGCGGACGCGCCCGGCGAGAAACGTCCGGCGAGCAGCTCCCGCTGGTCCGCGAGCACCTGGTAGGTGAAGTCGCCGCCGAGCTCGCCGGTGCCGGCCGCGAACTGGGAGAGGGAGAGGACCGCCTGCGCCCGGTCCAGCCCCACCTGCCAGCCCTGGGCGCCGCGGGCGACCATCAGCCAGCGAGCGGTCTCCTCGATGAGCGGGTGCGTCGGGTCGGTGTGTGCCAGCGCGAGGAGGACGAGAGCGGTCGAGCGCACGCTCGTGTGGTTCCCGAAGGGCCGGTAGCGATGGTCGCCGTTCTCCGCCAGCGCCTCCTCCCAGTGGTTGCCGTTGGCGCTGGGGATGACACCCGAGGTGAGGTCGTTGGCGAGGGCCTGCACGGCCGCGTCCTCGCGGTTGACGCCTGCCTCCGCCATGCCCAGGAGGAGATACGCCCGGCCAGACGGCGTGAGCTTCGACCGGTACTGCTCGAACAGGGCGCGCATGGTGGAGAGCTGCGTGTCCGCCGCGCCCGCGACCGAGAGCGAGTAGAGGAAGAATGCCTTCTCATTGGGGTCGCGTGGATGCGCGACATCGATGGGGCGGTTGACCTCGGTGGTGATGTAGCTCTCGGCGCGCTGCAGCATGGCCTGGTCGAAGCTGTGGCCGGCCCGTTCGGCCTCGCCGATGGCGAGCAAGGCCCAGGCGCTGATCCACGGGCTGCTGTCCCGGCAGCCCCGGCACCAGCGCCACCCGCCGTCCGGGGCCTGGCGCGCAAGCAGCTCCGCGAGGTCGGTCTTGATGCGGCTGTCGCGTCCGGCATCCGTTCCCGCGGTCTGCTCGGCCCGTTGGATAGCGACGGTGGCGATCAGGCGCGCGGAGATAGAGTCGGTCGACTCCCAGATGTCATAGGGTGGCCGCGGGGGCGCGAACCAGGGGAGCTCGTCGCTCAGGACGCCTGTGAGGGTGGGCTGCACGGAGACCTCGAGCTTGCCCCCGTTGAGGAGCGCATAAACCGGGAGGTAGAGCGCCTCGAAGAGCGACGCGCCCTTCACGACGCCGCCGGTCGCGGTCGTCTCTGGCGTCACGTCGAGGTAGACGGGGAGCTCCTGGACGACGGAGTCAGACAGCCCGGTGGAGCTGGTCGCGCGGAAGGTGAGCTTCGCATCCCCGTCGGTCGAGACGGTCGCAGGCCACTCGAGCGTGCTGGATGTGCGCGGCTCGACGCGGACGGTGCGCGCATCGCCGTCGGTGAGGTCGACGCCCTCGGCCTCGATGCCAACGGTGACGTCCATGGCGGCGTCCGTGGCGTTGCGCGCGAGCAGCCGCAGGGTCACCTCATCGCCCACGCGCAGGAAGCGCGGCAGCGACGGCCGCAGGAGCAGCGGCAAGGTCGAGAGCAACTCGTTCGTGGATTCGCCCACGAGCGTCTCGCCACTGACGGCGCGGACCTGCATGCGCCAGGTGGTGAGGTTGTCGGGGAGGGGCACCTCGACGCTGGCGAAGCCGTTCTCGTCGGTCGTGAGTTGGGCGTCCCAGTAGGCGGTGTTGCGGAAGTCCTGCCGCAGCCGGTCGTCGTCGAGGCCGCCGCCGCCCTTGCCGCCCATGCGCGGCTCCGCGATGACGTCGTTCGCGCGGTCAATCGATACGGCCAGCGAGGAGGACGTGATGACGCCAAGCCCGCGCTCGTACCAGAAGGCTGCGAGGCCGGTGGGGCCGCGTTCCTCGGCGAGAGATAGCACGGCTTTGTCCACCACGGCCACGGAAACCTCCGACTTCACGGGGCGGCCCGCATGGTCGGTGATGCGGATGTCGTAGCGCACCTTCTCGCCGGGCTGTGCCTGCTCGCGGTCCGGTTGGATGTCCACGGTGAGCTCGCGCGTCTCGGTGGAGACGGGCAATTCCACGTAGCCGAGCTTGAACCTCGGGATCGGGTCCTCGGCGGTAGGCGGCCGGTAGAGCACGGTGGAGACGTAGACGTTGGGGACGTTGCGTTCGACGACAGGGATGGAGATGCGCGTGCTATTCGTGGGGAATGGCTGGACGGCGCGGCTGTGGATCTTGCCTCGCTCCACGGTGACGAGCCCGATCGCTCCCTCGAAGGGGGCGGGCACGAGGATCTCGGCGGTGTCACCCACTTCGTAGCCTTCCTGGTCCGCGACGAGCTTGAGGATGTCGTCGTTGCTCACGAACCAGCTCGCGAACTCACCGCTGTACACCCAGAGGTAGGCGGCGGAGCGAGCCGTGCGGCCGCGGTCATCGGTGACTTCCGCCACGAGGCGGAGTGTGCCAGGCTTCGCCGGGACGACCTCGACGGAGCCCTCCGCCTTTTCGTTCGTCGTTGCGTTCAGCGTCTGCACGAGGGTGTCGACCGGTTCACTGCGGTAGCGCCGTCCACCCTCCGGCGTCGACTCTTTCGTCGTCACCCACGTGCGCTCATAGACCTTGACGGTCACGGCGCGGTTGGGGAGGGAGTTGCCGTCGTTGTCGACGGTGACGAGGTCGATGGTGGCGCTCTCGCCGGCCGAGGCCACATATTCGGCGGGGCGGATGCCGGCGTAGAAGCTGGCCGAGTGGACGGTGACCTGCGTGCTGCCGGCCACCACCTGCCCGGTCTGGTCCTTCACGGAGCCGGAGATGGTGTACTGCTGCGCGCCTTCGTTGCCCTTGATTTCGGCGGGAACGGAGAAGCTGGCGTGGCCATTGGCGTCCGTGGTGGCGGTGCCACGTGCGCGCACGGGGTCGCTCACGACGTCCCGCCGGATGATGTCCCAGCGGAAGAAGTCGTGGTCGCTGAAGGAGAAGCGTTCGTAGCCCTTCGCGCGGAGGACGAACGGCGAGCTCAGGGCCGACCAGTCGACCACAGCGCCGGGGACGCCGCCGCCGAAGAAGAAGGAGGCGTCGAGGTCCGCGGCGATCTCGTCACCGCTTGCGTAGGACGGCTCGGCGGTGGTCATGGCAACCTCGAACTCCGGGACCCGGAACTCGGCGACGAGGAAGCTCGTGCCGGCGATGTGGAACTGGGCCTGGCCGGCCTTCCACTCGACATGCATGCCGTAGTCGCCCGTGTCGGCGCTCGCGGGGAGGGTGAAGGAGGCCGCGAACGTGCCGAACTCGTTGAGGACGATCTCCTCGCGCAACGCTTCCTTCCCCTGCGCGTCCGTGATCACGAGGTTCATCCCGGGCTTCGCCTGGGGGAGGAGGTACTGGGCGTCGTCGTCGAGGCGGATGACGCCCTTCATCTCCATGGTTTCGCCCGGGCGGTAGATGGGCCGCTCCGTGTAGATGTGGCCGACGTAGGGGGCTTCGTAATACTCGAACCCGAAGCCGAGGGCGTACGTCTGGATGCCGTTCTGCCAGTACGTGGTGCCGACGCCGTAGCGGCCGTTCTCGTTGACGCTGATCTGCAGCCTGTGCTCCGGCGGTGGGAAGGCGGCGCCCGGCGGCGTCAGCGGGAACGAGGCGAGCCCCTGCGAGTCAGTGAGGCGCGTGCCGCCCTCCGCCAGGCCCTGACCGATGGCCACTACGTTGGTATTCGCGACGGGGGCGCCCGTGGCGAGGTCCACCACCCAGGCGAGGAGCTCGTCCTCGGCCATCTTCGCGATGATGGCCGTGTTCACGACGCTGAAGGCGATGTCGGAGTTATAGGCGGCGCCGTCGGTGATGATGTAGTACTCGCCGATAGGCAGCGGTCCGCCTCCCGAGAGCGATGTTGATGTGAGCACCACCTGGTCGGGATCGTTGGCGATTGGCACGGTCCATGTGCGTAAGGCCGTCAGCGATGGCACGAAGTCGATCCCCGGCTTGTCGTGAGGGATGTGATTGCGCCCGCGGAGGAAGGTCGCCTCGTCCGGGGTGAGCGGGTGCAGCGAGAAGGTGGCGCTCGAGCGGTTCGTGCTGTGGAAGTAGAGCACCGGCTCGGTGGCGGAGGAGTAGGTCGCGATCTGGTTGGGCGTGGCGAGGCTGATGAAGCTCTCCCGCGCACCCGTGCGGAACGAGAACGTGTAGGCGGGCAGGGCCTGGCCGTAACGATCGCGCATCCCGCTCGCGACGTTCACCGTGTACGAGGTCGATGGCGCGAGGCTGAGGGAGACGTAGACGCCCATCTCCTCGCCGTACAGCGCCTCGTCCACCTCTTCGCGTGTGAAGCCCGTGACGGAGATGCGGCCCTCGTAGGTCTCCGGGTCCATGGGGTTCGTGAAGGCGATGCGGAACCCGTAGCGCTGCGCGTTGGTGGCGCCGTTCGCCGGCTCCGTGGAACTGACGCGCGGCAGCCCCACAGTCGTGAATGAGACTGAGCGGCCGGCCGTCGTGAGCCCGCCCGTCACGCTCTTCAGGCCCGGCTCGATGACGGCGGCGTAGGTGCTGGAGTGGGCGAGCGTCGCGCCCGGGGTGAACGTGAACGAGCTCCCCTGCGATCCCCACTCGATGCTCCCGGGGATGACAGCGCCCGCGCTGTCCGCGAGCTTGAACCCGGCTTCCACGGAGGCGGTGTCCATGGGCTGGTTGAAGTAGACGGTGACCGGCTGCCGCAGCCCCGCGTAGATCGAGCCGGCGTCGGGCGACACGCCATCGAGCGCGGGGGCGAAGGTGCGGAACTCCCAGGTGAAGTCTTCCTTGAGCACGCCATCCGCGGCGGAGGTGAGGCCGGCGGCGATCCTCGCCCTGAAGGTCGTGTCGCCTGGCATCCGCTCGGGCACGAAGCGGTAGAGGGAGGTGTTGAGCCACTCTCCCTTGCCCGCCAGCGGCGGGTCGAACTCGATGACGGGCGCGGTCGACTGTTCGCTGAGGAGCGTGAGCGGCGCCACCGAACGGCTGAATTGGACGAGCACCTGCGCGTTCGCGGGCACCTCGGTGTCCTCTGGTGCGGGCACGACGCTGTCGACGGTGAGCAGCCCCTCGGTCTGGATGACCTGCTGGAAGGCGCGATGGAGGCCGGCCTCGGGTTGGGCGGCCACGCGGATGGTGTACTCCTTGCCGCGCAGCAGGCCCGGGAAGTCGGGTTGGAACATGAGCGTGCGGTCGCTCGCCCAGACGTACTGGCCCTCAGGGGCGGGCTCGATGGAGAGGATCTTCTCCGCCGCGCGCTCCGCCGGGGGTGACTCGAATGTGACCCTGATGGGCGCGAGGCGCGGCACATCCGTGCCCTCCGGCGTGACCGAGAACCCCTCGGGCTCGTCGAGCTCGCCCAGTGCGCGGTTGGTGTCGTAGGTGAGCACCGTTGCCACGGCACAGACCACCGCCACTCCCGCGAGGACGCGCCAGCGGCCGTCCTGCGCAAGGCTTCGCATTCGCCGTATCAAGCTCTCGTTCATCGTTCCCTCACCTCATACCGTGACGTGGCCGTGAGCCGCTCGCCGTTCGCGAGCAGCGCGACTGCCTCCACCTCGTGGCGCCCGGGCTCCAGGCGCCAGACGAGCGTCCCCGCGGCGCCCGTCGTGACCCCGGCCAGCTCGCCATTGATCCGAAACTCCACCGATTTCGCGCCGGCGGGCACGCTCGCTCGCAGCATCACTTGCTGGTCCGCGAGCTCGGGGGCGACGAAAAGGACGCTGTCGGGCGCCGGCTGGACAATGGCGAAGCCACCGTCCGCCCCCGGGTGCCCGCCTTCAATCAGGAAGCCCGCGTCCAGCGCCCAGGGACGCGCCTCCGCGGGCGGGTCGATTCGCAGCGCTCCATCCGCGCCGCGGACGTAGTAACGCTCGGACTCCGCCGGCTCGGTGCCGCGCACGAACCACTCGTCGGCTGCGCCGGGGCAGTCCGGGCCGGGGAGCAGCCCCGTCGGTTCGCACACGCTCGCGCGAACGAGCGTCTCCGGCGGTGCGGGCCAGGCCAGCCTCGTGCCCTCGGCGGCCAGCTCGATCACGTCCCGCCAGATGGGGCCTGCGCCAGCGACGCCGGAGATGCCGTCCATGGGGCGGTTATCGGCGTTGCCCACCCAGGCGGCGACCACTCGTTCCGGGGTGTAGCCGGCCGTCCAGTTGTCGCGGAAGCCTGTGGTCGTGCCCGTCTTTACGGCGGCCCCGACCGCGCTCTCGATGGGGCTGCGCTCGCCGAAGCCGGGGGTGCGGGCCGCCGGGTCGCGCAGGATGTCCGTCAGGATCCAGGCGTGCGCCTCGTCGAGGGCGCGCCGCGGACGGGCGGCGGGCCGCTCGTAGAGCACGCGGCCGGTCGTGTCCCGCACGCGTTCGATGGCATACGGCTCGACGCGAAGGCCGCCGTTCGCGAGCGTGCCGTAGGCCGTCGCCACGTCGAGCAGGCGGACCTCGCCGCCACCGAGGGTGAGCGAGAGCCCATAGCGCTCGGTGTCGGTCAGTGTCTGGAGGCCCACGCGATGGGCCATGTCCAGGAACGCGGGCAGCCCGATGTCGGCCAGCGTGCGCACGGCCGGGACGTTGTAGGAGGACGCGAGCGCGGTGCGGAGGGTGACCACGCCGTGGAACCGGCGGTCGTAGTTGCCGGGTGCGTAGTTCCCCGCCTTCGTCTCGAAGGTGGTCGGCACGTCGAGGAGGGGGCTCGCGGCGGTGTATCCCCGCTCCAACGCGGCCGCGTAGAGGAACGGCTTGAGGGCCGACCCCGGTTGTCGTGACGCCAGCGCCATGTTGATGGCCCCGTGCTCGCCGGAGGGGTCGGCCGCGCCGACCATCGTGAGGATGCGGCCCGTGCCCGGCTGGAGGACCACGACCGCGCCATTCGTGACCTGGTAGCGCTCCAGTTCGTCGATGTGCACGCGGACGATCCGCTCGGAGTCCTGTTGGAGGGCCGCATCGAGGGTGGTCTCGATCACGAGCCCGGGCCTCCCGGCCAGGTCGGGCCGGAGGGTGGCGAGCTCGGCGAGCGCGAGCTCGACGAAGTGGGGGGCGATGGCCGGCGCCAGCTCGGGGAGCAGCGCAAGCGGCTCGGCTGCGGCGGCATCGGCCATTTCGGGTGAGATGTGGCCATCAGCGGCCATGCGGTCGAGCACGTATTGCTGGCGCTCGTTCGCGGCGGTTGCATCCGTCGAGGGGTCAAGCTCCGACGGGAGCTGTGGCAGCCCGGCGAGGAAGGCCGCCGGGGCGAGGTTGAGGTTGCCGGCGCTGACGCCGAAGAAGACGCGCGCGGCCGCCTCGATGCCGTAGGCGCCGCGGCCGTAATAGATCGCGTTGAGGTACGCCTCGAGGATCTCGTCGTCGGAGTTGCGGGCGTCGATGCGCAGGGCGAGGAGCATCTCTCGCGGCTTGCGGATCAGGAGCGGCTGCCCCTCGTCCAGGTAGAGGCGGCGGGCGAGCTGCTGCTGGATCGTGGAGGCGCCGGATGGCTCTGAGAAGACGGTGGTAATGGCGCGCCCGATGGCGAGGGGGTCGACGCCGGGGTGCGTGCCGAAGCGCTGATCCTCGGCGGCGAGGGTCGCCTCCACGGCGAAAGGGGCGACCTGCTCGAGGTCGACAGGGATGCGCAGTCCCTCTCGTGCGTCCCGCTGCAGGACGGTGCCGTTGGCATCGAGCACGACCGTGCCGGGCGGGTCCATGCTGCTCTCAAGCGAGGGCAGGGGCGCCGCGCGCACGTAGATGACGAAGAGGGCGAGGAGAGCCAGCGAGCCGGCCAACAGCCAGCGCCGCCGCGACCACTGCCTTCCCCTCCAGCTCATACCGCTCCAGACGCTGGCGAGGGACGATCGGTTCCCTCGCCGGCGGACCGGTGGCGACGGGCGTGGCAAAGCGGGTTGGCGACATCGTGGCGGGAGCGAAGCGGGCGACCACCGAGGAGGGGGAAAAATGGCGTCTTGCCCACACATGGGAAAGGGGGAATCCCCGCCCCGCCACGAGCCGCAGGAGCCAGCCTACGGGAGCCCGGGCAACTACGCGTAAAGCCTGCGGAGTCTCCGGGGGCCGCACAACCCTACTGGCCAACCCGGACGATGGTGGTGCCGACCGTCGCGCCCGCCAGCAACTCCACGAACGCGCGCGGCGCGGTCTCGATGCCGGCGAACTCGGTGACCTTCGGGGCGAGCTGGCCGCCTTCGATCCAGGCGAGGAGCTGGGCGCGGGCTTCGTCGTAGTGCTGCAGGAAGTCGAACACGAGGAAGCCCTGCATGCGCACGCGATTGTTGACGAGCAGCCCGGGGACACCGCGCGGGCCTGGGCCGGGGTTCGCTGTGTCGTACTGGCTCACCGCCCCGCAGCACGCAATCCGCCCGTGCGTGTTCATGCGGAAGAGCGCGCTCTCGAGGATGGCTCCGCCGGTGTTGTCGAAGTACACGTCGATCCGGTCTGGCGTGGCCGCGCGAAACGCATTGCGGAAGTCGGGGGCCTTGTAGTTCACGGCGGCATCGAAGCCGAGGCCGTCGACCAGTGACGCGCACTTCTCCTCCGAGCCGGCGACGCCCACGACGCGGCAGTCCTTCAGCTTCGCAATCTGGCCGACGATGTGCCCAACGGAGCCGGCGGCGGCGGACACGACGACGGTTTCACCGGGCCGCGGCTGGCCGACCTCGAGGAGCCCGAAGTACGCCGTGAGCCCGTTGGTCCCGAGCACCCCGAGGTGCAGCGCGGGGTCGGCGCCTGGCGGCACCGCGCGGAGCTGGCCCGCGTCGTGTACGGAGTACTCCTGCCAGCCCGTGGGAGCCACAACCAGGGTGCCGGGGCGGAACGCATCGGAGTTCGATTCCTCCACCCGGGCGACGCCCGTGCCGCCCATCACCACGCCGGCTTTGGGCGCGCCGGCATAGCTCGCGCTGCCCTGCAGACCGGCGCGCTGCCCGGCGCCGATTGTGAACGCCAGCGTCTTGCAGAGGACCTGAGCTTCGCCTGGCGCGGGCATGGCGCCGGACGTCACTTCGAAGTCCTCCACTCGCAGGGGCCCTTGCGGCACCGACGCGATCAGCACCAGCCGGTTGTCGGGCATGCGTTCACCTCCGGAGTCGGCCAAATCCATGCGTGTCGGGCCGGCGCGGCAAGCCGAGCGAGGGCCTCAAGGCCCGCACCGCCGCTCACTCGGGCCAGCTTGCGTCCGCCTCGACGACGAGTGGCGCCACGTCGCGCGGGAGCAACGCCCCGGACGCGACTGCTCGCCGTGCCGCCGCCTCGAACTTCGCCAGGAATGCCGCCTTTTCGCCGTAGAGCGCATGCACCTTCTCCCTCGGAAACGCGTGGCTCGAGCCGCCAAGGTAGGCAAAGATGTCGTCCGTGAGCGGGATGGCGCTGTTTTGTGCGAGGGGGATGTCGGCCTGTGGGAGCCGGATGCCGCCGGTGGCGACGCCGTGAGCATCACGGACCACGACTGGCGGCTCGCCCGCGAATTCGACCTTCGGCTGGACGGGCGGCGGAGTGCCATCGGTCAGCCAGCGCTGCATGTGGTGGAAGGCCGCGTCGTACAGCGGGATCATGGGCATGCGGTTGATGCCCTGTGCCAGTGGCAATGTCCGCACGCCGTCGCGAAGGTGCTTCACCTGACGGTCGCGCTGGCCCTGGGCGGAGACGTGGCAGGTGCCCGCCGATTCCCAGTAGCGGAACGTGTCCGTGTCGGGCTGGCGCACCGGATAGCAGGCGATGGCTTCGAGCTCGGAGTTCACCACGAATACGGGGACGCCCAGGTCGTCGCGCAGCAAGTTGCTGCCACGCAGGCGGTCGCGGGGACGGGTTGCGGCGGGCGCGTTGATGTTCACGACCGCGTCGCCCACTTCGAGCGCCGCGCCCGAGCCGAAGTAAATGGTGAGGATGAACCCATCGAACGCGCGGCTGAGTGGCTGGATCGCGTTGACGTAGGTCGCGAGGCGGCCGGCAGACTGCGACCCGCCCTGTCCCACCACATGACGCACATCGAGCCCACCCATGGGATCGATTGGCTCCCGCATTCGGTCCCTTCCGACGGCCAGTGCGGCCTGCGTGAAGACGTCGAATGAGTAGTCGTCGCTGGGGATGGAGAGGGTGCCGTAGCGCTCCGGGTCCCACGCTGCGAGGCCCTGCCGTTCGGGCGGCAGGCCCTCGACACCCACCTTCTGCGTCGTCAGGCACGCGAGCGCGTAGCCTCCTTCGAAGAGCTCGAGGCTCTCCGCGCTGAAGAGGTCGTAGCCGGCCGTGACATTGTTCCAGGTCACGATCACCGTGCCGTTGAATTGGGCCGGGTCGCTGGGGCGGTAGACGAGTATGCGCGTGCGGAACGGCGCCTCGCCGGCGGGCTCCACGTCCCAGCGGCCATCGCGCCTCAGCTCCGCGCCCGGAGCCAGCCTGTAACGGGTGGCGGTGCCCTCAAGCAGATACTCAGCCTCGTCATAGCCATGGGCCGCGAGATCGAGCGTGGATGCGCCGAAGGGCCAGCCTCTGCGGCCGCCGCTAACCGGTCCCGTGACGATGGGGTGCGTTGCAAGCTGGGTCATCGATTACCTCCAAATGGTGCGCGAGTCGGCATTAGACGCCATTTGTGCACCGCGCGTCGAGCGTCCAGCGGCCGGCGCTGCCACTCGCGCTTGTGGAGGTCCGGCAACAAGGGCAGCGCCTGGTGAGAACCGAATCCGCGTCCTCTAAGCTGAAGGCGCCACGCCCAGCAACCCGTAAACAAACGGCGGCTGCGTGCCGTCGGTGCCAGTGAGCGTCGGTAGGCCCCGGTCGATGGCGATCGCGTAACGCCGCCAGTCGAGTGTCCCGTGGTCGGGGTCCAACGCGACGGCGTAGTAGCCGGGACGGAGCTTGGGTCCAGCGCCACTGCCCGGAATGAGCCTGCCCTCGATCGTCTCGGCAGCGGGGGACGACTCTCCGCGGACGAGGATAAATCTGAGACCGGCCTTCCGGTCGATTGGGACGCGAAGGCCAACGGGACTGCTTCCAGCGGAGAGCCCGTCGCGTGACTGCCAGGCGCGGAAGGTGGCTTCGTGGAACGGCTCGAACCGAACGTCCATCGCGAGTGAAGCGCCAGAGGCTCCTGGTGGTTGCACAAAGTCGATGACGCGTAGCTGCACACCGGAGGAGCTGAGCGACCGATCGCCCTCACGCAGACGGTTGGCGTGGACAAGCGCGCCGCCCTCGGCCGGTGCGTATCCGAAGCTCAGGCTCTCGGGTGCCGCGGCGCCCCCGCCGATGAGCGGTGAACGCGCGGCCACGGGAACCAGTGCGGCGCCAAGACCAAGGCCCAGGAGGTGACGTCGATTCATGTTGCTTGCTCCGTTTCGGGCCTACTGCCGCGGCGGGAAGACGCCCTGGAGGGCGATGCAGAAGTTGAGGGTGAGGTACGGCATCATGTTGTTGTGCGGGAGGCTTGCTCCCGCCACGGCGAGCGCCGTGGGTGCGAGTTGGACGATGTCCTGGTTGATGGTGGTTTGGTAGATCTGTGCGCCCACCGAGCGAGCAAGCGCCCGGTCCTGCGGGGTGGGGTCCTCGCCCGGCTGGTTGGAAGCCGACAGAGAGTGCGCGTGACCCGGGATTTCGCTCTCCAGGAGGGTGACGAAGTCCACTCCGGACTGCTCACCGAGATCGCGCAGGCTCAGGCCTGGGCCCTGGCCGGGATGCAGCGGGACGCTCCCCTGCAGGTTCGGGAGCGCAAAGGTTGACTTGCCATCGCCACCGTATACGGTCCCGAGGAGCGAGAAGAGGGCCGTGTTCTGCGAAATCGGCAGGATCTGTCCGTCGCAGAGCGCCCACCCGGTCGGTGCGAAGTTGAACCCGAACATGCGAATTTCGGCGACAAATGGATCGGTCATATTCGTTCCTAGGTCGGCGACGGAAAGATGCCGAACAGTGAGATGATGAAGTTGATGGCGAGGAAGGGCTGCATGTTCGTGTGGGGCTGGCTGCCTCCGACAGGGCTGATGGAGCTCGGGGCCAGGGGCGTATTCGCACCGAATCCCTGGATGTACGGCGTGTAGCTCGGCGTTTGCGCGAGGACGTTGCCCTGGGCGTTGGCTGTGCTCGCGTTATTGGTCGAGCCGACCGCCGCATGCGTGTGGGTGGGGAGCTGGTTCACGGTCAGGGTCACCTCCTCCGCCCCTGCGCTCTCCGCCAGGATGTTGAGCGGCCCCTGGTGCAAGGGGACGCGTCCGCGGAGGTCAGGAAGGTTGAACGTGGTCCCCCCGTCTCCCCCATACGTGGTCCCGATCAAATTGAACAGGGTTTCGTTCTCCGAGATTGGAAGCGTGGTCCCATCACAAAACGCCCAGCCAGCGGGGGCGAAGTTCCCCGCAAAGAGCCTGATCTCGCCTACAAACGGGTTGGACATTCAGCGCTCCTAGTTCCGTGAAGGGAATATGCCCTGGAGGGCGATGCAAAAGTTGAGCGTGAGGAATGGTTGCCTGTTCTCATGCGGCTGACTGCCGCCCACATTGCTAACGGTTGCCGGGTCCATTGCCGCCAGCGCGTCGGGCGGCCGGTACGAGAGGTTGAGCGGGCTCGCGAGGACGACGTTGTTGGCGGGGATGGGGGTGTTGCCGACAGCGGACGAGGCGTTCACGAAGTGCGTGTGAGCCGGCATCTGGCTGAGGGTGAGCGTGGAGGCGAGCTGCCCGGCGCGCTCTCCCTGGGTGTGGCCGTTGCCGACGTGTATCGGCACACGGTCGCGGAGGTCCGGAAGTCCGAAGTTGACCGCGCCGTCCCCGCCGTAGGTGGTCCCCAACAGCGAGAACAGCGCCTGGTTCTGGTTGATCGGCAAGAGTTGTCCGTTGCATAGCGCCCAGCCCTTGGGCGCGAAATCGAACGAGATGAGCTTGATTTCGCCGAGGAACGGGGTTCCCATATTTTCGACTCCCCCTCAGTCCGCTTCCAGGCATGCGCCGGGCGCGACGCCTGTGAATGTACCGGTGCCGCCTACTGAAGCCGCGCCGGGGTTGTTAGTCATGAGGAACGAGATGGCCGTGGCAGATGGCTGAGGCCCAAGGGCGAGCCCCTCCACCTCGAACAGCGAAGCAGCCGCCTGCCGCACAAACAGACCGAAGAACCCGGCCCCACCGGTGTTGGTAGTGTTCCCCGAAATCACAGAGCACACCCGGTTGGAATTGCGCGACTGTACGCGGATCGCATCCAGGGCTCCACCGAGGACGGATACGCTGTTGTTGGTCACTCGGATGCGGAGCGTTCCCGTCTCCGGCGCGGTCGCACCTCCAGCATCGGCGAGGATGCCGAAGTCCAGTCCAACGTTGCTCACGGAGTTCCCGGAGACGTTCGCCACCACCGTCGACCCGCCGAACTGGAAGACCCGGACGCCGATGCCCGACCCGCCGGCGTTCACCACGGTGTTGTCGAGGACGGTCCCGGTCATCGAGAGGCCCGCGCCGCCTGATCCGAAGACGTTGATGCCGGTCGTTGCGAGTGGCGCTCCGCCAGTGCCGACGTCGTTGTTGCTGATGTCGAACGCTACGGTGGCCGATCCGCTCGCCGAGACCTCGATCCCCTGGTTCCCCTGGCCCGAACCGGCCACGACCGTCGACCCCGTCACGGCGACGCTGAGCGTCGCGGTCGAAGCGGCGTCGGCGCGTACTCCGATCAGACGGTTGCCGGCGACGGAACAGCCGTCGACGGAGGCTGTGAGGTTGGCCGTGCCGAGCGCGTTCAGGTTGACGCCGTTGCCACCCGTGGCGGTCGAATTATCGCTGACGACGCAGGCTCCGCCGCCAATCGTCACCGTCCCCGGTGTCGCGAGGTTGTTCACGATATGGATGTTGTCCTCGGCGGAGCCGGTGACCTCGGTGTCCGTCACTGCGTTAATGCCAGACACGTCAAGGAGGCGGAGGCCGTGCTCGCCCGCGGTGTCTCCATTCGAGAGGATGCGAACGCCCGTGATGTCGACGCCGCTCGCCATTACCAGCACCACGCCGTTGCCCAGGTTCCCCGACACGTCCGAGCTCGCCAGGCTGAAGTCGCTGACGCCAACCACCGTCACGCCATCGTTCGCCGACCCGGAGATGGTCATGTCCGCAAGGTCAACGTTGCTGACGCTGGCGCCAGCCACGCCCGAAGCGGAGGAGTCCGTGATGTCAACGGCTCGAACCACGACGTCGCTCGCGAGACCAAGCCCGTTGCCGGCGGCGTTGGTGATCACGGGGTTCGTGCCACCTGCGACCACCAGCTCATGTCCCGAGACGGTCAGCCCATGCGGTTGGCCCAATAGTTGCTGATTCGGCTCGAGCACCAGGCCGCCGCCATAAGGCGTCGTTGCGCTCGTGCCCGCGTAGGCAAAGATGATGCTCCCCGGCGCGTCCACGTCATCGGGGCCGCTGAGCGATGCGAGCGAGTCGAACGGCGCGTTCGAGCGTCCGTCGCCGCCAGCGGCCGCTGTGCTGTCCACGTACCACACCAGGGGCCCCTCGACCTCGATCGAGATCGTGCCGGTTGCAGAGGCGCCCTGGTCGTCGACCACCGTGTAGTCGAAGCTGTCGAGCCCCGTGAAGCCGGGTGGAGGAAGGTACGTGAAGGCGCCATCCGGGCTGGTGATGACGGCCGTCCCGCCCTCATCCGTGGTCACCGTCGCAGCCTGGACCGCCAGGTCCTCACCGGGCGGGAGGTCCGGATCGGTGTCGTTCGCCACGGGCAAGGTGCCGGCGAGGACAACCACGGGCTCACCCGTCACCGTGACGCCGAGCGTCGCCTTCGTGTTGCCGATAACGCCGTCGTAGCTGTCCGCGCCCGCGGCCGGTGGGTCGTTGGCGGGCGTCACGCTGATGGTGACGGTGGCCGGCGCGGAGGTATCCGTCGCGTCCGCCGTGGTGTAGGTGAAGCTGTCGTCGCCCGTGAAGTCAGGGTCCGGCGTGTACGTCACCGTGGCGGTGCAAACATTCGGCACGCCACCCGAACAGTCCGCAGGCCCGACCGGCCCGAGCTCGCCGTCCTCCGGGGGTGTGGCGATGGCGAAGGTGATCGCGCTGCCGTCGGGGTCGGACGCGCTGAGCTCAATGTCGACGGCTGTGTCTTCAGCCGTCGTGACTGCCACGGGGTCGGCGGTCGGAGCGTTGTTCAGTGCCTCATAGCCGCCCAGCGTGGTCACGGCGGAGGTGCGATTCGCCGCGGAGGCAATCTCTGCGACGACGGTCTTGTCCGCGCCCGGGCTGCCGGTGACGACCGCGCCGGACCAGTTGCCCAGCACCACGCTGGTTGAACCGGGAGCGACACTGCCAGAACTGAAGGTCCCAGGGGATGCGACGAACGTCCCGCCTAGCGTGGAGAACGCAGCGGAAGGCGTAAGGGACAGGCTCGTTCGATTGCGGCCGCAAATCACGATCGTCGTGGTCGAGCCCGCCTGTGCGGTCCGGTTCGGCGTGGGACATGCGGTCCCGGCGGGCGCCGGCCCGCCTGCGACGACGGCGTCGAGCACCTCGAAGGAGTGCGCCGTCACGTCCAGGGCCCCGGCCGGGTCGGCCGGCGCCGCCATGATGTCGCCGCTGCTGAAGGCGTTACCGCGGCTCACGGTGACCTCGAACGTTCCGGTGACGTCCGCGCTGCCGGGGCCGTTCGTGGCGCGGACCTCGAACTGGGCGCTGCCTCCAGGTGGGATGTCGTCAGAAGCTCCGTCCGCGCTGCGGAATCGGCACTTCGTATCCGCGAGCTGGAAGGTCCAACCGGCGGGCGCGAGTGGGCAGGCGGCGATCGCCCAGTGATTCGACGGGCGGACCACCTCGACTGCCCCGATGCTCGCGAGTGTCCCTGTGTTCTGCACCGTGAAGGTGAACACTGTTCCCGCCTGGTCGTTCAGCGGCAGGCTAGCGGGTGACATGGAAGCGGTGGCCGCGAAGTCGACCGCCTGAGCGGTACTCGTGACGAACAGTAGCAGTGCCGCGACGAGCACCGCAGACGGTATCCAGGTTCGACGCCGGGCTGGCAGACCAGATGTAGCGAGAGGGTTTGCGGGCATCGTGCCTCCCGTGCGCTCTGTCGGCATCGCTGCCGCCCAGGCCGCTGTTGCGTAGACGCCGCCGCTGCGAGCATTCCCCACGCGGGCAGTCCGGGAACCGGAATGACGGCAACGGATACTATGAAGCCGAGCGTTACCGTGTCAACCAGGTGGCAAGTCGTCTGGCTAGCCCACGCACGACAAGAGTGAATGTCGATAATTGGCGAGCACGTCTCCCCGCCGAAACTTGCGCTATTACATAACGTATTGATCGAGATTTGTCGGTAAGGCATTTTCCGGCGTAGGATGCCTCAACCGTGGGGTTGGGAGCGTAACGAGTGCGGAAACCCTCCAGGCTGATCGCCGCCGCAGCAAGCGGGCTCGCCCTCATCGCGGGGGCGGTGACCATCACCACCGTCCTCAGCCAGGCTGGCCCCTCCACCCTCCCGAACAAGATATTCATCCCGGGCATCGCGGCTGACAGCGCGCCGGGAACCGGGACCACGCCTTCACCCACCGCGACCGCCACCGGTACGACAACGGCCACTATCACCGCTACGACAACGGCCACTGTCACCGGAACCGTGGTCGTCGTCCCCGTGATCGCCGTGGACGATCAGTTCGATGTCACGGAGGACACCGACCTTACGGCGAGCGGCAACGTGCTCGCGAACGACGATACTGCTGGCTCCGTGACGGCCGTCGACGGTCAGCCGGGCGACGTCGGAGACCCCGTCCAGGGCGACTTCGGCACTCTCACAATCGACCCCGATGGCACCCTGACCTACACGCTCGATAACGCGAGTGCGGCCGTCCAGGAGATCGGCCTCGGCGAACAGGAAGAAGACACCTTCCAGTACACAGCGAGCAACGGCACGGCCACCGACACGGCAACCGTGGTCGTCGCCGTGCACGGCACAAATGATGTGCCGGTGGCGATGCCCGACACCGCCGAGATCGACCAGGACGCGTCGCCCAACACGGTCGGCGGGAATGCGCTCTCTAACGACATGGATGTGGACGCCAGCGACGTGCTGAGCGTGTCGGAGGTTGATGGGCTGGCCGCGAACGTGGGGATTGGCGTCATCTCGCCCTTCGGCACGCTCACCGTCCAGGACGACGGTAGCTGGGTCTACGCGCTCGATACGAGTGCGCCGGCCGTCCTGGCAATCGACCCGGGCGAGTCCGAGGTCGACTCCTTCGATTACACGGTGAGCGACGGCAACGGCGGGACCGCCTCGACGACCATCACCATCACGATCCTCGGGCTCAACAACGAGCCAAGCTTCACGCTCCCTGTTGCTCCGAATCAGACGGTGCTCGAGGACGCCGGCGCCCAGACGGTCGTGGGCTTTGCCACCGGGATCAGCGCAGGGCCTGGCGAGGGCACCCAGGTTTTGACCTTCAACGTCAACAACAACAACAACGGGCTGTTCTCCGCACAGCCTGACATCGACGAGGCGACCGGCACACTCACCTATACGCCCGCGGCCAATGCCTTCGGAGTGGCGACGGTAACGGTCGTGCTCACCGACAACGGCGGCACGGAGAACGGCGGCGACGACACCAGCGACCCACAGCAGTTCACGATCACGGTCACCCCGGTGAACGACGCTCCCGTTATCACCACGTCGGCAGGGTCGGCATCTTTCACTGAGGGCGGCGGGCCAGTGGCCGTCGACCCGGGCCTCACGGTCATTGACCCGGATTCGCAGATCGCCGCGGCGACCGCACAGATAACCTCGAACTGTTCAGCAGCCGAGGATGTGCTGGCGTTCACGAACCAGCTCGGCATAACCGGGTCGTACAACGGCGCAACGTGCACCCTCACGCTCTCGGGGACGGCATCGGTGGCGGACTACCAGACGGCGCTTCGTTCGATCACATATGAGAACGTGAGCGACAGCCCGTCTCCGGTTACTCGTACGGTCACCTTCCAGGTGACGGACAGCGACGCCGCCCCCAGCAACCTTGCGTCCCGAGACGTCACCGTTGCGGCCGCCAACGATGCGCCCGTCATCACCACCACCGCCGGGGCACTCGCGTACACCGAGGGCGACCCCGCGACGGTGATCGACAGTGGGCTGACCGTGACGGACGCCGACGACGCGAACCTCGAGGGCGCGACGGTGCGCATCTCGGCCGGGTTCCAGTCCGGGGACGAGCTGCTCTTCACCGATCAGAACGGCATTACGGGCTCGTATAGCAGCGGCACCGGAGTGCTGACGCTCACGGGCACATCCTCGGTTGCGAACTATCAGACCGCGCTGCGGTCGGTCGAGTACCGGCACAGCGGCGACAACCCCGGCACCTCCAAGACGATAGAGTTCCGGGCCGATGACGGCGATGGGCTCGGGCCGGCGGCGACGCGAGACATCAATGTCACGCCTGTCGACGACACTCCGGTCGCCGTGGACGACTCCGCCACTCTGGGCGAGGATGCTCCCGCCACGGCCATCGACGTCCTCGCCAACGACACCGACCCCGATGGTGGCCCGAAGACTATCCAGTCGGCCAGCGACCCCGCCAACGGCACGGTCGTCGTTGCGGGCGACGGCCTGAGCCTCACGTACCAGCCGGACGTCGACTACTGCAACGACCCGCCCGGGGTGACGCCGGACACCTTCACCTATACCCTCAATGGCGGGTCGACTGCCACTGTCAGCGTGACTGTCACCTGCGTCGACGACCCGCCGGTGGCCGTTAACGACAGTGGGACGGCCGTGCAGGATGCGGGGCCGCAGCTCGTCGACGTACTGACCAACGACACGGACATCGACGGCGGGCCGAAGACAATCCAGTCGGCGGGTGACCCTGCGAACGGCACTGTGGTGGTTGCGGGCGACGGACTGACCCTCACCTACGAGCCAGATCCTGGCTACTGCAACAGTCCACCCGGCACCACGCCCGATACATTCGACTACACCCTCAATGGCGGCTCGAGCGCGACCGTATCGATGGAGGTATTCTGCGACCTCCCACCCGACGCCATCGATGACGCGGCGACGGTCGCTGAGGATGCGGTTGCGACGGCCATCGACGTTCTCGGGAACGACACGGACGGCGGCGACGGCGGGCCTATCGTCATCATCTCCGCCACTCAGCCCGCCAACGGTACGGTAGTGCTGACCGGCGGCCTGCCCGGAGCCCATACGGGCCTGACCTATGAGCCCAACGCGAACTACTGCAACGACCCGCCGGGGACAACGCCGGACACCTTCACCTACACCGTGAACGGTGGCGACACGGCTATCGTCAGCGTCACCGTGACCTGCGTCGACGACCCGCCTGTTGCCGTCGACGACAGCGCCACCCTCACTGAGGACGACCCTGCGACGCTTATCGACGTACTCGCCAATGACACGGACATTGACGGCGGCCCGACGACCATCGCCAGCGCGAGCGACCCCGCGAACGGTACCGTCGTCATCGCGGGCGACAACCTCAGCCTCACGTACCAGCCGGACCCGGACTATTGCAATGCGCCGCCCGGCACGACGCCCGACACCTTCACCTACACGCTCAATGGAGGCTCCACGGCGACTGTGAGCGTGACCGTGAACTGCCTCCCCGACCCGCCCACCGCCGTCGCAGACAGCGCGACCGTGCTCGAGGATTCCATCGCCACGACCATCGACGTGCTCGCGAACGACACGGACCCCGACAGCCAGGGCAAGTCGATCGCAAGCGCGACGGATCCGGCGAACGGCGCCGTGGTAATCGCGGGCGACAACCTGAGCCTCACCTACGAACCGGACGCCGACTACTGCAACACGCCGCCACCGTTCGATACGTTCGACTACACGATCAGTCCCGGCGGCTCAAGCGCTACCGTTTCGGTCACCGTCACGTGCGTCAACGACGAGCCGTCCTTCGTCCTCAACTTCCCCGGCGACACCTCGGACGAGGACGCCGGATTGCAGACGGTGGCCGCGTTTGCGACCGGCAGCGCGGGACCCGCCAACGAGTCTGCCCAGACGCTTGGTTTCGAGATCATCGGCAATACGAATGCGCCGCTCTTCTCCTCCGCACCGGCCATCGCCGCCGACGGAACCCTGACCTACACCGCCGCGCTCGATCAGCACGGTACCGCGACGATCACCGTCCAGGTCGTCGACAACGGCGGCACGGCCAACGGCGGGGATGATACGAGCCCCTCGCAGCAGTTCACCATCACAGTAGACCCGGTGAACGACCCGCCCGTGGCCGCAACCCAGAACTACAACGCGCAGTCGAACATGGCCATCGCAATCCCCGCGGGCACGGGCCTGCTGACCGGCGCCACTGACGCCGACAGCGGCGACAGTGGCTTCACCCTCGTCCTCACAGTGGGGTTGATCAACGGCGGCGCCACGACCGTGCCGATCGCGATTGCCGGCGTGGGCACCATTACGGCGCTCGATACGGCCACCGGAGCGTTCACGTTCGACCCGGAACCGGGCGTGACGGGCCCTGTTTCCTTCACGTATACGGTCTGCGACAACGGCAACCCGTTGCCCTCCGAATGTAGCGCGGCCGCGCAGGTGAACTTCACCATCGCCGGGCCGAGCATCTGGTTCGTCGACACGAACGCGGCCTCCAACGGCACCGGCACGCTCGCGAGCCCCTTCAATACGCTCGCCTCCGTCCCGGCTGTCGACGATGCGGGCGACCGGGTGTTCGTGTACTTCGATGCGACGCCTACGGGCACGGACGGCCTGTCGTTGCTGACGAACGAATGGCTGATCGGCCAGGGCGCGACGGGCGCCAGCTTCGATGCCCTCTTCGGCATAAGCCCGCCGGCGGGCACCATCGCCCGGCCCTCGATCAACGGCAGCGCGCCGACGATCGGCGGCACGGTGGCGCTCGGGGAGACCTCCCGCGTCCAGGGGGTTGTCATCTCCACGGCTGCCGCCAACGCCCTCACCGGCACCTCCGTGACAGGCGTGTCCGTCACCGAAACGACGCTCGCGACCACAACAGGTACGCTCATCAACTTCTCGACGGTGTCTGGCATCGTGACCATCGGCTCGGTCACGAAGTCCGGCCCGACCGGGACGGGCGTCTCCATGGCGACCTCGAACGCGGTCGTCACCATCTCCGGGGGCAGCATCACATCGACCGTGAACGGGGTCACAGTCAACGGCGGCACCGGCAACTTCAGCTACGCGGGTACGGTCAGCAGTTCGCTGGGCACCGGCATCAGCGTCTCGAACCGTGCGGGCGCCGCGACCACCACCTTCTCCGGCGCCGTTACGGTGACCGGCGGAAACGGCGTGACCCTCACGAGCAATGGCGCCGGCGGCACGATTGCCCTCCCAGGCGGCGTCTCGATCAACACGTCGGGCGCGGGCACGGGCCTGGCTGCCACGGGTGGCGGTAACGTAACCCTCGCCGGCACGAACAACATCACCACCGCCACGGGCATCGCCCTCAACGTCGTAAGCACGACCATCACGGGCACCTTCACGACCATCAACTCGAACGGCGCCAGCAGCGGCATCATTCTCAACGCCGCCGGCGCCAACGCCGTCACCATCAACGGCGGCACCATCGCTAACTCCACCGGCATCGGTGTCGACGTCACGAGCAAGACGGGCCTCACGATCAACAACCTGACGGTGAGCGGCGGCGGCAACCACGGCATCAGCGTGACGAGCTCGAGCGGCATCAACTTCGACGGCCTCACGGTCTCGAACAACGGCAACGCCGTGGCCGAGAACGGCATCGACATCAACAACCTCACGGGCACGAACACGATCAGTGACTCGACCGTGACCGGCTCCGGCGAGGACAACATCAATGTCACCAACGACACGGGGACGCTCACGCTGCTCACCATCTCGGGCTCGGCGAAGAGCACCGCCTCCACGTGTCAGATCCTCGACAACGACACCACCTCCGGGAACGTGGGAGTTAACGTCCAGGCGAACGCGACGGCCACGATGACTGTGACCGTGAACCAGTGTCACTTCGAAGGGAACCGCACGGTCTCCATGCGCGGGGACGCGGGCGACACCGCGAACCTCACGGTGAACGTGACCAATAACATCATCAACGGCGGAAACACGGCCACGAGCAACCAGGGCAACCAGGGCATCGAGATGTCGGTAGCGAACTCCGGTGACATCGTTTTCGATGTCACCAACAACCACGTTGGCCATGACGGCACGAACCCCGACCCGCTGTTGAACACGGGCATCAACGTCTTCAACGGGACCCTCATCACTCCGGCCACTGCCGGAAGCGTCACTGGCAAGGTCCACAACAACCTCGTCCACAACGCGGGCGCGACGCTCAGTGGCTTCGGCATCAGAGTGTTCAACTTTGGGAACGGCACGGGGAACGTCCGGATTACGAGCAACACTGTCAGCAACGTCGGGTTCGACTTTGGGATCTTCGTCGACTCGGCGGGTGCCACGTCAGCGGGTGGCCTGGTACGCATCGCGGTCTTGAACAACACGTCGAACGTGCTCTCGACAGCGATCGACTCGTTCCGGATTCAGTCGAGGAACCTGAACCAGATTTGCGCCAGCATCAGCGGAAACGCGTCCACCACAGCCGGGACCGACGGGGGGTTCGTGGGAATGACCGTCCGCCTTGCCAACGACGCGCTCTTCTCGCTCGAGGGCCTGGCCCTCGGGCCGCAGACGACGGGAGTTACGGATACCTTCGTTACCGCCCAGAACCCGGGCATCTCCAGCGGCATCGACGCCATCGACGGTTCGACCAGCGACTTCACCGGCGTCGCCGCAGGTTCCTGCGGGATCATCGGGCCCTAGCGACGATGGTGGCCCAAGACTCCCATGCACCAGCCAGCTCGGGCCCGATTGGGCACGGGCTGCGTCTTAGGCCGATCACTGATGGCGATCTCCCGTTCCTGCGCGCCCTCTACGGCAGCACCCGCGGGGAGGAGCTCGCGCCGGTGGCCTGGACGGCCGAGCAGAAAGAGGCGTTCCTCGACCAGCAGTTCCACGCCCAGCACACGCACTACATGTCGGCCTACGAACACCCATCGTTCGACGTGGTCGAGGTCGACGGCGACCCGGCGGGCAGGCTGTACGTCGACCGCCGCCCGACGGAGCTGCTCGTGGTAGACATCGCGTTCCTGCCGGCGTTCCGGGGCAGGGGCATCGGCACCGTACTTCTGGAGCGCCTCATCGCGGAGGCAGAGGCCACGAGCATTCCGGTCACCATGCACGTGGAGCGGAACAACCCCGCCATCCGCCTCTACGCCCGGCTGGGATTCCGCCTCGTGGAGGATCGCGGCGTCTACCTCTTCATCGCGCGGCAGCCGGCCCCCGGGGGCTAGTTGAAGATGGCCTCGTAGCTCACCCCTCGGTCATCGCTGCCAATTGGCACCAGGAAGACGTCGACCTGACCGAGCCGCGGGTGGCGGAGGCGGTGGATGCCCTGCGGCAATTGCGGCTCGGGCGGACCGACGAAGTGCAGAACAAAGGGGTCCTGTGCGCGTCGAGAGTGCCGCGGGAGCCGGACCGCGTCCGTCAGCTCAAGGCGCAACTCCCTATGTTCCACCGCCACTACGAAGCTCTCCCCGACAAGGCTGTCGAAGTGTCCGAGCTCAAGGATGGGTGGCAGGTCGTCCGGCATACTGGTTGTCACCCGCAACGATACGGGTACTCTGACGGTCCGGTCGATGAGTCGAGGGGCGCCGCTCAGCTCGGTCGTCAATGCGACCATCAAAGCTTCTGGAAGGCCGTCGTAGGGATGTCGATCTCCAACTGGAGCGGGCATTTTATTGTTCACCGTGAGTCTGGTACCGGGGGAGGGAGTCGAACCCACATGCCTTGCGGCCGCCGATTTTAAGTCGGCTGCGTCTGCCATTCCGCCACCCCGGCCCGCGCCCAAATGAATCTACCAGAGTCTGTCAGCGTCCACCGTCACCCACGCCGTAGGGTTTACTCTACGGTTTACTTGACCCCCCTCAGCAGAGCGTCCATGCGGCTGGCTGCGTCCTTCTGGATCTCATCCGCAATGTGCGCGTAGGTCGATAACGTCAGCGTGATTTGGCTGTGCCCGAGACGCTCGGAGACAGCCTTGATGCCTACGCCCTGGGCGAGCAGGAAGGATGCGCTGGCATGGCGCAGATCGTGAAACCGTTGGCGGGGTAGGCCGCTGTCGACGAGCAGGCGTTGGAACTGATGAGTGACGGTGGAGCCGACGAGCGGGGCGCCGATCTCCGACGTGAACACGAGGTCGGTGTCCTGCCACTCCGGGCCAGCCTTGAGGCGCATGGCCTTCTGTCGAGTCCGAAGCTCGCGCAGAAAGCCCGCCGTGAGCGTCGTGAGGGCGACTGTACGGCGGCTGGTGGCGCTCTTCGGCTCGTCGAACTGCGGTGCGCCGTTGATGCGTTGCAGCGCCTGCGCGACGCGTAGCTCGTGACGCTCGAAGTCCACGTCCGACCATCGGAGGCCCAACGCCTCCCCCTGTCGAATGCCGGTATCGAGGGCCGTGACGATCAGCGCCCCGAGTGGGTGGCCCTGGCAGGCGGCAACGAGGGTGCGGGCCTGTTCGGGTGTCAGCGGGTGGATCTCCTGGCGCACGACGCGAGGGGCGTCTGAGAGCGCCGCGACGTTCCGAGCTACCCGTCCGCGCTTCTCTGCCCAGGCCAGTGCCGATCGGAGGATCGCGCGCATGTACTGAATGGAGCGGGGCGAGAGTCCGGCTGCCTGCTTTCTGGCCAGCAGGACATCGACGTGCTCGGGGCGGAGCTTCGTGAGCCGGTGGCTGCCAATCTCGGGGATGATGTGCTGTTCGACGTTGGCGAAGTAGGTGCGGAAGCTGGACGCCTTGAGCCGTGCCTTCGCCGGGCCATCGAGCCATTCGCGCAGAAACGTCGCCACGGTTGTACGGCCATCCGGGCTCGGCATCCCGTCCTCGGCGCGGCGGATCTCGTCTCGCATCTTCTTCAGCGTCTCCGCCTTTGTGTGGCCGTACACGCTGCGCCGCTGTCCGTAGCCGATGGTGATCCTGCCCATCCACAAGCCTCGGTCCTTCAGTTCGGTGAGCGCCCCTTCACCGCGTCCCCGGCGCGATCTCGTCATCGTGGTAGTCATCTCGGTGCCCGCCATGTGGTTAGTCTTCAAGCGCCAAGCGGTCCAGGACGAAGCGCTCCAGCGCCGAGGCGGGGATTCTACGTGATCTCCCGATCGTCATGCTGGGTAGCTCGCGCTTCGCCAGGAGCGCATAGAGCGAGGCGCGGGAGATTGCGAGGGAGCGCGCTGCCTGCTCGGGCGTGAGCAACAGCCTCTGCTCGGGGGCCTTGTTGGAACTTCTCAATGGGTACCCCGCCACCAGCCGCGACGGGGTGTAGTTGGTTGCTGCGGCGGTGGGGGACGCCCTGGGGCGTGGAGCTACCTCGTGTGCGTGACTTCATTCGAGGCTATCGCCAAAGGCGTATCTCGACAACATGCCCATGTCCGCTCCCCAACTTGGCTCGGGTGTGTAAGATCCGCGTCACTGTGACCCGCGACGATCTCGTGGCAGAGCTGACTCGACGCTTCCCGGGGGGGATGGTGCCGACCGGGGGCGGTATCGCCCTTGCCCGCGAGCTGGGAGTGGGTATAGGTGACGTGGCCAGTGCCCGCCGAGCAGCCGGAATCGACGTGGCCCCGCCGGTCCGCAAGGCTCCCCGTCGCACTCCACCACCATTCAAGCCGCCCCGCGCCAAGGTGCGGGCGGAGGTCGTGGTTGCCCACTTGGAGGCTCGCTCCTGCGAGGACAAGCGCGTGCTGCCGGGGACGTATCGAGCGGTAGGAGAGTTGGTTGGCTTAGGCACGGCGACCGTGACGCGGATAGCGAAGGCCCACGGCTTCCAGGTAGCCCCTGACTCGTGGCAGTGGAGCATGGAACGGGCACGGAGGCGGCAGCCGTGAGGCTCTGGACCGATCGGGCGCGAGACGTTGCGCTTCAGTCGGTCGCTGCGAGCATCGTCCTGTACCCGCTGTGGAGTTGGACTAGCATCCCCGTGCCGGTCAGCGGCTTCGCAGTGGGCGGGCTGCTCACGGCGGGAAACGTCCTGCGATGGCGGCGCGAGTGACACGTAGGGCTCGGAGATCCGCGTCCTCCCGGCTACGCTCCCCGGCATGACTAAGACAGACGTAAGTCCATTCATCGACATCGCCGCCGCGCTCCAAAACCTCATAGAGGTTGTCCAAGGCGATGAGGACCGGATGCCACCAGCGAAGCTCGCCGCCCTACAACGTGCGCGCCGCTAACCGAGCCGAGTTCATGGCATGGGTGGATGCACAGCGGAGTTAGGCTGGCGCGGCTTGATCTCCCATCGAGGAATCCCAGGCGAGGGGATCATCACCGTTGGCGATTCGGCCCGTGACTTCGAACGTGCCCTTCGATTGGTACTCCGCCACGACGACGAAGCGTCCTCTGAACCGGGGAATCGACGAAACCAAGCGGATGGCAAGCTCTTGTGTTGCCCAGGTCCCGTCGGGCTGGGGCTCCCAGTACCGTTCGTCGCCGTTGGCCGTCCAGTCTTCCCATCTGACGTTGAACTTAGCGACCTCAAGCTTAGGGTCGTCGGTGCGACGGTCCCGCAGCCAGACGCCTACCTGCTCGGCTGGCTCGTCTCCCACGTTCCAAATGACGACCTCCCAAGAGCCGTCGTGGAGCTTTTTTGTGGCGAATTGGACATTCGGCATTGGCTGTTGAAGGGCGACGTAGAGGTCGAGAAGTGCGACCACTAAGCCAACTCCGAGCGCGGCGGCGACAGTGACTTCTAGGCCGGACAGCGCGTACGACCAGTTAATGCCGGATGTCCATGCCAGCAGCGCAAATACGATCCCGTAGAGCGCCAGCAATACGACCATCATGGCGATCACGATCAGCAGGAGCCTCTGAAAAGAGAGGCGGCGCGCCCGTTTCATGACTCGCAGCCGATTCCATCCTTGTCGCTGCCGTCGAAATTGTGGGGATCGGGCGGCAGCACGGTGAAGCGTCGGTGCGTGATGTCGCCGCAGTCGAGGTCCGGTGGAGGTGGGGGGATGCACACTGTTGGGTAGCTCGCGTGGCAGTTCTGCTGCGGCACCGGCGTTGGGGTTGCCGGGACGGGGGTAGGAGGAACCGGCGTGGCCGTGGGAGGTGGCGGGATGGGCGTGGGCGGTACCGAAGTCGCGGTCGGAGGCGCACTGGTGGCAGTGGGAGCGACGGCGGTAGTCGGGACAGCCGTCCCCAGGACTCCTTGTTGGGTGGCGCCGGTAGTCGGAGAGCCGGGATCCTGCTCGTCTCCCTCAGAGGTCGGGTCGGCGTCGATTGCATCTCCCGGATCTGCCCCAGGCTCTCCTCCACAGCCGAACAGGGGGAATGCCATCAATATCGCTACCAGTACGAGCCGTCGCATCATGACCTCCCTTGGCTCTTAGACCGAGCCGCCTTCCGCTTCGTTACTCCTAGTCAGCCCTCACACCCCAGGCCATCGTTATCGCCGTCGAAGTTGTGAGGATCGTTTCCGATGACCGTGAACCCCTTAAACGGGATCTGCCCGCAGTCCAGATCCGGAGGAGGTGAGGGTATGCATACGCTCGGATAGGACGGGTCGCACGAGCCACCCGTCGTGGGCGTTCGAGTGGCCGTGGGCGTACCCGTCACACTGCTCGTCGCTGTCGCCGTGCCAGGCGGGATCGGCGCCGCCGAGAACTGGTAGGACTCACAGTTGCTCGTCATCGTGATTGAGTCGTTTCCTGCCGTCGTGTCGGTGTAGAGGAGTGCCGCGCCCACGCTCGTCAATCGGGCGAGGACCTCGGCGTGGGGGTGTCCGTACGGGTTGGTGCGACCGGCGCTGATCACGGCGACCTCGGGCTTCGTAGCCTGGAGGAACGCTGAGGTGCTCGATGAGTTCGAGGCGTGGTGGCCGACCTTCAGCACATCGATGTCCGTGAGCACGCCCGCTGCCAGCATCGAGCTTTCGGACGGAGCCTCAGCGTCGCCGGTAAGCAGGACATCGACGGAGCCACAGGTGAGCCGCGCAACGAGCGAGTCGGCGTTGCTGTCCCCGGTGAGGGCGCCCGGGTGAAGCACGGGCAACTGCAACCCGCCCAGTGCGACGGACTGGCCGCGCGTGAGTGTCGCCACCTGCGCGTCCTCCGCGTCCACGGCGTTCATGAAGGTGGCGAAGGTCTGTGAGTCGCTGGTGCCGCCGTTGAGATAGATGCGCTCCACGTCATAGAGCCCGAGCACGGCGGGGAACCCTCCGATGTGGTCGGCATCGGGATGCGTCGCCAGGATCGCGTCGAGATCCATGACGCCTAGCGTCTGGAGTCGGGCTGCAATGAACCCACCTGTTCGCCCAGCATCGATGAGCAGGCGCTCTCCATTGACGGTGATCAGCGTGGCGTCCCCCTGCCCCACGTCGATGAACACGACCGAGAAGCCTTGCGCGGCGGCAGTGCTCGTCGATGTTGCTGAGGGCGTGGGCGACGGTGCGGGTGGCGTGGGCGCGCAGCCATCGCAGCTCACGGCGGGAACGTAGGCTCGATGCGCCAGAGAGGCTTGTGCATGTGCCCCGGGACGGCCTTTTGAGTCGGCTGCGGCCAGCAGCATGACGCCGAACGCCGCCAGTAGGCCATTGAGCACGAGGAGGGACGAGCGGTGCATAGACCCGCTCCAGAGTCGGTTGCTGGCACTCTACGCCGGACGGCATCCGAAACGGAAGGGCGTTCGGACAAGACGACAGCACTTGTCGCGGAGGCTAGCCCACGGGGTCGAGCCGCTCCAGCAAGGTGCCCGAGTGCCTAGCCCGTGAGGTCTGGGCGACGGCGGGCGTCTCAGAGCGCGGGGGCCAAGGTTCGCCCCATGTGCCCGTCCGCGCCTGGCCCGGTGCCTTCGGAGCGCGTCGTCCGATCTTCCCGAGGGGAAGCACCTGCCAAGCACTGACTTGCAATCCAGACTTCTCCGCGCCTTCGCGATCCGTCCACCTGCTGATGGTGGCTTTGCCCTCGACGTAGACGGAATCGCCCTTGCGGATGTTGCCCGCTAGCTTCTCCGCCTCGTCTTCCCAAGCGGTGACGCGCACGAACTCAGTCGCGCTGTCGGCAACGTCCACAGCCACCGCTAAGTTGAGGTAGCCCTTCCCCGTGTTGGTTGTCTTGATGCCATCAGGCTCGACTGTTACGCGCGCTTCAAACGCGACATGGATACCCTTCATCGTCCCTTCTCCTCTCCGCTGGCGGGACGCAGGTGCGCCTCGATAGCTCGCAGCGGAATGCGAACGTGGTACCCGAACTTGAGGGCTTCGAGGTTGCCGTTTCTGATCCACTTCCGCAGCTTGGACTCGCTAACGTCGAGCCTCTTGGCGGCATGTTTCACGCTAACCAACTGTTCGTCCATCCATCTCCTGTGAACACCAGTTCCTAACCAGTAAAGACAATTACTTCTCGTTCCTATATTGTACAGCTAGTGATTCCTGGCTCCTGAGGAAGGACGTACCCGTTGGCTGTCAAGGCTTGCGTCTTTTGCGGCAGTAGGCCCATCACGGACGAGCATGTCTGGCCTCGCTGGCTATCGCGACTGATGGCAACACATCCGATGGGCCATCCGGGTTTTTTCGCTGCGAAGACAATCGGCGAGAAGTACGTTCTGACTCCGGCAACCAAGGAGTACACGAACATCGCTAGATTCGCGTGCGGTCGATGTAACGAGGGCTGGATGAGCGCCCTCGAAGTAGCCGCCAAGCCTCACCTGCGACCGATGATTCTTGGCCCCAAAGCCCAGCTATCGGCGGAGGGGCAAAGCACCGTCGCTCTGTGGGCGGCGTTGCGCTGCATCGCAATGGAATATGCCCATCCTCGGACGGTGGCGCATATGCCGCTGGAGTGGGTTCAACACATCTACGAGACCCGGGCGATCCCTGAGGCGTGGGGCGTGTGGCTGGGCGCCTACTACGGACAGTCACCTATTGGTTACGAGCTGATCGATGCACGGCTAATACAGGAGAATCGAGACCTCCGGTCAGCGACCGAGAGCGGCTTCGTCGCTACGATGATCGTGGGCCACTTGGCGCTCAAGGTTCTCGGGGTCTACCAAAACACAGTCAGCGACCCCTGGACGGAGACACTGATGCCCATCGCCCCAGTCTCGTCCGCCCTTGTCCGCTGGCCCCCACCGAAGATTTTCACCGACCGAAGTCTCGGCAAGCTTTTCGGCACGTGGCTCTCGTTCGAGCCACCCATTGTGGACAAGCTTCTCCGGGGAGGAGCCTGAGCGTTCACATTCCTTAGTCACGCCGTCCGGCGAGTGGCGCTGGCTTCACCCGCAAGCCGGGTGCGAGAAGACGTGAGCGATAGATAGTGCTGGAGGGGCCGATTAGAAATAGGTCACATGCGGGCTCGTGCGGAACACGGCCTTTTGCCACCGCTTGAGCTTGCGCTTGCGAGGACCAGGATTCGGCTCCATCAGCGTCCCTCCCGATCCTGCATGCGGGAGATCGCAGGTGTGGCCGATCTCGTGCGCCAGCCCGAGCAACGACCCCTCATCGCCAGAGAGGTAGCCCGGGTCGATGTAGCCGTAGTCTGCCAGGAAGCCGATGGCACACCCCGACTTCCCCTGCACATCCCGGACGATGAACATCGTGACCGGGGCGCCGTACCCAACAAAGGTGCCTGCGGCGGTCGTCGCGAGCCGGGCTCTGAACCAGGCGCCGGTCTGAGTGAAAATCTGGCCGAATGCGCCCGCGTCGCACTCCGGGTCGAGGGCGTAGTCGGGTGCGTTCCCCGAGGACATGCGAACGATGGAGCCGTTGACGCCTTGGAGGCTGACTTTCATCTGATCCTGGAAAACGGTGTTAGCCACGTCCACGACCGCCTGAACCTCGTCCCGGCTCGCGATTGGCTTCCCGTCATCGATCAGAATGATCACGCGCAGCTTGAGCTTCTTTGGTGGCATGATCCCGAGCAGCGTTAGGACGAAATCGACGAGGCTGATGACCCGCTGGATTACCCATTTGATGAGGTTCCAAGCCGAGCTGAAGAACCCCGTAACGGCGTCCCATGCATCCCCTAGCCATCCGAACATCGCGGAGCCCTCCTTCCACCGGGCAGCGCATCATATACCGCGATGGCTTAGGAAAGTACACGAATGGCGATGGAGGCCGAGGGGCCAGATCCTGCGCGATACAGGCATCCCCGGCGCCTATTTCGAGCAGTCGAGCCAGTACACCCCGTCCCCCGTACCGAGGGCGCCAATGTGGGTTAGAGGCACCTTGGGGACAAAGTAGGTCCAATCGTCGGGCGGGTTCTCCGCATGAGCGCCGAGGCGGGTCATCATGTCCGCGCAAGCGTCTCGCGGGGTTGTGTCCGGAGTCGTGATCCAGCCCCTAAAGGGGAGCAAATGCGGGATCAAGGAGAGCAGAGCGAGCAGAGCCGCAAGCAGTCCGAACATCGCGGGAGTATAGAGCCCGAGGCTCTGCCACCACAATCTGGCCGCACTCGCCACTAGCGCCACCACAAACGCGCTACAGACGTGCCTGGAGTATGCTCGCGTAGATGAAGCTGGCGCGCATCACAACCGCTTGCTTGGGCGCCTCACTCCTCGGAGCGGCAGTTCTGCTCGGCTGGGGCTGGGTGTCAGACGAAGATCCAACACCTGACGACGAAGAGTGCTTCGTCCAGGGCCGCGAGACCAACTGGTGCATCCCCTAGTAGCACCGCTAGTTCGCTGAACCCGTGCGCGCGATGCCCAAAAAATCGGGGCTGGCACTACGTCTCCAAACAGGTACCCGCCTTTGGCACCCCCGGGTGGCCTACTTACGAACGGCAGCCGTGCAGATTCAGGTTTCGGATCCCGCCCGCGCGTAGTGGTGTGGATGGACCCATTCAGATATATAGCGGGGAGCCTCTCGCCCCACCGACCTCTGAGCCCCCGGGTGATGTGCCCGATGCCCCTGGGGGCGCCCCTCGATGCGCTGCGATGCTCACGATTCCCGACACGAACGCCAGCGATCATGTCGGCAACGGGGGAGGGGGAGGGATCTAACTGCGGAGTCCATGCCGGTGAGGAGGGCGAGGGTTACATCCGCCGTCGTGTGGGGGGATAGACACGATAACTGAGGGGTTCCGTTCCAGGGTGCTAGCTTCCGGACCTAGCCGCGCGCCATGCCGATCCGCCGAGTGTCTCTCAATTATCGAGTGAACCGTGCGATGGTCCGCAAGCGTCGCGCCGTGGCCAGTATCCACCCTTGCCCGCTACTCCGTCTGTTGGCCATCGTGGCGCGTTCTAGGCGGCAAAGAGAATCCCCCGGGTGTGACTTACCCCGAGGGATTGCAGTGTGTGACCTAGCAGAAGCCCTACGCGACTTGGAGCATGGTGACAGCGCGAGCCGTCGTAACCGTTGCGAGCCACTCCACGAATTCCCCCGGATCGGTGGGCGCACCTTCGATTGGGAACAGGGTCGCAGCGAGCTGGCCATTGATCATGATGTAGTCGGCACCGTCCGGACCTTCCACGACTTCGGCATTGACTGACTTGCGAATGAACGGATAGGGGTTCAGGTTCGTGTCCACCTTCGGACTCCTAACGCGTGATAGGGGTTCCCGTTCGGTTAGTGGACACGACTGCGAGGTTGCGGGAGAATTCCCCTTAGCTCGCCCGTTGCCAATCCCAACGTTGCGGGTAGGGAATGGTGAGCGTTGACGCGCTTGCCATTCCCGCTTAACTCCCTTCACGGCCAGATTGCGCCTACTGTTACCCCTATTGCAAGTGCTCTTTACCTACTTGCCCGGCTTTTCTTTCGTGTCCCCTCGCCTGGACGGATACCCCGCGCCTACCCCGCTCCGTTAGCCGGGCAGCTCTATGAACGTCGCTATGGGAAGCCTCCCGCGCACCTACTCCCAAACGCGGCGCCTGATGCTGACTTGGTATAGGCGCGTCGTAGTCCTTGGGCAAGCGCGTCCTACGTACTCACACTAAGCGGGCACCACGAGCATTACTCGATTCAGCCAGAAAGCGGGCAATACGCCAATGTGTATCGCCGTGCCTTATTCGAGCGCGATCGTCTGCATTGCAACGCTGATCGTGACTGGTAGGGGAGACACTATCACTGACTCACGCCAACAAGCGTGGTTACCACCCCCAGGCAGCGCGTCCGGCGGTATAAGGCACACCGACTGGTATCGAGTAATGCTGGTGCCATGCAACCCGTGTGTAGGGGTTGTCGGGAATTTACACTCCCTCACCTGGCGCGCGCATGTATTCACAGGTGCTGGGGCGGATCTAATCGGCCCTTACCGTATGCCTAGACGCCGTGCGCAGGTGCTCATGTGTGTTCCCGGATGTGTAGGCGGTGGGTAGATTCTGTCTAAATTCGACGCCAGTAGTACGGCTAGTTTTACCGCGACTGATTCGAACACAATTGCCTGCGCTCAGCATCTCAGACTGCCAGAACTACCCCGTGAACCCTGATTTCGTGCGCGCGCACGCGTGGTGTGATCGGGTGTCAGGCCATCCTCCGGTAGCCTTTCAGCCACCAGGTATAGGGCGCTGTAAGCGATTCGTAGTCTCGGGTAATAGCGCGCGTAGTCCCGGGAGTGCCTTCAGTCAGCCGTTACGCCCTCGTCCCCGGGACTATCGGTAAGCACCCGTACTTCACCCTCGATGGGCACCTCAGAAAACGGGTCGCCCGCTATCACATCGTGGCTTCGAAGTACGATCACCTTCCCGCTGACGCTGTGGTCCACGTCAAGGCGGGGGTTCGGGTAGTAATCGCCTACTTTGAAGGCCAGGTCCAGCGCCTTCACTTGCGCATGAGCATCAGGCCCGAGTTCGACACTAAGCCCCTCGCGGCTTAATCCGTACTGCCGGGCATCGAGTAGCTCCAGGTTCTTCTTCGCCAAGGAGTCCACGTCCATACCGTTCGCCTCGTACATCGTACGTATCAACTCCCGGATCTCCGGGCGGCGCAGCTCCCGGGACGCAACCTGCCGGGCGGAGGCTGGTGGGTAACCAGCGAGCCGGGCGCTCTCTGCCTGGTTTTTCCCCTCAAACAAGTGCTTGACGAGTGCCCGCTGGCGTGGGGTCAACTGCTCCGCCAGGACGCGGGCTTGCTCCATGAGCACGTCGTCTGGCTCCTCGGCTACCGGGATGTAGGTCGGCATCCTTTCCAAGTCGTACTGTAGGTTGTCAGTCATTGGGCTGCTCCTCCTGTGGTGGTGGGTGCCAGTGATGGGGAGTCGATGCTCCAGATTCGTGCCAACCGCCTGCCGCTACGGCCAGCGTGGGAATGTTCAGGCTCCGTGAGCATCCAGCGGACTTTGCTCGTGCCGCAGGGTGGGCAGTTGATCATCAACCACGGCACGGGGCGCCTGATGTGGGCGTGTTCGGGGATGCGCTGGCGTTCGGCGTAGGCCGCGTACAGTTCGGCGTCCGTAGGGTTGGAGCCAGGGGCTGCAAGCAGCCCCTTCGGCTGGGCCTCTCGGTAGCAGGGCGGGCATTTGCGCCCTTCCTCGATGGCTACGCGCTCCGCCACCCTCGACGCGGTGCCGAATGTCTCGATGCCCTCGGTGTGGCCGCAGTAGTGCGCCACCTCGATGTGTATGCCGGGCTTGATCAGGGTGTTCATGCGACTCCCCCCAGAACTTCGTCGGCGCAGGCAGGGCACAGGGGCAGGGGCTCGGGACTCTCTGTCGATGGGTTGAATCCGGCGAGCCTCATGCGTTCACGATGGCAGCGCGAGCAGGTGATGGAGTCGTCCTCGACCGGGACACTTGGCGTGTTCGAGGGGGCTTGCCCATGTGTCCCGTCCTCGTTGTCGATGGCAGGCTCGGCCCCGGTTTTTGAATCTGAGCCGGATGTGTCCTTGTGTCCCACCCTATAGGGAAGTGTTTGGGACACTTCCCTTGTGTCCCGTTTGGTGTCCCGGGACACAAAAGGTGGGACAGTTGGGACACTTGGAGCGTCAGCCGCGACTCCGTAGAGCTGGCGCTTACCGTCTTTCCGGGTCCTTACAAAGCGCGGGGACGTGTTCAGGGCTTCGCTCACATGGTTCCGCTGAAGGCCGAGATCCTCCGCGATGGTGCCCGCGTCCGACTCGCCGTTCGCCAGCAACCACTCCGCGATCCTATCGACGCGCTTAACCTGACGGCGGGTGTCCAGTTCGCTGAACTGGCCCTGTGCTGCCTCGCACACGTCCACCAGCCCGTCCTCGGAATAGGTGTAGGCCCACACCTCGGGCTTGGGGCGCTTCCCGTAGTTCGTCTTGGTCACAGTCAGTTGGATGCCCCGCTTCGGCCCGTTGGTGTCCTCTTCTCCAACAAGGTTCACCATTACGTCCGCCGCCGCATCGAACATGACGGAGCCGTAGATGTGCGTGTCATCGCCGCGCGGAGTGTGGGCGAGACACACCCATGTGACACCAAAGGAATTGAGGGCGTCCGCCGCCCGGTTGGCAGCCTGGTTGTCGATGAGGTCGCCATAGCCCGCCCTCGTCAGGCTGTCCACGATGAGTAGCTCCACCCCGTCCCGCCAGATGGACTCGCGGATGGTGTCCATCACGTCGGCAAGGGTGTGGCCACGGGCGTTGAGCATCTTTAGCTCGTGCTGATCGCGGTCGAGACCGAGGGCACCGAGGCACCGGGAGTAGAGGTAGCGGCACTGTTCGGCTGGCCGCTCCAGGTTGACCCACAGGACGCGGCGCCGCTTCACCGGCCAGAGTGTCGAGATCCCGGCATCGATGGATACGCCCATCAACATGGCCGTGGTGGACTTCCCGGCCCCGGGAGGGCCGAACAGGAACGTCCCGCCACCCTCCACGACGTGCGGGCCGCACACGAACTCCGGCCTGACGATCTCATCGGTCGCCCGGACGCTCTCGACGGTGGCCCGCTGCTGTTCTCTCGTCTCCTGTCGGAACAGGCTGATCGCCCACGAGATCACCTCCGCCCACTTCGGCACCGTATCCTTGCCGAAGGTGGCTTCCAGCCCGAGGCGAAGGTCGCGAATGGCGGACTGACTCAGTAGGTTGAGGCGCACTTCATAGGGCGGCTTGGGGAACGGCCTGGCGAGCCGGACGGCCAGCTCAACTTCCACTTCTCCCCGGGCTCTCCCATAGGGCGTGAAGGTAAAGGACACCGGGAACGTGTCCGTTGGGATGACCACCTCGGTTCCTTCGGGCCGGACGCTCACCTGCGGTTTGGCGACAAGCGAGAACTCATCCAGCGTTCGCCCGGCAGTAAAGAAGTCGGCGGCGTCGCCGCCCACTGGCAGCCCGGCAGGCTGGAACACCCGCGCGTTTGCACCGACGCGTTCCAGCCCGTCGCGGACCACGTGCAGGTGCTTGCGCCCCGGGTCGTCGTTGTCCGGCCAGATGACCACGGTGCGGCCAGCGAGTGGGTCGAGCGCCCGCCCAAAGATACGTTGGCCGGAGCCTCCGGGGCCGCACACCGCTATCTCGTTCCGGGCTCGCAGCGCCCTGACGCACTCCTCGCCCTCAACCCACCAGATGGGGCGCGAGGAGTCAGCCGCCACCGCATCCTCGACACCGAAGAGGGCAACGTCCTCCATCCGCGTCCCTGCCGGAAGCCAAACAAACCACTTCTCGCGCTTCTGCCCTGGCGGCGGGTCGGCCACGGCCTCCCATCGTTCCTTGGTCATAGTGCCGCCGCCCTGAAGGGCATAGGCGTACGTCGCAGTCCTTGTCCCCTTGGGGCGAGACTGGCCCTCAGCGCCGTTGCTGGAGGGAGTGGCGCTCGGGCGCCCGTTGCCTTGGCCTTTGGCCACCCCGGCTTGTTCCCGGAGCGCAGCCATCACGTCGCCAAACGCACACCCGGCTCGGCACTCAAGCACTCCGCTTGAGTGGAGTATCAAGGACTGCCCACTCCGCATCCCGTGTTTCTGTCCATCGGAATGCGCCGGACAGAAGGAGAGTATGTCGCTTCCTTGCTTCTTCACGCTTCCGAGAAGTGGCAGGATCTCGCGGCGGTCAACAAGCTCTCCGTTCATGCTGCCCACCCCGCCGAGAACTGGGCGTCGAACGCCTCAGCCCACCCGCCAAGGGTGACGAACGCGGTGGCCTGGATGAGGGACTCACCATTGGTGAGACGGCCAAGCCTGCTGGTAGGCACGCGCAGAGCGACGGATTGGTAGTTGGAGTGGCCAGAGCAAACAGGGATGGCGTATTCAGGGCGAGGGGGGCCGAGTAACGCGCCTGCCGCCTGCTCGATGTGGTCGGGCTGCGAGATCCGACAGATGGCGCACTCGTGCAGGTCGCGTGCTGTGAATCGCTCGGCCCAGCACATCGGGCACCCTGATGGCCCCGAGAACTCGTCGCAAAGCGCGGTAAGGGAAGGGGCTTGTGGCAATACCGATGGGCTGGTAAGATCAGAGGTGAAGTTAGCTCTGTCCTCATCGCCCATCGGCCCGCTCAAGAGCGGGTCGAACTGTGTCATGGGATTTCTCCTAGTTGCTATCCATTGGCCTGTTTCCTTTCCTCGGGAGCACCTAGGGCGGTGCCGCCGTGTCAGTCGGGAAGAAGTGGTTGATACCCTCGCGAGTGGCGAGGTCTAGGCGGACTGCTTCGATGAAAACGTCATGTGGTCGAAGAGTGTTTTCCTTGGGATGCGGACCCGGCTGCCGATTCGAATCGACGGGATGCGGCCCACCTCCAGGTGCTTCCTAACAGTGTCCGTGTGAAGGCGGAGGATCGCTGCCACCTCATCAATAGTGAGCAGCTCGTGGTCGTCCATTGACATCTCCTTGATGCGGTGCAATCTCGCCGTTGAAGCCGGAGCACCGCGTTCTCCTTATTTTACCGTGTAGATCCGAGCCCTCTTGGCGCGGCACGTACCAGTTCACGGCTCCGCAGCACCGTTCGTAGTCCAATCTGATAAGTTTGGTAGTATTTTGTAGACGACTGGCGCAACATAAGTGCTCGGTGCCCCACCTCGGTTCAGCACCGCAGTTGGATCTTTACCAAGTGCATGGCACCCGCGCGTTACTTGGCCGCGAATCTAAACGTCTTCCGGAACGCAGTCTCCTCTGAAGGGCCGTGGCGTCCCCCAACTAAGTCCGCAAACGACACGTCGGTCCAAACCGCGAAGTCAACCTGCTTTCCGAGGTCCGCTATCTGCTCGCTCGCGAGGCGGAAAGACAGCGTCTCCCTCTCGCCCGGACTGATGACAGGGATGTACCGATTCCACCGTAGCCACAGCGACCGCCCCTTCCACTCCGGATTCGGCCAGAACTCAGAAAGCCACCCCACGGTGGTCGCCAGTTGGACCCCTAACGCCGGTCCCACCCCTGCGTTTTCCACCACCAAGTCAAGGAACACTTCGTCCCAGTCTGTCCGTCGGTGCGCCTCAAGGTAGGTGGGGCTGAACTGAGGCTTCGAGCCGCCGTTGCTCCGCCGCTGCCGCTCGGGCGCGCTCGTTCGCGCCTGCGGTCTGGGCCTCGCCCGCCTGCCGGATCTGCGTTCGAATCAAGCCCAACTGGACAATCGCCACGACGCCCACTACCAGCGTGATCACCGCCGTTGCGAGGGCGCACCAGGCGACCAACTGGTCCGTCCAATTTGGATCATTCATCGCACGGATTGTACAGACGCGAGGGGTCGCAGCGGGCGAAAATGTAGGCCGCCCGGCTCAACTCCCACGCCGGTGGGTGGAGCGGTGGCTTAGCGCCGGGCCGGAAGCGGCTCTACTTTGTAGACGAGGTCGACAAGCTGGCAGCCCAGTGCGCCCGCGAGTCGGCAAATGTTCAAGAGCGAGGGGTTCCGGACGCCCCGTTCTATCCCCGAGATGTACGTCCTGTCTAACCCGCTCTCGTGGGCAAGCGCCTCTTGAGACAGTCCCTTCGCTCCCCTCAGGCGTCGCACGTTGGCCCCGAATGCCGGGCGGGGATCATCCATCGGCCCAACCTAGGGGTTGCGGTGAATGAGTCCACGGAATATAAGTCACATATAGTGAGTTACGAGCGACAGGTGCCGCCCCATCGACGCCACCTCCGCGCACAGAGAGTGCAGCAGGCCAAGAGAAACCGCGCACTCGCGGACCAGTGTGCCGTTCTTGCTCCTAGCGGAGCCGCTATCTGTGGTGGGTCCGAAACTATGCCGCCGAGCAACTCACGATGAACAGGCAGATCACGCTCCCCGTCTCGACTCTCGTTGCCGTTGGCGCCTGCCTGGTAGCGGTTGCGGCGCTTGTGTTCGCAGCCACCGTCACCCTTGGAGATGATGGTGATCCAGCCCCCGCCCAGGCCGTCCCGGAGATACCTACCGCTACGCCGTCCAGTGCTCCGCCGCCGTCCGCCTCGACCTCGACAATATCTAAGACGGCTACCCCGAGGCCGACTTCGACTCCGGAGCCGACTCCAACGACGGCCTCGCCGACGCCCCAGCCTGCGGTTCCCACGGCAGTTCCGACACCCATACCAACGCCCGTTCCTACGTCTCCGCCCGTTGAGATGTTGAGCCTCGGGGAGACGGCAGCGTGTCAGGCGATGGTGCGGCAGGCCGCGCAGAAGGGACTGGTCAACATCGGCCTTGTTAGCCACCTCTACGTGGAACAGATGCCGCGCTCGGTGTGCGACTGTTGGGTGGCTGCCATCATCGCGAGGCAGAACCACGATCCGTCCGGCATCCACATAGCCAACTGCGCCTACCGGTAACAGCGACGGCGCACCGAATGCCCTCGACTATGCGACAACTAGTGACGCGTTCATGCGAATCTGTTGTGTTTTGATGCGAGTGCGAGCTATAGTGCCGAAAATGCAGGACTCAGTCGTCGCTGCCGCCCCTTCCACAAGCGTTCGCGGATGGGCCTTAGTTGGGGAGTGCGCGAGGTGGGCATCCCTCTTGCCCGGTGCTCTTGCCGCTTGGGTCGTCGGGATGTTCCCGGTCCATTGGGCCGTGCTGCTGATGAAGTCGGGCTCGTCGGGCGAGGGGGATACACTTGGCCTCGGCCTGCTGCCCGCCGAGACACTGGAGTACCTGGGGATCGCCCTGTTCTGTTCGATGGCGTTCGTCTATGCCGGGGCGAAGATCGCTCCCCGGCATCGCCTCTACGCAGCGGGAGGGCTTGTCCTCCTTTGGGTGCTCACGGTGGGCATTGTTGTCGGCGCGTCGGTTGTACTCGTCAGCACTGATGACCGGTACTACATAGAAGATTGGGGCTGGGCACAGTTGGTTGCCATCACGAGCCTCAACGTGGCCGGTTCCGTCGTTGCGCTTAGGGCGATTTATCTGGACGAACGGGAGAGTGCGTGATGGATCTGGTGGTGCGGCTGCTCATCGGGATACCGATATTCGCGTTTGTGGGAGGGATCTCCTTCTTTCTGTTCAACCTCCTGTCTGGCCTCGTCAACCTTGTGAGTTATGGCGTTGCGAGAGCGCTGCGCGCGATGACGGGCGCCAGAGGGCGCTGGGAGTTTGGCGGGCAGATCGCGCTCCTCGGCACGCAGCTCGGCAAGGCACTGAGCGGCGGCGCATTCATGCTGGGGCTCGTGCTTTACTGCTTCCTCTACCCGACTTGGGGTGGCGCGGCCAACTGGCTCTTTGCCGTAGCGGGTGCCGTTCTCGTGTTCGTGTGGGCACCATCAGTCTTCTTCTGGGGCCTGTTCGCCCCTAAGGCGTTCATCGCGGACGACGGCAGGATGTACGCCCCGCTGGATGACGGCGCAGCTTAGAGACTGGGACCTTGGTTTTTCGGTCGTACTGGATCGTCTTCGCCGGGAATGCAGTTTGGTGTCCCCGAACGGTGGGAGTCTCCGGTTCGGCTCGTATGATCACTTTCGGGTCAACAGTTTCGGACTGATGCCTTTGCCACTAACGCGTCCTCGGCCCGGCCTTTCGGACCTGTCTCCCAACCGCTCGCGGGGCTACTTCTGCGCCGCCAGGTCCACATCGCTCCAGGTTGCGTACGGATCGAACCACGCCAACTCGCGCTCATGGTCCTTCTTGAAGACGTACCTTTCGGGGCTGAGGAACTTCAACCCATCGTGCCCCGCACCCCGGTCGAGAGCCTGCTCGGCCAGCCCGGCCAGGTGGACGTACAGCACGTCTTGCACGACTTCCTTGGGGAGCTTGTCCTCGTGGTACAAGATGACGACCGCCGACTCCATCCACTCAGTGTCCTGCCAGCCTTCCCGGCTCGCTCGCACCTCACCTACGCGGCGCTCAAGTTGCTCTAGTTTCCACTCGGGTTCGCTCGAAACGAGGTTCCGGTACTTAGGCAGTGAGGCGCCTCCACGGTCGCCCTCCCGGTTGAACCAACCCGCCTCCGCGAGCGTTTGCATGTCCTGGACATATGTCCTGTCAATGCCCGGATCTGCGTTTGCCACGAGGAACTCGTTGACGTAGCTGAGTGCCATCTCCCCGTTCTCAGACAGCCATTCCCCCTGCGCCTGCGCTGTTGCCTCGCTGTCGATCTCGCCGTTGGGAAAGGTGCGGAAGGACTCGAAGTACCCAGTGATCCATGCGCTCGGGCTGCCCTTGGGCGGGTCCTCGCTCTTGAGCTTCTCCAGGTATGGCTCCAACGCTTGGCGCTGCTTGATCCCGATGTTCGAGCGAGCATCGCGCCAGTCCTGCAACGTGAACTCCCGCCCGTTCGGATCCTGCTCCTCGTAGGCGAGCTTGTTGTTCTCGCCCGAGAGCCCGAGAGACTCCTTGGTGCCGGAGAACTCGGCCCGGATGGCGGCCAGTGCCTTGCCCAGCTTCGAGGTGGGGGACGGCTTGGCGTCGAGATGCTCTGCGCTCCACTGGGCGAGGAACAACGGATCCTTCAGTGGGTCCTTCACCTTGGCGTAGTCGATGCCGGTCGCGGCCTTCGGACTCCAGGTCGCGTAGTCTTGGGCCACCTCCTCCTGATACTTCTCCCAATTTGTGACCCGAGGAGCCTTCGCGCCCAATGCCGACGCACCGACGCCGAAGAGGAACTCCGACGCCTCCGAGAGGTCGCGGAAGTTGGTCTCCAGCGCCTCGTCGATGATGTTGCGGGCGCCGAATGGCAGCGGCAGGGCCTCCTTCCAGTAAGTGTCCACACCGCCGATGGAGCTGGGGTCCAGGTCGCGGCCAATGCCCACCGCACTCGCGGCTTTGCTCGGGATTGGCGCCAGCTTCGACAGGGCGAAGTAGCCGGGGTCACCCTGGGCAGTTGCGATCCCACCTTTCACCAGGGTGTCCCACGGGCCTGCCAGCGAGAGGTCGTGACCCGCTACTCGCACGCGCCACCCGTTCGGATCGCTTACGTCCCAATTCGTCTCGTTCCCCAGTAGCTTGTTGGCGACGTAGGTAAGCCCTGCGACTCCGATGCCAAGTCGCAGCAGCGCCTGCCGGGCCTCGTTGCCCTCGATGCCGCCGACCAGGATCGCGTTCATCGTCTTCTCTAGCTGCGCCTCGACCCATTGACCGGCGAAGAGAATGCGCCTGCTGGCGTCGTCTCCTACGACTGGTGCGAGGACGCCCTTGGAGGCGCGCCCGGATGTGGTGTTCGCTGCATTGGCAGCGGCCTTCCGCATCGCTGGAATGAGCGACTTTCCTGCCCCCTGCTGCGAACGAAGCGTCGCGTAGTACCGCTCGACTCGCTCGATGTTGCCAGGCACCGAAAAGAGCACCTCGGCCTGCTTGAAACCAGGCTTGTCGGCCAGCTTCCTCAGCGCCGACTTCGATGAGCCCAGCGCAACCTCACCCGGCGCTAGCTCGAGCCCGTCCCTCGTGATCGCCTCACGGATCGGGGGCAGGCCATCCTTCAAGGCTGCGGCCTCGATGTCCCGCAACTTCATCCAGAACGCATCACTGTTGCCGAGCGTCCGTATCGACGTAGCCACGGCATCAGCAGCGATACCGGGGTTGTCGTACTGCCCGAGCAGGCCAACGGTAAGCTGCCGCGAAGAGTCGAGCGTTGCGCCCATGGTGCGGTACAAGTCGTTCGCCAGGTCGAAGAGGGCTGCCGCCTGTGCGCTCTTGCCACCACCGGCAGTCCGCTCCAGGTCCACGTACTTGTTGAAGCTGTTGGCCAGCCGCGTCGGAACCTTGATCCCGCGCAACGGCTCCAGGGCAATCTCAGCGGTGAACGCGTCTCTCTGTCGAGCAATCGCGCGAGCGTCTTGCACGTCCTTGAGGATCTCGGCGCGGCGTTGCCGTAGCGGTTCCATCCGCTGGGCGAGTTCGTCGAGCTTGGCGGTTAGCTCCGACTGCTTGCCGAAGGCTGTAGCCATCCGCCCAGCGCGAGCGTCGATCTCCCGCTTTAGCTCGCGGTACTTGCCCTCGGTGAGCAGTGCCACGCCACCTGTCTCGGCCTTCGCCGCCGACCCCTCGGCCTTTGCCATCGAACGGGCGGACTGGCGTGCCGTGGTCAGGGAGTCCCGCAGGCGCTCCATGGTTTCCGCCGCTGCCGCCTTAGCCACCGCAGCGGTCTCACCGAGGCCGGGCGCCGGTGACTCCGCGATCTTCTTGGCCTGCTTGGCAATCTCAGTGCGGAGCTTCGCGGCCTGCTCCCAGCCATGCTCGATGACTGGCTTTCCGGTGCGTGTGAAGGTGTCTGGAAGGTCACCACGGGCCAGCTTATCGCTCAGGTCATCAATGACGGCTGACGCCTCTTGTGCTGCCTTCAGGGCGGAGTCGTACGCCTTCCTCGACCCGGCGATGGCTACCATCTCGGGGCCTGCACGCTTGGCCAGGTTGTTGGCCTCGGCCAGCGCATCATCCAGCGCGCTCTTGGCGATGCCAGCGGCCTCTGTGGCGCTCTCGGCTCGTGCAGAGGCGTCGATAGTCTTATCGGCTACCGCCTGAGCTAGTTGTCCGAGCCGGGCCTGCTGGCGGTCGAGCCAATTAGCCCCGAAGCGCACGTCCCTGTCCACCACATCGAGGCGAGACTGCACGTCGCGTGCTTCGCGTCGAAGGGGGGCAATTTCGGAGCGAAGAGACTTCAAGTCGCCCTTCGCCGTGGCCGGTGCCTGGGCTGCTCCGAGTGGGGCTACCTGTCCACCCGCCTCGACCGGGAGCTGCTTCAACTGGTTCGCGGCCTGCACCGCGTTGACCTGGCTGAGGGCCTCGCGGAAATACCGCTCGCTGATGGCGACGGCGGATGTGGGGTAGGCCCAGCCCTGCTCGACTGCGTGCGCGCCGGAGTCGTACTTCGCCTCCCGGGACGCACCCGGCTTGCGGCCATCCCTCGCCCCCTCGCCCTTGAATAGCGCCGGATCTTCGTCGGCCCCCACCCGATGAGGGGTGCCACGCGGCACGTACGAGCCATCCGCCGCAACGTCTGGCCGCGTAGTCTCGGGCTTCAGGCCAAGCCGCACTTGATCCGGCTCGACCAGCTTCAGGTCCTGCGACCACTGGCGGAGAGCAGCGGCCTGCTGGGGAGAGATCAGCCCCTGCGCCTCGTAGTGGCTCACCTTCGCGGCTACGTCCGCCAGGATGGCACCCTCGCGGATGCCGCCTTCCTTCCGGGGCACGAGCTGGCCGTCCACGGTGAGATCAGGGAGGAGCCGCCCATCCGGCGTCACCACTCGCCCGAAGTCGTCGAGCTCGAAGAGTTGGTCAACTTCGAGGGCCGAGGACATGCGCGCCATGGCCGCTGACACGTCGGGGATCGCCCGCTGCTCGTTGTACTGGTACACGCGCCCAACCCACGTCGTCCGTGGATCGTCGAGGCGTGTGGTGAAGCGGTTGTTGGCAACCCCCAGAGTCCGCCAGAAGGCATTGCTAACCTTCGCGGAGAGTGGCAGGTTCTGGGTGTCACTGAAGTCCTTGAGCAGCAGCAGGCCCGCCTCACCGTCGATGTCCGGAGCGTTCACGATCTCGTCGGCCATCCCGCCGAGCCCCGTCTTCTTGAGGCCGGGGAGTCGTCCGTACGCCTGTGCCGCGAGCTTCGTGGGGATCGCAATGGGAGCGGTAGCGATACGGCCAGCGGTGCCCAGGATCGAGCGACCCGGTCCGTCGATGGGCTGGAGGTTGGTGCGCGGGATCTCCAGCTCCGCCCCCGCATCATCCGCCACGCGCACGAGCGACTCCGATGCGCCCTCGGTCGCCTGAGCGACCGTGTACTGGGCTCCATCGTCCGCCACGACCTTCTCGCCGCGCGCCAGTGGCCCGAGGTAGCCCCCGCCGAACTCTGAGCCGCCGATGGCCTGGCCCGTGGTCGGGTCGAGGATCGTGTCCCCGGCCAGCCGAGCGTCCAGGTCGCGCGCAGCCCTTCCGGCGCCGCGAGCTATCGAAGGAGAGGCGAAGCCTGCCACACCGCCCACACCTGCCGACGCCAGGCCAATGGCGGTCAACGCCCGTGGGTCCTCTACGCCGAAGTCTTCTCGCGCCACGGTGGGAGCCACGATGCTGCCGTAGTTCGCGAGCAGCTCGCTGATGAGTGCCCGCGCTGGTGCGGCGGTCATGCCCCCGACGCCTGCGCTCGCAAGGCCAGCTGGGGTGGTTGCCTGTCGAGCGAACGACTCGACGGGGGCGTATTTGTAGTCCGGCAGCTTCTCGATTAGCGGTTCGGGCACGACTGTCTGCGTGAGCCAGCCGGTGGGTTGCGCTGCTTTACCCAGTTGCTCTGCGTACCGCGTGGCAGCAGTTCCGGTACGAGGCGCATAGAGCGGCTTCCCGTCGAGGCCCATATAGCCCTCTCGGCGCAGTACGTCCCGCCCGCCGCCCACGTCGGTGTCCATCCATACGGAGCCCGTCTTCTCTTGGGCGACTTCTTCAAGCCCGGACATGATCTCGCTGATGCCCTGGTAGGCGCTGCGCTCTCTCTCGGGATCGCG
>JBBDMZ010000007.1:0-58759 GCA_040877955.1 Dehalococcoidia bacterium | reverse complement strand
CGCAGCGCCCCAAACTCCTCGCGGCGGGCCTCCTCAATCGGGGAAGGGGTGCGCTGGTACGCCCTGTACGCCTCCTCTGCCGTGGGGACCACGCCCTCGGTGACGTTCTCGAACTCGTACTCGTCTCGGCCCCCAGGCGTCAGGCTCCATCCCGAGGGAGTGGAGTAATAGCCGGACTTGTCTCGCCATGCTTGCGCCGCGTCATCCCAAGTGTTGCCATGCTCGTCGCGGTAGACGAGGGGCGAGAACTCAGTCGCTGCACCGGCGCCACCAGGGTCAAACAAGCCCGGCCCCACGCCAAGTCCATCGACTATTCCCGATGAACGGTACGGAGCGGGAGCCGGGGGTGCGATGTCCGGGGGGTTGATGGGGACGTACGCGGACGTATCGACGTACGGTGAGCCGTCGTTGTTGTTGCGCCAGATGTTGCCATCGTGATAGTGCCCGAGGCCATCCTGTTCAGCCCATGCCGGGGGGCCAGAGTAGGCAGCGAGCGCGGGCGGTGGATTGATGGCAGCTCGCACCTTTGGCGTGTCGAACAGCGCCGCCGTAGCTTGCGAGAGGCTCGTGCCCTTTGGCACGAAGTACAGGAAGTCGTCGGACAGTAAAACCACGCTCGTTGATGCCTGCACCGGTAGATACCGGGTGTTCTTCTATAAGATCCATTATACAGCGGCTGTATAATGGATTAGATGCACCGCTGCTTGTTCTGTCCGCAGTCCGGCGATTGGGAACTGTCTTTGAATGAGTCAGGGCCATCCCTCCCGATCTGTGTCCAGCATTTCTTTCCGTATCTAGTCCTGGTGCTGTTTGTGGCGGGTGGGGGCAAGGCGCCACTCGTGAAAGGGCCACGCATCAGCCACGACGCAGTGATAGAGAACGCGCGCCGGTGGGCAAGGCACTTCCTCGGGATCACTCAGGATCAGCACCACGAGCAGAACGCAGCAGTGGATGAGGTGGAGCGCCTGCTGAAGGAGTCCGATCTTGAACCTGTGCAAACGTACGGGTTAGGCGAACTGGACGAGGCACGCAGGTTTGCGGAGTCGATCCTCGCAGAGGCTCGTCAGGCAAAGGTGGAACCGGGTGAATTCGACTCGGATCACCCCGCTCCGGGCGAACGGGCAAGACGAGAGTTTCGACAGTTTCTTCGGAAGGCGGGAGCTGTCTACGGCACGAACGAAGACGTGGAGTCCTTGATAGCTCAAGCGGAGGCGCAGCACTAATGCCTGAGCACCGAACACAAACGAAGGGAATGTGGGTATGAAGTATTACGGCCTGGAAGCGGGCGAGAACGGCATCGACATTATCGGAACTTGCGCGGACTGCGATTGGCGCGGAGGGTTCACCATCGATCCTCGCGATCCCGAACACGCCCCACTCCTGGCTGAGGCCACCAGGCACCTTGCGCTGAAGTTGGTCGAAATCGACGCGGCTCTGGCCACTCACAAGTCGGCAACCTGCCGAGGAAAGACGGGTGGCAGCTAACCGCGACGGCATCCACATCACTGACCCGGTAGCGACGACCGCTGGCCCGAACGGCAACGGTACCTACCAGTTTGCCCTCGCGCCCACAGGACAGGGCGGCAGGGGCTACACGCTTGAGACACGAGCATGGCAGCCCGGCGATCCGAGCACGCCCTGGCGCATCCCGCTGCACGACTGCTCGCAAGGGCTGGCTCGAAACAAGATGGAGAAACCGGGCGGGTATGCGCTTGTGCGCCACGTTGCCACGGTCGATGCAGCCACGCGGATGGATTGCTCCTGGGGGACGATGGTTCCACCTCCGCAAGAAAACATCGTTACCCTCGACGCCGATGACTCCACCAAGATCATCCACATTCAGAGCGAAGGCAAGCTGTTTCTCATTGGTGGCCGGTTTTGCTTCACCATCGACCTTGACGGCGGCGCCCATGCTGATGCAACAGACAAGGACTTCGGCGTAGGCAAGTCAGCCGTGGACGCCGCGCTCTTCAACGACGAGATCATCGTCGCGATGGGAGCCTCGGAAAAGATCTGGAAGCGCAGCGCAGCCGGGGTGTGGTCACAGGCGGCGGACGACACCTTTGCCATTGCCCTCGGGGTGGTAGGGGATCGGCTCTATCGCGCGCACGACACGAACCAGGTTTCGGGTTGTACTGCGGCGCCACTCACGCTTGCGAGTTGGTCACCCGCTGACCCCAACGAATATGTGGTGTCGGATCAGTCCTTTGCGATAGAGCAGCTCATCGACTATGGAGGCACCCTCTGGCCGATCAGAAAGGACGGCGCATTCCAGGCCGATCCCTCGGTCAAGTTTCACAACCAGACACCGCAGTCAGCGCAGTTCCCGAACCCCAAGAGTGCTCGATGGGCCTTCACGGCTGGCGGCTACCTCTACGTACCAGGATTCCCACATTCATTGCGCGTGGGCCGAGGTCGTTCCAGGCCGCTCCACCCCGAGAGCCTGCCTGAGAAAGGGGCTTTCATCATCCATCACGGTGTTGAAGCGTACGGCAGCCTCTTTTTGATAGTGACGCTGGGCGGCAATGGGTTCGCGTCGGGTCAAGACGTGTGGTTGGTCCGAGCTATTCCAGTGGGCACGGATGGGTTCGTATTCCACCCACTTGCGCCGTTCACCTTTGTAAATATTGCTACAGTCCATGGCGGGTTCTTGGTCGCCGCCCAAGGCTCGTCTCCGGGGTACCTGGAGATCGGGGCCGTATTCCCGACTCATGCCGATGCAACCGGGCGATACCACTTCTTCGCACTGGGCCGCTCTACCGTTCCGTACTTCGATGAGTCTGATTACGATTACCCATCGGCCAGCGAATGGAACTCTGGCGACTTTGTTCCAGCAGAGGGCGATGCCACCGTTGAGTCCGTCCTGATGGGGTGCGAGATTGCATACCGCGCTAGCTCGGGGGACTCGTTCCAACTCCGGGTTTCAGCGGATCGTTCTACAACCTACCAGGATCTTCTGAGCACTCAGGAGGGCAGCGGAAGCATTGTTATCAGTGGGGCTGCGGGGTACCCCGCACTAAGGGCGACGAGGTACGCCCCTGCCAACACAAATGGGCAGATGTTCAACATCCGGCTCATTGGCGAGGTAGACAGTCCCAGCCGGGGGCCAGATCGTCCCGAGGTGTACGGCCTCTGGGCGTTCGGGTTCTCACGCCCTAAGCAGCTCGATGCCATCTCTCTCGCCATCGTGGCGGATGAGAACGCCATGATCGGCGGCAGGCGCCTGGGCATGGGCCGGGCGGAGATTGTGCGCGTCTTCCGGGCCTGGAAGAACAGCCTCACGGTGCTCACCCTCAGAATTCCAGACTACGAGACGGGACGCACCACACGCTTCCTGGTGACGAACGTGCAGGAGACCGAGACCAACGCCACGGTAGGGGCCTCTACGAATGCGAGCGCAAGCAGCATCGTGATGGTGGAGCTGACACGCTGCGACTTCGCGGATGCCTATGCTGACTGACGAACGCATAGACGATATTTGGGATCTGCTGTCGGAGCACGCCGGGCAGTGGCCGGGCACAGCGTCGGCGCAGGGCGGATACCCCCATCCCTACCTGAAGTCGGTGGTTATCGAGACAGTGCGGCTGGTCCTCAGCAGCCTGCTGGTGGACGAAGAGAACCCCGAGGACGGGACGCTAGAGTATCGCGGTGATACCGACAAGGCGCGGCTCTTCGCGGCGGGGGCATGGGACAACCTCGCGACTGAAGGCTATGTAGATGCCCACCTTGCTGATGCTTCGGACGCGCACGATGCCTCCGCCATCTCTGTCGATAGCACCGACCTGGTGGGGGTTGGGACTGACGTACAGGCCGCACTGGAAGAGCTGGACGATGCTATCGCGGATCACACGGCGGACACGACGGATGCTCATGATGCCTCTGCCGTCTCGGTACTGGACTCGGGCGGGAACTATGTAGCTACGGACGCTGAGGCGGCGCTGGCCGAGGTGATGGACGCGCTCCAGGCCCACGGGGCCGATACCGCTGATGCCCACGACGCCAGCGGAATCTCGATTCTCGACGCGGCGGGAGACTTCACCGCGACTGACGTAGAGGGCGCGCTGGCTGAGCTACAAGCCGATGCAGAGGCCCACCTTGCAGATGCGGCAGATGCTCACGACGCGTCAGCCATCTCCGTGGCTGACGCTGGCGGGAACTTTACTGGCACTGATGTAGAGGCAGTACTAGCCGAACTATTTGATTCCCTAGGAGGAGGTGGCGGAGTGGGAATTATCACAGACCCGAGTAAGTGGCTAATGTCACCGGGGTACGAATACTGGGCCGGGCCATTTGGCGATGCGGATGCTATTGGCGTCGCCAACATGGGGGCTTCTCAGGGCTGGACTGCTGCCAGCCTAATCACTGCGCCGGGCGGCACGGGAGATTTGAACGCTTCGGGTGACGACGTTCCATTTATGATCGGTGGGAACGTCGCTGGCAGCCTACTGACTTCACCCATAATATTTGGTGGATATTCAGCTTTCCAAGTCGCGGAGAAGTTCCTCGGCTCCGCACCCACTAAACTTTGCTGTGAGTTCCGGGCTCAGTGGACAGTTGCAAGCGCCAACGAGACGGACACCTACATCGGATTCATCGCCCCGGCTACAACCGACGCGGCCTCGGCAGGGAGTGTTGCCGCTATCGTCTCAGATGGTACGAACTTCCGCCTCCGCTCCGACAACGGAGACGATGCAGGAGCAGCAATTGACACGGCTATCCACACATGGCGCATTGAAGTAGGGCCAACGACTACAGAGTGGTTCATCGACGGTGTGTCGCAGGGGACGATCACGACCGAAGCAGACATCTACCCCACGTCGTTCAAGTTCGATACCGGCACAACCAACCGCGTCTTCCTTGCCTGGGCGCGAGTGTACTACGAATGAGCATCGACGAACTCTCCCGCCTTTCAGACCGAGAGATCCTGCTGATTATGGTCGATGCCGCCTAACAGGTGGCTGCGGAGGCGGAGCGGCAGGGCCATGCGCCTCCTACGCGGGCCGTGAGCCTATCTAGCGTTGTCAGCTTAGCCACCTTTCTTGACCGATTAAGTTGGTTGTGCTGCGAATAATTCCACGATCTATTGCCAAACACCCAGAGCGCCGCTCATCATCGAGTATCTCGCAGAGAAAGGCGCTCCAGTACGATGGCTTTCAAGAACAAGACTCATGCACGGCTGGCCGGTAAGATCGGCGGCTACACCACCCACTCGCGGTACGACTCGCGGGAGATTGCGGCCAGGGCGACAGCGGGCTTCCTGAAGTCCTTTCCGGCCAAGGTGGACCCCGAGGGCGTGCTGCCCTTAGAGGAACGGCTGCGTCGCGCCGAGATGGCAAAGAAAGCGCACTTCGCCCGGCTCTCCCTCGCTGGGGTGAGGGCGCGGCAGCGCAAGGCCGGGAGGGCGCGATAGCCATGTCACTCAAGAAGGGAGAGTCACGTACCCGCAACATCGCTCGCATGGGCGGCTACGCCGTTCAGTCCCAGCAGGACACCGGCCCACGGCTCGTAAAGGCCCGGGCGGCGTTCGCCAGTAAGTTCCACAGGGACGTGGACCCGGAGGGCGTGCTGAGCCCCGAGGAGCGCGACAGGCGGGCCGCAGCAGCCCGCAAGCTGTTCTACGTCGGCATGGCCTACAAGAGCGCCGAGGCTCAGCGGCGGCGGAAGGCTGGAAAGGGGCGATAGTCATGGCGCTCAAGAAAGGCGAGCCGCGAACCAAGAACATCGCACGCATCGGCGGGTACGCAGTCCAGGCTCGGCACGACACGAGCGAGTGGCGCGAGAAGGGCAACGCCAAGCTCATGTCCTCGTTTGAGAGGAAGGTAGATCCCGAGGGGCTGTTGAGCCCCGAGGAACGTGAACGGCGGACTGCCGCAGCTCGCAGCGAACATTTCGCTCGGCTGTCGTATCGCAGCGCCGAGTCACGCAGGCGCCGTCAGTAAGCGCGCTGGTACCTAGTCGGGCATGGCGGGCACGTCCACCGGAGCGCTGACCTGAATATTGCCGTCGAGAGTGTGCACGCCCACGGACATCGCGCACGATACGGAGCGGTAGCGAGAGGCAGCCACTGCAACCATCGTTCCTGCCAGCGCGCGATGGTGATCGAAGTGATCCTGGGCCGTCGGAAAGTCTGAGATTGGGCGCAATTCGCGTGCCAACCTTTCATGCAGTTCGTCGGCCTCGGCCTCGGTGGCTTCCCCCGGGGCGATGATCCTCGCCTCGCCGGGAGGAACGTGATACAGGGCGCCATCTCCGTACGCAGCAAGCTCGTTGAGGTAGTTCCCGTGGATGAGGCCGAGGCGGAGCGTGGACGTGCCGTCAACCACAGTTACGTAGGTGAAGAACCATCCGGTCCTCGCTAACCATCGATCAACCGGCTGACCCTTGAACCGCTCCATTGCGGCGGCGTGCTCCTCGTGGATGATTTGCCGGATGTGCGCGGTGTGTTCGACGTGGGCCGACTCCAGCCTCAGTCGCACCGCATCAAGAGCCTGGGTCAGCCCCGCGCCGGTAATGATGCCCAGAGGGGTCTCGTGGACCTTAGACTTTCCGTCCTCGACCCAGATCGGCGGATCTCCCCACTGTGTTCGCGTGTCAGCCGCCAGTAATGCGTAAGCGCCAAAGTTCATCGCCACGCAAATGGTCACAAACTCCTCCACGCCGCAAAGAGTTGGGGTGACATCGAATGCGCCGGGTCGGCTGCTTGCGTGTCACTTGCGCCCCGGCCAATCCTTCGGCACCGGCCCGTGCCAGTCTGGATCATCGGGGCTCACGAGCTGAAAGATAGGCCAGAGGCCATCTTTGGAGTACCGATCGCCTTGGCCCATCGCCCATTGATTATGCCCGGCCAGGGTTTCGAGTCGCCCCAACTCCTTCTTAGCAGACTCCCGGGTCCAGGGAGGTGACTCTCCATAGAGATACGTGTGAGCGTCGCCAGCCACGACGGTCGATGCCACGGATGCCTCGTAAGTGCTGAAGTCACGACGTTCTCGGAGGGGCGGATCGTCGAGATTCTTGGGGGGCGTCAGCCTGAGCAGCACCTGCGGGGCCAGCGGTAGATAGTACGTGAGGTCGCCGAATCCACCGGGGCCAAAGGGCTTAGAGAGATACGCTCCCGCGAGTGGATTGTCTGATAGGAACAGGGGCTTCGGCGAGATGCCTAGGCGCCAATGCATGGATCTGAGAAGGCGAGCGTAGTCGTCGCACTCTGCGAGGTGGGCGGCGACGGCCTCGACGGCGGAAACGGGAACGTCGTCTGAGAAGAAAGGCACCTCGCGTGACAGCCAGCTTTCCTTGGTCTCCTTGGAGACCCCGGCTCGATCGCAGTAGCCGTCGATCATCTGCCGCGCCCAGTCCCGCTGGAACGTCCGAACTCGCTCGTACTCCTCCCTGAAGGCTGGGGACCGGAACCGGAGAGACGCCAGGAATCGGGCAACGACGTGTAGCCGTTCCTGGGGCATGGACTCTATGCTCGACGGATCCGCGACGAACGTACCGATGAACGGGCCAACCCGGGCCTCGGTCTCTTGGAGCCAACTCTCCAGAGACAGTGAGAAGCCACGCGCCTTTGCTAAGTCAAAGTAGCTTGGCTCGTACCCTGCCGCAGTAGGGGACGGGCGACGGCGGACACGATCGGTCCGCAAGTTGCGACAGGTGATTCTCTCGTCGGAGCTGGCGAATCGCCGCAGCATGAACGCCGGTACGTGGTGCTGTTTGACCACACGAGTCGGAGAGACGTTTGGCTCGTCGATCCGCTTCTCAGTCGGGTGCATCCGCCCACCGCCTTATGGTTTACGACTTGGTTTACGGTTCGGACAGCCAACCATTGAGGCCAGTCGATTCGAACCTAAAACGGGCCGGTAGGGGAGCCACCTGGGGCTTTCGACAACTGATTTTAAGTCGGCTGCGTCTGCCATTCCGCCACCCCGGCCCGCTCCGATCCTACCATCGCCTGCATCTCACACTCCCGAGCGTGTCGCAAGCGAGGCGCATCCGTCCGTTATCCGTTCGCGATGCCGCCAGGCGCAGGCTGGGGGACATGGATACGTGGGTTATTGTTGCAATCGTGGCCGCGGTGGTCCTCGCGATCGTCGTGGTATTCGCCGCCTGGTCCTATCTCCGCCGCCGTCACTCGGACGACCTGCGGGATACGTTCGGGCCTGAGTACGACAGGGTGGTCCGCGACCAGGGCCGTGGCGCCGGGGAGAAGGAGCTGGAGAGCCGGCGCGAGCGCGTGAAGGTGTTCGACGTGCGCCCGCTCTCGCAGGAGCAATACACCGCGTTCACGACGCGTTGGACCGAGTCCCAGGCTCGCTTCGTGGACGACCCCTCGGCCGCCATCGGGGACGCTGACGCGCTCGTGGAAGAAGTGATGCAGGCGCGCGGCTATCCCATCGAGGGGGATTTCGAGCGCCGTGCCGCTGACATTTCGGTCGACCACCCGGAGCTCGTGTCCAACTACCGCTCCGCCTACGAGGTTTCGAAGAGGCACGAGAGCGGCGATGCGACGACCGAGGAGTTGCGGCGGGCGATGGTGAACTACCGGGCGCTGTTCGCCGACCTGCTCGAGACCGGTGAGGGCGATGCGCGCGTGCCCCGCGCGGTCGAGTCGGAGCAGCGAGGGTAAACCCAGCGGATGCAACCGGGTGGAGGAAGGCGGGAGTGCAACGCTCCCGCCTTTTGCCGTGCGTCAGGGCGTGGCTCGCCAGACGCCCTCATGCTCCGAAGCCAGGCCGCGGGCGGCGACGAGGTCGAGGTGTCCCTGGATGGTGGCCACGATCTGCCACCAGCGTCGCGAGAGGGCGCGGGGGTAGAGCCTCTCCGACAGCTCATGGACCGAGGCTTCGCCCGCCAGGCGGAGCTCGGCGAGCACGCGCCCGGTGCGCTGCTCAATCTGCGTGAGGTTCTGCTCGATCGTCTCGCTCACGTTGTCGAAGGGCTCGCCGTGGCCGGGATAGCAACGCGAGAAGTGGTACGAGCGCAGCCGTTCCAGGGAGGCGACGAAGCGCGGGAGGCTGGGGAATCGAACCCACCCGCCTGAACCGTCGAGCACGAACTGGATGCCGGGCGTGGGCGTGATGTCCGGGAGCAACTGGTCGCCGCTGAAGAGCAGCCCCTCATCCGGTTCCACGAGCACGACGTTTCCCGGCGTGTGGCCTGGGCAGAGCACCGTGACCAGGTCCCCAAATTTCGTTCCATCCCAGAGCAGATCGGGCTCGAACGGTTCGAAGTGGAGGCTTGTCGGCCAACGCTCGCCTCGACGAGCCGGCCGGTACTTGCCCGTACGTGAGGCGCGCTGAACCCAGTCCCTGCGCCCTTCAAGGGAGCGGACGAGGCCCTGCTGCAGGGCCGGCGGGGCGCCGCTCGCGGCGAGGTAATCCGTGAAGGCGTCGAACTCCCCGGCTTTGGAGAAGTGCGGCGCCCGGACCAATGCGGCGTCCTCGCGGCTGACGAACACCAACGCACCACCCTCTTCTTGCCACCACTTCCCGAGGCCGGCGTGGTCGTTGTGGCCGTGTGTCACGATCACGAACTCTGGTCTCTGGCCCTCCGTCGCGGCCACCACGGCCTCAGCCGCGCCCTCGAAGTCGGGCCCGGCATCGACAAGTACTCGCCGACCGGCCATCTCGACGAGGTAAACAGCGTTGTAGCCCATCGCGATGGTGCGCACGTTGAACACGCGTTCGAGTCTAGCGGGCGGGCACTTTACGAGCGGAGGCCTCGCTATCCACTCGCAAGCGGCGCGCGTACCATCCGGCCATGACCGAATCTCCCTCAACCAGGCTCACTCTCGATGAGGTGGCCGCCATCAAGGAAGTGGCCGACCGGCTGCATGCAAACGTCGAGCGGGTGATCGTGGGCAAGTCGGACGTGGTCCGCCACGTGCTCATTGCGCTTCTCTGCGAAGGCCACGTGCTGCTCGAGGACGTGCCCGGCATCGGCAAGACGATGCTCGCCAAGTCCATCTCGCGCTCGCTCGACTGCTCCTTTCGCCGCATCCAGTTCACGCCCGACCTGATGCCATCGGACATCACGGGCATCCACTACTACAACCAGAAGTCAGGCGAGTTCGCGTTCCGGGAGGGTCCGCTGATTGCGCAGGTCGTGCTCGCGGACGAGATCAACCGCGCCACGCCGCGGACACAGGCAGCCCTACTGGAAGCGATGGAGGAGCGCCAGATCACGGTGGAAGGGGTGACCACGAAGCTGCCGCGGCCGTTTCTCGTGATGGCGACCCAGAACCCCGTGGAGTTGGAGGGCACGTTCCCGCTGCCCGAGGCGCAGCTCGACCGCTTCATGCTGCGCATCGGGCTGGGATACCCGGACGAGGACGGCGAAGACGAAATCCTTTCGCGCTTCGAGACGGCGAACCCGCTCGATGATCTGCAGCCCGTGACTACCGCCGAGGAGCTCACGCGGATGACGATCGCGCTGTCACGCCTGCACATCGACCCGGTGGTGCGGCGCTATGCGGCGCGCATCGTCCGGAGCACGCGCGAGGAGCCCGCGTTCGAGCTGGGCGCAAGCCCGCGTGCCAGTCTCGCGCTCTTCCGGGCGGCGCGCGCACGGGCGGTGGTGGAGGGGCGAGACTATGTGCTTCCAGACGACGTGAAGCAGATGGCGCCGCACGTAATCCCGCACCGTCTCATCCTCTCCAGCCAGGCGCGGCTCCGTGGCCGGGACGCGGCGGAGGTGTTCGTTGAGCTGTTGGAGCGGGTGCCCGCGCCCGTCGAGGTCTAGGCCGTGCCATTCCGCGACGCGTGGCTCGTGGTGGGCTTGCTGCTCGTGGCCGTGGGGTTTGCGATCGCCGAGCCCGTGATCGCGGCTGTCGGCTTCGTTGTGATCGTGATTGGCGGCATTGCGCGCTACTGGAGCCGCCACCTCTGGGACCGGGTGGAGCTGCCTTCGCGGCTGACGGAGCGGCGCACGTTCGCCGGTGAGGAAGTGGGCCTGAGCGTGACGCTCTCGAATCGCAAGCTCCTGCCCCTGCCGTGGTTCGAGTGGCGCATGGCGATTTCCGGGCAGTTCGAGATGCCCGACGAGCACCTCGCCGCCGCCGCCGCGCCCGGTACGAGCTGGATCGTGCGGCGGGGCGCGATGAGCTGGTACGAGCAGCAGTCGTGGGACTTCAAGCTGGCCTCGAATGAGCGTGGTTACTTCCACGTCGGGCCCACGAAGCTCCGCTCGGCGGATCTCCTCGGGATCTTCCCGCAGTCGAAGGAGATCGAGACGCTGCACCATGTGACGGTCTACCCGCGCGTCTATCCCATTGCGGACCTCGGACTGCCCGCGGACCGCCCGTTCGGCGAGCGGCGGGGGCGCAACCCCATCTTCGAGGACCCCATCCGCGTCGCCGGCCTGCGTGAGTACCGGCCCGGCGACCCGCTGAAGCGGATCGACTGGAAGGCCACGGCTCGTACAGGTGAGTTGCAGTCGCGGGTCTACGAACCCTCGTCGACGCAGCAGCTCTACCTCATGCTGAACATCGACACCATGGAGCACCCATGGGAGGGATACCTGAAGGACGAGCTCGAACGGCTTGTCTCCACGACGGCGTCCATCGCCGTCTGGGCCGCGGGCGTGAAGTACTCGGTAGGCCTGCTCGCGAATGGCGCCTTCCCGGATGCCGACCGGCCCATCCGGTTGCCCCCATCGCGGTCCCGAGACCAGCTCAGCCGCATCCTTGACGCCCTGGCGGTGATCCAGCCGCTCACGCTCGGTGACCTGGCGGGTGCGATCGAGCGGGAGGGCGGCCGCCTTCCGGCGGGGTCGACGATCGTGGTCATCGCCTCGCTCATCCCGCCCCGGCTCGCGGGCATGATCGCGCGGCTCGCGGCTGAGGGGAACCGCGTCTTCGTGGTCGCGACCAACGAGAAGGCGGCGGAGTCGGTTCCGGAGGGCATCCCCATGCGCACGGTTGCCAATGCCTTCGCGAAGGAGGGGACGGTCGCGTGATCCGCATCGCAGCCGTGATAGCGGCCGTGCTGGCCGAAGCGCTCGCGCTCTACACCTTCGCGGAGTGGTTCGCGTCCGGCTACGACGTGGACCGACGGGCGTTGCCCTGGTTCGCGTTCGTGACGGTGGCGCTGGTGGCGTTCACGGTGCCACGCCTCACGGACTGGCTCGCACTATCGGAGCGGGCGTCGTACATCGCCTTGTGGGCTGCTGGCTACGTCGTCGTCTACGGGTTCATTCGCATGACGTACGCGGGTGACTTCGCGCTCTGGGACTTCAACTGGATCCCCGACTTCATCCAGAGCAGCGACACAGCCACGGGCGCGGGCTCGCACGCCGCCATCTCGACGGTCATGCTCATCGTCCTCTGGGTGCGGCAGTCGCTGCGATCCGTGGACGACGTGGACCTGGAGGCGATGCCGCGGATCGTGGGGCCGCTGTTCGCTATCGTCACGGTGGTGGCGGTCCTGGGCGCCCTCACGGGGCGGGCGGGCGAGGTCGGGCGTGCGGCGGCCGCGTTCTACGCGGTCGCGATTCCAGCACTCGCGTTCTCGCAGCTCGCGCTCAGCGGCGTGACGCTGGGGCAGGTGCGCGCGGGTGGGATAACCGCCACGCTGCTCGCCGGCACGGTTGCCGCGACGCTCGTCTGCGTCGTTGTGGCGGGCGTGACGCTCGCGGTGGTTGGGCCGATTGTCGGCCCGGTGCTCGACCGCACGATCGAGATCATCCTCACCATCATCCTCACGCCGCCCGCGATCCTTCTCTCGTGGCTTTTTGACCTTCTGTTCAACGAGCGACCCCCATTCGTCGAGATCCAGAACCTGGCGCCCCGGTCCGAGCCGGAGGAGCAGGAGGTGGGCGACGAGGGCTGGTCGGCGAAGCGGATCGGCGCCGCGGGGGTCCGGAGCATTCTCATCTTTGGTGTGATCGTTGCTGTGATCGCGGCGGTCGCGTACTTCAGCCGCTTGCGGAAGCGTGTGCAGGAACGCGAGGAGGAAGGGCCTGTACGCGCGGCGGTGGGCAGCCTCGGTGAGGACTTCGGCGGGCTCTGGCGTTCGCTGCGGCCCGGCTGGGGCAGGCGCCAGCCAGCGCCGGCTGGCACGGGGGTCGCGCAGCTCTACCGCGAAGTGTTGGAGCAGGCCGAGCGCACGGGCCACGCGCGCCGTCCCTCGGAGACACCCGCGGAGTTCGCGCCCGTGCTCGAGTCGACCTTCCACCGGCCCGTGACGGACGAGATCACCCACGCCTACGAACAGGCCCGCTACGCCGGACGCGAGCTCGACCCGGCGAAGCTCGCCGCCCTCGAACGCGAGTGGCGCGCGGCGCCCTGAGTCACTGCGGTCGATGGTCACTCGCCCTTCGCGCGACATAGCGTAGAATTGCTTCGCACGACACTAACCAGCCGCGCGCGAGTCGCGCCCGCGGCGATCACGAGAGACGCAATGACTACGCCTACGGCTACCCGGAAGATCCGTGTCCTCATCGCCAAGCCCGGCCTGGACGGCCATGACCGCGGCGCCAAGGTGGTCGCGCGGGCGCTGCGCGACGGCGGCTGCGAGGTCATCTACACGGGCATCCGCCAGACGCCCGAGATGATCGCGGAGGCGGCCCTGCAGGAGGACGTCGACGTCGTCGGGCTCAGCATCCTGTCCGGTGCGCATCTCGAGCTGTTCCCGCGGGTCGTCGCCGAGCTGAAGAGCCGAGGCGTCGAGGACGTGCTCCTCTTCTGCGGCGGCATCATCCCCGAGAATGACACCAGCGCCCTCTCCGAGCTCGGCTTCAAGGCGATCTTCCGCCCGGGCACGAACACCCAGGACATCGTGAAGTTCGTCTACGAGAACGTAGAGGTCTAGGTTCGTTTTTTGAAACACAAAGGAACAAAGGCACCAAGAAGGATACAAAGAAAGTTCTTTGTTTCTTTGTCCCTTTGTATTGCTTGAAGCCGTGGCTGACGAACTTCTCCAGCGCTTCCTTGAGGGTGACCGGCGTGCGCTCGCGCGCGTGATCAGCCGTGTCGAGAACGGGACGCCGGAGGGACGAGAGTACCTGCGCGAGCTGTTCCCGCACTCGGGGCAGGCGCATACCATCGGCGTTACTGGCGGCGCGGGCTCCGGCAAGAGCACGCTCGTGAGCGCGCTCGCGACGGAGTATCGACGGCGGGAGAAGACGGTCGGCATCGTCGCCGTGGACCCCTCCAGCCCCTTTACGCAGGGTGCCATCCTCGGCGACCGCATTCGCATGCAGGACCTCGCGCTCGACCCGGGTGTGTATGTGCGCTCAATGGCGAGCCGCGGCGCGCTCGGCGGACTGGCGCCGACGATCGACGACGTCGTCTCGATCATGGACGCGTTCGGGTTCGACTACGTGCTCGTCGAGACGGTCGGCGCCGGCCAGGACGAGGTGGAGATCGCAGGCACGGCACTCACCACCGTGCTCGTGAACAACCCCGGCACCGGCGACGACATCCAGGCGATGAAGGCGGGGATCATCGAAATCGCGGACGTCCTCGTCGTGAACAAGGCAGACCACCCGGGCGCGGACGTCCTCGCGAGCCAGCTCTCCGCGCTGCTCTCGCTGTCGCCAAAGGGCAGCCGCCGCCCGCCCATCCTCAAGACGACCGCGATCAAGGGCGAGGGCCTGGCGGAGGTGGCGGACGCGATCGCCGAGCATCGCGCGTGGCTGGAGTCGTCCGGCGAGCTCGACCGCCAGCGCGCCATCGACGCCCGCCACCAGGTACTGGGCATCGCCCGCCAGATCCTCCTCGAGAAGATCCGCGCGACGACGCCGGAGGCGGAGCTGGAGGCGCTCGTCGCGAAGGTCGCGGCCCGCCAGCTGGACCCCCACTCGGCGGCGGAGGAGCTGGCGGACTCGGTTAGCGGGTAGGGACCGACGGCGCGCCGATCCGCGCCTTGCGAATGCTCCACAGTGTCTGCACGCCGCGCTCTCCGTTGAGGTGGTTGGTGGCCGCACGGACCGACTCCCACACGCCACCGAGACGTACCTGCTCCCTGGCCACGCGCGAACCGTTGCGGTAGTCATCGAGTCCGATGAGGGCGACAGCCTCGGGCCCGAGCGATTTCGAGCAGACCTCAGTCGTCTCGGAGAAGTACTCGATCTGCGCGGGGTCGCGTAGGTTCGACAAGCGGGCGACCTCACGGGCGGCCACCTCAGGCTCGTCATACAGGCGAGTCACCGTCACAAGGATGTCCGCCGGGCTCTCCTGCTTCTCCCGGTCGACAAACAGGTCCTCGAGATAATGGTCGATTCGGATGACCGCCCACATCTTCCGGGTTCTCACGGAGCACCCCCGACCGTCAGCGATCCAAGCCAGTCGCCGCCTTCGCTGCTGTAGGCGTTCCCCGTGAGGTCGAAGCAGGTGGCGAAGTCGGGCGGCAGGCTGGCCGACCGCTTGATGCGGTGGAGCCTCTCCGATGCCGTGGCGCGCGAGATTCCGTGAAACACTTCCAACCGCCTGTAGATCTCCTCGACATCGTAAGTGTAGCGAATCATCGGCAGCCGCGATGCTACGTGCGGCCGCACTCACGTGGAACTCGGAACGCCGGACGTCCGGCAATCGACAATCGGCAATCGGCAATCGACAATCGCTCGATGGCGCAGCAGCGGTTTCGGGTGTGGTTCCGGAAGGGTGAGCGGGTACGTTACATCTCGCACCTGGACGTTCTGCGATTTTGGGAGCGCGCGATCCGGCGGGCGGAGCTGCCGCTCGCGTACTCGCAGGGATTCACCCCCCATCCCAAGATTGGCTTCGCGGGTCCGCTCCCACTCGGGTTCGTCGGCGAACGCGAGCTGATGGACGTGACGCTCGACGAGCGCGTGGCCGTGGCCGACTTCCACGCACGCATCGCCGAACAAACCTCCGAGGATCTCGAGCTCGTCGATGTGGTGGAAGTGCCGCTCTCATCGATGGCGCCCCAGGCGTCGGTCGCGTGGGGCGAGTACCGGGTGGACCTGGTCGACGTGCCCGCCGCCGCCGCTGATGCTGTCCAGGACTTCATGGCGAAGACCGACTTCCCGTGGAGCGAGGAGAAGAAGGAGAAGACGCGCACCTACAACCTGCGCGAAATGGTCGCGACCATGACGGCTGCGCCCTGTGAGGGCGGGACAACGCTCACCATGCGGCTGCGCGCCGGTCAGGAGATGACCGGGCGCCCGGAGCAGATCCTCGCGGCAATCTTCCCGGGCGCTGAGTACGGCGTGATTACGCGGACCTCTATCCTTCTGGATGAGCCGTCGCCCGCCCGCGATCTCTGGCGGCGAAAGGGGCAGTACCAGTGAGCACCGTACCGGTGACCGGCACCGTTCGCGAAGCGACCGTCGCAGACGCGCCCGCGCTGTTCCGGGCCTGGCAGGCGCTGCGCACGCACAACGCCGGCGCCGATCCGCGCATCATCCCCGCGCCCGTGAGCGAGATCGAGTTCACCGCCGGGCTGCGCGAGTTGTTGTCCCGGCCGACCGGGACGCTGTTCGTGGCGGAGGTGGATGGGCGGCTGGCGGGGTTCATCCGCGCGGGCGTGGAGCAGAACGCGGCAGACCGGCTCCCGGAGCAGCACGTCGGCATCGGGTACCTCTACGTGGAGCCTGCCGCGCGGCGGAGGGGGCTCGGGCGCCAACTGTTCGCCGGGGTGCGTGAGTGGGCGGGCACCCAGGCCGGCGTCGCCCACTTCGAAATGACCGTCCTGAACCAGGACGGCGACGCGGAGGAGTTCTGGCGGTCGCTGGGGTTCACGCCGTTCATCCAGCGGCTGTGGGCGCCCCTGGAAGAAGAGGAGCCGGAGCCGGCGTGATCGTCCACCTGATCCGCCACGGCGAGACCGAACATAACCGCACAGGCCTCACGCTCGGGCGGGCGGACGTGCCGCTCAATGATCTCGGCCGGCGGCAGGCAGCCGCCCTCGGCGCACGGTTCGCGGAACATCCGCTTGGCGCGATTTACGCCAGCCCGTTGTCACGCACCTACGAGACAGCGCGGGCGCTCGCGGGCGAGCGCGACATTCCCCTCTACGTGCGGGACGAGCTGATCGAGATGGACGTCGGTGAAACAGAAAACATCACCTTCGCGGAGTTGCGCGAACGGTATCCGGACTTTTTGCGCGAGTGGGGCGGAGACTCCCCCGAGACTGCGCGTATGCCGGGTGGGGAGACCTTGTTGGAGGTTGCGGAACGACTCGACCCATTTCTTTCTGATCTGCGCGCGATCACGCACGACCATATTGCCGTCGTGACGCACAACTTCGTGTTGAAGCTCGTTCTTTGCCGGTTGCTCGATCTGGACTTGCGGTCATTTCGCGCCTTTGGGACGGATGTAGCGTCGCTATCGACGGTGGTCGTGCGAGAAGGACGAATATCCGTTCGAGTGCTGAACGACCGCTGCCATTTACAGGCACTTGAGCCTTGATTCTCGCAGTCGTAGTTTGTGAACCTACGTTATGGCTCTATCGACTGCCCGCCGTTCTCGCCTGATATTTGGCGCCTGCGCGCTTGTAGCGGCGTACTTCATCTACACAGCCGCGGCGGGGGCCGTGCAGGGCCACCGGCTCTCCGAGGACCAGGACGCGGCGGACCGCAGCGTGGCCAACCTCGAAGCGAAGAAGGCGTACCTGGAGGCGGTCAAGCAGTACGTCTCTTCGGACGCATACGTGGAGCAAGAGGCCCGTCGCCGCTTAGGCTATATCCGCGATGGAGAAGTCCCGTTCAGCGTCCTCAGCCCGGGCGTCGAGCCAGAAGAAGAGCCCGAGGGCGAGTGGTGGCAGCGGCTCTTCCCCCGTTGACGTGAGGCCCGCGCTGATCGAGCAGGTAGCGAAGTTCGCGGAGCGCGAGCGGATGTTCCGTGGGTCGCGGAAGGTGATCGCGGCGGTCAGTGGCGGGCCAGACTCGGTGGCGATGCTCCTGGTGTTGCTCGAGCTGCGCGAGCGGTTCGGCTTCGAGGTCGTGGTCGTGCACTTCGACCACCAGCTCCGGCCAAACTCCAGGCGCGACCTCGATTGGGTGCGGGAGTTGAGCGCACGCCTTGCGGTCCCGTTCTTTAGCGGTGAGGGCGATGTCGCACTGGCCGCGGTCGAGCAGGGCACCGGCATCGAGGACGCGGCCCGGCGGATGCGCTACGGGTTCCTCGGGTTCGTCGCCGAGAAGGAGCGGGCGGACGCCATCGCCACAGGGCACACCGCGGACGACCAGGCCGAGACCGTGCTCATGCGCATCATTCGCGGGAGCGGCGTGCGCGGCATCCGCGGGATGCTGCCTGTATCGGACGTGCCCGGGGGTGGGGCGCAGCGGCTTGTGCGCCCGCTGCTGGAGTTGCGGCGGGCCGACACCATGGTCATCTGCCAGGCGGCGGACATCGCGCCCCTCCACGACCCCAGCAACGACGATCCGCGCTACACGCGGAACCACATCCGTCACGAGACGCTCGCGGCGCTGCGGGCGGTAAACCCCGACGTGCACGATGCCCTCCTCGGCCTCGCCGCCTCCGCGCGCGAGGTGTTCGAGGGAGTCGAGAAACAGTCGTTCGCCGTGCAGCCAGTGGAGCGCCTGCCGATCGGCGCCATCTTCGACGCGGCGAAGCTGGCGGGCCTGCAGAGCGAGGCGCTCACGCTCGTAGTCGAACGAGAGGCGGCCTTCTTCAAGCGGGAGCCGGAAGTCAACCGCACGCGGGTGGAGAACCTGCGGTCGATCCTCACCTCCGGCGCGGGCGAAGTGGTGTTCGGGGACATCGTAGTCGAGGTCTCCTGCGGGCAGGCACGGCTCGGGCCGCCATTGCTTGAAGGCGACTCCTTCCAGGGGCGCGTGCTGGATGTCCCGGGCGTGACGATCGCAGGCCCCTGGCGTGTGACCGTCGCCGGTGACCCCCTGCCGGTCGTGGCGGGTGCGGGATACGCGCGGGTGGACTCCTCCGCCATGAAGGGGGCGCTGCGTGTGCGGCCACTGGTCAACGGCGACCGCATTTTCTACCACGGGATCGAGCGGAAAGTGTCGGACCTGCTGGTGAACGAGAAGGTGCCGGCCTGGGAGCGCCTGGGGCTCATCGCAATCGCCGACGGCGAGCGGGTGCACGCCATCATTGGCGCCTCGAAGGAGCTCGGGGCGGACGACTCGGAGGCCGCGCTCTACATAAAGGTGGAGCCGGCAGCATCAAGATAACGCAAGCAGCGTACGCCGCGTTTATGGACTGTAGACCTCAAGCCTATTGCCCATTTCCTCGGCGGTGAGGACCGAGCAAGCCAATTCCAACCAGTCCACGACCGCCTGTGCCGCCGTTTCTTGCGGCGCGAAAAACACCCCGCCATGGGGCTGGTGTCGCCAGTGTGTGTCGCGAATCCCGCGATCGTGGGTGACGAGGACGCGGTTTAAGGACGCGGCGTGTGCGAGCTGAGCCTCATCGGGTTGGGACGTCCGACCGGCATCCCTCACCGTGAGCACGTCGAGACCGAGCCGCACCAGCGCCTCGGCGATCCGCTGGCTGACATTCTCGTCGAGGTACAGCCGAAGGCGCTCAACCATTCAGGGATTGGCGGAACGCAGCGATCCGTTCGGGGGTGAGGAGAGATGGGGAGCCAGCCGCCATTTCTTGGGCGGCATTCCGATCCGCCTCGAAGGCCGCCTCGATTTCGTCGACATGGTCGTAGTAGTAGGCGAGGGCACTATGCACCTCCGCGGGCGTCAGCCGGTACTCGTCTACAATCTGGCCGATGCCCCGTCCCTGCTTGAGGTGCCAAAAGACGATGTCCTGGACACGGATCCGATGACCGGCAATGCGCGGCGCGCCGCTCATCGTATCCGGCGTTGCAACGATGTGGGTCTGGGCAAGCACGGCCATTTGACGATTGTAGCGCATCGGCAGGGTCGTTCGGCGCGGAGGATCGGACGGGTCGCTACCAGGCATGGACTTCGGGGATGACCTCGGCGATGAGGCGGCGCGTCTGGTCCATCATCTCTTCGTCGCTGCCGCCGAGGGGCCGCAGGACGAACTTTGAGATGCCGGCGTCCAGGTACTCGCGGGCGCGGGCCGTGATGCCAGCGGCGTCGCCGATGGCGAAGGTAGTGGCGGCGTCGATGTCACCGCCGAGCCGGGCATAGCCCGCCATCGTGCGCTGGACGATGGGCTCGTCGAGTGAGCCGAAGCGGAAGGGGAAGCCCGCGCCGTAGTGGTCGGGCTCGATCTCGCGGCCGGCTTCGGCGACTGCGGCGCGGATCTTGATGACGACGGGCGCGACCTGCGCGGGTGATTGCAGCCCGGCGAGCCAGCCACTGCCGAGCGTTGCCGTGCGCCGGATGGCCGCGTCGGAGCTACCACCGATCCAGACCGGGAGCGGCTGCTGCTTCGGCTTCGGGCTGATGCTCACGTCTTCGTACTGGAAGTGCTTGCCGTGATGGGTGACGTGATCCTCGCTCCAGAGGCGCGGCATGAGTTCGAGCATCTCGTCGGAGAGCGCGCCGCGGCCGAGGGGCTTGCGGCTGGTGGCGCGAAACTCGGGTGCGGTGTCGGCGCCCACGCCGAATGCGGGGAGCAGGCGGCCATCGCTGAGGAAGTCGAGGGTGGCGCACTCCTTCGCGAGCACCAGCGGGTCGCGGAAGGGCAGGACGACCGCGTTCATGCCGAACTTCAGCCGTTTCGTGCGGCCCGCGACCACGGCCATCGCCATCATCGGCTCGGGCAGATTCTGAAGCGAGACGAGTCGCTCGCTGAACCAGAGGGAGTCGATGGCGCTCTCTTCGCAGAGGTCCACCCACTCGAGGAACTTCGCGGGCGAAGAGAACGGGAACCCGGGGACACCGATGCCGATACGCACACTCATAGTGCGATTGTCGATTTCCGATTGTCGATTGTCGACCGGCACGGAGCCGCGCGCGTGAGCAAGCGGTCACGTCATCCTCCGGCACGGGGCCGGCGTCTCCGGGCATTCCGCCCGTCATCGAACTGGCGCGAGATGCTACCGCTGGTCGTGTAGAATCCGCTCGGTCGTGGAACACGACCCGACCGGTCCGTTCCGAAAGTGAGGAGCAGGTTGTGGACGTTCGCGCTCGTCTCTCGATGGAGTCTGTCGCCGTCACCTTCCTGCTCGGCGTGGGCATCAGGCTGCTGATTGACTGGGCGAACCACCACGGGCCGTCAGGTGACGGATGGAGCCTGCAGGGGAACGGAGCGCTTGTCTTCGCGCTGCTGATTCCTGTCGTTCTGATCGGAGCTGAGCTCGTGGCCGCGCTGCGCAAGAAGTGGGTCGACATGCCGCTTCTCCCGCTGGCACTGGCACTGGGCATGGTCGCCGGCGGCGTCCTGGGCGTGTAGCGACCCGAGCGTGCCGCTACTTTGACGCCGGTGGTCCGCGGGAATACTGTCTCAGTCAACCTCACAACAGGTGCATGATGGTCAGCTAAGCGATCCTCCCGTCCACGTACCGTCCTTCCGGGGAAGGGCCCAGTGTGCCAGGAGCCCATCGTGACCACCTACGTTTCGCGCGGGTATACTCCCGCGGATCTTTCTGCCCTCATCAGCCTTGCCCGCCGCGCCGTGGCGGAGCGCGACCTCCATCCGGTCTACGAGCACCCCGGCGACATCGCCTGGCGGCTCTACGACACGCCCGAGACGGAGGACATCCGCCTCTGGTTCGACGGCGAGGAGCTCGCGGGTTGGGTGGCGCTGGAACCGCCCGTGCGCATGGACCTCAACGCCCGCGGGGGTCTGGCCGCCGGGCCGGCGCTTGCCGCGGAGATGCTGGCGTGGGCCGAACGCCGCTGCCAGGAGGCGTATGCCAACGCGTCGCCGGAGCCGTTGCCGCGGGCCTACGCGATGCTCGGGACGCAAACGCTCTCTTCGGATGCTCGGGATTCAGACGTGGGCCGCATCGCTATTTTCGAACAGCACGGGTATGTGAGGCAGGAGCGCGGCGGCTACCGCTACGCGCAGGCGCTCGATCGCACAATCCCGCCCCCAGGGCTGCCGCCCGGGTACCGCTTGCGATACCCCACGGACGACGACATCGAAGAACGCGCGGATCTCCATCGCGACGCCTGGTCGGTCTGGGGGGCGTCGACCTTCAGTGCCGAGAAGTATCGCAGGCTTCGGGCGGCGCCCGAGTACGACGCAGAGCTGGATGTGGTGCTCGAGGCGCCGGACGGGCGGCTCGTGAGCTACTGCATATGCTGGGCGGACGTGGGCAGCGGAGTGGGGACGTTCGAGCCAGTCGGGACGCGGCCGGGCTTCGCGCGCCAGGGCCTCGGGAAGGCGACGATCCGCGAGGGCCTGCGGCGGTTGAAGGCGAAGGGCATGCAGACGGCGACCATCGGCACAGCGAGCGTGAACGAAGGTGCGGCTGCGCTTTACCCCTCGGTGGGATTCGAATTGGTGGAGATGGAGCACATGTACACGAAGAGCCTCACCCCCTGACCCCCTCTCCACGCGCCCGTGGAGAGGGGGAACGCGTTCTCGAACGGGGACGATCGGTGGCGAGTCGGCATGGCACGCTTGCTGACGCGCGCGCTGGGACTCCCGCCCGGGCTACGCGGGGACCGGATCGTCCAGAGTGGTGAAGAACGCGTTCAGTGCTTCGGCGCCAGCCTTCGGGTCCTGGCACATCCACCAGTGGTGGAGGCCGGGGAGCATGGCGACCTGGGCACCCGCGCGCTCTGCCTGGCGGCGTGCGAGCACCTCGCCGCCGACGAAGTGGTCCTCGGTGGCGATGATCACGAGTCCGGGGTTCACAGCGGCCAGCTCGAGGTTCTTGCCCCACTCGCTCATCGCGGGCTGGGCGGCGGAGCGGTAGAGGGCGAGGATGCAGCGCCCCATTTCCTCGTTCACGGCCGCAGCGACGTTCGCAGCGACGGCCTTGCTCATGCCGAGCGACTCGAATTGGGCGGCGCGCGCTTCGACGGGCGCCGCGGCCATGCCCTTGACCGCTTCCTCGCCGGCTCCGGGCGTCTGCCACACCTGGGCGAGGTCGTGCCAGACGTACTCGGGGTCCATGCCCCCGGCGATGTCGGTGGCCCAGGAGCGGATGAGGTCAGGGTGTTCGATGGCGATGCGCATGACGTGCCCGCCGCCCCAGTCGTGGCCGACGAGGTCGATGGGGCCGTCGAGCTTCCGCAGCTCCGCCGCGAGCCAGGCGACGTACTCGTCGCTGGTGGCGCCGAAACCCTCTGGGACGGGCGCACCGAAGCCGGGCGGCGAAAGGGTGACCACGTCGTCGCGGCCGAGGTGAGGGATGAGGTCGTCCCAGATGGCGGCGGTCTCGGGGTTCCCATGGACGAATACGACTGGCATGGTGGTCTCCTTCTGGGCGTAGTGACGATTCACTCCGCGTGGGTCGTGTGGAGAGGGAGTGTAGCGGGTTCGCGCCGTGTTCGGTGGTGCTTTAGGGGGACCCATGGTCGAGCACCTTGACCGCTTGCTTCACGCGCGCGGCTCCGTCGCGGCGGCGCCTCGGTGGGCTGGAGGTGGGTTCGCGCTTCGACGGGCAACCATTGGGGAGAGCACGAACCGCTTGCTTACGCGCGCGGCACCGATCGCGCGACGCGGACTACCACTGGTCGATGTGGTCGGCGATGCGGGCGTGGAGGCCGGGTTCGGCCACGAGGAGGCCGCGAATGTGGGGCGAGGGCTTGTTGAAGGCGAGGGGCTCGCCCAGGACATCGGTGACGCGCAGCCCGGCGGCGATGCAGAGGGCGGCGCCGGCAGCCACGTCCCACTCCATGCGCCCGTAGCCGGTGAGGACGGCGTCGCCCTTCTTCCCGGCGGCCAGGAGCGCCAGGCGGTAGGCGACGCTCCCGACGCCATGGACGCGCGCGCCCGCCGGAAGCGGCGGGAGGTCGTCGTAGGAGTGCTCGCCGCGCCCTACGAGGACGTCGTACTTCGCCTTCGAGGGGCTGGCAGTGCGCTCGGTCGCGCCGTTCACCTGCTCGGCCCAGAGCTCCTCGGTCGCGGGGTTGTAGACGATGCCGAGGACCGGCTTGCCGGCGACCGTTAGGCCCACAGAGAGCGCGTATTCGGGGATGCCCTGGAGGTACTCGCGAGTGCCGTCGATTGGGTCGACGATCCAGGCGCGCTCGCAGCCGAGGCGGCGGGCTGTGTCCTGGTCTTCCTCGCTCAGCCAGCCATCGTCCGGGAAGGCGGCGCAGATGCGGTCATGCAGGACCCTGGCGGCGTGGATGTCAGCCTCGGAGACGAGCTCCCAGCCGTCCTTGCGCCCGTAGCGCAGGCCGTCGCGGCGCAGGCGCGCCACCTCGGCCCCCGCTTCGCGGACGGCCTCGGTGGCGACGCGGAGCTCGGACTCATACATGGGATCATCTTCGCACGGGACGGGCTGTCGGCCATCGGCCTTCAGCCCCAGGCAGGGCGCAACAGGCGACAGCGGACAGCGGCCCGACAACTGTCGTCATCCGCCGCGGCGGGCCAGGTACTTCTTCCAGTTCTCGGCGGCTGCTCCCAGTTCGGGCCGGGCCGCGAAGATGGGCTCCATCTTCTGCCACGCCTGCTCCCGTTTGTAGGGCAGGAACTCGCGTGGGAAGTTCCCTTCGTGGGGCTGGTAACTCTTCAGGACATTGCGGGCGACGGTGGCCTTGTGCACCTCGTCGGGGCCATCGGCGAGACCCATCGTGGGTGCTCCGGCGTACATTGCTTGCAGGGGTGTCAGGTCGGTCGTGCCTAGCGAGCCATGGATGTGCAGGGCGTCGAAGCTGACCTCGCGCAGCACCCTCGCCATGGTGAACTTCACGCCGGCGATGTCGGTGCGGGCCTCCTGCGTGGACGAGTTGTCAATTTTCCAGGCCGTCTCGAGCACGTAGAGCCGCAGCATCTTGAGCTTCACATACGACTCGGCGATCTTCTCCTGCACCATCTGGTGCTCGGCGATGACTCGACCATGTGACTCACGCGACAGCGCCCGTTCGCACATCATGTCGAGAGCGAGTGTGCACTGGGCGATCGTGCGCATGGCGTGGTGAATGCGGCCGCCGCCCAGGCGCCGCTGAGCCAGCGTTTTGGCGCCGTCCTCCGGTCCGAGCAGGTGGTCGGCCGGCACCCGGACATCCCGGTAAATGATGTGGTTGTGGCTGCGAGGCTCCGGCATGATCTCCACGCCGGGCGTTTCCCTGGGAACGACGAACATGCCGTTGGTGCACATCACGAAGAGTAGGTCAGCCGCTCGACCAGCCGACGTGAACCACTTCTCGCCGTTGATCACCCACTCGTCGCCGTCGCGAACGGCATGCGTCTTGAACAGGTTCGGGTCGGATCCGCCCTGGGGCTCGGTCATCGAGTAGGCCGACCAGATCTCCTGATTGAGCATCGGTGTGAGCCAACGCTCCTTCTGCTCCTTCGTGCCGTAGGCGGCCAGCATCTCCATGTTGCCGGTGTCGGGAGCGGCGGTACCGAACAGCGAGGGTGCCGACGGGTACCTGCCGAGGATCTCGTTGACGAGAGCCAGCTTCAACTGCCCCAAGCCGGGCCCGCCGAGTTCCTCGTCGAGGAACAACGCCCAGAGCCCCTGGTCCTTGATCTCCTGTTGCAGCTCCTTGACGTATCCCCTGACGACCGGATCCGGCATGCGGACCGCGTAGGGAAGGGCGTAGGCGAGCGGCTCGACCTTCTCCTCACAGAACCACCGGATCCAGTCCAGCTTCTCCTGGAATTCGGGCTCGGTCTTAAAGTCCCATGCCATGGCAGTGCCCCCTGAAGTGTCGCGAGTGCCTCACTCTAGCGTGGAGGAATCGCCGTGTCTCATCCGGAGCCGGTGGGTCGGCTACGAGGAGGCCCCGCTGCTGGCTGGCCCGATCAGGTCGAAACTTGTTCCCGTAGAGGTCCAGGAAGACGGCGACAGTGCCGTACGTCTCCTCCACCGGCTCCCGCAGGACCTCGACGTCACGGGCGCGGAATGTTTCGAAGTCTCGCCAGAAGTCGTCGGTTTCGAGGAAGAGGAAGACCCGGCCGCCTGCCTGGTTGCCGATGCGCGAGCGCTGCTCGTCGTCTACAGCGCGGGCGAGGAGCAGCTCAGCGCCCGTGTTGCCCGGCGGTGCGACCCGCACCCAGCGCTTCGCGCCGCCGAGGTCGGTGTCCTCGAGCAGCTCGAACCCGAGCTTCTCGGTGTAGAACGCGATTGCCTCGTCGTATTCGCGGACGACGAGGGCGAAGCGAGCGATGCCGGGCAATGCGGACCTCCCAGGATGAAGTGAACCGCAGAGAGGGCGGACAGGTCGAGACGATCCAGGGGTCCCAGGGCGAGCTGTGGTACGGCACCATCTCATGCTCGCTGATGCTCGCGCTGGGACTCGTCTCGTGGTTAGGAGAACGCGTCCATGATCTCCGCGAAGGCGACCATCTGGCCGCCCTTCGTGGAGGAGGGGACGAGGATGGGGGTCTTCATGCCTGCGGCGAACCAGGCTCCGAGGCCCTCCATGACCTCCTTCTTCGTGCCGTAAAGAGTGGAGTCGGCCAGCCAGCGCTCGCTCATCATCCCCGGGATCGCCTCGCGATTTCCCGCGGCGAGCGCCTTCTCGATCGCCTCCATCTCCTCCTGGTAACCGGCTTCCTTCCAGTAGTTTCGGTAGTTCGGCAGCATGACGTAGCCGGTGAGCGTGCGCTTCATGACATTCATGGCGGCGTTGCGGTCATCGTCGTCGATGCAGGTGGGAAGCATGTCGCCGATGAAGAAGTCGCCCTCGAGCTTCGCCTTCGGGACGTGCGACAGCGAGGCGGCCATGTGCGAGCGCGAGGCGTTCGCCCAGACGGCGCCCTCCGCGACCTCGGCGGCGAGCTCGGTCATCTTCACGCGCAGGGCGGCGAGGATGACGGGCGGCAGCTCGCCGTACGCCTGCGTGCCGGCGCGCATGGCGGTCACGTATTCGCGGATGTCCTTGAGGGGCTTGCCGGTCTGCACGCCGAGCCGGCGATTCGCGGGCTCGTGGCTCACGCCAATGCCGAGGCGGAAGCGGCCGCCGGCGATCTCGTGGATGTACGCGGCCTGCTGGCCCATGTCGAACGGCGTGCGGTAGTAGATGGGGACCACCGTCGTCCCGAACTGGAGCGTGGTGGTCGCGTGGGCAATCGAGAGGCAGAGGCCGAGGCTGTCGCCGAAGCTGGCGCAATAGATGCCGGCGAACCCCTTGCGTTCGATCTCCTGGGCGAGCTCGATGGTCTTTTGGCGTCGCCCGGCGACGGCGGCGAGTGCGAGTGCGGGCATCTGCATGAGGGGTGACTCCGAAGGACTATACGTGAGGCGCGCCATTGGTTCGCGGCAGCGATACCCGATCCTGCTGTCCCGAACGCGGTGCTGAGAAACTCGAGCGACAAAAGTCATGAATGACGACCGCGCTGTCCCATGCTGGGCCTTCGGTGGAGCAGCGAGGCTCGCGAACGGGGCCGTGTGATATGCTTCGATCGATGCTGGCGCGTAAGACGAGGAGTAATCGATGGAGACAGTGACGATTTCGTCCAAGTACCAGGTTGTCATCCCTGTGTCGGTCCGGCGGGCGCTCGGCCTGGAGCCGGGTCAGAAGGTCGTGGTACTCGAACGCGACGGGCGCATCGAGCTCGTCCCTGTCAGGCCGATGAAAGAATATCGCGGCATCCTGCGTGGGATCGCCGCTCACTTCGAGCGAGAAGACGATCGAATTTGAACGTCGTCGACTCCTCGGGGTGGCTAGAGTTCTTCGACCTGGGCCCGAACGGAGACTACTTTTCGCCGCCCATCCTGGATGTGGAGAACTTGCTGGTTCCGACGATAGTGTTACTCGAGGTGCATCGCCGTCTGCTCCGCGAGAGCGACGAGGATCGCGTGCTCGATGCGATGGTAGCGATGCGGCAGGGAACACTCGTCCCCCTGGACGAGACGCTTGCAGTCCAAGCCGCGGAACTCGGGGTACGACACCGTCTGCCGTTGGCAGACAGCATCGTGTACGCGGTGGCGCGAAAGTTCCAAGGGACGGTGTGGACACAGGACTCCGACTTCGAGGGGCTCGAGGGAGTCGAGTACCGCCCGAAGCAGCGCCCGGCCCCTTAGCCGTTCTCTCCGCTCGCTCGCCCGGAAGCGCGCTTGCGGCCTCACCCGCCTGCCTCGGACGATCATGCGACTATGTCCACTCGCTCGCGCCTCGCCTGGGGAGGGGCGCTTGTCCCTATCGTCGCGTTGCTCCTCGGGCCGAACGGGGACCCGGCGGCGTCGGCGCGCGTGGCGCCCGGTCCTCGAGCGGGATTGCCCGTCACGTCGCTGTCGCAGGCCTCGGGTGCGTTCGAGCAGCAACTCGCGGACAAGTACGCGCCCATCCTCTATATGGGCGCTCAGTCGGAAGCGTGCGACTCCGACGGCGACCCGTTCGTGCCGGGACCGGTGAGCCTGGTGCTCGGCCATCCGGAGGTGCTGCTCGTCCGGGGTCCCCAAGCGATGACGATCCCAGGCCCGGATGCGCAGGACCTCTTTCTCGGGGGGACGGCGGACCACCTGGACCTGCCCGGGAACCCCAAGTCACCCGGCTGCCAGTTCGAGACCGACTTCCTCTCATTCGGCGGCGGACAACCGGTGACATACGCGCACGTCGCAGTCGAGCCGGGGAAGGAGGGACTGGCTGTCCAGTACTGGTTCTACTATTACTTCAACGACTGGAATAACCGCCACGAATCCGACTGGGAGATGATCCAACTTACCTTCGACGAAGGGTCGGCGGAGCAGGCGCTCGATTCGGAGCCAGTGCTGGCGATCTACGCGCAGCACGGGAGCGCGGAGAAGGCAGCGTGGTCGAGCGCGAAAGTGCGGAAGGAGAGTGGGCGGCCGGTGGTCTATCCAAGCAGCGGGTCACATGCCAGCTACTTCGCGCCCAACGTGTACCTGGGCAAGGGTGAGGCCGGCAGCGGGTTCGGCTGCGACGATGCCAGGGGGCCGCACAATCGCTTCGATCTGGAGGCAATCGCAGTCCCGACGCTCGTCCACGAAGAGGGAAGCGAGTTTGCCTGGCTCACCTTCCGTGGCCGCTGGGGGGATGACATCGGTGGCCACAACAACGGCCCCACCGGGCCGAACACGAAGGACAAGTGGCTGCAGCCGATCACGTGGGCGGAGAGCGTGGACCGGGAGAACAGCCTGGAGGTGCCCGAGATGCGCAGCCTCGGGATCAGCCCCACGGACATGTTCTGCGGCGTCGTCAGCAGTGGGTCGTCGCTGCTGTTCAGGGCGGCGGACTATCCCGTGCTGACACTCTCGGTGTTGGGGGTGGTGGTAGGCGGTGCGGCGGTGGGAACTGGCTCGCTAGTGCGGAGCACGCGGAGGTCCGGCCGCCTCGAAGGGCGTGCTCCGGAGCTGCGCAAGCCCCGGTTCTTCGCCGCTATCCTGGTCGCCGCGTGGCGGGTCTACCGGGCGCACTGGAGGCCGCTGCTCGCAATCACGGCGCTGCTCGTGCCCGTGGCCGTCCTGGTCGGGGGGATACAGCAGCTGATATTCGAGAACCCACCGATGGCAACGATCCTCGATGCGGCGGACGCGCGGGGCGTGTCGATCGTGCTGGCGGTGTTGTATGGCGCGGGCGCCAGCCTCCCCTTCCTGTTGCTTGCGACGTGCGGTGTGATCGCGGCGATGGCGCAGCTCGTCCGGGGAGACCAGTTGTCTGTCTCCCGGGCCTGGACTGCGGTCCTGCGCGAGCTCCCCACGCTGTTCCTGGCACGCGCGAAAGCCCTATTGATCGTGGCGCTGCTGTTCGCCTCCCTCATTGGGATTCCGTGGGGAGTTGCCCGGGTCGTACGCTGGTATTTCATCGAGCAGTCGATCCTTCTCGACGGCGCGGACCGCAGGAACGCCCTGAATGCGAGCGCGGGCGTCGTCCAGGGGCAGTGGCTGCGGACGCTCGGGATCACGTTCTTCCTCGGCACCCTGGGGGCGCTAACGGGGCCGGTGGCGGCGAGCCTCCTCATCCTCTTCACCGGCATCCCGTTGTGGCTCATCAACGTGTTCAGCTCAGCGGTCTACGCCCTCTTGCTCCCGTTTGTGGGCGCTGGACTGACGTTGCTGTACTGGGACCTGCAGGAGCGGCGGGAGGGACGCATGCCCGAGCCCGCGCCGGCCGCTCTGGTCAGCGTGCCAACTGAGGCCGATTGAACGCCGCATCCATGCGGATACGACGAACATGGGTTCTGCGCGGTCATCGGAGACGAACGGAAGAGCTCTTGCAGGAGGGGTTCGACGAGCTGGAGCACACGTGCTGCACGATGGCCAACCATCGAGGCACGCAACTGGAGTCGAGCTACGAAGACGGCGCGGCCCACGCTATCCCTCGGAAGGTGATGAAGGGCGGCAGCCACCTCTGCGCGCCGAACTACTGCCGGCGCTACCGGCCCGCTGCCCGCATGGCGCAGCCGGTCGATACGTCTACCTCGCACGTCGGCTTCCGGCTGGTGGTCCGTCCGCCATGAGGTAGTGGGGCGGCCACGCGGCCACCCCTGAGAGCGTGAAAGCTCAGCCCGAGAGGAGCTTCGACTTCGCGGCGGCAAACTCTTCATCCGTGAGCACGCCGCTGGTTTTGAGCTGGCCCAGGCGTTCGAGCTTGGCGGTGAGGTCTGTGGAAGGGGCAGTTGCGGGCGGCGCGGCCGAAGCCTGCTGCGCCTGCATGGCCGCCATTTCCTGTTTCATCTGCTGCATCTCAGCCTGGGACTGGAAAGCGGCCTGCTGCGCGGCGGCTTCCTGTTGCTGCGCTGCCTGCCTTGCGTCCCCGCGATTTGAAATCGCTCGGGAAGTGGCTGTTGCCGTGCCGGCGATCACTGCCGTCGTGGCCATCGTGCCCAGCACGCCTCGTCCTCGCCTCATGGGTCCCCGTCTCCTCATCACACAAGCTCCTTCTTGCTACTGGGGGCGACTGTCTCGCGCTCCAGTTCCTCGATGACGGCGGCGGGTATCCGCTCGCTGATGAGGAGCTGGCCGTTCGCGCGCCGTGTGGCTTCCGCGAACCGCGTCGCCCACGTGTTCTCGAACAGCATTACCCCGACCGAAGACCCGTTCGGCAGATCATCGGCGACGCGCTGGATGTCCTCGTCCGAGAGCATGCCTGAGAGCTCCGACACGATGGGGTCGAACTGGAGGTAGTCGTCGGGGTCGAGGTCGCTCAGCTCAAGGGCCATCACGCTCCCGTCGTTCTCTTTGCGAACAAAGGCGAGGTCGATGATGCGGATGGTGTCGTTCTCCACCAACTCCTGGAGCGCAGCCACAATCTCGCCCCGGAACTGGTTCCCCGGGAACCCGATCGCAATGATTTCAACCGGACCTAGCGTCATTGAAGTCCCATCTTCCGCTGGCCGGAGTACCCACGTCGCGATCATGCTGGACGCTGCGTCGGGTGGCCGCTGCGAGCGCGCCCACCGGCCTTGGGACAAGGCTCACAGTTGTTGGCGCGATGATTGCGAATTCATATCCACGTCAGCGGGGCTACAAGGTGGCGCGGCACGCGCGACCAACAATTGCACCATCTCATTAGCCGAGGCTCGCAATGGATTTCTGGGAATGGTTCTTCATCCTGCTCATCTACGTCCCGCTGATCATGATCTGGGCGTTCGCTCTGGTCGACATCTTCCGCCGGGACGACATGAATGGGCTCATGAAGGCTGTCTGGGTCCTCATCGTCTTCCTGATCCCGTTCATCGGGACGCTCATCTACCTGATCTTTCGGCCCGTGGGCGCCACGAAAGAGGAGCGCGTCATGATCGACCAGGCCAGTCGCGATTTCGTGCAACGCTACGAGACGAGCGACGGTGCCTCTCAACTGAGCAAGCTGGCAGACCTGCACGACCGTGGAAAGCTCACCGATGCTGAGTTCGCCACCGAAAAGGCACGCATCCTCAGCTCTGGCGGGTCGGCCGGGATGTCGCCCGCCCTCTAGGCGTCTCGCGCCTCCTCCTGCCCCGCACCCTCGATCCGTCGGAGTCCGTCATCGAGAGTGCGGGGTTCCCGTGTCCCGCCTGGTCCCGGTGCCTTTAATGGGCCGGCGGAGTCTCGGCAGTCCCGTGGGCTGGGCGGAGGGGGCGAAGCGATGCGACCCAGAGGCCGATGCCGGCCACCGCCGCCACCATCCCCGGCACCCAGAACACCAGGCCCAGCGACTCCCGTGCCTGCTGGAGGACGTCGCGCACGATTCCCTGGAACGCCTCAGGGAGATCGGACTCGCTCGGCGCGAGGAAGGACTCCAACTCCTCCCGCGCGATATACAGGCCGACGACCCAGACCAGGACCGCGACGACACTGGCGACGATGAGCGTGGTACCCAACCATCTGAAGGCGACCACCGGCCTCTGGCGAAAGAGGAACGCGAGCAGCGCCGCCGCGCCCAGCATGAAGGCTATCCCACCGATCGCGATCCAGAGGCTGGCTACGTAAATCGTGTGGACGGGCTCGAGCCGCGTTTCGATGCGCTCCTGCACCCTCGGGGCTGGTACCAGGTAGTACGTGGTGTCTCCGCCGGCGTCATCCTGCTGCACCCATCCACTGTCTGTGATCGTCTCGCGGGCTTCGGCCAGCCGTGCATCGATCGCGGGCCCGACAGCCGCCTTGATGGCACCGCCGACGTTGCCGTCGGAAAGTTGCGTGTCCACGGCGGCGATAGTCTGCGCGTCGTCCGGGTCGGAGGCGTCCAGGTTCGCACGCGTCACGATAACGTCGGAGACACGTTGCCGCGTGTTGTCGGCCAACTCCTGGACGGCGGGTAGGGCTGCTGGAAAACGGCCGTCGCCCAACTCAGCGAGAGATTGGTCCACACGAGCGAGCAGGCCTTCATCATCAGCCACGGTCTCGGAAGGGGCTGCCTCCACCTGCGCTTCAGCTTCTTCGGGGACGATGGACTGGATGCGCTCCACAAAGGCGCTGATGTCGAGCCGAAGGTCGAGCTGGCCTCCGTCGCGCACGAACTTCACGAGGGCGTCGACCACGAACGTCGTCGCTGCCTGGAGCCGTTCCGCCGGCACGACTCGCTCGACCACGCGGACGGCTGCCTGCGCGGGGAAGCTCATGTTGCCAAGGAGCGAGTCCCGGCCGCGCCCGAATTCCGGGTCTTGCAGGAGGTCGGAATAGAGCCGGTCGTAGACCTCGGCGTCCCTGAGAGCATTGGTATAGAACTCCGGTTGGGCGACGCGGGTTCGGATGGCAATTGCCAGCAGCGCGGCAAGGAACGCGATGACGAAGAGGAACGACAGTAGCCCGGCGGCCATGTAACGCAGTGAGGACGGCAAACCCGCCACCTTCCCCCCTGGGACCCGCCCTCGGAGTGTATGCGAGCCACACCGCGCGTCCGCGTGAGCGAATCGGCGCGGATCGCGTAGTGGAACTAACGCGAATCGCGCTCCGTGGTGCGGGACTCGATCTCGTAGAGCGCGTCGATCGAGATGGTGTCGCCGATCTCGCGGATGGCCTCCAGCACGGCCTGGGCAGTCATCCCGAACCCGGCGCCCGCGCGGATGCCCTCGTAGCCAGACTGCATGGCGCGATAGGCGAGCACCTGGGCGCTCATCGGGTCGACGGAGAGCGCGTAGCCGGCAGCGATCATTTCGGAGGCCGGGCGCCCGGGACCGATGACCATCGCGGCGAGGGGCAAATGCGTGCCCTGCGACGCTGCGGCATGCTGCTCGGCGGAGCGCGCGATGGGCATCAGCAGGTCAGCGCCGGCTTCCGCATACAACGCGAGGCGCTCGAGCGTTGCGTCAACGCCCTCGTGAGCGAAGGAATTGCACCGGGCGATGATGAGGAAGTCGGGGTCACGCCGAGCATCGACGGCGGCGCGGATGCGCCCGGCCATCTCCTCCGGGGGCACCAGGTGCTCCACGCCCTTGTGATGATGGACGCGCTTGGGAGCCACCTGGTCCTCGATTTCGATGGCAGCCCCACCTGCGTCCTCGATCAGCCGGATGGCCCGCGCGAGATGCACCGGGTCGCCGAAGCCGATGCCGCCGTCCACCACCACGTGTACGTCGACGCGCTCGGTGATGGCGCGCGTGGCCTCGCTCAGTTCCGTGGCCGTGAGCAGAGCCTCAGTCACCGCTCGCTGGTAGCCGAGCCCACCGCCGCCGAGGTAGACGGTGTCGAACCCCACGCGCCTTGCGAGGGCGGCCGAGAGCGCGTCCAGCGCTAGGGGGGCGACGACCAGCTCGGGGGCTGGCCTTACCAGTCGCTCTCGGAGGTCGCGTCGAGGAGGCATATCGGGCGAGTCTACGCCAGGGCCGGGATTGGCGTGGGAGGCGCCTCCACACTCGCGGCCGCGCGCCGAGTCGTCCGCTCATCGGAGCGTGGCGGGAGACCGGCTGCTGTCCACGGGGACGGCCACGAGAGTAGGAACATCGAGGGCGAGGGCGCGTCTCAGCACTGGCTGGAGGTCCTCCGCCCGTTCGACCGCGAACCCTGGCAGGCCGAAGCTGGCGGCGTATGCCACGAAGTCCGGATTCCCGAAAGCGACGCCAAACGCGCGGCCGAATTGGCGCATTTGGTTGAGCTCGATCACACCGTAGCGGTTGTCCACGAGCACCACCACGACGAAGGCGGTGCCGATGCGCCTGGCTGTCTCCAACTCCTGCGAGTTCATGAGGAATCCGCCGTCGCCCGTGACGGCCACGACCTTGCGCGAAGGATGCACCAGCTTCGCCGCGACGGCCCCGGGGACAGCCAGTCCCATCGACGCCAGCCCGTTCGGGATGACGACGGTGTTGGGGCGAGCGGCGGGGAAGCGCGTGGCCACCCAGAGCTTGTGCACGCCCACGTCGCTGATGACGATGTCGTCGTCCTCGAGCACGCCGCGGAGCTCACGCATCAGCCGAGTCGGCACGATGGGGAACGCGTCGCCGTCCGTGTCGTCCGCGGAGTGGTTGGCGTCGGGCCGGAAGCGCTGCCAGCCCCACTGTTGCAGCGGCTCACCGAGCTCTCCCGCCAGCGCCCGGAGGCTCTCGCCGATCTCTCCCACCACCTCGACGGCGGGAACGTAGCTGCTGTCGAGCTCCGCCGCGGTGCTGTCGACATGCACGATGGTGTGGGAACGCGTCCCGTTCCAGACTGCGGGCGCCCATTCGACGAGGTCATAACCAACCGCGACGACAAGGTCGGCCTCTTCGAGGACACCGAGCGATGCCTCGGCGGAGGAGAGGCCCATGGCGGGGAGTGCCAGTGGGTCACGGTAGTCGAGGGCGCCCTTGCCCATGAACGTGGTCACTACGGGGACATTCGCCCGCTGTGCGAAGAGGACGAGGCTCTCGGACGCCTGCCGGCGAATGACGCCATTGCCCGCGAGGATGACGGGCCGCTCGGCCCGCCGGAGCAGCTCGGTAGCCCGCACAACGCTCTCTGGCCGCGCCACCGGGTAGGACGTGCGGCGCACGGGGAGCGGCTCGCCTTCCGTCGCTTCCTGGGCCACGTCCTCGGGCAGCTCGATGTGGGTCGCGCCGGGCTTCTCCATGCGCGCCAGCCGGAACGCCTTGCGCACGATCTCCGGGACGGACTCCGGCGTGTCGACGCGGGCGTTCCACTTCGTGATGGGCTTGAACAGCGCCATCACGTCCAGGTACTGGTGGGACTCCTTGAAGCTGCGGTTGAGGCCCGCCTGGCCTGTGATCGCCACCAGTGGAGCGCGGTCGAGCTGCGCGTCGGCGACGCCGGTGATGAGGTTGGTGGCCCCGGGCCCGAGGGTTGCCAGGCAGACGCCCGGATACGTGCTCAGGCGGCCGTAGACGTCCGCCATGAAGGCGGCGCCCTGCTCATGGCGAGTGGTCACGAAGCGGATTGTCTTGCTCTCCGAGAGGGCGTCCATCAAGTGAAGCGTCTCTTCGCCCGGTATCCCGAAGACGTATTCGACGCCCTCGTTTTCGAGGCACCGCACGAAGAGCTCGCTGACGTTCACGCGCTGATCCTCTCCCCGGTGGCCGCCCGTCTTCCGACTCCCGCCCAATCGGGAAGGCTACACCTACTCCGAGACTGGCCGGGCTGGCTCCCGCGCAGGCCCAATCCAGACGGTCTTGATGTTGACGAACTCGCGGATGCCGAAGGCGCCGAGCTCGCGGCCGTAGCCGCTCCGCTTCACGCCGCCGAATGGCAGCCGCGGGTCTGAGGCGACCATGCCGTTGATGAAGACGGAGCCCGCTTCGATCTGGCGGGCGAGGCGGCGGCCGGCGTCAAGATCGCGAGTCCAGAGAGCCGACCCGAGGCCATACTGCGAACGATTCGCGAGACTAACCGCCTCCTCGGCGTCGGCGGCGCGCGCGATTGCGGCGACCGGACCGAACGTTTCCTCGGCGAACACGGGCATGGAAGGAGTCACGTTCGCGACGACCGTGGGGGCGTAGTAGTAGCCGGGACGCTCCACTCGGTGCCCGCCTGTGAGCACGAGGGCGCCCTGCGCCACGGAACGCTTGACCTGGTCCTCGACGCCTTCGCGCAAGTCCTCGCGGGCCAGCGGGCCGACCTCGGTGGCTGGGTCGACGGGGTCGCCGACGCGAAGCCGCTCCACGGCCGCTACGAACCGGGCCGTGAACTCTTCCGCGATGGCGTCGACAACGATGAACCGTTTGGCGGCGATGCAGCTCTGGCCCGCGTTCTGGTAGCGGGCGTTGACCGCGGTCGCGACCGCCGCCTCCACGTCGGCGTCCGCGAGGACGATGAAGGGGTCGGAGCCACCCAGCTCGAGCACCGTCTTCTTGAGGGCGCGGCCGCTCGTCTCCGCCACTTTCGAGCCCGCCACGTCGCTTCCGGTGAGCGTCACCGCGCGGATGCGCTCGTCCTCGATGATGGCCGCCACGCGGCCGCTCGGCAGCAGCAATGAGCGGAACGCCCCGGCCGGGAACCCGGCCTCGCGGAAGACTTCCTCGATCGCGAGACCGCAGCCGGGGACGTTGGCGGCGTGCTTGAGGACGCCCGTGTTCCCCGCCATGAGGGCCGGAGCGGCGAAGCGAAACACCTGCCAGAAGGGGAAGTTCCAGGGCATGATCGCGAGGACCGTGCCGATCGGGTCGAACGCGACATAACTCTCGGTGGCGGAGCTGGCCGCGGGCTCGTCGGCGAGGAACTTCACGGCGTGCTCGGCGTAGAATTCGCAGCACCATGCGCACTTCTCGACCTCAGCCTCGGACTGGCGGATGGGCTTCCCCATCTCCGTGGTGATGAGCTTCGCCAGGCGTGACTGGTTCGCCCGCAAGTACGCGGCCGCCGCCTGCATGCGCTTCGTGCGTTCGGGGAAGCCGGTCTTCCGCCATTGTTCGAACGCGCGGGCCGACTCGGCCAGTGCGGCTTCCACCTGTTCGGGCGTGTGCTCCTCGAAGGTTGCTTCGACCTGTTCGGTGGCGGGATTGATGGACTGGAACGACATAACAGACCTCTTCGGCGCGGGGCTCGGGAACTGCCCTCCAGTTGAGGCTACGCCGATCGCCCTCGGGTTCACACCAATGAACGTCCCCCGGGCTACTCGGGACCGTAACAGCGACCGGATCCCTCGGAAACGCGCAGGAATGCGGCCTCACCGAGCGTTGGGGCATGGCCGCCCTAGCATGGACGGCGTGGGACGCGTGGGTTTGCTCGGCGGCATTGCCCTGCTGGCGACCGGGGTGGGCCTGCTGGGAGCGCAAGCCGAGCAGTCGAGCGCGCGCGCGCAGAACCCCGGCGCGGAGCGCAGCGATTCGTGCCGATCTACTACCTCGCCGAGCGAGGCGGGTCGTGCGGGGGCGGCGAACCCTATAGCCCGTCACCGGTAGATCCACTCTTTGGAAACAAGTGGGGAGAGCTTGTGGGGTCCCACTTCAGCGGGCCGACCGGCCCCAGCCAGAAGCTCGCGTGGGAGGAGCCGTTCACGTACGAGGACCGGCTGCGCGGCGCCGCTATCCGCGTGCCCTCCGGCGACCTCTTCGGCCGGAACCAGGTAGGCACTATCTGCGCGGTGATCGCGTGGACGGCGCCGGTGGCCGGCTTCTACTTCGAGCACCCCGCGATCGTGAAGCTCGGAGCCAGCCTGGCAGTCCTTGCCATCGGCGCGATGGGGTTCGTCGTGATGCGCGACGCTGCGCGCCCACGGCGTCCGGAGGGCGTGCGGCTCACGCGACAGTGGCGCTTTGGGGAACTCGCACGCGAGTCGACGGCGCTCTATGGCGCCAACTGGCGCATCTTTCTCGGGATCGGGGCGACCTACCTGCCCTTCGGGCTCCTGTTCATCACCCTCCAGGAGCTGATCTTCCGGATCCCGTTCCTCGACGTGGTAAGCACGCTCTTCGCGCAGGAGCGGGGTGCAGCGATCCTCTTCGCGCTGACCTACGGCGAGATCCAGACGTTCCTTGCGTTCGTGGTCATCCTGAGCGTGTCTGCCGCGGCCCTTCGGCGTATCGACGAGGGCCGAGAGCCGTCGGTGCGCGCTTCGTACTCCGATGCCCTGAGCCGCTGGCGCGATATTGGACTGGGGCTCGCGAAGGTGTTCCTCATCGTGGGCCTCGTGGCGGTCACGGTTATCGGCATCCCCGTCGCGATCTGGCTGACGATTCGCTGGTACTTCGTCGAACACGCCGTGGTGGTCGATGATCGCACGCACCGCGATGCCCGGCAGCATAGCGCCCGGCTGGTGAAGGGGCGCTGGTTTAAGACGCTCGTGCGGGTACTTGCGATCACGGGCATAGGCGGGCTCGCGGCGCCGGTCCTGGTGGCCGCGCTGCTCTTCTTCTCAGACATCCCGGTCGTGTGGGCGAACTACGTGGGGCTCATCCTTCACGCCCTCATCCTGCCCTTGGTCGCCATCGCCCTGACGCTCGTGTACTGCGACCTTCGCGCGGGGAGCATGGCGCGAGGCGAGGCCGAGCGACATCGTAGGCACTCACGTGATTGCCTCGGTCAGCTCGCCCAGGATGATCCGTCCTGCCGCCTGGATGAGGGCGAGGTGCGAGAAGGCCTGGGGGAAGTTGCCAAGGTGGCGCCCGGTGGCAGCGTCGAACTCCTCTGCATAGAGGCCAAGCGGCGAGGCGACGCGCAATAGCCGCTCCATGAGGTCCCGCGCGCGCTGTTCCTCACCGACAATCGCAAGCGCCGACACGAGCCAGAAGGAACAGATAAGGAACGTGCCCTCCTTGCCCGCGAGGCCGTCGTCCGTCTCGTCCGTTTTGTAACGAAGCACGAAGCCGTTCTCGGTGAGCTCCTCGGCGATAGCGAGCACCGTGTTCCGCATCCGTTCGTCGCTTCCGGGCAGCAGCCCGAACATCGGCGCCAGCAAGATGGACGCGTCTAGAGCGTCCGTCTCGTAGTGTTGGCGCAACACCCCCCTGTCGCTGACACCGCGCGCGAGGATGTCAGCCTTGATCTCGTCCGCCGTGTCGCGCCAGGCTTGCTCGAGGTCCGGGTCTCCCCGGATGTCCGCGAGTTTCGCCGCCCGGTCTAACGCGACCCAGCACATGAGCTTGGATGACACGTAGTGCTTCGGTTTGCCGCGTGCCTCCCAAATCCCCTGGTCGGGGTTTTGCCACGCCCTCGTGGCGCACTCAGCCTGCGTCTGAACGATGGGCCAGAGCCGGCGAGGCAGTCGCTCCGACCTCCGCGTGTGGAGCAGGATCGAGTCCAGCACGGATCCGAACACGTCGTTCTGGCGCTGGTCGAAGGCGCCGTTCCCGACGCGCACCGGCCGCGCACCCGCATACCCTGACAGGTCGTCGCGGTTGGACTCGGTGAGGTCACGGCGGCCATCGATGCCGTACATGACCTGGAGGCCGCCGTCATCGTTGGGCTCAACGTCGGCGACGAACTGCATGAACTCGTCCGCTTCCCAATCGAGGTTCAGCCAGTGAAGCGCCTGGAGAGTGAAGGTGGAGTCGCGCATCCACGTGTAGCGGTAGTCCCAGTTGCGCTCGCCGCCGGGGGTCTCCGGAAGAGACGTGGTTAACGCCGCCACGGTGGCGCCCGTGGGCATGTAGGTGAGGCCCTTGATCGCCAGGGCAGAGCGCTGAATGGAGTCGCAGTAGCGGTGGTCCGGGAGGCGCGCCCGCCCGAGCCACGCGCGCCAGAACCTTGCCGTGGCGTCCAACTTTTCGGTTGCCTCTTCGAACGTCGTCGGGCAGGACCTCTCCGCGCCCCAGGAGAGGGAGCAAAACGCACGGTCGCCCGGCTTCAACATGCGGCGTGCGCGGAGGCGGTTCCCCTCCACGCCCAATGCCATGTCCGTGTGTAACGTGAGGGTCTGCTCTCCGCCCCTGGCATCGGCCCGTTGGCGGTGTCCGTCGTGCAGCGTCCATTCGACAGGCACGCGGCCATAGTCCACGACCGGCTCGCAAACCAATTCGATCTCCACGCTCCCCTCAAGGCACTCCACCGTGCGGACGAGTGCATGGTCAGCGTCGTCATCTGTGGGGGGCCTCGTGTGCGGCGTCACTTCGTCGTCTTCGACACGGGGGCTCATTGTGAGCGCCTCGCGGACGAGCACCCAACCTGCCGGCGTCTTCCAGGTGGTCGCGACGACGTTGGTGCCCGGCTCGTACACCCGGGCCGCGGAGTGATTGATGCCGAACGGCGCAAATCTGAAGCTGCCCGCCTGCCTGTCGAGGAGGCTGCCAAACACGCTCGGCGAGTCGAAGCGGGGTACGCACAACCAGTCGATGGCTCCGTCCGGGGCGATCAAGGCGCCGGTATGGCAGTTCGAGAGGAACGCGTAGTCGGCGATCGGGGGAAAAGGCGACGGGGCAGCCGCGCTCTGTTCGCGGGGCTTCGCCTCAGCGGTGGTCATTGGCTTCTCCTTTCGCTGCTCGGGCGCCGCTTTCAGGGCAGGCGCGTGGGCCCGAGCCAACGTGCCACTCCCTGCCCCGGCGTGGCGCGGGCCGCGCGCGGCCTCGCCGTCGGACTGGCTGGTTTTGTCCTGGGTCGATGCGCCGATGCGCGAACCGCGGGTCCGCGGTCCGGCTGGCGCCGAGGCCCGCCCCGACCTACCGCTAGTTTTCGCCACAGCATTCCTCCTCGGCCGACCGGGGCCGGGACGTTGTGCCACGGGTCGGTGGTTCCTCGTCGCTGGGGTGGATTGGCGTCCTCTCCGGCGGCGTGACGGATCGTATGTCCCCCCGCGTCTGCGGCGGTGTAAGGGGGCACGCGGACGCGGCGAGATCCGTCGTCGTCGTCCGCTGACCACTCCGCGAGAGGTCAGCCACCCACCCTCGAAGCACCCCGTTGACCGCTTCGGCCCCCACAATCGGAGCATCCGGCGGTTGCCACGCCTGGGGCACGAGCAGGAAGGGCGACGTCTGCGGGCCGCCAAGCCCGCCATGGCACCCGATGAGCTTCTCGAAGGGTGCGACCTCCTCGGTGTCGGGGTCGTACAGGCTGTTGACGACGATGTCACCCACGTGCGGGAAGCTGCTCAACCTGATGAGGTGAGCAGCGGTGTTCTCCCCAAACAGCTGTAGTGGATCCTCGCCTTCGATCACCCCGTCGGCCAGCCGATGCACCCCCGCGGTGCCCATGGCCACCGGCCCATACCGCCGGGACTGCACCATGATGAAGCTGATCCCCGGATGAGCGGCGAGGCCGCTCACCAGCCCCGGATGCAGCTCCTGGATTTCTTCGAGCATGAGCCGCTCGGGGCTGGCGTTGAAGTAAATCAGAGCCAGGTTGCCAGAGGCGGTGACGACCACGTCTTGCTCCGCGGGGGACGGTTGCCGCTGGCCGTTCTTTGTTCCCGGCCCCAGTTGCACGACTCCCTCCTGCTGGCGGCCCTTCAAGAGTTGCTTCGCCATCGCTCCCGCCGCACCACCACCCTGGGTAAGTTCGGTCAGCATGCCGTTCGTGGCGCTCCAGCTCTCCTTGTCCTCGTAGTCCGCCATCACCTCCACGTCGCCGCCGACGAATGAGCTCACGAGATCTTGCAGGGGCGTCCCATAACGCTCGGCGAAGGTTGCTCCCTGGCTCTGCCCGTGGTCCGAGAGCACGACGAACTCGTAAGGCCGCGCCATTCGCTGGGCGGCCTGGACAATGCTGCGAATGCGGAAGTCAACGGCCTGGAGCTCCGCGATCGACTCGGGCCGCTCAGGCCCGGCATGATGCGCTACCTCATCGTAGGCGAGGATATCGGCGTAGATCAGTGGCGTGCCACGCGCCATGTCTTCGATGACCAGCTCGGTCAGGAGATCCGGCATGACGACTGTCGTCGAGGCGCGCAGCAAAGGGAAGGAGCCTCCGCGGTGCATGCGCGGCTGGATATCGAGCCGCCGTTGGCGCCAGGCTTGCAGCCACTCCATGCAGACTTCCCAAGCGCCCAGCGTGACCAGCCGAAACACCGTATTCGGTCTCGACAAATAGCTCGAGAGGTCGGCGGTCACACTCTCGCGCTTCGCCGTCTCCGACTTAAGCCGGCTGGTGGTGACCATCGCACGGCTCGCGCGCCCGGAGACGAGGTTTGAGATGCTGGTCCCGGAACCTGCGAGGAGGTCGTGCTCGCCCGAGACTCTCCGTTCGATCTCGGCCGCATCCAGGGGCTGATTCGAGACCATCAGCTTCTTGCGCTCTTTCTCGTACCAACGGAAAGCGGGGATGTCGAAGTTGTTCCCGTGCAGAATCCCTGCCTGGCTCGCGGAGGTCATCGATGGAACCGCGCATTCCCAGTCGAGCAATTGATGCGATCCACTGCGCACCCAGCTCGCGAGGAAGGGCATCTGGCCGGTGCGGATGACGGTCCGCAGCAGCGGCGCACTGAGCCCATCGATCTGGAGCATGACGACGCCGGGCTGATCCGTCTCGGCCGCCACCACCCCGTCGCGTGCCAACCGGAGCATCACGTTTCGCTGGAATGTCTCGCTCTCGTCCAGCTCGAATAGCGCCGCAACAATCGAGTGGAGCACGGTGAGCAGAAGGCCGGTGATGAAGGCCGGGAAGAAGCCGTCCACGCTGAGGCCAACGTCGAATGCGGCGACCAGGAGGATGGTGAGTGTATCCACGGTGAGCGTCGCGAGCAGTGTGAGGTAGTCGTGACCACGCACGAGCACGAAGACGATGGGCCTGATCAGCACGTTGATGGCGCCCATGACCACCACCACGCCGGCCGCGGCCAAGAACGAGCTCACGGAGATACCAGGGAGGATTCGAGCAATGAGCCACAGGGCGAGCGCGTCGAAGAGCAGGAGGCCGATCGCTCGCCTGGCGAGGTGCCGCCTTCCTCCCGGCCAGTGCCGGACGACGTCCAGTTCGGCCCGCCAGACGGCGAGAGTCCGGGCCACAAAGCCCGGCTGGCGAGGGCCTGTGGCTGCGGTCGCGGATTGTATCTCAGTCATCGTTCTCCAGGTCCCACCGGTGCCCGGGCTCCAACACCACGACTGTAGATGGGAGGCCCAGCGCTTCCACATGATGTTGGAACTCCGCTGCCGGTGCAGTAAGGCGGCCTCTCCGATACCAGCCGAGCCCGGTCGGCCAGTACGTGCCCCAGTGAATGGGAATGGCGAACGCTGGGCGAATCAGGCGGACCGCATCGGCGGCTCGGCGAGGGGTAAGGTGCCCGCCCCGTAGGTGGGGCCCCCAACCCCAAACCGGGAGTAACGCCGCGTCGACGCCAGGGCCGAGAGCTGCCATACCGCCGAAGATGGCCGTGTCGCCCGCGAAGTACACCACGCGGTCTTCGGCGGCGAGCCGGTAGCCAACCGCATCAGCCCGCGGGCCCCGGGGAAAACGCCTGCCATCGTGTACCGCGGGGACGGCCTCGATGCGGACGCCGGCGATGTTCAGCGTGGCGCCGCGTCCCAACTCCACGACGCCCCGCAACCCGGCACGCTCTGCGAACACGCCCGCCCCCGACGGCACCACCACGGGGAGGTCGTTCCCGAGGGAGGCTAAGGATCGTGGATCGAAGTGATCGTGGTGGAGGTGCGAGACGACCACCCCGTCCACGCGCCCGATCTGCTCCGGCCGAGGTACTGGACAGACGCGCCGAATCGGCCCGAACGACGATCGGAGCAGAGGATCGGTGAGGATGCGCGCGCCACCCATCTCGACGAGCACGGTCGCGTGCCCCACGTACGTGATCGCGAGCCGGCCGCCGTTCGAAGCCACCCGTCGAATCTAGCTCATGTCCCGCGCCGCCACCGCGAGCCGCGTCGTCCGGGCGGCGGGGCCGACTTCGGCGTGAACGACGAACGCGCTGTTCAACCTCCCGGGCGGGAGGGCGTGGTGTCAGATGGGTAGCCGGCGCAGGGCGTCCGCATCCGCGAGCGCTACTGCCTTTGCTAGACTCACAGCATGATCGATCGCTTCGAGCGTCTCATCTCGTGGAGTCGATGGGCCAACCTGGCTGTTTCGGGCCGCTCCAGGTATCGGGCGGCGAGCCGCCGAAGGCCCTCGCCGCGTTTCAGCATGTTCTCGAAACGGAGCTCGTGTGGCTCAGGTGGATGGACGGCGACCCGGACGCGTGGTTTGACCCGTGGCAGGCACCGAGCCTGGAGCTCTGCCGCGAGTGGCTGAGCGAAGCGGACGACCGGCTCGCACGGCTCGGGGACGCGCTGGACTCGCGGATCGAAGCCATCTTCGAATATCAGACACCATGGGCGGGCATGCAGAGGGCGGAGATCGGCGACGCGCTGCTTCACCTCCTGATGCACTCCAGCCAGTACCGGGGCGAGGCCGCCGGCTTCCTCAACGCTGCCGGCAACACGGTTCCGGACATCGACTTCATGCGTTGGCTGACGGCACCCGACCGCGGCTGATTCGTGCCGCCACGATACGGTGACCGGCGTGGAACCCTGGCATGTTTACGTGTGTGCCGGGCCTATGCGGCGGAGCCCTTACCGTCGCAAAGCCCGGTGACAGGTTCACAAAGTGGTCTGGCGACCCCGAGCGGATTCGAACCCGGCAGGCCACAACCATTCACTGTAACATGGCGGCGGCCATTCGGGAGGGGATCGCCTGTTACTGGACCGTGGCGGGAGGTTCCGTGTGAGCGCGGTAATCGGGAGAGCCACAAGGCATGCGGGTTCGCTGGAGAGTGGGCGCAGACTTCCGCGAACCCACGGATGCGCGCGCCCGAGAACAAACCGGGCTCTTGGGCCGTGGAGGTCACGCCTCTCGCAACCCAAGCCCACGTTCCACGGTCGAGTTCGTCGGAGACTGAGACCTGGCCTGGCCCGGGCTGACCAGTCACTGACGCCTGCCAAGCTCAGGAAGGGCGGGAGTTCGGACCTACGTGGCCGTTTAGGTAGAATGAGCGATGCGCCTTCGAGCCGGTGGACGCCGTGCCCGGGAGCGCTGAATCCGTGGAGGGCTCGGATGGAGATGGAAGGTCCGGACGCCTGCGGGATCTGTCGACGCAGCCTTGGCGTTGGCGAACGCTTCTGGCAGTTTGGAGCATCCAACTACGAGATGGAGGCGGTCTTCGTCGACTACGCCAATTGGGAGCATAAGGGCGGAGCGAGCGTCTTGGTGTGCGGGGCGTGCATCACCGAACCGGGGGCCGGCCAGCAGATCATTCTCAAACTTGTCGTCAGCCCTAGAGGGATCTCCAAGTGCGGCCAAGTTCGCTGAGATCCCGAACCCCCGGCCTTTAGGTCCGCAATCCGTGCATCCGACCGTTGGAGGCTGCTTTCAGGTCCCTTTGGTGTCGTTTCCGAGTCTGGGATCGCCGCGGTCTCTGCCTCGTGTGCTGGCCGCTGTTGGTCTCTGCTCGGCAGTTGGTTTGCAAATCGGTTTGCAGACGCGGTGGTTGCCGGCGCCTGTCGTCTTCATTCAGTCATAAGGCCCCGGAAGGGCGGAGCGACCTCGTGGCGAGGCGCCGAGCGGGCTTCCACCGAGGAGGGGGAAATGGTGCCTGGCCCAGTCGTCGGAAAGGGGGTTCCAGCCCCCGCCACGAGTCGCCGGGACCAGCCTAACCGAATCTGGCGAGCTGTTGTTGACTCCCGGCGCGCGTGGAGTGAGCCGATCTGGACACCGAGACTCGGTTACGTCCGTGATGGCGAGTTCAGCCAGGTTCGGAAGCCTCGTGGGCCCCGTCGAAGGCGACACTATGACCCGAGAGGAAAATAGGCCTATCATCGCGCCTGCTTGGCGGCTGTGGTATCAGGTCAAGCACGAGGAGTTTCCGATGACGGTTCAGCCAAACCGCCGGGAGTTGAAGTTTTGACCCGCCGGGGCCGGGCTCCTGGTTGCTCGACAGCGTGCACGTAGCGAGACCCTTCTCACGATTCCAAGCGGAGATTCACCCGCGGAACCTCGCCCAAGGATTTCGCGAGACGGCCCGGCGCTACGGGCTGCTGATGGATACGCTCGATTGGCGCATGGTGAACGGATTCGCGTACTTCGCGGTGGCACCGGTCGCCGATGCCGAGGTGCCTGCTCGTCTGCAGGCGGCCGAGGAAGCGTTCGAGCGTAAGCTCTGGCGCGACGACATGGCTCGGTGGGAACGAGAGACGAAGCCGGCGGCTATCCGAGCACACCTCGACCTGCAGGCTATCGATCCAGGGGCACTGGACCGCGAAGCACTCCTCGAACACCTCGGCCGGTGCCGCGACCACCAGGAGCGCATGATTCGCCAGCATCATATTTTCAACGCACCCGCCATGGTCCCTGTTGGCGATTTCATCGCCCACGTCGGCGAGTGGACCGACCGCCCCGTTGGCGAATTCCTGGCGCTGCTACGAGGCTCCGCCCCTGAGTCGGCGGGATCGTTCCCGGAACTGGACCGGCTTACCGCAGCCATCCAAGAGAACGCCGGCGCAAGGGCCTTGCTGGAGTCGGCCGATGAGCCTGCCGACGTTCTACAGTCCCTCCTCTCCGAGCCGGGTGCTGTCGGCGAGGCCGCCCGCGGCTACATCGAGCTTGTCGGCTACCGGCTACTCGACACCTTCGACCCTGCGGAGCCCTTTGCCCTCGAACTACCAGAGGTGTTGGTAAATGGCATCCGCCGGGCTGTGACGAATGGGGCGCCTACCTCGAGCGTGGCTTCCGCCGAAGAGGAGGAGAGAGTTCGAACCTTGATTCCGGCGGCCAAGCGCGACGAGTTCAGCGAGCTGCTCGGCGAGGCGCGGCTAACGTCAAGACTCCGTGACGAACGCGGCCTCTACAGCGAGGTCTGGGCGGGCGGGATCACCCGGCGGGCGATACTGGCGGCCGGAACCCAACTAGCCGAAGAAGGTCGGATCGACCACCCGGGCGACCTCGCCGAGGCCGACTATGAGGAGATGCGGGCGCTGATTCAAGGGCTAGACGGGCCGTCCGCGATGGAGCTCACTGAGCGTGCGCGCTTCCGCGTAGCCAGCCATGTCAGCCAGGCGCCGCCGTTCTTGGGCGAACCGCCTCAGCCCCCTCCGCCGCTGGACGGGCTGCCGCCCCTCGCGGCAAGGATGATGCGCGCCGTAGGAACGGCCATCGACTCGCTTTTCCAAGGAGCGCAGACAGTGAGCGAGGGCACGGTCGTGCGCGGTATCGGCGCCAGTCCGGGTGTGTATACCGGCACAGCACGCCGGATCGACAGTCCTGACCAGTTCGGCCGCCTGGAGCCCGGCGACGTTCTCGTCACGGCGACGACCACCGAGTCCTTCAACATCGTCCTCCCCATGCTCGGCGCGATTGTTACGGACTCCGGCGGCGTGCTCTCGCATCCCGCGATCGTCAGCCGTGAATTCGGCATCCCCAGCGTCGTCGGCTGCCAGGACGCGACTGCGCGCATCACGGACGGAGTGACCGTGCGAGTGGACGGGACCGCGGGAGAAGTCTCGCTGTTGCTATGACCGCGTAGTGATGCGGTGAGTCGTCAGTTGTGGGGAGCACCGCGAGCCACAGCGCGGTGTCAGCAAGGAGAATGCCGTACTGGCACCCGGCGGGGCGCCAGGTTGTGTCGTTGTAGAGAGGCCGCGGGAAGCAGAAAGTCCCAAGGCCCGCGCCAGATAGCGCTCCATCTGCCGGTAGAGTCGGCCCGCTGCAGACCGTCCGCGATTCACCCTCCGTCTGGTGAGAATGACTTCCGCACTCAGTTCGGTCTCCCTCCGAATCTCGGTCGAGAAGGGGAGCGGACACTCGCTCTCGCCCTGGCGAGTTCCAGAACCAGCTTTTCGAGCGCGTCATGCTGCTCGCCCGAGAGCCGGTTGAACTTGAGGTGTAGCGTGGAGCGGGCCCAGAGCGTTCGGGTGTGACGCACGGCGCAGGGGAAGGTGTGCTCGACGCCCTCGTGGAAGAACGCGAGGGCCACGACCGTCGCCCCATCGACATCAACTGTTGTTTCCACGGCTGCTCCGCCAACGGAGAGATCCGTTATCACCGCGGAGACCGGACTGGACTCACGCAGGCGAATCAGGCACCCGATCGACGTGGGATATCTGACGTGTTGTCGCACTTTTGAACGCTCCCATCGTTAGCAGCGGCACCACGCCGCTCGAGCCGTGATAGTATGCGTACGCCCAGTAGTTAGATCGGCGCGAATGGAATTCGGCTGACTGCTGGATTCGGGCAACACCGTTAGCGAGCAGTGACAGAGGAGAGGCGATTTGAGGGCGATTCCGAATCGAAGGGGCATTGTGCATGCGTAGCGGTGCAATTGTGTTCGGTTACGACGGAGTGATGGTCGGGCGGCTGATATGGGCTGATCAGGAGTGGCTTCGAGTTCGGCTCTCCGACGGTGGAGAGGTACAGTTGAAGCGCGCTGCCGTGTTGGATGCTGACGAGCACCGAGTGCGACTGATCTGCTACGCTCGCGGAATTGGACGTTGGCACTATGGTGGATGAGCGTCGTTTTAGGCGTCGTGAGTAGACCTATCCTGTGATAGACTTAGTGCGCCACCGCAGTAGCCGAACCGAGCGCCCCGAGCGCCGTACCGAAAGGACGGCGCTCTTTGTTTGCAGACGAGACACAGGCGAAGGTCGAAGCGGTGCCGCTGACGCGGCTGCAGCCCGCTCGCTGGAACCCCCGTTCCATCAAGGACGAGCGCTTCCAGAACCTCTGCCGCTCGCTCGAACAGGACCCGGGCTTCCTCTGGCTGCGCCCGATCCTGGCCACCGCCGATGGCACCGTCTTCGCCGGCAATATGCGCCTCCGGGCCGCAGAGCACCTGGGCTGGGAAGCGGTGCCGGCCATCCTCCTCGACATCCCCGAGCAGCTTGCGAAGGAACGTGCGCTGAAGGACAACGGCTCCTGGGGCGAGTGGGAAGACGACGACCTTGCAGCCCTGCTCGCCTCGCTGCAGGCCGAAGGCAGCGACCTGGGCCTCCTGGGCTTCGAGGAGCGGCAACTGCAGCAGCTGCTCGACACCCTGAGCCACGCTCCGACCGATGCCGACCCCGACAACATCCCCGACCTTCCCGACGAGCCGGTCACGCAGCCCGGAGACCTCTGGATGCTCGGCGACCACCGCCTGCTCTGCGGAGACAGCACCGATCCCCTGACCTTCGCCCAGCTCCTCGGCGACGAGCCGGTCTCCTGCGTCTGGACGGACCCGCCCTACGGCGTGAGCTACGTGGGAGGGACGAAGGACAAGCTCACCATCAAGAACGACTCGGCCGAGGGGCTGGGACTCCTCTTGCGGGAGTCCTTCTACGCCCTCGACCAGGTACTTCGTCCCGGCGCGGCAATCTACGTCGCCCATCCCGCTGGCCCCAACTCCGTCCTCTTCGGCCAGGCCTTCGTCGAACGCGGCTGGCGCCTGCACGAGAAGCTGGTCTGGGTGAAGGATCGGCTCGTGCTCGGGCACTCCGACTACCACTACCGCCACGAGCCCATCCTCTTCGGCTACAAGCCCGTGAGCGAGGGGCGGCAAGGCCGCGGTGGCAAGGGCTGGTACGGCGGGAACGACGCCGACTCGGTCTTCGAGTTCCCACGGCCCCAGCGGAACGAGGAGCACCCGACGGCCAAGCCTGTCGGCCTGGTCGCGGCCATGGTGAAGAACAGCAGCAAAAGCGGGCAGATCGTGGCGGACGCCTTCCTCGGCTCGGGAAGCACGCACATCGCTTGCGAGCAGCTCGGCCGGCGGTGCTACGGGCATCGACCTCGACCCCAGGTACGTGGACGTGGCGGTGCGGCGATGGGAGCGGCTGACCGGGAGGGCGGCGAGAACGGAAAGGCCCCGGAGCTTGCGAGCGCCGAGGCCAGGCTGGCGGCAATGGGGCTGGGGAAGGTGACCTTGTGAGGCTACCGGATCTCGTCGTCGAATAGCTCCCAGCAATCGGGGCAGGCGGTGACCATCCCGAGCCTCCCGAGCAGGCGGCTGATCAGACGGCAGGGGGCGCGGTCGCAAACGTCGCAGGTCATCGGCTCTTGGCTCCGGGGCATCGGTGGCTCCTCATCTGGTGGTGGTCGTATCCATTGCTCAGCGCGGGCAGGAAAGCAAGCGCGGGCCTATCGCTATCGCGACATCGTGGCGAGGCGACGAGCGGGCTTCCACCGAGGAGGGGATGGTGCCTGGCCCGGTGGTCGGAAAGGGGGGGCCCGGCCCCGCCACGAGCCGCCGGGACCAGCCTAACCGAATCTGGCGGGGGGTTGTTGACTTCCGGCGCGCGTGGAGTGAGTTGTACCAACCAGCTTCAAAAGGAGGAAGTTGGAAATGCCAATCACGAACCGGGATGCCCTCGCTGGCGGCCAGAAACTGGTCGGTCGGCACAAGGGCGAAACGCACACCGTCCTCGTCAAGGAGGACAACGGACGCTGACCTTCGAGGTCGGCGGGACGACGTACAAGAGCCTCTCCTCGGCGGGCAGCGCGGTCATGGGCGGGGTCGCCTGCAACGGCTGGCGCTTCTGGTCGTTCGAGGGCGACGCGCCCGCGCCGCGCGAGAAGAAGGCGAAGGCGGACAAGGCGACGCGCAAGCCGAAGGTCATCAAGAACCTCAAGAAGCTGCCGACCAAGGCGAAGGACGGGAAGGAGCGCTGGTTCTGTCCTCCTGTCAGGCGGGCTTCGAGGTTCCCGAGGGGGCGGCGCCGGAGAAGTGTCCGGAAGGGCATTCGGTGGTTGTCGAGGACGAACTCGCGCCACCCGCCTGATTTCGCCACCAGCGCCAACACAGCGCGTCACGGCAGGCCTCTTCGGGGGCCTGCTGTCGTCGGTGCCGGGACGCGCAGGCCCGGCTAGAACGTCTGCTTGCCGGACGGGTTCTGGTCGCTCTTGTGCTCGACCTCTCCCCGCCAGGCGCCGGTTTCGCCGCCACGGTCCTCGATGAAGTCCTTGAACCGTCCCAGGTCGCCCTCAACGCGCCGACCGACGAAGCCGAGTGCGTCCCCCACGTTCTCGGTGAAGCCCTCGGGGTCGTAGTCCATCTGCAGAGTCACGCGGCAACTATTGGCGTCGATGTAGTGGAAGGTCACAACGCCGGCATTGTCCGCGCCACCCGTGCTGGTCCAGGCCACGCGCTTGTCAGGCTCCTGCTCGGAGATCTTGGCGTCCCACTCTTTCTCTTTGCCGGCCACCTCTGCTTTCCAGCGGAGCGTCGTGTCGTCGAGCTGCCGGACTTCCTTGACCCCCTCCATGAAGCGGGGGAAGTCCTCGAACTGGGTCCACTGGTTGTAGGCCGTGCGAACGGGCACGTTCACGTCGATCGACTTCTCGATGGTGTCCATTGTTCCTCCTCGGTATTTCAGCGTCTTGGCACAGGCTAAGTGGCTCGCGCTTGCATGCCCCAGAGGCGGGGAGAGCCGGCGATTGCACTTCACTCGCGATTGCAGGGCTGAGTCCGTTCCTAGCACCCGTCCCGTCCCTGTCGAGGAGGCGAATGGTGGCGACTAAGGCCTGCACCGCAGAGCGAGAAGACGGAGGCGCTTGCAAGGCGACGCCGCTTCGGGACGAGCCTTTCTGCCTCTGGCACTCGCCGAATCACGTGGAGTCTGTCTCCGAGGGGAGGAAGCTGGGCGGTCAGCGGCGCCGGAAGGAGAGCGTCCTTGCCGCCGCCTTCGACTTCGAGGGTCTCGACTCGATCAGACTGGCGGGGCGCAAGGAGGAGGGCTCAGGAGGCAAGCGACGGGCAACCGATCACTAATCTTCGATAGTGTGGCGCGTCGATGACCAGCGTGGAGCGGCGACTTGAGGTGGCGACGCGGGAGCTCACGGCGCGGGAGCGGGCCTTCATCGTTCTGCGCTGGTGGGCCGACGGAAGCCCCGGGGACGAGCGCCTCCAGAAGTACACGCCTCCTGAGCAGCGCGACGAGGTAGAGCGCCTCATCCGGGCTGTCGAGCGCGCGAGCGACGAGGTCCACTACTGCTGCGGACTGTGGATAGAGTGGCTCATCCTCTGTGACCTCCAACTGGCCTGGCTTGAGTCCCTGGTCGGCTATCGCAGGCAGAACGGGGAGCTTCGCAAGGCGCTCAAGGCCAGGGGCGTGCAGGTGAGAGAGGGAGGCTGCTCGCGCAGGACGCGAGCAGCAAGCCTGAACCTGACGCCGCTGCCCTCGCCGGGACGCGGGTTTCGCCCGGGGGTCAAGCGGTTGATGGGCGTGGACGCTGAGGAGCCTCCTCCCGTCCCCCGAGGACTGGGACGCGGCCGTCTCCCGGCTGGCACATGGCGCCAGGCGCGGCGTCGAGGTGCGCTGGCAGGAGCTGGTGGCCGCGGAGCGTGCGCTCGACGAGATGAGCGAGTACCTGGGGCAGCGCCTTGTCCATCCGGAGGTCGAGGAGCAGCTCTCCGTCTGCCGCGAGAAGATTCTTGAGCTCCACATCGGTGCGCAGGCAGTGGCGGGAACCTTCGCCCTACCCGAGCCGACGGAGGTCTTGCTGGAGGCCGCGCGCAACCGCATCCCCTGGGACGATCTCAAGCCCACCGAGGTGCCGGGCAACAAGCAGTGGAACCCGAGGGATGGGCTTCACGCGACGGTCCGGGAGGAAGTCGAGGCAGCCGAGCAGGAGTGGCTGGCAATGCTCGCGCCCCGGCTGGGCTGAGAATTTGCTTTGTGTTTCGAGCCGAGTGATGTATCTGCGCCGGCGAGGCCCGGAGACGCGGGCTGCCGGAGGAACTGAGATGAGGGTTGGCGAGCTGATCGCCCTGCTGAGCGACTGCGACGAGGACGCGGAGGTGCGGATCATGAGCCAGGAGGGCTGGCCATTTGAGAACGGCGTGCGCGGCGTGGCCGTTCGGAGCGAGTTCCCGAACGAGGACTGTGACTGCGATCCCCGCTGGGACCGGAAGCACGAAGACGGCTGCCCGGCGACGGACGACGTCGTGCCCGAAGGCGACAGCCTGAACGACGTGTTCATCGTCGAGGGCGGGCAGGAGCGGTACGGGAACACGGCTGCGTGGGAGGTGGCCCGACGCTGCTAGCGGCCGACGAACACCGCCCCGAGACGCCCGGCGACGAGCCGGGCTTTGTCGTCTTTGGCGTCTACCGTGGTCATGGCGACAGCGGATGACGGCGGGGGAAACGTCCTCCCGGGAGACGCACGAGGGAGCGCGACTCCGGCGTCCCTACGACCCCCGGTCAGACTCAGCAAGCTGCTCTGGGTCGTTCGTGCCGGCCGTCGTGACACCGCTCTCGGGGCTCCTCGGTTCAGGTGGAATGGGAGCGGTGGGAGCGCCGCTAGAGGAGACGCCGTTGTCGGCGGCCAGGTCTGGGCGCATGGCGAGGACTTCCGCGCGGGACGGCTCCTCTGGTTCCGACTCACCGGCGAGACCCCGCGCTGGTGCAGGCACGTCCTCGCTCAAAGCGGCATCGAGGGCCGCGGGCGAGGGGCCACCCTGCTCCTGCGGCAGGCGATAAGGCCGCTGTTCCTGGTCATGCTCTTCGGCGCCGGCCTCGCGCTTAACCTGGCGTACTTCCCGGCGACGCTCAGCGACACGCTCCTGCAGTTCGGGCCGTTTGCCCAACTCATCCTCCGCGTCGGACCCCTGGATCCGAGCGGCCTCCTCCGCCTCTTCGAGATCGTCGCGGGCAGTGGTTAGGCGTTGATCGACGTTGCTCATGTCAGGTCCCTTCGCGTGTAGTCCTCAAACCCTACCGCGGGTACTCTGGCACCCACGGATAAAGCTTGGGCACTTCCATCAAGGCAAGATGCCAAAGTCTCCGCAACCAGAGCGTGCCCCCACGAGGCCCACGACCGCTGCCACGCTACACCGGAGAACCGTGGCGCGGGGCTCAAGTAGTCCGCGCCCGTCGCATGGCGCAAGCGCCCCGAGACGCCCGGCGACGAGCCGGGCTTTCTCGTTCTCCCGCGACTGCGTGGTCATGGTGAGCAGGCCCCAATGGATGGTCGTTCTACCGGACTTGCACCCACCCACTACACTCCCACCCATGGACGAGCGGCCCTCGGCCGACACCGCGCCCGCCATCGCGCTGAGCGACAGCGAGCAGCGCCTGCTCGACCACATCCGCGCGGGCCTCGTGGACGCGGAGATCGCCGTGCGCCTGGGCGTTTCGCATGGCGAGGTGAAGGCAGGTACGGAACGGCTGGCGGCCAAGCTTCGAGTCCGCGGACGCGATGAATTGCGTGCGGCGCCCCAGCGTGAGGAGTCCACGCCTGAGCCCCATAAACGAGCCTCCCGCTACAACCAACTGGCGTGCTTCTGTCCTGCCGCTCGCTGTAACCGCCGGCCTCGCACTCGCATTCGTCGCCGGCATCCTCCTCGCCTCCCAGGGTGACGACGAACCGGGCGCGGCCAGTGCGGGCGAGTCCTCGCCGGCACCCACGGCCACCGTCTCGATCACCCCGGGCGCTCAGCCCAGCCAGCCTCCCAGGATCGAGGTCATCGACGGCCGGGAGATGGAGTACGCGGGGAAGCTGTTTCGCGCGGAGATCGCGGGCAGCACCACCAGAGAGGGTCTCACCATCGTGCACTTCGGGGGCCACGGCTGGATCGAGCTGGCCGCAGGTTCGATCGACTGGTCACTCTTTGCGAATACCTCCTCGCTCAACGGTCTCTGGCACAGGGAGCGGCTCGACCTGCAGATTGTGCCGGGCAACCCCAACACGCGCTTGCTCTTCCCCTCGCCGCTGTCGGCGGAGCGGAACGTGGCCGTCTACGCCAATTCGACCGCAGCGGGGCCAGTTCTACTTCTCTACGCGGTTTCAGCGGACCGAACTCCCAGGTACCCTGTCCACGTCGACATCAGGGGAGACTTCTGGATTGCGGCGAACCCCCTGCCAGCCAACACCATCCTCGATGCGCGCACCGGACAGGCACTCGAACTGTCCACCCGGCTCGACGCCGGGCAACTTCCACTGTCGTCACCCGACGGCGGCTGGCGGAACACTCAATGCGAACGGCGCCCCTGCGCAGTGTTCTACAACCCCGGTGGTGACCCGATCCTGGCTCCGATCGGTGGCTCCATAGGCTGCCCGGCCCTCGTGGACCTTCCCAGGGAGCTGGACCTCCCCGCAGAACTCGATCAGGCGCTCATCATCGAGGGCGGGCGATTCGAGCTCGTGTTTGTCCGCCTCAGCAGCGTCACCGGCGGAGTCGGTGAACGGACGGTGGAGTGCCCGTCGACCGCAACCGTGGTCGCAGGGGATCCGCTGCACTTGTCGGCCTCCTTCTTAGTGCTCGCACGAAGCCCCGACGGGGAGTGGCTAGATCTCACTGTCTCGCTCGAAGGGACGCTGGTCGTCGGGACTGTGTCCACAGCAGTCGGGTGCCCGTGCGTTGGCGGAATTTAGGCTGGCACCGGCTCCGCATCCTGTCCGCTGCCCGGGTCAGTCCGGGATGAAGCTGCTCAACACGTACCGCTCTATCGCCGTTTCGATGATGCGGAAGTGGACCCGGCATGGAATGAGTTCTCCCGCTTTGTTGCGGCAGTCGCCGCGGTGCGGGCCCGACTCGCCCTCATTGAAAAGCTCTCGTGTTATCTTTTCCCTGGTGGTGCGCTCGCCCCACAGGTTCAGCTCCTCAGACGTGCGACCGAGTACCTCTGATCGCGTGTACCCGACCAGGCGGAGAAAGGCCTCATTGGCGGCGACAAACCTCTGGCTCACAAGGCTCGTGAGGGTCATCGGGTTGGGGTTCTGGTGGAAGACGCGCGCGTACATCTCCTCGGACTCACGCAGCCGCTCGAGTGCCTCGTCATCGGTCGAGTTCATGAAGCCAGAGCATACATGGCGCAGGTCACGTCAACGCCACCACCCGGGCCACGAGGCTCTCTCCGGAAGGGATGAAAGCGACACACCTGGTGCGCACTTCACAAGTGGACCTAGGCACACGCACTCCGGGCGGCGCGAAGCTTCCCGCCTTTGCGGTAGGCTCTGGCTGGCATTCTCTTCCGGGGGCAAACCCAATTGGCTGAGTTCGCAGTGATCAAGCAATCCGAGGCGCCGCGACGTCCAACCACTCCCGGCCGGCTTCGTGCGCGGATGGCGGAGTACGAGGACTACGTGGCCTCGCTGAAGAAGGGCCAGGCGGGAAGGCTGGTCCCGACCGAGGGGGAAGCGGCCCGCGGGCTGGCACTCCGCGTAACCCGAGCAGCAACGCGGCTGGGACGTCCGGTGGAGGTTTGGACAGCGGAAGGCGCGGTGTACTTCAAGCTGACCTAGCGCCGTCACTATGCGTGCATAGCTGCTACTGAGGTTCCGCCGGCAGGGTCCAAGCGGCTTGCCGTCTACACACGATGTTCGGGATGATGAGCGAGAACGACACTCTGGGAGCAAAGCTTGACTACTGCTGAACGACTGCCGGCGTCCGAGCTCGGGCGCGGAACCGCCACTTCGTACGCCGGGAACGCGGACTTCCACCGCTGCTTCTGCGACCTGCTCGACAACGCCGAGCACGAGGTCATCGACTACGTGATTCCCGAGACGCGGCCCGATGAGCACGACAAGCATATCCTCCGTGCCTACGGGAACGCCGTGCGGCGGGGCATCGACTGCCGCACGCTCATCGCGCCGGAGCACTTGCACCTCGTGCAGTCCACATGGGACCCGGAGTTCGACATGCGTGTCTTCCTCGAGAAGATGACGCACATCCGCCTGGTGGAGAAGGTGAACGGCCCGTTCACCATCGTGGATGGCCGTAAGGTCCTGCTGAATATCGCGGATGCCGAAGACGGCCGGGAGTACACGACGTCGATCGTAGTCGAGGACGAGGCCCTAGCCGCGCACCTCACGAACACCTTCGACCGCCTCTGGGACGCGGGAGCGGGGCAGCAGGAGGCGCTGCTGAGCGAGTGGGTGGGGCGAGCGCCCGGCGCTTGAGGTCCCACTTTCACATCTCGCGGACCGGCCGTCCGCGTGGCCTGAGATTGGCTGTACCGCCGAAGGGTGCTCTAGACTTCCCCGAAACCCCGTTGCCGCGTCGCCCTTCTGGAGTTCGTCTATCATGCGTTCGTACGCTCAATACTGCCCAATTGCGAAGACGGCCGAAGTCATCGGTGACCGGTGGTCGATCCTCATACTGCGGGACATGCTGGTTGGTACCAATCGCTTCAACGACCTCGCGCGGGGCTTGCCCGGGATTTCCCGTGGATTGCTCGCGACGCGCTTACGCCACCTTCAAGACTCAGGACTGGTCTTGAAGGTCGATGGACGTTACGTCCTTACCGAGGCCGGGCTCGACCTGCGCCCGCTCGTCTTTGGCATGGCGGAGTGGGGAGCCAAGTGGGCCTTCCCTGACCCCGAACCGGAAGACCTCGATCCGGACCTCCTCGTCTGGTGGATGCATGGACAAATGGACCAGTTTTTGCCCCCCGGCGCCCGCGCCGTGGTGCAAATAGAATTCATGGACTGCACTGCGCACTACTGGCTGGTCATCGAACCCACCGACGTGTCGGTATGCCTTACCGACCCGGGATTTGACGTCGATGTCATCATTCGAGCTACTCGCCGGACGTTGTATCTGGTGTGGCTCGGCCGCACAGACTTTGGTCAGGCCTGCGGCCGTGGTGAGATCGAGCTGACGGGCGATCCCGATCTCGTGCGGGCGTTTCCGAAGTGGCTGCGCCTGAGTCCTGTCAGTCCTGTCGTCCGGGCGGCCGAGCGCCGGTAGGCGCCGCCGGCCCGCTACATGGCCGCGATGTTCTTCTTCGCCTGGTCGATGAACTGTTGGTGAGGCCCGGGTTCGCCGATCTCGATGAACTCGGTCTCTTCCTCGGCGACCCCCGTGTGCCCAGGCGCCAGATGATAGAAGTCGCCGCCAACAAGCAGTTCCCCCCTGTTGCTGGCGTCGGTGATCCGTAGCCTGCCCTTGATCACGTATCCCCAGTGCTCGCCCTGGCAACGGTCGTTCGGCAGGCCGGCGAGGAGCGGGCCGAAGTCCGTGCCTGCCGGAACCGACACTACCGCGACGCGCATGGCGCCCCAGTCCGCGCCTCGGATCTGGTTGGGTCCGGCCTCTATCAGGATTGGCAGGTTGCTTTTCGATGAGTGCATGTACTTGCTCCCTTTAGGTTGAGGTGCCGGGCATCCGGCTCGGCCACTTTGGGGTCCCGGCCGGGTGATTCGCCAGTTCAAATTGTGTACTGCCAAGGCCATCTGAGAACAAGAAGCCGAGAGTTCGTGTCAGTGCTTCGGTGACGTCGCGGCCGCCATCGGCGAGCTGAAAGCCAAGGCCCGGAGGCGAGCTGCAGGTGCATGGCAGGGTTTGCCGTGCCAGCGATCCCGCCCGACGCTATGGCTTGATAGCAGTGGAGAGGCGCCTACGCCTCAAGAGAGGCGACTCCGTGGGTGCCTCCGGAGAGGAACCGGCTTGCTCCGGCCAACGGCCTTGGCGGCCTTGACGGTGGGACCGCCCGGCTCGGCGGCAACATAGGTGCGGCCGCGCGCCCAGTGGCGGTCCACGCGGGACTGTTCCTGGCATGGTGCGGGACCTTGGCTCCAAGAGGTGACGGGCAACAATGGCGGGCGTCTCGCGCGCGAGAGCATGGGGGATGCCCGCCACTGATGTGGTCGAGCGGGTTAGCGACGATCGCGCACCTGGGACGGCGACGTAGCTGGCGGCCGACTCCCGCTGTCCCGTTCCTCCAGCATCTGCGCGAAGATGTCCTCGTCC
>JBBDMZ010000006.1:0-1321 GCA_040877955.1 Dehalococcoidia bacterium | reverse complement strand
TGGTGGCGCCCGGTGCGCGCGATCGGCGAGGCGAAGGCCGCGCGTCTCGAACAGTGGCTGCGCCTGCACGCGCAATCGATCGGCATCGCGGTGGGCGCGCACGTACGGCCGGCGAGAAGTGCGCTCGCCGCCCACGAGCTCGCCGCCGTCGTGCGGCCGGCCACCGACATCCGCCCGCTCGAGAAGTTCATCGTGCCAAGCGAGCTCGACGGATCGGCGGGACGCTTTCGCCAGCCCGCCGAGCGCTGCCTGCTCGACGCCCGGAACGACTACGAGGCGATCCTTGCGTGGATCCGTTCCAAGCACGGCCTCACCCCCGAGCAGAAGCGGCATCAGGCGGCGCGCAGGCGGGGCAGGGCGGGCGATGCCTCCAGCTATTCGGGCGATCCAGGAGCGCTCGGTGCGCTGTCGCACACACAGCGCGCCTACCGCAGGGAGGCCGAGCGGTTCCTGCTGTGGAGCATCATCGAGCGGGGCCGCGCTCTCTCCTCGATGACCCAGGAGGACTGCGTCGCCTACCGGGAGTTCCTCACCGACCCGCAGCCCGCAGAGCGCTGGTGCGGCCCGCGCGGACGCGAGCGCTGGTCGCCCCTGTGGCGGCCCTTCGAGGGCACGCTCGCACCCGCCGCGCAGCGCCAGGCGATCACGATCCTGCGCAACCTCTACGGCTACCTCGTCGACCAGAACTACCTGATGGGCAATCCGTGGGCAGGCGTACAGCTGCCCCGCAGCAGCACCCCGAAGGTGAATGCAGGACGCAGTTTCACCCGGGCGCAGTGGGACCTCATCGAAGCGCAGCTCGCGATGCTGCCGGCGAGCTCCGCGAACCAGCGACTGAGCTTCACCCTGCACCTGCTCTATGCGACAGGGCTGCGGCTGCAGGAGCTGGTCGACGCAAGGGTGGGGGACCTCGAGTGGGTGTCGTTCCCAGCCGATGCGCGCGACGACGAGCCGATCGAGGGCTGGATGCTGCGCGTGATCGGCAAGGGCAGTCGGCTGCGCGAGGTTCCTGTGCCGATCGACGTGGTCGGGGAGCTCTCGAAGTATCTGGTCGCGCAGGGACACCCGCCCGATCCGGAGCATCCCGACAGCGCAGGGCTGCCGCTGCTCGCGCGCGCGACCGACTTCCAGGAACGCGCCCCTGGGCTTGCCGGTGTCGCGAAAGACGGCGGGGCAGGGGAGCCCCTGGCGGCGGCGACCTTGTACCGGCAGGTGAAGGGGTTCTTCACCGCCTGTGCGAATGTGCTGAGTGCTCGCGGCGACCGCCGCGGCGGCGAGCGGCTCGCCTCAGCCAGCACGCACTGGATGCGGCACACCCATG
>JBBDMZ010000005.1:4155-36292 GCA_040877955.1 Dehalococcoidia bacterium | reverse complement strand
TGTCCTGCAGCAGCATGATGCCCGTCAGCAGGGACTCCGGCCGCGGCGGACAGCCGGGCACGTAGATGTCGACCGGCAGGAGGGTGTTCACGCCGGGGGTCACGCTATAGGCGTAGGCGAATGGGCCGCCCATGATCGCGCAGCCGCCCATGGCCAGCGCCCACTTCGGCTCCGGCATCTGCAGCCAGATGCGCCGCACGGCGGGCGCCATCTTCCACGTCACCGTGCCGGGCACGATCAGCAGGTCCGCCTGGCGGGGGCTTGCGCGGAAGATCTCGGCGCCGAAGCGCGCGAGGTCGTAGCGGGGGGTCACCGTCGCGATCATCTCCATCGCGCAGCAGGCGAGCCCGAACATCGCGGGCCACAGGGACGACCGGCGTGCCCAGTTGAGCACCTGGTCAACGCTCGTGATGAGGACGTTCTGCTGAATCTCTTCCTCGATGTCTGTGAGCCCGTCGAGGAGGGGGAGCGGTTGGTAGACCTTATTCGCCTGGGCCATGTTCGTGCAGTTTATCACTATCGCGTGCCGATCACGCGAACGCTCAGGGACGGCGGTCGTAAGCCCCAGGGCGCGATTGGCGCCGCCATTGGAGCCAGCATCTACCGACGATGGCCGCGAAGCACCCCGCTGACACCCACCAGAGGAAGTAGTCGCCCATCGCGAGAAACACGAGGGCCGCCGCCGCGATGATCGCCAGCCACACCCGGTATTCGATCCGGACCGACCGGAGGAAGTCCTTCACGACGTCCGTCACGAACGTGAGTCTACCGCCGCCCACTCGGCGTGTTGTGGTACTGCCCGTCGTTGATTGGCTCGTCGATGTAGAGCTCGCCGTTTCGAATCTTGATGTTGTAGCCGCAGTCCGGGTTTGTGCAGACCCACGCCTTGTAGTGGATGGGTGCACCCTGGCTCCCGAAATCAGAGAACGGCACCAGGTCACCATCATCACACTTGCGGCACTTCGGAAACGTATCCATCCCAACAACCCCCTCGGATCTGCGGGATGGTACAGCAGCGCTTCACTCGCGAGCAATCAATTTCGGGAGTGAATTACGTTTCTGAGCGGTATTCGGGTGTCCAGCCTGCCGGCTGGAGTACTGAATGGCCCGGCTCTATCGCGTCTACGCGGGCGCCTTTGCGGCTGCCTTCAGATCCTTCTCCAGCATGGCGAAGTCCGCCTCCGGGATCTCGTGAAGGTTGCCCTGGTACGCGAGCGTCCAGTTCGCCCGCGGCCACTTCTGGGTCCAGCTGAACCGTTCGTGGTACGGCTCGGCCTCCACCCACTGCTCGTCCTCAAGCACCACGTCCGGCGCGATCCGTGCCCGAAACGGGTACATCTCGTTCGGCTTCTTGTCGCTCTGCCAGACGCGGTCGTGCTCCTCGACCATCTCGCTCGTTACAGTCGCGGTCGCGGCGAACTTCTTCTTGCCCGTGACATAGAACGCGAGGCGGTCGCCGGGCTGCACCTTTGCGGCCATCCCGCGCCGCGTGCTCTTGAAGCCGTGCCGCGTGAAGCCCATCTCACGAGTCTTGCCGAAGATCTCCGGCCCGCTGACCACAATCCAGTGCCGTCCCATGACGTTGCTCCTTCTCTCAGCCGAGCGCCGGCGACCAGTCGCCGGCATAGCCGCGGACGAGGATGTCATCGCCCACGCGCTCGCTCGTCACGTCCCGCAGGCGCCAGGCGTCGGCCACGAAGTCGACGCCCGGGCCACCCACCGCGGGCAGGCCGGTGCCCCCAATGATAACGGGCGCGAGAAAGGCCCAGACCTCGTCCACGAGGCCCTCCTCAAAAAGCGAGCCGAGCAGGGTGCCGCCGCCCTCGGCCCAAATGGACGTGATCGCGCGCTGGGCGAGGGCCTGCATCAGTTGCTGCAGGTTCACGCCGCCGTCCGCGGGCTCGCACTCCACCACGTGCGCGCCGAGTGACCCCAGGGCCTTGCGCCAGGCCGGGTCCGACGCGGCCGTTGTCGCCACAATCACATGCCCCGGCCCCGCGAAGAGTCGCGCTGATGCCGGCGTTCGCCCACGTGCGTCGACGACCACTCGTGCGGGCTGCCGCTCCGCCAGCGCTCCCGCGGGCCGTGCGGTGAGCGATGGGTTGTCCGCGAGCACGGTGCCGCTCCCCACGAGAATGGCGTCGACCCACGCGCGCTGGCGATGCGCCAGGTCACGTGCTTCTTCGCCCGTGATCCACTTCGAGTCGCCCGTATGCGTGGCGGTGCGCCCGTCGAGGCTGGCGGCGAACTTCGCAATCACATATGGGCGCCCTGTCTGCTGACGTTTTAGCCATGGCCGCAAGAGCGCTACTGCCGCCTCCTGGCCATCTCCGACGTCCACCTCGACGCCTGCCGCCCGCAGCCGCTCCACGCCGCGGCCACCGACGCGTGGGTCCGGGTCGAGCATCGCCACGACCACCCGGCCCACTCCCGCGGCGACGAGCGCGTCGGAGCACGGGGGCGTGCGTTTGCCCTCGAACGGGGCGCATGGCTCCAGCGTGACATAAACAGTCGCTCCTTGGGCGTCGACCTCGCCGAGGGCGGCAGCTTCGGCGTGGAGGCCGCCGGGCGGCTGCGTTGCGCCTCTCGCGATGACCACCCCGTCACGGACCACCACGGCCCCCACCCACGGGTTCGCGAGGTGCCCGCCTCGTACCGATGCCGCGAGGTCCAGAGCCTGTTGCATGAAGGGAGACGGCGCGCCCATCGCTCAGTCCTGCTTCGTGGCGCGGGCGAGCCAGAGGTCGCGCATTAGGGCCGCCTGCCCGACGTGCTCCCGGAGGTGCGAGACGCCGTGGACGAGGCAGGTGGCTCCGGTCACGGGCGGCTCATCCGGCTCGTCGTCGTGTTCGTAGAGGGCCGCGAGGTGCGCCTCGGACCCGTCCTGCAACGCCGCTTCGGCGGCCCTGCCCGCGCTGTCGATGACCCTGATGAGGTCTGCCTCGCTGAGCCCGCTCTTTTCGAATGCCTGGTTGCGATGGTTCTTGACGTAGGCGCGGTGGCTGGGCGCCTTACCGCTGCCCGCCTGCACCCAGAAAACCGTGGACGGCAGTGCGTGACTGACGAGAACCGTGATGGAGTTGGCTCCAGGCGCCGGGACCAAGTCGAGCGCCTCCATCGGGAGCCCGGAGATCACCTCGCGGAGCCACTTCAGGGAGTCCTCAACGTCTTCGAGGGCGGCGAGGTGAGTAGGTGTGCTCATCCGTTCTTCGCCAGCCACAGATCGCGCATGAGTTGCGCCTGCCCCACGTGCTCGCGCAGGTGGGCCACGCCGTTCACGAGGATTTCCGCGCCCGTGCGGATGGGGATGTCCGGCGCCTCGTGGGGCCAGCCGATCATCTCCGCGAGGTGCGCATCCGTCCCTTTCGCGAGGATCTGACCGGCCTCGGCGATGGCGCCGTCGATGGTGAGGGTGAGCGATGCGGCGTTGCCGCCCATGGCGCGGAACGCCTCCGCGCGGTCGCCCTTCCGGTACTCCGCGATCGACCCCGGCACGCCCGAAGCCACGCCGCCAAAGAATCGCGACGCGGCGATGCAATGCCGCGTGAGCACGGTCAACGAGTTCGTGCCAGGCGCGGGCGTCCAGTCGAACGCCTCGTCCGGTAACCCGGCTATCGCCTCCTTGAGCATGGCGAACGACTGTCGGGTTACGTCGAGCGTGGCCTGGTGCGTCGGTGTCATGCAGCAATCCTAGCTCGTGCCGCCCTCTCGTGACCTCCGTTCGCTCGCCACCAACCGTGAGAGGAACAGGTAGTCCGGGTCGCTGTGGGTGACGTGAGCGGGCACCATCGACTCCGCGAGTGCGTTCGTCGTCGACTTGGTGAGCGCCAGGCTCAGCGGGTCCTTGGCGAGGAGCTTCTCCGCGAGTGCCCGCGCACGTGCTATGAGCTCCACGTCCGGGACCACGTGGTTCAGGAAGCCCCATCGGAGCGCATCTTCGCTGGAGAAGCGGTCGCAGGTCATCACGAGCTCTTTTGTGCGCGCGGGGCCCAACTCGCGCATGAGTCTCGGCAGTGCGTTCCAGGTGAGCGGGATGTCGAGGTCCACTTCCGGGATCGAGAACCAGGCTGACTGCGCCGCGATGCGGATGTCGAGGCATGCGAGGAAGACCACCGCGCCCCCGATCGCAAGCCCGTTGACCGCCCCGATCGTCACCTGGGGAAGCCCCTCGAGTGCCGCCGACGTGCGGTTCCCCATGGTCGCCCGCAACCGCTCCTCCAGTGGCGGCAAGAGCGAGGGTGTCGCAACGAGGCCTGCCTCACTGGTCGCGCGGGCGCCTAGGTCCGCGCCCGCGGAGAATGCCCGCCCCGCTCCTGTCACGATCACGACCCGCACCGTGGAGTCGTTCGAAAGCTCCGCGCACGCGTCCTGCAGCTCGCGGTGCATGGTCGCGCTGATAGCGTTGAGCTTGTCTGGCCGGTTCAGCGTGATCGTGGCGAGGCCCGCGAGCTGCTCGTCCCGGCTGACTGCGATGGTGTCCATGTCCGCGTCTCCAGGTGAAATTGCGTCCCATCCTAATGGGTCGGATGCGAGGCGTTTGTAGCCACGAGCGCCGCGGGCGTATCTCTCGCGACGCTCCCGGCTACCGATAATCCAACTATCGGGGTTCTATGGACACATCGATTCAGAAGTCGAATGACAGCGCCAGGCCCGCCCTCGTCCTCGGGGGCGGTGGCGCATACGGCGTCGTGCAGGCTGCCTATGTGCACGCCGCCACCGAGGCCGGCTTCCAGCCGCAGCTCGTGGTCGGGACCAGCGTGGGCGCGCTCAATGGCGCCTGGGTGGCCCTCCACCCGGAGGGGAGCGCCGAGCTCCTGCGCATCTGGCTCGGGCTCGACCGCCTGCGCATTCTCCAACTCAACCCGCTTCGCCTCGCGCGCAAGATCGTGCGCACGCCCATGGGCATCTGCGACAACGACATCGTCCCGCGCCTTATTACGGACCACCTGGGAGGACAGCAGTTCACGGACGTTAAGCTGCCCCTCGCCATCGTCGCGACGAGCCTCACCCGCTCGTGCAAGCACGTCTTCACCAGCGGCAGCCTGGAGGATGCGATCCTCGCCTCCACGGCCATTCCGGGGGTGTACGACCCCATCGAGATCGAGGGCGAGCTCTTCGTGGACGGCTGCCTGACGGCTTCGGTGGACCTCGTCACGGCCGTTGAGATGGGCGCGACCGAGATCCTCGCGATCGACCTCACGCCACCGCCGCCCACGTTTCGCCCGCGAACGGCCGTGGGCGTGCTGCGACAATCCCTTGGCATCCTCACACATGCCACCACCGATGCGATGGAGGCGGCGGTCGCCCGCCAGCTCCCGGTCGCGGTCGTCCGGCCGGACCTCGCGCGCCACTCGCCCTGGCGGCTCGACGATAGCGCGAGCGCCGTGGCCCACAACCTCCAGCTCGCGAGGCGCGCAATCGCCACCGTCCTCGATGCCAGCGGGCACGTGGTCCGGCCGGAGCCGCGTGACGGCCCCCTCCCGCAGGTGCAACTGCCGCCCGCGGAACCGGCTCCGCCGGTGGAGTTCGGGCGCTTCTTCCAGCGCTGGCGGCGGGCAGGCTGACCTTCAACGCGATCGCAATCAGCTCTGTGCGCCTGCCGGTGCCCCCAGCCACCACGTCCTGCAACAATGGATCTCAGTGCTTCGCTACTCAGTCCTCGCCACCGACTACGACGGGACGCTTGCGCTCGATGGCCGCGTCGCCGAGGCGACCATCGACGCGTTGCGCCGCTTCAAGGAGGCCGAGGGGCGGCTTATTCTCGTCACCGGGCGCGATCTCGACGACCTCCGCTCCGTATTTCCCGAGCTCGGCCTCTGCGACCTGATTGTCGCGGAGAACGGCGCGCTGCTCTATAACCCCGTCACGGGCGAAGAACATCTGTTGGCGCTGGAGTTGCCGCCACAGTTCGTGGATGAGCTTCGCGCCCGGGGGGTTACTCCCGTACTTCCCGGCCGCGTGATCGTCTCGACCCGTCAGCCATACGAGCGCGACGTGGAGGAGGTCATCGTGCTCCTTCATCTGTCGTGCCACATGGTGTTCAACAAGGGTGCCATCATGGTTCTCCCAATCGGCATCAACAAGGGCGTCGGCCTCAAAGCCGCGCTCGCACGCCTCGGCGTCGATCCGGAGACCGTGGTGGCCGTGGGAGATGCCGAGAATGACCACTCGCTGCTCGCGGGCGTGGGACTGGGGGCCGCCGTCTCCAACGCGCTCCAGAGCCTCTGCGACGAGGCCGACATCGTGCTCGACAAGCCCGCCACCGCTGGCGTCGAACAGCTCATCAACATGATGCTCGACGGCGACCCCCGACTCGTCACGCGCCGCCCGAGCATCGGCGAGCCCGTGAGCGAGTTGGCAGCAGCAGCGGGCGAGAGCCTGCCGGGCCTGTGATGGTCGAACCGGAGCACCAGGCCCTCGGCATCGACATCGGAGGCACGGGCATCAAGGCCGCCATCGTCGATACCCGAAACGGCCGTCTCACCTCGCGCCGGAATCGCCTCAACACGCCCAGGCCGGCCACCGCCGAGGGGGTGACAGCGACGGTCCGGGAACTCTTCGACCGGGTCGATCCGGCGAAGTTTAGCGCGGTTGGCGTCGGCTTCCCGTCGGCCATCAAGGATGGGCGCGCCATGACTGCGGTGAACATGGACGACTCCTGGCTCGACGTCCGCCCGGGAGAGCTGATCGGGCAGGCGATTGGTCTCCGAGTCGCGGTCTTGAACGATGCAGACGCCGCGGGCCTGGCCGAGGTGCGATTCGGCGCCGCGAGGGGGATCTCGGGCACCGTGGTGCTCATCACCCTCGGCACGGGCATCGGCACGAGCCTCTTTCGCGACGGCGTGCTCATCCCCAACGCCGAGTTGGCGCGAGTCCGCATCAAGGGCAAGGAAGCGCAGCGAAAGGCCTCTGAGTCGGCCCGCAAGCGCCGTGGCGTGAGCTGGGAGGAATGGGCCGCCGACGTGGAGGCCTATCTCCAGGAGCTCGAGCAGATGATCTGGCCCGACCTTGTGCTCATCGGCGGCGGTGCAAGCGCCAGGGCCCACTTTTTCATGCACCACATCGACATGCGCATGCCCGTCCGCCCTGCCCGCTTTCGCAACGACGCCGGCATTATCGGCGCTGCCACGTATGCGGCCGACATCCGCAGCGGCGAGGTGTGACCGCTGCTTCCGGGCGCTCATCCCCGGTGGTAGCGTCGGTGTGGTGGAACGCGTGCTCTACAACCCTCGTACCACGGCCTCCGTCGCGGTTGAGCAGCCCGGCGCCGCGACGCGTGCGTTCCACCGCCGTCTTCCCGGCTACGAGGTCACGCCGCTGCGCGAGCTGCCGAGCCTCGCCACTCGCACCGGGGTGGGAAGGGTGCTCCTCAAGGATGAATCCCACCGCCTCGGCCTACCCGCATTCAAGATCCTCGGGGCGTCGTGGGCGACTTATTGCACGATGGTCGATCGTCTCGGGTTCGAACCCGAGTGGGCCAGCCTCGACGACCTCACCCGTCAGCTGGCGGCGCTGCGCCCGCTCACACTCGCGACGGCCACGGACGGCAACCATGGCCGGGCGGTCGCGCGTATGGCGCGGTTGTTCGGGCTGGAGGCCCGCATCTTCGTCCCGGCAGGCACCGCCGCCGCCCGCATCGACGCCATCGCCTCCGAAGGCGCCACCGTCACCGTCGTGGACGGCAGCTACGACGACGCCGTCGAGATGGCCTCGAAGGAGGCGGGCCCGCGTTGCCTGGTGGTTTCCGACACGGCCTGGGCCGGCTACACCGACATTCCCCGCCGTGTGATCGAGGGCTACTCCACCATCTTCCACGAGGTCGACGAGCAGTTCACCGCCCGAGGCCTGCCCTCTCCCGATGTCGTCTTCGTCCAGATCGGTGTGGGCGCGCTCGCGGCTGCCGTCGTCACCCACTACCGCCAGCCAGGCCGGCATCCCACGCGGATCGTCGGACTGGAGCCGGCTGGCGCGGCCTGCGTGCTGGAGTCGGTCGAGGCGGGCCACCCCGTGACGGTCCCCGGCCCGCATCGGTCGATGATGGTAGGCATGAACTGCGGGACACCCTCGCCCCTCGCTTGGCCCTTGATGCGCGACGGCATCGACTGCTTCACCGCTCTCGACGACAGTCGCGCGGTCGAGGCGATGCGCCTGCTCGCGGACGAGGGCGTGGTCTCGGGCGAAACTGGCTGCGCTGGGGCCGCCGCGCTCCTCGCCCTCCTCACCGGCCCGGGCGCGGATGACGCCAGGCGGCGGCTGAAGCTGGACAGCTCATCCACGGCGCTCATCCTCTCCACCGAAGGCGCGACCGATCCCGAGAACTGGGAGCGCATCGTGGGGCGCAAGCTGCCGGCCTGAGGCCTACCGCGCCTTCGGCTCCCAGAGCCCGCAGGTCGTCTCGTGGTCATCGAGGAACGGGCCGACGCAGAGCCGCCCTTCGCGGACGATGTGCAGGCAAAGGTTCACGAGCCCCGTCCCCGGCACTTCGCCCATGGTCACTCGCAGGAAGGCGCACTTCGCGGCCAGCTTCAGTTCCGTGCGCGGCGGGTCGAGGGTGTCCATCCGTCCGACTATAGGGCCGGATGACGAACCGCTCATCCGCGTTCCGTTACAGCGGCAGCAGGCCTCGCCGCGCTGCCAGCATCACCGCCTCGGTGCGGCTGGCAGCCTCCAGCTTCCCGAGGATCTCGCCCACGTGGTACTTCACCGTGTGCTCACTGATGCCCAGGTGGAGCGCGATCGCCTTGTTGGGCAGGCCCAGCGCCAGCTCGCGCAGCACGTCCATCTCTCGCTCTGTCAGCGGTTCGCCGAGCGGCTCCGCGGGCGCCGAAGGCCGTGGCCCGCGGGTGAGTACCGTCGCGACCTCAGGGTCGAGCACCGTCAGGCCGTTCGCGACGGCCTGGACCGCCGCCGCCAGCTCCTCCGCCGAGACGTCTCGCAGGAGCAGCCCCGCGGGCATCCCTGGCCCGGGCTGAAGGCCGTCGAAGTCGGTCGCCTCGCTTGCGAGGACGATCACCGACGAGCCCTCGCCGAACCTCTCGCGCAGCTCCTCCAGGAGGTCTGGTAGCCGTCGATCGCCGGCATCGGCCACGATGATCGGGGCTGCGGCCTTCGGATCCACGTCCTCGACGGCATCCAGGTCCATCTCCGCGAGTAGCGCGCGGATCCCGGCACGCATCGCCGGGTACGCGCCCCAGGCGACGATTACACGCCGCGCCTCCGTCGGCCCCTCAAGCGGTTCTCCCGGATTGGGCACCAATCGGAACGGTTCGCGAGCGGGAGTGGCCATCTCACTGCCTTGAATGTCGAGCGAATGAATCACCCGACTCCCCTCTCCCGCCGCAGTGGGAGAGGGGCCGGGGGGTGAGGGCGGGATGTCGATCGCGCGAACGATCGTCGACCGGCGTCGTCCGTGTTCTCATGGGCCATGTCCGCCTCTGATGGTGCAACAGCGGCCCGGACGAGGGAATCCCGGCCACTGGCTGCGGTTCCGTTAACTCCGCGCAACTGGCGATGCCTCCAGCTCGACCATCGCGCTCGCCCGGATTAGCTCAAGCCGCACGGGGCGTCCGGCCTTCAAGCGCTCGAACCCCACTGCCAGCCCGCGCGAGCCCGCGCGGACGCCGTCGAGCCGCACGATCACGTCGCCCGGCAGCAGGCCCGCCTTCGCAGCCGGGCTGTCGTCGATGACTTCGGTTACGATCACGCCGGCCCCGTCATCCGCCCCGTACGAGGCCGCGACCGCCGGTGGCAGCGGAATCGTCCTGCCGCTGATGCCGAGGAACCCGCGCCCGGGCAGCTCGCCCGCCAGGAACCGCGTGACGATGTGGGTGGGCACGGCGATCGCCATGCCGCCCGAGATCATGGCGTTGATCCCGATCACCCTGCCGGCCGCGTCAGCCAGCGGCCCACCCGAGTTTCCCGGCGCCAGCCGCACGTTCGCGCGCACCGCCTCCTCGAGGGGGACGCCGTTCTCGATGGTGGCCTTGCCGGTGCTCGCGACAATGCCCGCCGTCACGGTGCCCCGCAGGCCCCACGGGTTCCCTGCCGCGAACACGAGTTGCCCTGGGCGTACACCCGCTGAGTCGCCTGGCGTAGCCGCCGCGAGCCCACTCGCCTCGACCTGCAGCGCCGCCAGGTCGTGCTCCGGTTCGCGTGCGATGACCCTCGCGGCGAGCACGCCGTCGTCCGGGAGTTGCACCTCGGCCGTGTCGCCGGGGACAACGTGGTTGTTGGTGACGATGAGGCCGTCTTGACGCCAGATGGTCCCGGAACCGCCTCCGTCCCTACTCCGGACGGCGACCAGCACGCTGCGAAGATGGGCGGCAACGTCTGCCGCCGCCTCCGACACGGAGCCGCCGGCGATTGGATGAAGGGTAGCCGTTGCCATTCGAGCCCTCCTACTCTCGCTCTCCCACGGTGATCGTGAGCGTCTTTGGCTCGCCACCGCGCAGGATGGCCACTTGCTTCGGCTGGCCAACGCTGTCCGTGCGGAGCTGCGTCTGGAGGTCGTCGGTGTCCTGGAGCAACGCCTCTCCGAAGGCGACGAGGATGTCGCCGACGAGCAGTCCGCCCTTCTCCGCGGCGCTCCCGGTCTCCACTCCGACGACCAGCAGCCCAGTCTCCTGCTCACGGCCGAGCTTCGAGGCGATCGTGGCCGGGATGCGCACCGGCTGGCTGCCGATGCCGAGGTACCCGCGGCGGATCTTGCCGCCCTTGAGGAGCTGCTCGACGATCTGGCTCACAGCGGCGGCCGGGATGGTGAGCCCCGCGCCACGGCCCAGCCGCGAGCTGTTGATGCCCACCACGCGCCCCTCTCCGTCCACGAGCGGGCCGCCCGAGAAGCCCGGGTAGAAGGTCACGTCCGACCGGATGTACCCCTCGACCGTGCCGCCTCGGAACGTGCGCCACGCCCCGCCGACGGCGCCTACCACGCCGAAGGACGCCATCACGTCGCCTTCCACGGGCCGCCCGACTGCGAGCACGAGGTGCCCGATGCGGGATGCCTCAGCCGCGAGCTGGGCGCCTGGCGCCTTGCCCGCGTCGATGCGCAGGATGGCGATGTCCGAGCCCGGGTCGCGCCCCACGAGTTGTGCCTTCACGGTGCTGCCGTCCGCCAGCCCGATGCTGATGTCGTCCTCACGCTCCACCACATGGTCGGACGTGACGATGACCCCATCGTTCGACCAGACCACGCCGCTGGCCGGGATGCGCCGGCGCGCGTTGACCATCACGGTCGACGCGCCGGCCTTCGCGACCGCATTGGCGAGCGCGTCTGAGAGTTCGGTCAGGACTGTTGTCCCCTCTGCCATTTCACAACCTCCGCCGCCTAAAACGCGGCCCTGTGTGAAACGAGCATTGCGCGCAGGCGCTCCGCTGACCCCACCCGATCGGGTAGCCGCGGACCTCCGTCTCGGCGGGTCATGCTACCAAGCGTCGCGTTCAGGCTGGAGCATGCCCATTTAGGCCGGCCGCTCAGTCCCCGAGCCGTTCCAACACCGCCGCCACCGTGGCTTCCCCTGAGTTCGCAGGCGCCACCACCGGGACCCCGTCCACCTCGTCGAGATCCAGCCTGTAGACCAGCGCGTCGCACCCACGGAGCCGCTCCCTCGCCTCGCGCACGAGGTCCGGTGCCTCGTCCTGCCCCTTGAGCACACGCGCGAAGTGCTCCCGGCCGATGGCCCAGATCTCGTTCGCGATGCTGTTCATGCCGTACTCGTGTTCGCGGGCCCCGCTTTCGGTGCCGAGGGCAATATCCGCGCCCGCCTCCGCGCAGGCCACCGCGATCGCGCGGTCCATCTCCGAGCCCGTGCCCACAATCGCCACGACTTTCCCCGCCAGCGGCTGCCCTTCGGTCACAGCACTACCGCGAACAGGCTCAGGACCATGGCGACGACGATCAGCAGGGAGATCGCGACGGTGATGTTCCGCCAGTCGCGCGTCCGCACCCGCCCCGCGTAGTAGTCGTCCTCCCACGTACCGTCCAGAAGGTCGAGGTCGCGTTCGTCGGGGCCGAGGTCGACTTCCTCGTCCTCTTCCGCGTCCTCGAGCTCATCCTCATCGTCATAGGGGTCCGGCTGCGTCATCGCCCTCGATCGTAGCGCAGATCAGGGCGTTCGGGGCGGATTCACGACCCTCGGGCCGGCTTCGTCGTCGTCGTCGCGGTCGAAGAAGTCCCAGTCGATGCGCCGAGGAATCTCGAAGTCCCCGAAGCCAATCGAGCTCGCGCTGAGGAGGAACGCCGGGATCGAGAGCCAGTACCACCCGTCCGCCGCGAGCATGATCCCGCCCGCCAGGCCCCACCACACCACCGCGGACCCGCCGCGCGCCCATTCGCCGTGGCTGTTCGCCAGGGCTCCCGCCGTGAGGAACGCGAAGATCGAGATCCAGGCCGCCTCTTCGTCCTGGGCGGTGACCACGCCAACGACCGCCCAGGCGGCCGCGATGCCAACCCCCAGCGCAATCGCGTCGCGGCGCATCACGCCGAACGAGACCGCGCCCGTCGCCAGGAAGGCGAAGATTGACACCCAGGTTGCATCCGGGTCGGCGGCGATGGCGAGCCCGGTCGCTGCCCAGATGGCAGCGATCGCGATCAGCTTCGACAGTCCGATGCTCCGCCACAACCTCGACGCAATCGCGCCCGACGCCAGGAACGCGAAGATGATCGCCCACCAGCCGTCTGGCTCATCGATGACCGCGAGGATCGTGGAGGCCCAGATCGCGATGAGCGCGAGCAGTGACGTCGCCTTGATCGTCATATCAGTCGCCCCTGGTCATCCCGAATTTCCGGCCCCTCCACCCGCGCCCGGCCGTCACCGAACTTGCCGTCGCGCCAGTGCAGGGCGGCCTTCAGCCCCTGCTCCCCTGCGATGCGGCCGAACTCCCTCACGCTGGGCGCGAGATGCGCACGCGCGTCGTTCTCCACCCCGAGGCGTTGCATTGTGCGCGCGCCCATCAGCTCCAACGCCAGGTTCACGACCCGCTTGTTCGCCGAAAGGAGCTCGGCATCGATCATCGCCATCCGGTCTACCAGTCCCTCGACTTCTTGTCCAAGGTACTCCGGGGGGACCGCCTTCAACACCAGCCCGATCTTCGCTGCTTCGGCGCCCGTGACCGTGTCGCCCGTCAGGTAGAGCCGCTTCGCCCACTGCGGCCCGCAGTGATACACCCACATCTGGTTCGGCAATGCGCCCATGGCACGCGCCGGCGGGAAACCGATCGTGGCATCTTCGGCCGCGATCACGATGTCGCAGAGGAACGCCAAGTCCGTCCCGCCCGCGAGACAGTACCCATGAACCTGCGCGACGACCGGCTTGTGCATGTCGAAGAGTGCCATCCGTAGCCTCTGGGCGCGCTCCATCTGCCACGCGTCGTCGTCGAAGGTGCGGCCCCCGCGGTAGACGGCCGTGTAGTGGTCGCCCTGGGCTTCTGGCCTGCGGTTCGCGAGCGGGGTGAGGTCATACCCGGCGCTGAAGGCCCGTCCGTTCGCGCGCAGGATGACCGCGTGTACGCGAGAGTCGTTGTCCGCCTCCCACAGTGCCTCGTTCAGCTCGTGCTGCAGCTCGAGGGAGAGTGCATTCAGCTTCTCCGGGCGATTGAGGGTGATGCGCGCCCGCCCCGCATCGACTTCGTACAGGATCGTCTGGAACTCGTTCATAGACGCCACCTCCGCAGTGGCCGCATTGTACGCGCGCTGTCCCAGAAGGCGATGGGGTACAATGAGCCACGTGACCGCGAAGGAAGCGCTCAAGGAGCTCGTTGAGGACATGTCCGAAGGCGAGGCTGCCCACGCCTACGACCTCCTCCGCTTCGAACAGGCGAGAGAGATGGACCAGGAGCGCCGGCTCACTCCAGAGGAGCGGGCCGCGATCGACCGCGGGCTGGCAGACCTGCGGGCGGGCCGATTCATCGATCACGAGGAGATAGAGAGAGAGTTCGGCTCTGGAGCATGAGGCTTCGCTGGACGCCTGATGCGCGACGTTCGCTGGCAGCGATCCGCTCGGACTGGAACCAGTTGTCGCGCGGAGCCGGCACACGTGCTGGCAAGCGAATCGTCGCCTCCACAAGGCACCTACGGCGGTTTCCGGAGTCCGGAAGAGTTGTGCCGGAATACGGTGTGGAAACCGTCCGGGAGATCATCGAAGATCCGTTTCGGGTCTGGTACGTGATCGAGAGCCGGTACGTCACAGTCATCGCCGTGTTCCACGCGGCCCGAGACACGAGGTAAGAATTGCGTTTTTTGAAGTTCGGGCGAGCACGAGAGAGTGGGCCGCCAGAGGCTCCCCGGCCCGCCTCCACTGCGGCCACCGCGCCACCCCCTCCTTCGGCCCTGCGACCAGCGGTCACGACCGAAGGCGACACCGCGCCCCACAAGCGCCGCTCGCGCAACCGCAAGCGCGGCAAGTCCGAGGCTGGCGCCGCCTCAGGGGCGGCCTCTTCCCCGCCCCTCGCGCCGCTCGTCCCCCTCTCGGATGTTTTCCGCGACCTCGGCGTGGACGAGATCGGGCTCAACGCCATCGCCGCGCTCGGCTACACCGAGCCCACGCCCATCCAGTTGGAGTCGCTGCCCATCCTTTACGAGGGCGAGGATCTCGTGGGACTGGCCCAGACGGGCAGCGGGAAGACGATCGCCTTCGGCCTCCCCCTCGCCCGCTCCATCGACCCCGAATCGCTCGCCGTCCAGGCCCTCGTGCTCGTGCCGACGCGTGAGCTCGCGAACCAGGTGGAGGGCGTGCTCGACCTCCTCGGCCGCTTCTACGGCTTCCGAACGATGCTCCTCGTGGGTGGACGGCCCTTGCGCAAGGACTTCACCGCGCTCGAGCAGGGCGCGCAGGTGGTTGTCGGCACGCCCGGCCGCATCATGGACCACCTTCACCGCAAGAGCATGCACTTCCGCGATGTCCGCTTCGCCGTGCTCGATGAGGCCGATCAGATGCTCGACATCGGTTTCGCGCGCGACATCGACCACATCCTTCGCATGACGCCCAAGGAGCGGCAGACCTCGCTCTTCAGCGCCACCATGCCTACCAGCATCGAGCGGCTGGTCTACCGCTACATGCGCGGCGCCCGGAAGGTCTCGGTCATGCCCGAGCAGCGCACGGCCGAAGGTATCGCCCACTATTACTGCGAGGTCTCCGAGCGGGACAAGATCAAGGCGATGCGCTACCTCTACGAGCAGATGGACCTCGGCAAGTCGCTCGTCTTCCGCAACACGAAGGTCGGCGTCGACCGCCTGACAGAGTCGCTCCGGCGCAATGATGTCGGCGCGGAGGCCATCCACGGCGACCTCCGCCAGACCCAGCGTGACCGCGTAATGTCCGACTTCCGCACGGGCAAGCTCGAGTTCCTCGTGGCCACGAACGTCGCCGCCCGCGGCCTGGACATCCCCGACATCCAGCACGTCATCAACTTCGACGTCCCCCAAAACCCCGAGGAGTACATTCACCGCGTCGGCCGCACCGCCCGCGCGGGCAAGAAGGGCTCCGCGGTCACGTTTGTGGGCGAGTGGGAGTTGGACGAGTGGGACGCAATCATGCGGACCGTGGGAGTGGATGAGTTCGAGCATATCCGCATCCCGGCGAAGCTGGACTGACGTGTACGCGGCACTCATCGCCGAGTTCTCGCGCCAGTGCGTTGCCCGCATCGCCGCCGGCGAGCAGCTGAGCGACCAGGAGTTCGCCGCGTTCCGCACTCTCCTGCAGGCGCGCGAAAACAGCGACCGGCGCCTCCTCGGCGCGATGGCCGGCCCCGATGCCAGCTTCGACACCGTCACCGGCCGCTGCGGCCTGCGCCCCGGCTTCACCGACCAGTAGCACCGAAGCCGCCTCGCGAACGTAGTACCATCGGACTGCCCATCGGCCGTGAGCGATTCATGCCCTCCGACGCCCTTCCCACCGGTCTCTCTATCCGCGAGCAGCAGGTCTTCCGGCTCGTCCGCGAAGGACGCATGGACAGCGAGATTGCCGTCCGCCTCGGGGTAGGCACGGGCGAGGTCAAGCAGACCGTCACCGTGCTCATGTCCAAGTGCGGCGTGAACGAGCGGTCGGGCCTCCTCACGTGGGAGCCATCCGCCCCTCAAGCGGCTCGTCGTCCCTGGGTCGAACGCCTCTCGGACCGGATGGGCGCCACGGTCGGCGGGCTCGTGTTCGCGCTCATCGTGGTTGGCATGGGCGGGATCTACCTCTGGCGCGCGTTCTCCGGCGGCGACGAGCCGGTGGATCTGTCAGGTGCGGTGCGCACGACGACCGCTGTCCCGACTGTGCCCTCCGCAACGCCGACTCCCACACCCCCGCCGCTTCGATTGGGTGCCGTCACATACGAGCCACTGCGATACTCCAATGAGTCGTTCCTGCCCGCCAACGTGACTCTCTATGTTGCGACTGACTGCCCCGGCCGTGAACTCACCCAGGATGCCAGCGTGTCCCCACAGTTGTACCGGATGGAGCGAATTCTACCCCGCGGCGGAGGACTCGGCGGCAGCAGCCTCCTTGCCATCGAACCCCTGCTGACGCTCCCTGAGCCCCCGGCGTTCATTCTTGGTTTCGCCGCTGATCCCTATGGCGGCCTTCTTGTCGTCGCTACGTGCGTCGAAGGCACCTGCGAGAGGGACACGGACGGAGTAACGCTGCTGCAACAGTCCCGGGATGGTGGCCGCACCTGGGAGGACGCTGGAACTTTTCCCGGCAAGGCTCAGCCTATCGGGGTGATCGAAGGCGACATCGTGGTGCTCAACCGCAGTTGGGACGATGGTGCGACGTACAGGAGTCTGGTTGAGCTCTATCCCACTGGAGGGCAGCTCGCGGGTGTACCTGGCCTCCGGCGCGCTAGTGTCCCTGAAATCGTAGGATCCTTCCTTTTCTGGAGGTCGTCCGGCTCCACAGCGTTCCTCACCAGCAGCGGCGCCGTATTCGCCAGCGTCCCGGTCCCGGAGGCCGAGCTCCGCGGTCTGATTGAAACGCCCGGTGAGCGCCTGGTCACCTACTGGCACGACGGGCTCCAACCGGGTGGCCGGACAACGCTCCTGGAGTTCCGGCACCAGCAGACCGGGGAAATCGAACGCGCCTACTATGGGACGGATGTCGACCCGCAACTGTATGTCCCTGAAGTCGGAATCCTTGCCAGCGTCGCGGTTCCCGTGGACACAGAGAGCGGAGTTGTACTTCGAAGCTCGCCTGCAATAATCTCGCTCACCGGCCAGGTTCAGCCGATCACCATGAACGATCCAGCGTTCCGCGCGGTGTTCGAACGAGGAGCGCGCTTTATCGCTTTCTCGCGAGTCCCCTGAGCATTGCCCGGAACTTTCGGTGTCATATGGTCGTCTGGAAAGGGCGATGGGTGGAACCGATCTCCGGGCGCATGTGGTGACCCCGGACCAGCTCAGCGAGGCCGAACGCCGCCTCTACGACCTGGCGCGGGCGAGCACGCCCCTCGCCGAGATCGGCGTGCGGCTTGGCCTGCCCGTCTCCGAGGTCGACCGGCGCCTCGACGTCCTCGTAACCCGGCTCGGGCTCCCCGACCGGATGGCTCTCCGCGAACCGCTTCCGGAGCCGGTCATCGATGCCACCGAAGAGACCATCGACTTCACCGAAAGGGCTGCGCCATTACTCCCGCCTGCCCACTCACTGTCCCGCCGCTCGCTTATCATCGGCGGGGCGTCTGCGGTGGGTCTCGCGGCGGCGGGAGCTGTTGGCGGCGTCTTCCTCGCGGGCCGCGGAGACGGGGACGAGCAGCCCACTCAATCGGACGCTACCGCCACGCCCGAGCGAGGCGCCTCTGCTACGCCGGCGCCCGGCGCCGGACTCGACCTCATCGAGCGGGTGGAAGACGCGTACGAGCGCCGCACCTTCGCCCCCGGCGAGGAGATCGATTGGGCGCACGGCATCTTCTTCATGAACGTGGACTCGGGCGAGGTCGATGGCTGGCGGCTGGCACAGGCGCTCGAACAGGAGCTGCTCTTCACCTACAGCCTGCCCGCCCCGCGTTACATCGAGATGCTGACACCCGACCAGGCAATACGAGTCCTCGTGGATCGCGAGACCGGCGTCGGACGGAAGTATCCCGCGGCGTATCTGCGCCTGGTCGCGGTCGCGGAGTATTCGCTGCCGCCCGGCTCCCGCGAGCGCCTTTTGTTCGAGGTGTTGAACGGGGAGGAGGGCCGCCCGGCCACGAGCAGTGGGCGTTTCATCGTCGCCGATGAGGAAGCACCGGATCGGATCACATTCGCGATATCGCCCATTCAGTTCGGTCCCGACCCTCTGCTTTCGCTCAGCGGCGACCGCGCGGTAGTGGCGGCCGACGAGGGCGACTCGTATGGCCTGCGCCTCTTCGATTTGTCCAATGGCGAAGAGCTTGCCGCCCTGATTCTCCCGGTGCCCACCTCCCAGCGCGTGAGCATCAACTGGCTCAGCGAAGCGCCCGCTACCCTCCGTGACGAGTTTGGCGTCGAGGTTGTGCTGTTCGATGAAGCTAACGCTGACAGCCGCGTGCTCCGCGTATGGCTCCCGTGGTCCGGGAACTGGCCCGCCGCTCTCGCTCAGGACTTCGATGCTCCCCGCAGCGTGTTCTTCGACCCCTTGGGCGGGGTCCAGCTGATCCAGGGTTCATTGCGCGACGTGCCCGCGGAGTCGCTCGGTGGCGGCGAGACCTGGCCCGTCGTCGAGGTCGCATCGCGCTCGGGCGAGCTGCGGGCGCGCATCCGCAGCGCCAGCCTCTTCTACGGTGATGGTGGCGGCGCACCGCCGTGGCGCTTCGCGGGGGACTGGTTCTTCACGCTCACCGCTTCCGCCACCACCGAAGGCCCCGGCTTCGAGCGCGTCGGCTACACCGCCTGGCACCAGCGAACGCTCGAGTCCGTCGCCATGGAGCTCCCGCCGCCGCCCGGCAGCGAATGGTTCCATCGCACGCAGTACCGCGGCCCCATCCCCAACCCCCGTAACCTCGGCGTGGTTGCGCTCGGACGCCTGGAGGCGGCGCGCTTCGATGTTGGCTCGCCGACGCCCTCCGGCCGCCTCACGAACCACTTCGTTGCCAACGTCACCTCGACCTCCGGCCCGGACCACATCGATCCCTGGTGCGGGAATCCGGACGAGCTCGTGTTCGTCATCGGGCACGGGGGCCATGATGGCGCCTGGCCAGGCGCAATGATCACCCCCTCCGTCGAACAGTCGCCGCCCTTCGACGACGCGCTCCGCTTTGTGGTCGCCCGGGCGGGCGACTGCGTGAACCTGCGGGCCGCACCGTCCCTTGATGCGGAAGTCCGGGAGTGTTTGGTTGATGGCACCGAGTTGACCATCTGGCCGGATGCGCGGGGTGGGCCGGAAGACGGCGTCGCTTTTGTGCGGAACGAGGGCGGTGCGTGGGTCGCGGTGGCCCTTCACGCCGGGTCTCTGAGAGCCGGGGGAGCGCTCGGCTGGGTAGCGTCCGCTTACCTGGATTGGGCCTAGGCTCTGGAGCGGTCCCTCAGCGCTGCGCGGTGAGCATGGGGGCAGGGGCAGCGGCCACGGAGGGCCGCGACTCCTCGGTGTCGGCTAGCGCACGGGGTTGCGGAGGATGCCCGCTCCCGTGACCTCCACCTCCACCACGTCGCCCGCCGACAGCGGCTGGGGGTCGCCGGGGGTGCCGGTGTAGATGATGTCGCCGGGCACGAGGGTCATGACGGCGCTGACGAGGCGCACAATCTCCGGGATGTCACGGATGAGGTCGGTGGAGGCGCCGTGCTGGGTCTCCTGGCCGTTCACGCGCGTCCAGACTTCGAGCTCGTCGTGCTTAAGGTCGGTCACGATGGTGGGGCCGAAGACGCCGAACGTGTCGCTCCCCTTTGCCCGCCACCACTGGCCGTCTGCTTGCTGCCAGGCGCGCGCGGAGACGTCGTTGCCGGCCGTGTACCCGAAGATGGCGGCTTCCGCCTCCTCCCGGCTCGCGTTCCGCACCTCGCGGCCGATGACGATGACGATCTCGCCCTCGGGGTCGATCCGGCCCGCCTCCGGGATGAGCACGATGTCGTCTTCCGGGCCGGCCAGGCTGGAGAGCGGCTTGAAGAACAGCGTCGGAGGGTCCGGCACGGGCCGGCCGTGCAGGTGGCTCAGGTAGTTCAACCCCACGCAGACCACGGACCGCGGCTCACAGGGCGCCAGCAGCCTCACGTCAGCCAGCGCGAGCTTCTCGCCCGTGCGTTCGGTGCCGTCCCAGAAGGGTTCGTGGATGATCGCGATGCGGTCGCCCTCGAGCAGGCCCGCACCATGGAGGCCGTCGGCGCGTCGAAAACGGACATAGTTCGGCATGCCCCGAGTCTACCCGCCCGCCGCCCAGCCGGCACGGGAGTCGCGGCCCTCCGTGGCCGCTGCGCGCACCACCCATTCCCGCGCTTTGCCACGGGACTAGCTCCCCCTCTCCCGCGAAGTCGGGAGAGGGGGCCTGGGGGTGAGGGCCCCCGCCACGAACTGGTCCACTACCTGCTCCGCGAACTCCGGCCCCAACGGTTCCCGGCTCACCAGCCGCCGGTAAAACACCGGCCCCACCAGCATGTCTATCGCCACGCCCGGGTCCACGGTTGCCGCCAGGTCGCCCCGCTCTCGAGCGCTCGCGATCAGGATCCGCGCGCCGGCCATCGCGTCGATCAGGAAGTCATGGATCAGTTGCCGCATCTCCGGGTCCCGGTCGCCCGCGTCCACCAGCGTCGACACGGCCGGCGCCCACGCCGATTCCGTCAGCCCCCGGATCAGCCCTCGCAGTAGATGAACGAGCCCCTCCCGCACGTCGTCCTCCGCCCACGCGGGATGGTCGTCGCGCATGGCCGCGGGCGCCAGGAGGTTGCGGAACGCATCGAAGATCAACCGGCTCCGCGATGTCCAGTGCCTGTAAATCGTGGTCTTCGCCACGCCCGACCGCTCGGCCACCCGCTCGATGGTGACGTGCGCGAATCCCCCCTCGATCAGCAGCGCCGCCGTCGCGTCCATGATCGCCGCGCGGGACCGCGCCACTCGAGGGTCGAGCGATTCTTCGGTGCGCGGTTCGGCGGCGTTGGAGGCCAAGGACTTCCCTCTCGACAGTTTACGCTACGCTACGGTATCGTAGCGCAACTATCCACCCCGGCAGGATGCGCTCATGACCACGCCCGCGATTCGCCCCGATGACATCAACCTCAACGACCCCTCGTTGTTCGAGACCGAGCAGGCGCACGAGATGTTCCGCATCCTGCGCGAGCAGGATCCCGTGCACTGGAATCCAGGGGGCGACCGCGCCAACGGCTTCTGGTCGCTCACGAAATACGACGACGTCATGTTCGTCTCTCGCAACCCGGAGTTGTTCACTTCGAGCAAGGGCATCGCTGGCCCCGGCCTCCGCCCGGAGGCGCTTGCCGAATTGATGGCGGCCGACCCCGGTGCAGCCGCACAGAACACAGGTGGCAACGCCAGCATCATCACTATGGATCCACCCCGGCATGTGAAGATGCGCCGCCTCGTGAACAAGGGCTTCACGCCCCGCGCGGTCAACGCGATGGAGCCGGAGATCCGGCGCATCACGAACGAGATCCTTGACACCATCGCGCACAGAAGCTCCTGCGACTTCGTGCTCGACGTCTCCAGTCAGCTCCCGCTCGCCGTGATCTGCGGGATGATGGGCGTCGAGCAAAAGGACTGGCCGCTCATGTTCGAGCTCACCAACAAGGTGCTCGGTGGCGGCGACCCGGAGTATCAGACCGACGTCCCCGAGGACCAACGCGGCACGGCCGAGGCGGCGCGCCTCACGAGCATGACCGGCTTCATGGGCATGCTGGGCTACTTCCGCAACGTCATGGAGGAGCGCCGGGCCAACCCGCGCGAAGACGACCTCGTCTCCATCCTGCTCGAGTCTGAAATCGACGGCGAGAAGCTCACCGAAGGCGACCTCCTGGCGTTCTGCTTCCTCCTCGTCGTGGCCGGCAACGAGACCACCCGGAACGGCATCTCCGGCGGACTCCTCGCGCTGTCGCAGCACCCGGGGGAGAAGCAGCGGCTCCTCCACGATATGTCGCTCATCGATGGCGCCGTCGAGGAGATCCTGCGTTGGGCCACCCCCGTGATCCACATGGCGCGCACCGTCACCGCTGACGTGGAGATCCGCGGAAAGCAGATCAAGGCCGGCGACCGCGTGCTCATGTGGTACCCCTCCGTGAACCGCGACGAGGACTACTTCGAGGACCCCTACCGTTTCGACATCACGCGCACCCCGAACGAACACCTGGCTTTCGGTATCGGGGAGCACTTTTGCCTGGGCGCCGGGTTCGCGCGCAAGGAGCTGCGCGTCATGTTCGAAGAGCTGTTCCGCCGCTTCCCGGACATCGAGGTCGACGGTCCCCCGGAACGCCTGCGCTCGAACTTCATCAACGGCATCAAGCACCTCCCGGTGCGTTACACGCCGGCGGGCCAGGGTGCGGCGGTAACGCGAGGTTAGGGCGCAGGTTCCCTGAGCGGGCCGCCGCCTCTACGCTTGCGGCATGGCGGAGCCCAACTGCCACTACTGCGACCGCGCTGCCGAGGCCGAGTGCCCCACCTGCGGCCGGCTGTACTGCTCCGAGCACGGCGAAGACGTCTGCCTTCGCTGTCTCGCCCCTGAGGCCGCCGCTCCCACGGCGCTCGCCTATCGTGGTGCGGTGCTGTCCCTCGTGGTGGGCTCCCTCGTTGCCCTGTTCCTCGTGATCCGGCCCCCGGCGAGTGAGGGTGATGGAGACGCAACGCGCACGCTCGCCACTCCCACCGCCTCGTTCCTGGCGACCGCCACGCCTACGAGCCCGGGCGCTGAGGGCACCGGCACGCCCGCGACTAGCACCGCTGCCGCAACGCCCAGCGCCAGCCCCTCCACCGCTGCCGGGAACACCCACACCGTCGGCCCAGGTGACACACTCTCCGGGCTTGCGGAACAATATGGCACCACCGTGGAAGCGATACTTGCGGCAAACACAGGCCTGACCGACAACCTCCAGATCGGTGCGATTCTCCGCATCCCGCCGGCCCAATGAACTGGCGCACGGACCCCGACCTGGTCATGGCCGAACAAGAGCGTTCGGCGCGCGGCAAGGTGATCCGCTCCGCTTTTATCTGGATGCCGCTGTTCCTGATCTCGTTCGGGTCATGGCTGTTCTTCGGCTTCGACCGCATCTTCCTCGACGGAGAGTTTGGGTCGACCTGGTTCCTGATGGTCGTCCTCACCATCTTCGCCACGCTGTTCGCCTTCCCCGCCGTCCAGAGCGTACTTGACCTGCGTGACGGGCCGACGGAGGAGGAGCTGAACGTCGTCCGTAGCTGGTCGCGGCGGGACGCCTTCGTCGTGAAGAACCACTTCCTCAAGATCGAGTCCGGGCAGATCCTCGAAGGCAATGCGTTCGCCATCGAGGGGGTGGTCGACGGGGATCGCGTGCGGGCTCGCTATTACCCCCACTCGGCTGTCCTCATCTGGGCCCGGCGGATCGAGGACGATGCTGGCCCCGAGACGCCTGCGCTCGCGTAGAATCCCGCACACATGGCCGAGGAGAATGGTCCGCGATACCGCACGATCAGAGAGCTCGCGGACGATGAGCGGCCGCGTGAGCGGCTCGCGCTGCACGGCCCAGGGAACCTGAGCGAGGCCGAGCTCATCGCCATCATCCTCGGCTCCGGTATCCGCGGCGAGAACGTCATCGACCTCGCGCGCCGCATTGTGGAAGAGCAGGGCAAGCTCTCCGGACTTGCCCGGGCGGACGTGAGGTCCCTGGAGAAAGTCCGCGGCGTCGGTCCGGCCAAGGCGACACAGATCGTTGCCGCCATCGAGCTCGGCCGGCGCGTGCAGCGCGTCACCCCCACCGACCGCGAGCTGCTCACATCTCCGGAGGCCGTCTTCGCCTACCTCGGTCCCCGGCTGGTGGGCGAGAGCAAGGAGCGGCTGTTTGTGCTTTCACTCGACACGAAGGGGAGGCTGCTTGGGAGCCACTCCGAGGTGGACGGCGGGGTGAGTGCGGTGCGCGCGCGTCCTGCCGAGGTGTTTCGCGACCCGGTCATTCTCCAGGCCACGTCCGTCGTGCTCGCCCACAATCATCCCTCCGGCGACCCGAAACCGAGCGCCCAGGACGTGGGCGTCACCGAGGAGCTCATCAAAGCAGGGAAGCTGCTGGACATCGACGTGGTAGACCACGTCGTGATCGGGCTGAACAGCTTCGTCAGCCTGCAACGAGAGGGGCTCGCGTTCCGGGCGAACGGGCGGCGCTAACGCTGCGCGTCCGTGGAGGCAGGCGCGGATGCCGGCTCGACGTCCCGGGCGCCGCGTTCAAGCCAGGCGAGGATCACCACCACCATCAGCGCGCCCAGGAAGTCGGAGATGATGTCGTTGAGCGTGTCCCAGCGGCCCTGCACGCGCGCGCTATTGAAGACCTTGTCCCCAAGGAACTCATAGACTTCCCAGCCGATCCCGACGGCCGTGCCAAAGCACATCGCCGCCAGCACACGGTCCTGGGCCACCCTCCGCACGGAGCCCGAGAGGTACATCGCCCGGAACACGTCGTACGCCCCAGAGGTGATCGCCGCCGTGCCCATGAAGTGCGTGAGCTTATCGTACTCGTCGATCTTGGCGTACAAGTCGCCGGTGGTGCCCAGCACGTCCAGGTAGCCACAGCTCACCGCGACTATGTGCGTCACCCACGAAACGCCACCCTGGCGGGCGAACGCCACCTCGAACCCGACAAGGATGACCAGCGTCGCCGCCATCTGGAACACGAGGTAGCCCCAGAAGTCCGTGAAGCCGGGAGCCTGCAGCTGGCCGACCACGAGGTAGGTCAACAACCCCGCGAGGCTCGCCACCGTGAATCGCGTCTTCGAGCGGGACATCGCCAGCGCCCACCGTCCGCGTAGCTCCTCCGAAAGCACCGGCCGTGGCAGGGAGAACCGCGGGAAATGCACGCTGGTCAGCAGCAACGCCGGCGCGAGCGCGACGACGACGCCGATGACGCCGTCGATCCAGAAGTGGTTGCCTGTGGCCATCACCGTGAGCGCCATGGCCACGCCCGGGACGGTCGCGATGACCACGCGATACCGGCCGCCCAGGCTGCGCGCGAGCACATACCCCGCCAGCGCCATCCAGCCCACGTGCAGGCTGGGGACCGCCGCGAACTCGTTCGTGAAGTTGTGCGTGCGTCCGTTGGCGACGACCGTGTCGATGATGCCCGCCTCCGCGAGCAGCCGCGGCGGCGCCGTCGGGTAGAGCGCGATGACCAGGACCGCGAGGGCTGCCGAGAGGCCGAGGCAATTTCGCAGGAGCCGGTAGTTCGGTCGATCCGTGCAGAACAGGAACACCAGCACCGCCGACACGAACGCCATGAAACCGAAGGAGTAGAAGCCGTCGACTGCGCTCCCAAGGAAGCTATGGGAGGTCGCAAAGTCCTGGATCCGGGGCTCAACGTAGAGTCCGAGCCGCTCCTCCATACGCATGAGCCGCAGGCCGTTCGCGCGCGCCGGCCCAAAATCCGACTCGGTCGCGATGCGGCCGAGCTGGTAGATGACGAGCCCGCCTCCAAGGAACGCGCACTCAAGGAGCAGCGCCCGCGCATCAGGGCGGCGCCGCGGCCGGCGAATGAGGGCCGCGCCAAGCGCTCCCGCGACCACCACCGGGATCGCCGGGTGCCCGACGAACAGGAATCCGCTGTACTGCGCCAGGCCCATCAGTCCCGCGAACGCGCGCCCGCCGAGCCGATACGCGCAGGCGAAGCCCGCGATCAGGCTGAGGGCGAGAATCAGCCCTTCAACGGGACTGGCCGGCCCGTGTAGCTGTGTCGCGTCGAGCAAACCCTGCAAAGAGTCACCAACCAGAGCATGTTTTCTACGTCACTTTGGCGTGGCCCCGCAAGACTCTTGCGTGATGATGCTCACAGAAACTATCTCAGACCCGCAATGAGACCCGCGCTTTGGACGCTAGCAACAGCCTTTCGCTACGCTTGCGCTTCATGATCACGGTCGGTCTTTCAAACGTGGCGCGTCTCCACGGGGGACGCACGATCTTCGATGGTGTCACCTGGGCCATCGGAGAGAGTGCGCGCGTCGGCCTCGTGGGCCAGAGTGGCGTGGGCAAGTCCACCCTTCTGCGCGTGATCGCGGGAATCGACAAGCCGAACGCTGGCACCGTGACTTTCGCACGCGGCGCACGAGTCGCCTTCCTCGACCAGGAATTTGCGGGACAGCCCGACCGTACCGCCCTCGCCGAGTTGCTGGCGGGCCGCGAGGACCTGGCCACGCTCGAAGAGCGCATCGAGCAGGCCGAAGGGCGCATGGCCGACCCCGATGTCCTCGCCGATGCCGGGGGCTTCGACCGCCTCCTGTCGGAGCATGCCCGCCTTCTCGAGGAGTTCGATCGTGCAGGGGGACCGATGCTCCGCAACCGGGCCGAGGGCCTCCTGCGCGACCTTGGCTTCGAGGAAGAAGCCTGGGATCGCCCCATGGAGCAGCTGAGCGGCGGCATGCGAAAGCTGGTGGGCCTCGCCCGCTGCCTTCTGCAGGAACCGGACCTGCTCCTCCTGGACGAGCCCGACAACCACCTCGATCTGGCGCGCAAGGCCAAGCTGGAGGCGGTCCTCGGCGACTTCGGTGGCGCCGTCGTCGTGATCTCCCACGACCGCTACTTCCTCGACGAGACGGTCACCCAGATTGCGGAGATGGAGTCGCTGCATGGCGAGCCCGCGCGCCTCCGCGTATGGGAGGGCAACTACTCGACCTACGCGACAGAGAAAGAGCTCGCGCTCCTCCGGCAGCAACAGGACTACGTTGCCCAGCAGAAGGAAATCGGCCGCCTCGAAGAGGCGATCGCCCGCTTCAAACTCTGGGCGAGCATCGTCATCAACGAGCGCCATATCAAGCAGGCTCGCAACAAGCAGCGCCAGATCGACCGCATGGACAAGGTCGACCGCCCCGTCCTGGAGCGTCGCAAGATGTCGCTGCATTTCCGACAGTCTCAACGCGCGGGCGCAAAGGCCATCGAGCTACGCGGCGTGGACCGCACGTTCGGCGACAACATCGTCCTCCTCGGCGCGAGCGCGACCATCATGAACGGCGAGCGAGTGGGCATCGTCGGCGGCAACGGCGCCGGAAAATCGGTGCTCATGCGCCTCATGCTCGGCCAGGACGAACCCGATGGTGGTGCTGTGTGGGTGGGCCCGAGCGTGCAACGCGGCCGCTACGCGCAGGAGCATGAGACCCTCGACATGAACCAGACGCCCATCGAAGCGATCCGCTCGGCACGCAATATGTATGAAGGCGAGGCCGTCTCCCAGCTCGGGCGCTTCCTCATTCCATACGATGCGGTCCGCAATCCCATCGGCAGCCTCTCCGGCGGCGAGAAGAGCCGCGTGCAACTCTGCCGTCTCATGCTCTCGGGAGCCAACTGCCTCTTGCTGGACGAGCCCACCAATAACCTCGACATCGCCTCCTGTGAGGTGCTCGAACACGCGCTGGACGAGTTCGAGGGCACGGTCGTTGTCGTCTCCCACGACCGCTACTTCCTCGACCGGCTCGTCGACCGCATCCTCGAGGTGCGCGAGGGCGAGCTGCGCGTGTTCGACGGCGGCTACAGCTATTACGCCGAACAGACGGCCGCCCAGCGGGAACCCGCCAGCGCGGGAAGGCGATGACGGGCGCGACCATCCGGCTGGCCGCCATCGACCTCGACGGCACCCTCCTCGACAGCCGTGGCCAGGTCAGCGAACGGAACGCGGAGGCCCTGCGGCAGCTCACCGCATCAGGCGTCTCCGTCGCGGCCGCGACCGCACGCTGGCCGGAAGCCGCGAGACGCCCCTTCGAGCGGGCCGGGGTTCCCGCCGCTGCGATCGCCTGTGCGGGAGCGGACGTCGTCCTCGCCGACGGCACGGCCGTGGCGCGGTGGCCGCTCCCCGCCGGCTCGGCGGAGTTCGTTGCGGGTCTCTGCGAGCGGACCGGGTGGGTGGCGAACATCTCGCTGCCCGGCCTCACCTATCGCCTGTCGCCGGAGATGCCTCCCTGGGCCGATCGCGCCCCGGCCTGGCTGAGACCTGTCACGGCGCTGACGGGCGAGGACCTGGCAGGAGCCCTGTCGGTGCTCCTCGAACCGGAACCAGGGGCGTCCGAACTTGAGGAGTTGCGCGCCTGGGACGACCGGCTCGCCTCCCACTGGGCCATGTCCTCCGACGGCCGCCCATTGCTCACCCTGACCTCCGCTGGCGTACAGAAGGGCCGCGGACTGCGCGCCCTCTGCGACGCGCTCGGACTCCCGCCCGAGGAAGCCGTCGCTTTTGGCGACAGCGACGTCGACCTGCCGATGTTCAGGGTGGCCGGGCTGAGCGTCGCCATGGGCAACGCCTCCGCCGAGGTCCAGGATGCGGCCACCTTCGTCACCGCCACCGCCGACAAAGACGGCTTCGCCGCCGCCGTCGACCGCATCCTCGCGCGCGATTAGCCCCGCTTCACGCGTCCGCGCACGCTCTCGTCCGCCTCGATGCCGATTCGCTCGCGCTTCAGTTCCAAGGGCACCGTGACCTTCTCCGTGCGCTGCGCCTTGCGTACGATCAGGCGCTCGCGCACAACCATCCGCTTGGTGACCACGATCTCCTCCTCGAACAGGGGGATAGAGATCGAACCGTCTGCCAGGGTCTCGACCTCGCCCGAGTCGCCCGCCTCCGCCGGCCGCCGTTCTACTTCGCCGTCCTCGACGTGGCGAGCGACCTCCGCCTTCGTTAACAGCCGATCCACGCGCTTGCGCAGGCGGACGGAGCCAGCTGCCTTGGGCTCGACCGTGATCACCGCCTCTTGCTCGTGCCGCACGAGCTCCGCGGACCCCTGGTCCTTGCTCGGCCCGTAGACTTCGGTCGTGTCGCCGGGAAGGGGGCGAAGATGGGAACGGCCGGCGTCCGGGAAGCGGCGCTCAGGCCGTCTGGCGATTGCCATGCTGTTTCCCCGCGAAGTGGTGGTCGTGCTTGTCCTCGACCTCGGGAGCCGGGTCCTCCGGCGTGCGATAGTCGTCTGAGCCATCCTCTTCGCCCTTTTTGGGGTCCGGCAACGGCTGGTTGCTGGATTCTCGTTCCTTGTCCACTCTGATTCGCTCCTTGGCTACGATTTTCGTCGTGATAACCGGCTCTTCGTCGAACAGCGTGATGGTGACTTCCTGAGCACCCAGCTCGACGCCGTCCACGGGTTGATACACGCGCTCACGGTGGATGCGCAGGACCTCGCGCTGGACGGGCACGCGCTGCTTCTCGTGGCGCGTCTCCACCCACGTCTTGAGGCGCACCGCCCCTCGCGGGTTCCAGGTTGGCGAGATCCCGGCGCCATTGGCGGGCAACGCGGTCGGGTAGCTGGTCCCCGGGAAGCTGAGGTGGTAGTGCCGGTAGAGGGCCATCCGGGTGGAAGCGATGTCGCCTTTCGTCGGCCTTGGGGCGGAGTCCACCATGGCCGCGCTGTACGGCAGCCGCACTCCGTCTTCACGCAACGCCGCTCCACCAGCCGGCGCCAACCGGATGCGCCGCCGAAACGGCCCCTTGCGAATGCCCAGCCAGCCGGCCCGACCCGTCTCGTCGTCATAGAGCACGGAGCTCAGCGTGCCCAGCCGCTCACCGGAGCGCGCATACACGGGCCGCCCTCGCAGTTCGGTCAGATGTTGGAGCGAGAGGTTGTTTGCCAGCACACAGGTCCCCCACCGGCAAACTCCGGTGGCGTCCAGTGTCTGCCAGCGGACATCGCGAGCATCGATCGTTTACGCGTCGTCCGCTTGCGGGAACATCGCATCCGCATCGACTGGCGCCCTCGCTTACACCGGTCGAACGCCGCTATCCGCCAGCACAAGGGCTCGACCCGCCGACGACCAAACGCGCGGGACCATCGCACCCTCCCTCGCGGTCGGGGCTCGGATCCTATTCGTGCCAGCGAGGTTCGCGCTTCTCGCCGAACGCCAGCACGGCTTCCTTGTGCGCAGGCTGGTTATTGAGTTGGGCGAAGAGCTGCGTCTCGGTGTCCACCACCTGCCGCAAATCGTGCTGGGATTCGTTCCGCCGGATCATGCGCTTCGTCATCCAGACAGGGTCGTGCGGCCCGGAGGCGATCTCGTGCGCGAGCGCGTAGGCCGTGGGCATCAGCTCCTCGTGCGGCACAATGCGGCTTACGAGCTTCTTCGCCAGTGGGTCAGAGGTGTCGATGATGCGCCCGGTGAGCGCCAACTCCAGCGCCGCTTCCAACCCGGCGACCGCGGGCAAGTGGTGCGTCCCGCCGCACTCCGGCGAGAGGCCCACCCGCACGAAACGCGCCGAAAAGCGCGCCTTCTCCGAGGCGATGCGGATGTCGCAGGCCAGAGCCATCGTCAGGCCGATGCCCACGGCCGGGCCGTTGATCGCCGCGATGACGGGCTTGGCCTCCGCGAGGGTAAGGGGCACGTTCGGGCTGGCCTCCCGTGCGTCCCCCATGATGAGCGCGGGCGCCCGGGGCGTCTGGATTTCGCCGCCATGGCGCTCGGCCCAACCGCCGATGTCCGCACCCGCACAGAATCCGCGTCCCGCGCCGGTCACAACGATGCAACCAACTGAGGGGTCGTCGGAGGCGTGACGGATGGCGGCGATGAACTCGGTTTCCATGGTGCCGGTCCACGCATTCAGCCGCTCGGGGCGGTCGAGGGTGATGGTGACGACGCGGCGGTCCTGGTCATACAGAAGTTCTTCGTAATTGGGCAAGGGCGCACTCCGGGAGGGTGAGTGCGGTTGAATGTACTTGAGCAACCGGGTCTCGGGAACCGGTCACTAGAGGCAGGGCGCCACCGCGCGGGCGATTTCGCGGATCTTGCCCCACCTTGGGTCTGAGTCGAGTGCCTCAGGAAGCCAATTCTCTTCGTCGCCTTCGGCGAGGGCGTCGAGAAGCTGGCCGATCTCTGAAAGCTGCGCGAGCGCAGGCGGCGAGAGTAGGCCTGCTTCGACAAACTGATCAGCCATCGGATACCAGGCGCCGAAGTCCAGGCCAAGCTCTTCCACAGTAGGGTAGACCCTTGCCTCCTTGAGCCATGCGACCTGCTCCTCCCATGGAAGAGACAAGTGCATAGTGGCCTCGCGCAGGAAACCCAGGGCGTTTGCGAGACGAACGCGTTCGTCGACGGCGGTCTTCATCGATTCAGTGTATACGATCAGATTTCCCGGTCTTCGAACTCGCGACTCGCCAATACGGCTGTTTTCCGTGATGACCGCCGCCTGGATGCCAGTAGATCAGCCGGCCCGTCATTATCCCGCGAGCGTTGTACTCCCGCAGCAGCCACCCAAGCCCTTCCTTGACTCCCTGTCCGAGCTTCTCCACTCGCCAGAGCGGCCCCCAGTTGGCAAAGTCGTCGAAGTCATCCGGCGTAAGCCCGGACAACACCGCCGGATTTTCGAAGACGTCGTCAACCGAAAGCGCCATACTCGCCGGAATCTACGGGAACTGGCACTCTCGCTCCATGCGCAAGCCCGTCGTCGACGCCGCCATCGAAGCCTATGCCGCCGCCCACACGACGCCCGAGCCCCCGTACATGGCGGAAGCGGCCCGCGAGGGGAACGAGCTCGCCCCGAACATGCTCACCGGCCAGCTCGAAGGGCGGCTGCTCACGTTTCTCGTTCAGATGCTTGGCGCCAGGCGCGCCCTCGATGTCGGCACCTTCACGGGCTACTCTGCCCTCTCCATCGCCGAGGGCATGGGCCCCGACGGCCGGGTCATCACCCTCGAAGCCGACGAAAAGCACGTCGGCATTGCCCGGCGCCACTTCGCCGCCAGCCCGCACGCCGCCAAAATCGACCTCCGCTTCGGCCAAGCGCTCGAATCCATGCGCGACCTCGAGGGCCGCTTCGACTTCGTGTTCATCGACGCCGACAAGAGCAACTACCTCGCCTACTACGACCGTGCGGTCGAACTCCTGGCGCCCGCCGCCCTCATCGCCATCGACAACACCCTCTGGTACCAGCAGGTTCTCAACCCCGCCGACGGCGACGCCGACACGTCTCTCATGGTGGCCTTCAACGACTACGTCGTGAACGACCTCCGCGTCGAGTGCGTGATGCTGACCGTGCGCGATGGGCTGACGCTGGTGCGCAAGCGGTCCGCCAGCTAACGCAAACGGTCCGCCAGCTAACGCAAACGGTCCGCCAGCTAACGCAAACGGTCCGCCAGCT
>JBBDMZ010000005.1:0-4055 GCA_040877955.1 Dehalococcoidia bacterium | reverse complement strand
AACGCTGGCGGCTCCATGGGCGCCGCCCCCCAACCTCGCTTACGCTTCGGGCTCTTTAGCCGCCCGCCACGGCCGGGACGATGCTGACTTCGTCGCCGTCCTTCAGGCCGGTGCCGAGACCGTCGACGAAGCGCACGTCTTCGCCGTTGATGTAGATGTTCACGAAACGCCGGAGCTGGCCGGTCTCGTCCATGAGACGCGCCTTCATGCCGGGGAACGTCGCTTCGAGGTTGGCAATTGCGTCGCCAAGGTTCGAGCCGTTCGCCTCGACCGTGGACTTTTCGCCGGTGAGGTTGCGGAGCGGTTGGGGGATTCGCACGGTGACAGCCAAAGTTCTCTTCCGTCCTGTAGGTGGAGTTGGTGGGCAGCCGAGGCCGCCCTCGAATTAGCCTTCGACGACGTCGCCGATCACAGGGTCGACGCGGACGCCGCGCTCCTGTGCCCAGGTGAGGCTGCGCTCGATCTCATCCGCGGCGCCTTCGAGCTCGAGCACTACCCAGCCGGTGTGCTCGTCCACGTCGGCCATACGGACGTTCGTGATCACCTGGAACTCGTGGCCCAGGCGGTAAATGACTGGTTCCTTGATGAGGTCTTCCGGGAATGTGAATCGGACGCGCTTGACGGCCATCTAGACGGCTACCTCCACGGCGTTCAGCGCGCCGTATGCGCCTTCGAAGCTGTCGATCGTCGCGTCGATCTCCAGCGGAGGCTTGAGGGAGTCCGAGACCGCTTCCGCTGTCTTGAACCCCGCCCCCGTGATGAACGCGACCGTCAGCTCCGAGGGATCGATCTTACCCTGCCGGACAAGCTGCCGGACGCTCGCCACGGTCACCCCCGCGGCCGTCTCGCCAAAGATGCCCTCGGTCTCGGCGAGCAGCTTCATGCACTCCACCACCTCATCGTCCGGGACGCTCCCACAGGCGCCGTTCGTCTCCTGGAGTTGCACGAGGCTGTAGTACCCATCGGCGGGGTTGCCGATAGCCAGCGACTTCGCGATCGTGTCCGGCCGCTGCGGCCGGAAGTTCATCGAGCCCTCCGCCCAGGCCGTGGCCACGGGCGAGCAGCCAGTGGCCTGAGCGCCGCTCATGCGCGTCTTCGGCTCGTCGATGAGGCCCGTCTTGTACAGCTCGTCCAGCCCCTTGCGGATCTTCACGAACAGCGAACCGCTCGCGATGGGCACGACGCAGTGGTCGGGGGCGCGCCAGCCGAGCTGCTCAGCCACCTCGAACCCGAGCGTCTTCGAGCCCTCCGAGTAGTAAGGGCGCACGTTCACGTTCACGAACGCCCAGTTGTAGTTCCCCGAGAGCTCCGCGCAGAGGCGGTTCACAGCATCGTAGTTGCCCCGCACCTTCACGAGCGTGGGCCCGTAGATGCTCGAGCCGAGCACTTTGCCCGACTCCAGGTCATGGGGAATGAAGACGACCGCCTCCATGCCCGCCCGGGCGGCGTGGGCGCTCACGCTGTTCGCGAGGTTGCCGGTACTCGCGCACGCGAGCTTCTCGTACCCCAGTTCCCGCGCCTTTGTAGCCGCGACCGTGACCACGCGGTCCTTGAACGACCACGTGGGGTTCGCGGTGTCGTTCTTCAGCCACAGGTTGGGCAGCCCCAGTGCCTTGCCCAGGTTCTTCGCGTGGATGAGCGGCGTGAAACCGGCGCCGATGTCGACCGCGTTCTCGGCGTCGCAGGGGAGGAAGTCCTGGTAACGCCAGAGGCTCGCGGGGCCGCTCTCGATGCGCTCACGCGTAACGTTCCGGCGGATCGCGTCATAGTCGTACGTGACTTCGACCGGCCCGAAGCAGAACTCGCAGACGTGCGTCGCCGTGAGCGGGTATTCCCGGTGACACTCGCGACAGCGGAGGTTGGTGGCAAAGGACATGCTCTGTCTCCTCGGATGCGGTCCTTCCCACGGAAGGACGGCCGATAGTCCCTCCTCTGAAGGACGGGCGTGGAGGATCCGGGATGCCCCTCCGAGGAAGGGCTAGAGCATGAGCATTCGGCCCAATGAGGACGCCATGTGCGTGACTCCTTCAATTCCGCGTGGGCCGATGAGTTTGAGCGCTGGTCGCTCTCATCTTTCCCCGCCGCAGCGGGAGACCGGAGTTGGCACCTTGCCTGATGGTGGCAGGTTGCCGGGGTTTCACAGGGCCGGATCCCTCAACCCCATCTTGATAAGCGCGGCCACGTCGCGGGTGTTGCCGGTTATGGTACGGAATTCCCGCCCTCTCTGTCGATTCAGGCGTTCGCAGACGGGGTCAGCCACGGGTACGGAGCCGCGCGCGTCAGCAAGCGGCCAACCAGGCCACCAACGGATCCCGCGCGACTGCTCAATCCAACGCGTACCGCTGCTTCCACGACTCCGGCACCTCTACCTTCAACCCATACAGGTACCGGATCAGTTGCCCATGGTGCTGCACCTCATGCTCGAGCAGATCCAGGAGGTAGTCCTCCTGCACCCCCGACAACATGTCCAGCGACCCAAGCAGGCCCGACACCTCCTCGAACGTCGAAGTCAGCGTCCTCGCGACCTCAGCCGGATCGGTCGTGCCCTCGGCGCTCAACGGGCACGAGAATCCCTGCCACGCTCCGGCCGCCGCGGCCGTCACATAGCTGTGACGAGCGCCGACGACGCACCAGAACTGCTCCCCAACGGTGTTCGAAGGCAACGTCCCAAGCCGCTCGCCGAGGTGCTCGGACCCGAAGGCCGCAAGCGCGTCCATGAACAGTGCATTCGTCCGCGCCAAGCGTTTCTCGAGTTGGGCTTTCATGCGCCGCACTCTACTTCCCGGCGGCCGCGAGTGCAGCAGCCAGCCTGTGCAGCCACTCCAATCGCTCCTTGTGCCACTTGCTCGCGAGGCCACTAGAACTCGGGATGACCCACGGGATCGTCTCGCCGATGCGCTCCGGCTGCGCCCCATAATCCCGCTTCGCAAGCTCCGAGGCCGCCAGCCCGAGCGCGTGGCGCCCAAAGTGCTGGTAGATGCCGCGTCCGCTGAACACGGCGATGCGTGGCTGGTACTCCAACAGCTCGCCGTGCAACCGGCGCGCCCCTTCCGCGATCTCCGTCCGCTCCAGGTGCTCTGCGCGCACCGTCGCCCGGCAGCAGAGGTCCGTGAACCCGATGCCCGCCTCGTCCATCAACCGCCCGTCGTCCTCGCATGTCACCGCGCGTCCCGCGATCCCCGACGCGGACATGTGCCGCCAGAACATGTTCCCCGGCCGGGCGTAGTAGTGCCCCGCCTCCGCAGAGTAGATCGCCGGGTTGTACCCGATGAACACGACCCGCAGCCCGGGCCGGAGGTAATGCGGCAGGGTGAGTTCCGAGGTTCGAGGGACGGGGTTCGAGGTTCGTGGGGCGAGGTTCGAGGCGGTCATGGCGTCACCGGGGCGGGGAGTTCGAACTTGACTGGCGGCTCTTCGAGGTGGAGGGAGTCGGGCGGCGGGAGGGATGGGTCCCCGTTAGAGAACTGCAGTTCGAGCACCGACTCACCTTGCGGGACCTCGGCCTTCTCCGGCGCATGCTCGATGGGAGGTGTTCGTCCGTGAGACTCGGCGCGAATCTCTGAGCCGTCTTCCAGGACAAGCACGAAGTTGTGGTACGGCGGCGACCAGCTCGAGTTCGCATCTATGTCCAGGCGCACGACATAGGCCGCGTTGCTCTGTGGCTCGGCCTCGAGCTCCTCGAAGACCACCTCTCGCACACGCAGCTCCAGCTTGTCGTTCTCGAAGCTCTCCCCCACTCCGATGGTCTCGCTCGGGAAGAGGAAGTTCAGGATCGATGGCACCGCGAGCAACGTGACCACGATGCCGGCGATCACGCCGAGGATCCCGCCCACCCACAGGCACCCGGTCCTCGTGGGGTCCGGCTCGGGCTTCGGGTCTTCTACGCGCACTCGCGTCCGCCGCGGCTCCGTTTCACTCACCCTTCGGAGGCTACCGCGCCGCATCCTTCCGCGCCCCTCGCGACTCCCATCAACAGCTCGCCGCGCAGCGCTGCCGACAGACTCCCCCTCTCCCGCCAAGTCGGGAGAGGGGGCCGGGGGGTGAGGGCCTACGCG
>JBBDMZ010000004.1:0-37255 GCA_040877955.1 Dehalococcoidia bacterium | reverse complement strand
ACGGGGAAAGGCGACGGGGGTGCCATCCGTCAGCTTTGGGGACGCGTGCTCGGCGAAGTTGGCGGCATCGATGACGACGCGCTTCACCGGGGAGTAGATGGAGAGCCGCTCGTCCACCAGTTGCATGAAGTCACGGTCGGTGGAGGCGATACGGACGCGGTCAGCGACGCCGTCGGTGAGGATGCAGGCGGCCACCAGGTCATCCGCCTCGGTGTTCACGCCGCGGAGGATGGTGGCAGGAGCGGCACGAAAGCCCTCGATGAAGGCGGCGATGCCTTCGAGCACGACTGGCTCGAACTCCATGAACGACGGGTTCGACTCGCGGCCGGTCTGGTATGGGGGGTAGATCGAGCGGCGGCGGAGTGGGCGGCCCTCGTCGAAGACCACCACGAGCCGGGTGATGGGGTGCTGGGGCGGGTGCGGGTTCCCTGGCTCGGGTGGAGGTTCACCGGCACGGACGACCATGCCGAGGACGCTCTGGGTGAGTCCGAGCAGGGCGCAGCGGACGTGTTCGGCGTGGGTCTCCGGTTCCATGGCGCGGCGGAGAGAATGGAACCCGGCCCAGGCGACGTTGTTGCCGTCGATGACGAGGAGCATCCGGGAAGTGTAAGCCAGGACGGAGGGTGGAGGAGTCCAAAGTCGAAGGTCCAAAGTCGAGGGCTAACGTCCGCCACCGTTGGACTTTGGACCTTGGACTCGAACGCGGGTCCACGGCCGACGATCTACAGAGAGTGCGTCTCCTGGTCCGGGGCGAAGCCGCGGCGCATGGTGTTTTCCGTGATGACGCGGGGGGCCATGAACTGCTGGAGGTAGCCGGGGCCGCCTGCCTTGTCGCCGACGCCGGACATGGCGAGCCCGCCGAAGGGCTGGCGGCCGACGATCGCCCCCGTGATCTTGCGATTGATGTACAGGTTGCCCACGCGGAACTGCTCGCGCGCCTGGGCGATGCGGCGGGGGTTGCGCGAGTAGAGCCCGCCCGTGAGCGCGAACGGGACGCCCATGGCCATCTCGAGGGCGTCGTCGAAATTGGCGGCGCGGTAGAGCGCGAGCACAGGCCCGAAGATCTCCTCCTGCGTGATGCGCGAGCTCGGAGCGATGTCGTCGAGCACCGTCGGGGCGACGTAGTGGCCGGCGCCGCCGGGCTTCGGGCCGCGGGCGACCACCCGGCCCTCTCGCTCGCCGATCGCGATGTATGACTCGATGCGCTCGCGCGCCTCGTGTGAGATGACCGGGGGGACGAACGTGTGGGGATCGTCCGGTGGCCCGACCACGAGGCTCTCGACCGCGGCCGAAAGCCGCCTGCGGAACTCGTCGTAGGCGGAGCCGACGATGATCGCGCGGCTGGCGGCGCTGCACTTCTGGCCGGCGTAGCCGAAGGCGCTCACGAGCGTGCCGTAGACGGCCTGGTCGAGGTCGGCGTCGTCGTCGACGATGATGGCGTTCTTGCCGCCCATCTCGGCGATCACCTTCTTCACGTTGCGTTGGCCCGGGTGCACTTTCGCCGCGGACGCCAGGATGCCGAGCCCCACCGCGTTGCTGCCCGTGAAGGCGATGACATCGACGTGCGGATGCTCCACCAGCAGAGGCCCGATTTCTTCGCCCCGCCCGGGGAGGTATTGGACGGCCGCGCCAGGCACGCCTGCCTCGTGCAGGATTTCGACGAGCTTGCGCGCGATGATGGGCGACTGTTCGGCGGGCTTGAGGATCGCAGTGCATCCGGCCGCCAGGGCGGCGCTGCTCATGCCGGTGATGATCGCGAGGGGGAAGTTCCAGGGCGCGATGACGACGGCCACACCGCGCGGCTCGTAGAGGTAACGGTTGTCCTCGCCGGGGAGGCTGAGTAGGGGCTCGCCCTGCGCGAGCCGTTCCGCTTCGAGGGCGTAATAGCGGAGGTAGTCGATCGCCTCGATGACGTCGCCGTCGGCCTCGCGCCAGGGCTTGCCGGACTCAAAGACCATGGTGGCCGCGAGGTCGTACCGGCGCCAGGCTATCAGCTCGGCCGCTCGCCGCAGCGTCGCAGCGCGCTCCGAGGCGCGCGTCTCGCGCCACGCGGGAAAAGCCTCGCGGGCGGCCTGGACGGCGCGGTGCGCGTGCTCCGGTGTCCCCCGGGAAACGCGCGCGACGAGGACCGACGGGTCGGCGGGGTATCGCACTTCGTCCCGGGCGGACGTGGGCTCGTCGCGGCCCGCGAGGGAGAGCGGGTGGTCGGCGCCGAAGGAGGCGCGCGCGCGTTGCATGGCCGCGGCCATCTCGACCCTCGCCGCGGGGAGATGGAGCTCGGCCGGCGGGTGGTTGCCGAAGACGGGCACGATGCGCGGGGGCGGCGCAACTGTCTGCGGCGGGCGCAGGAGATCCTCCGCATCCCCCTCCTCGTGCCGGTGCATGAGCCAGGACTCGTTCGAAGTGTTCTCGAGGAGGCGGCGCACGAGATAGGCCATGCCGGGCACGATCTCCCCGGCGGGCACGTACACACGCGTGCGGTAGCCGAGTGACTGCACCGCCTTCCGCAACCCCTCGGCCATGCCGTAGAGCATCTGGAACTCCACGTGCTCGTGGGGGAGATACGCCTGTTCCAGCCGGACAAGCGCCTGCGCGATGCTGCGCGGGTTGTGGCTGCCAAAGGCGGGCCGGAGGTGCGGATAGGCCTCCACGAGCAGCCGCGTGCAGAGCTCGTAGTTCTCGTCGGTCGCGGGCTTCTGTTCGAAGACGGGGACGGGGTGGCCTTCCTGGACGGCGACGATCGTCTCCTCATCCCAGTAGGCGCCCTTCACGAGGCGAACGGTGATGGGCGTGCCGCGGCGCTCGGACAGGGTGCGCAGGCGGGCGATATCGCCGGGCGCGTCCCTCAGGTAGGCCTGGACGACGATCCCGATGTCCTGCCAGTCGCGGAACGCTGCGGAGAGCATGGCGTCAGCGAAGATGCGGTGCGTGAGGTCCTTGTAGCGGAATTGCTCCATGTCCACGTTCACGAAGACGCCCCGCTCCCGCGCCGCCGAGAGCAGCGGCTCGAGCCTGCGCATGACCGCGCGCGAGGTCGCGTCCGGGGCCGCTGCCTCGAAGTGGGACGTGAGCGCGGAGAGCTTCACGGAGACGTTGGGCTTGCGGATGGCTTCAGGGGCATCCTGCTTGGCGGCGTCGCGGGCAAGGACCTCGATGAGCTCGATGTAACGGGCGAGGTAGGTATCCGCCTCCGCTTCGGAGAGCGTGGCCTCGCCCAGCAGGTCGATGGTGTAGGCGGTGCCGGAAGAGATGAGTTCACGCAGCTTGGGGAGCGCGTCCTCGGGGGAGTCACCGCCGATGAAGCGGTCGGCCATCGTAAAGACGCCCTGGCGGACGACCTTCGAGAGCACCGGGCGAAAGGCCGAGGTGGCGGCGACCGACGCGCCCACGCGGATGGGTAGGGGCGTGTCTCCGCGGAAGTACTGGCGCACGTGGTCCGCGACGGATGCGGGCGTGCGCAGTGCCGGGAGCACATCGACGAACCGGAGCAGCTTCACGCGAAAGTCGGGGTCGCTGGTGGCCCACTCCATCAGCCGCTCCTGCCACCACGCCGGTGTGAGGGCGATGAGCCGCTCCGGCTTCACAGCGGAGAGCAACTCGCGCCCGCGCGCCTGGATGGCGGCTTCGACATCCGGATCGGCTGTGGGGAGCGGGTCCGCGGCCATGCGGATTGATGATAGCGGTTCAGCGGGCGCGTCCGTGGTGCCTTAGTCGGCTCGTGAGTAGCCTTTCGCGAAAGGCCAGCGAGCAGTGGCAATGGCCGCGTGACGATTGCCAGGCCGGGGATAGTGCCGGTGACTCTCGATGGTTAGTCCGGATCAGACCGTTGGCGCTCTCACGAGGAGGATGCCGGCGCGGAGAGCACGCCGGCCGGTGAGCAGCGGAGTCGTGCAGGTGTCCGCGGGGTTCGGCCTCGTGCTCCTGGCGGGGTTCCTGTTGCTCATGCTTCCAGTGTCCAGCGATGGGGGCGGATGGACCGACGCGAAGACCGCGCTCTTCACGGCCGTCTCCGCAATCTGCGTGACCGGCCTCGTTGTGGAGGACACCAGCGGTCACTGGAGCAACTTCGGCGAGGTGGTCGTCCTGCTGCTCATCCAGGTGGGCGGGCTTGGCTACATGGCAGGCACGACGATGGTGCTGTGGGCGCTGGGGAGGCGGCTCGGGTTGCGTGACCGGCACATGTTGCGGCTGTACTACGGGGCCCCAACCCTGCGTGAAACGCTCTCGTTTGCGCGCGCGGTGGCCCTATTCTCCCTCGCCTTCGAGGCGGTAGGCGCGGTCGCGCTGACGGCCTCGTTCGCTGCCGACGGGGTGCCCTTCCAGCGGGCGGCCTGGTGGGGCGTGTTCCATTCGGTCTCAGCGTTCAACAACGCGGGGTTCTCCCTCACGGGGAGCGATATGGCTGCCTATTCCGGCGAGCCGTGGATCCTCGCGACGATCTCGTTGCTGGTGATTGCCGGGGGATTGGGGTTCCTGCCGCTGGTGACGTGGGCGCGGCGCCGGGACTTCGAGCGGCTCCCCCTGGACCATAAGCTCGTCTTCGCTACATCCGCCGTGATGCTCCTGCTCGGCACGCTCTTCGTGGGCGTCGCCGAGTGGAACAATGACGCTACGCTGGGCGGAATGCCCGCCGAGGAGCGGCCGATGGCGGCGTTCTTTCACAGCGCAAATTCCCGCTCCGCGGGCATGAGCACCGTCGATATCGGCGAGATGCAGGACGAGACGAAGGTGTCAACGATCGGGCTGATGTTCGTCGGCGGGGCCGCCGGTTCCACCGCGGGAGGTCTGAAGGTGGGAGCATTCTCGCTGCTGCTCTTTGTCATGCTCGCCGCTCTGCGGGGGCAGCCAGAGGTGTCGGTCTTCAGCAAGCGAGTCCCTGTCGAGCTCGTTCAACAGGCGACAACCCTCGCGCTCTACTACGTCGGCATCCTCTTCGCGTTCTCGTTGCTCCTCACCATGACGACGGACGAGCCCTTCCTGGAGCTTGTATTCGAGGCAATGTCGGCACTTGGTACTGTAGGGTTCAGCAGCGTGGGCACAGCCGCCATCAGCGACGCAGGACATGTGGTGCTGATCGCGGCGATGGTTGTTGGCCGCTTCGGCTCCCTGATGCTCGTGCTCTACATGACGAAACCAAGACGTCGAGTGGCCTTCCGCCACCCGGTCGATAGCGTGCGGTTGGGATAGGAAAATGAACGTAGCAATCCTGGGCCTCGGGCGATTCGGCACACAGCTCACCGAAGAGCTCGTGTCGATGGACGTCGAGGTGCTGTCGGTCGACCGCTCGCCCGTCCGGGTGAACGAGGTCGCGGAAACGGCCACCCTGGCCGCCGAGGGCAACATTGCGGACTACGAGTTCCTCCAGTCGCTGGACCTCGACTCGTACGACTCCGTGGTTATCGCGGTCGGGTCGGACATCGCAACGAGCGTGCTCGTGGCGCTCACGCTGAAGCAGCGGCTCGGCATCCGGCACGTGGTTGCCAAGGCGAGCACGACGGATCACGCCGAAGCGCTGCGCCTGGCGGGCGCCGACCTCGTCGTCAGCCCCGAGCAGGATGCGGCGATTAGCCTCGCGCACGTGCTGGGGCCATCGAGCCGGCTCAGTGACTACCTCTCGTTGGGGCCGACTTATGGTGTGGCGAAGCTCGCGGCCCGGAATTCGGCGATTGGCCGGGCGCTGGGCTCGCTCGAGCCGTTCGCGCGGAACAACGTGGTCCTGCTCGCAATGATCCGGGACGGCTCAGTGACCTTCCAGCCAGACCACGAGACGTTGGTGAAAGAAGGTGACGCCTGGCTCATCGCCGGTGACGACGAGCAGTTGCGGAAGGCGGGCAGCTAGGCCCCTCACCCCGGCGCTCTCCCGGAGGTTCGCGGCTGAGCCCTCGGGGTGGCACCATCGAAGCGTGAAGAAGCGCGTCGCCATCCTTGGATCGACCGGTTCCGTCGGGCGCCAGTCGCTGGACGTTATCCGCCGGTTGCCGGATCGATTCGAAGTGGTAGCCCTCGCCGCCGGGCGAAACGATGCCGAGCTGGCGCGGCAGGTGGCCGAGCTCAGGCCCCGCTATGCGTGGGCGGAGTCGGACACCCCGGCATTGCGCGCCGCCTGCGAGTCGGCCGGCACGGTATGGCTCCCGATGGAAGAGATGGCCGTGGCGGAGGACGTGGACCTCCTGCTGGTGGCGACCGCCGGCGCGGCGGGATTGATGCCCACCATTCGCGCGCTGGAGGCTGGACGCCCGGTGGCGATCGCGAACAAGGAAGTGCTGGTGATGGCGGGCCACCTTGTGCGCGCCGCGATGCTGCGGGGCGGGGGAGAGCTCCGGCCCGTGGACAGCGAGCACTCGGCCATCTGGCAGTGCCTCTGGGGCGAGGAGGGCCACGAGATCCGCCGTATCCTCCTGACCGCGAGCGGCGGCGCCTTCCGGGACCTCGACTCCGCGCAACTCGCAGCAGTCACCCCCGAGCAGGCTCTGAAGCACCCCACCTGGAACATGGGGAAGAAGATCACGATCGACAGCGCCACCCTCATGAACAAGGGCATGGAGACGATCGAGGCGGTGTGGCTGTTCGGGGTGCCCATGGAGCGCGTGGAGGTGGTCCTGCACCGCGAGTCGATTGTGCATTCGCTCGTGGAGTTCAGCGACGGGAGCGTGAAGGCGCAGCTCGGCGTGCCGGACATGCGGCTGCCTATCCAGTGTGCCCTGGCGTACCCGGACCGCATGCCCACGCCGCCAGCGCCCGCGCTCGACCTCGCAAAGGTTGGCACGCTCAACTTTGGCGAGCCGGACATCTCGCGGTTCCCGTGCCTGCGGCTGGCGATGGAGTCGGGCCGGCGAGGCGGTACGTACCCCGCCGTGATGGCGGCCGCCGACGAAGTAGCCGTGGCACGATTCATGGCCCGTGACGCAGGCTTTCTGGATATACCCGCTATCATCGAGGCAGTGCTGGAGAAGCACGTCTCAACTGCCGATCCTGATCTCGAGGCCGTGATGGCCGCTGACGCGTGGGCGCGCCAGGCGGCACAGAGCGCGCCCGCTGGAGTGACCGCCTGATGCCCTTCCTGGCCGTGGAGCCGTTCGACATCTTCCGCAACGGCGGGATCTTCCTGTTGCTGCTCGTGCCGCTCGTGGTCATCCACGAGTTTGGGCACTTCGTCGCTGCCAAGGCGTTCGGGGTCAAGGTGCTGGAGTTCGGCATCGGGTTCCCGCCCAAAGCGGTCACTTACCTCAGGAAGGGCGAGACCGAGTACACGCTCAACTGGCTGCCCATCGGCGGCTTCGTGCGCCTCCTAGGCGAGGAAGACCCCTCCGACCCGCGCTCCCTCGCTGCCCAATCGCAATGGAAGCGGCTCACCATCATCTATGCCGGCGTGGTCATGAACCTCGTGCTCGCGATCGTCTTGCTCGCGGTCGGCTACATGGTGCCGCGGGAGGTAAACCTTAGCGGCGCGCAGGTCACGAGCGTGATGGAGGACTCCCCCGCCGCGGCCGCTGTGGTCACCGGCGAGATGCAGGACGGTAGCGTGCCGCAGCAGGGTCTCAAGGCCGGCGACCGCGTTCTCGAAGTCGAGGGCCGCGAGGTGCGAAATACGAGCGAGATGATTTACGCGAACCGGCTGAACCTCGGCGAGACCCAGGAGTGGATCATTAGCCGCGGCGGTTCGCTCCTGACGGCCGAGGTCTACGCGCGCTGGCATCCGCCCGCGGGACAGGGGCCGACCGGCATCACCGTCGGTGCGCCCTCGATCTGCTCGGACATCGACGCCGATGGGAATCCAATCAACTGCCAGCTGCTGTATCCGTTCACGGAGAGCGAGAAGTTCTGGCCGTGGGAGGCCTTCCCCAAGGGCGCAGCGTCCCTCAAGGACAGCCTCGTGCTGACCTACAACGAGATCCGCGTGCGCTGGGGCGGAGGCGGCGGCGCGGCGACGAGCGACGAGCCCGCATTTACAGGCCCCGTGGGCATCGCCAGCCAGACGGGCGAGCTCATCGACGAGGCCGGCTGGCGCCCGATCATTGAGCTCTCCGCCCTCCTCAGCCTGAACCTCGCGATCTTCAATGCGCTCCCCATTCCCATGCTCGACGGAGGGCGTGCGGCGATTGTCTTCGTCGAGATCGCGCGCCGAGGGAAACGGATTGCGCCGGAGAAGGAAGCGCTTATCCACCTCACAGGTTTCGCCCTGCTGATGGCGAGCGTGCTGGTGGTGACCTTCTTCGACATCCAGCGGCTCGTGTCGTAGGTTCGAGGCGTGCTCTTCGCGATCATCTTCCTGAGCCTGTTCCTTGTGGGCTGGCTGGTCTGCGCCTTCCTGCCGTGGCTCGCGGTTTCGGTGGCGACACGCGGGAACGCTGGCCTCGGGATGCTGCCCATGTGCCTGTTCACGGGCGTCGTGGCGGCGCTAGCCGTGCCGTTGCTGGTGAACGACGGCTGGACGGGCGTGTGGCTGAGCTTCGTGGCCGCGATCGTGGCGCCCGCGGTGTTGATGGCGGTGCGCCGGTTCGCGGCGAGCGCCGCCCTCACCCCCCGGCCCCCTCTCCCGACTTCGCGGGAGAGGGGGAGCGTCGATCCGCCTCCGGCGAAGCCAGCGGAGGGCCGAGAATGATGAGAGCCATCCAGTGGCTGCTCGGGTTGCCCGCTGGGTCCGCTCGGGGCTGGTGGGACTGGATGTGGTCCGACGGAAGGGTGGGGCATCCACATGGCCCCACCGAGAAAGAAATCGATCGCGAACTTGCGAAGCGCGGAGAGCCGAGCCTCTCGGAGTTGGTTGAGCAGGACTCCACCAGAAAGGAGCGCTCGTGACGACGAAGAAGCCGCTGGCGTTGTCGACCATGTTCGCGCAGCAGAGCCGGTTCGAGGATGGCGCGCACTTCGCGCGGTTTGCAGCGGAGGCGGGGTACGACGCGATCGAAATCAGTCACTCCACGCGCGCCGACAAGCTGCAGCAGATCATCGAGTGCGCAACGCTGCCGATTACCTCGGTGCACCAGCCGGCGCCGTGGGTGGCGCACCGGGATGGGCGGGGCAACTCGCACTGCAACCTCGCCGCGGTCGTTGCTGACGAGCGGGAGGCGGCGCTGGGGTACGCCCGCGAGAGCATCCGCTGGGCGGGACGCATCGGCGTGGACCGGCTCGTGGTGCACCTGGGGCAGGTGGGCGACGAGCCCGAGATGTTCCCGGAAGAGCTGGAGATGCGGCGTATGTACGACTCCGGCCGGGCGGAGGAGCCGCGCTTCGCCGAACTGCGGCATGCGGTCATCCGCAAGCGGCAAGAGCAGCGGGGGCCGTACGTGGAGGCGGCGCGCGAGACGCTGCTGGCGCTCGTCCGGGAGGCGGAGCCGCACGGCATCGCCATCGGCCTGGAGAATCGCTACCACTACCACGAAATCCCGCTCGTGGACGAATACGACGAGCTGCTGGAGGGCCTCAGCCTCGACCAGGCCGGATACTGGCACGACGTGGGCCACGCAGAGGTCCTCGACCGCCTCGGCTTCGTGGACAAGCGGGCGTGGCTCGATGCGCACTCGGCCCGGACGATCGGTGCGCACCTCCACGACGTCCTCGGCATCGGTGACCACCGGTCGCCAGGGGACGGCGACGTGGACTGGGGCTACGTGGTCGAGGGCCTGCGGCACCTGCCTCGATACACGCTGGAGATCAACCAGCACCAGCCGGACGAGCGGGTGGTGGAGTCGGTGGCGTTCCTGGAGGGGCTGGGGCTGCGTTAGGGCGCGTCAGGCTCCGGTCCACTGCCGTAGTCACGGATGCGCGTCCGATTTCGACCGACGATCGTGAATGCGCCCATGAGCCGCTCACCATGTTCACGAACCACGGCCCGAAGCATTTCGCTCTTCAACGCAGCTGGCATTGTTCCCAGTCTCAGGAACACAACACCGGCCTCTGGATGCTGAAGACGGAATATCAGCTCGCCGAAATCACGATCCGCCGTGACTATCAGCGCCTCAGTGCGCCGCGCAAACGCCAGGATCTCGTCGTCAGGAAGCTGCGGTGCGATAAGGCGAATTCGGAGAAGATCGTGCCCGTCTTCTTCGAGGCCGGCAAGTACGCGACCACGGACGCTCTCATCGACGACGATGAGCATCAAGAAGCCGCTGGGTACAACGCGTCCGCCCGCAGCGCCTGCGCGGCGAACTCAAGCGCCGCGTAGATATCTGCCTCGTCGACGATGAAGTCCTTTGCAAGTTCGCCAGGCGTTGCGCCACTGGCGAGCTCTTCCAGGATCACCTCAACGCTGATCCGGCTTCCCTTGATGATGGGCTTCCCGCCGAGGATTGCGGCGTCGGAGGTGATGCGATCGTGCCACATGCGCGAAGTATATCAGCCGCCGCCGGCCGATTGGTGGGCGATGAGGGGCTCGAACCCCCGACCTCCTCGGTGTAAGCGAGGCGCTCTAACCAACTGAGCTAATCGCCCGTGTCCCGATTGTCGATTGTCGATTGCCGATTGTCGATGCACCGGCCTGCCGGCCCGCGTAACGAAGTACGCGCGGGGCCTGAGTCAGTTCGTGAAGACGGTGACGTAGAGCCAGAGCTTGCCCTGCTGAACCGCGGCGATGCCGACGCTGGAGAAGCGCGGCTCGACGATGTTGGCGCGGTGGCCGGCGCTGGCCATGAGTGATTCGAAGGCGGCCGTCACCGTGCGATCCCCCGGGTGGTTGTTGCGGGCGAGGTTCTCGCCCGCGATTCGATACTTGATGCCGCGCGCCCGGAGCTCGCTGAAGGCGCTTTCGCCGTCCGGCCCGTAGTGCTCGAAGTAGCCGAGACGCACCAGGTCCTGGGCGCGGAGGAACGCGACGGCATCCAGGTCCGGGTCGCGGATGAGCTCATGGGTGCCTTCGGCTCCGCGGGCGGCATTCATGTGCGCGAGCAAGGATTCCGCCTTGTCCCCTTCGGACCGGCTGGCGGAGGGCTGTGTTACGGGCTGTGCCGCCGGTGGCTGGCCAGGGTGGGAGACGAGGGGTGGCGCTTGGGTGACAGATGTTTGAGGGGCGTTGGAGAGGGAGGAGAGCCCGGCCACGTCTGCCGAATTAGTGAGTGACGGGGGCGTGAAAGCGCCCCTCGGGACTGGCACCCAACCAGCGCTCAGCGCGACGGCCGAGCAGACGGCACCCAGAGCCACCGTCAGCCGGAACCCGCGTGTAAGCATCAGGCTGGGAATCGGTCTCATCAGTACCGGCCCCCATCGGGGAGTACCCGGAATTGCCTCATGAGGAGTGCCCCTTGGACCACGCCCCTGGCCGCGGCCGCAGCGACGGGCTGCCCCCACTTGTGGGCACCCGAGTGATCGTCGTCTCCCATGCCCTCGAACGTGCCCATGACCGGGCGCGCGGGCTCGAGCAGATGGGCTACCGCGTGACGCCGTGGGGCGACCCGGACACGTCGCGTTCGGCCGTCTCTGACCTTGACCCGCAAGCAGTGGTGATCGATCTCGGGCGGGAGGTCGGCTTCCCCGCGGACGTGGCCGCCCGGCTGCGGGAGATTAGCGCCGTCCCGATCGTGGTGGTGGGCTGCGCGGGCACCTTCCCGGAGATGCTGCGCTGCTACGAGGCTGGCGCGGATGACTATTGCCGGCCGACGTGCCAGACAGAGGAAGTGGACCTGCGCCTGCGGGCGATCTTCCGGCGGATGGAGAGCGGCGCGGTCGCGAATGGGCACCGCAGGGAAGCGCCCGAGGCGCTCATCATCGGGGACCTGGAGATCGACCCCGGCGCGATGGTCGTGCGAAAGCGCGGGGACATCGTCCCGCTCTCCCCCACGGAGTTCCGGCTGTTGATGACGCTGGCCGAGAGCCCGGGGCAGGTGGTGCCGGCCAAGGCGCTCATCGCCCGGGTGTGGGGCAACCAGTACTCCAGCGAGTCCCATTACCTCCGCCTCTACGTCCGCTACCTTCGCCAGAAGATCGAGGACGACCCCAGCCACCCGCGGTACATCGTGAACCGCTGGGGTTCCGGCTACGCGCTGGAGAACCCCGCCCGCGCCGCCTGAGAGCTGTCCGCGCGGAGAGTAGGCGCGCCCCGGGGTACAGTCGACGGCAGGGAAAGACAGCCCCGAAACCTCCTCTCTCGCCGGAGCTTTATGTCGCGCTCTTTTTCGTGGGCGCGACCTCGCCTACCATCACTGGTAACCCCATGACCACGGCCCCCTGGTCCAGCCATGAGTGACGAATTCGGCGTCGATCTCGACGAGGTCTTCAAGGTCATCGACAGCGCCGACGTGCTGGTCGTGCGATTCGACGTCCTCCAGAAGCGGCTGCTCGTGGACTTTCGCACGAAGCCCGGCGTCGGGCCTCTGGTCGCCCTCGTCGCGCCGGCCGAGTCCGTCGAGGACCGCTTTCGCTCGATCAAGCAAATGCGCCCGGAGTTCGCGTTCCCCGAGCGCGTGATGTCGTTCCAGTGGCCGCGCTCCATGCGCGTGTTGCTGGGCAGCGGCGTCTGGCAGCGCATAGTAGACCGCATGAGCCTGCTCGGCGGCGACGAGGCGATCGACCAATGCGGGCGGGCGATGGAGCAACTCGAGACGGAAGAGCGCTACGAGGTGGGACGAGCGATCCGGGGCGCGGACCACTACCAGACGCTCTGGGAAAGGCAACGAGCATGACGCCAGTAATCGACCTCCGCAGCGACACGGTGAGCAAGCCAGGCGACGCCATGCGTAAGGCGATGGCGGGTGCGGAGGTCGGGGACGACGTCTTTGGCGACGACCCGACCGTGAACCGGCTGGAGGCCCGCGCGGCCGAGCTCCTGGGCAAGGAAGCAGCGGTGTACGTGCCCAGCGGCACGATGGCGAACCTCGTCTCCGTGATGACACACGTGCAGCCGGGCGACGAAGTCCTGCTGGGCGACCAGTGCCACATTTTTGCCTACGAGGTGGGCGGGGTGGCGCGCATGGCCGGTGCCCTCACCCATCCCCTCAAGAACCGGGAGGACGGCACGCTGGACCCGGCTGACGTGCAGGCCGCGATCCGGCCGGCCGCCCTGCACACGCCACGGACGGCCCTGCTCTGCCTGGAAAACACGCACAACCGCTGCGGCGGCGCTGCCATCCCGGCGGAGACGATCGACGGGCTCGCGAGCCTGGCGCACGAGCATGGCATGGCCGTGCACCTGGACGGCGCCCGTGTGTTCAACGCGGCGGCTGCGCTGGGCGTGCCCGTGGCGCGCATCACCCAGAACTGCGACAGCGTGTCGTTCTGCCTCTCGAAGGGCCTCGGGTGCCCGATCGGCTCGCTCGTCTGCGGCAGCGGAGAGTACATCGAGCGCGCACGGCGGAACCGCAAGATGCTCGGCGGCGGGATGCGCCAGGCCGGCATCGTCGCGGCCGCGGGCCTCTACGCGTTCGAGAACAACGTCGCACGCCTGCGGGACGACCACGAGAACGCGAAGCGCCTGGCGGCCGGCCTGCGCGAGCTCGAGGTCTTCCGCCCCAACCACCCGGAGTCGAACATCGTGGTCGCGGACGTGCTGCGGGGGGAGCTGAACGCATGGCTGGCGGCCTTCCGCGAGGCGGGCGTGCTGGCGGTGGCGTTCGGCCCCCAGCGAATGCGCCTCGTGACGCACATCAACGTCTCGCGCGAGGACATCGATGAGGCGCTTGCGCGCATCGCCCGTGCGGCCGAGGCGGTGGCTGTTTGAGGTGGCGGACGATCGTGCTGTCGCTGGCGGTCGCCTCCGCCGGAGTGGCCGTGGCTGCCTGCGGGGGCGACGGCGGGGACGAGTCGAACAAGGTGTTCGTGGCAGCTCCTTGGGACGGCGACGAGACCCTCACTTATTCGCTGGAGCAGGAAGGCGTCGACAACGAGGCGATGTGCACGTTGAGCACGGAGTTGGGCGACGCGGGTGAGGTGATCCTCGCGCGAGCATGCGTGGACGACCGCGGTTACCGGGACCTCGGCCGGGTGACGGCGGATAACGAGTCGCTGGAACCGATCGATTCGATGCGCGAGGTGTTCGACGTTGAGGAGGACCGAACTACGATCCACTCCGTCCGGTACGAAGGGCGGGAGGCCCACTTCGAGACCCGCTCGGAGGGCGAGGATGACTCGCGCACGACCTCACGCGACCTGCCCGAGCCGACGGAGGACAGCCCCACACCCGGCTGGTATGACGACGAGTCGCTGCTGTGGCTGGTGCGCGGGATCGAGTTGCGCGAGGGCTACGAGGACCACTACACGCACGTGATCAATGCCGGCCAGCCGAGGGTGCTCAGCGCCGACCTCGAGGTACAGGAGCAGGAGGAGGTGGAGGTGCCCGCGGGGACGTTCACCACGTGGCGTGTGCGGGTCAGCAGCGGCGGGATTGTGTATCGTTTCTGGGTGGACGAAGCGCCGGGGCATCGCGTCGTGCGAGCTCAGATCGAGGACTCCGTATACGAGCTGACGAGGGCGGAGTAGCGTGGGTGGGCGCACCCGAAGCGGCAAATTTTGTCGCGTTCGGGGGAACCGTCCGAAGCCGGACGGGGTGTGTCGAGAAGTTCACGTGCCTTATGTCCCCGCTGCGGGTTTTCCGCTTGACTTCGGTCGTGTGCATCGGGAATATGCTCCAACGCCGCCCGACCGGGCGCTCCCCTGGAAGGCCGATGTCATTCGTCTTCGTGATTACCCGCGAGCCCCGTACGCGTGCCGCAATGACGGATTACCTCCGCGAGCGAGGCTACGATACGGCCACGGCAGCCAGCTACGACGTGGCCATGGAGGAGCTGCCGACCAAGCGGCCGGACGCCCTCGTCGTAGATGTCCAGGGCATCCCGCGGGGAGAAGTCGGCACCACATTCGCGACCTTCAACCAGTGGATGGCCAGCATCTATCAGCACGCGCAGGCTCCAGCCATCGTCTATCTGCTGCACAAGGGCGCACGGCGGCCGCACTTCCGCCTCGAGGGTCCCGTCATCAAGAAGCCGTTCGCGTACGAGTCGCTGGGTGAGGCGCTGCGCGAGCGGTTGGGCCACCCCCGGCGCAATGGCAGCGGTGCGGGCATCGACCTCGACCTGCAAACGAACACGCTCAAGAGCAGTCTCGGCGAAACGCACCTGACGCACATCGAGGCGAGCCTGCTCGCCTACCTGATGGAGCACGAGGGCGAGATCCTGCACCCCCGCGAGCTGCTCGTGGACGTGTGGCAGTACCACGACTCCGCTGGGGCGAGCACCCTCGTCCGCGCGCACGTGAGCAACCTGCGCCGCAAGCTCCGGGACGTGGTGGGGACCTCGGACTACATCCAGACGATCCGGGGCAAGGGCTACCGGTTCACGGCGTAGCGGCTGGCGATGTCCAATGGGCGATTTCCGATTGGCGGCCCGCGGGCCGCTTCTTCGTCCAGGAGAGTCCGGCCTGCCAACCCGAGTACTGATCGTCCCCCGCTGATGGGGCCGGGTCGGGACTATGCGCGCATTGCAGGGATCGGGGTGCCGTAATGTTGGAGCATGATCAGTGACGATGGTGACCACGGCGGCGGGCGGCCTCCCCTGCTGACCGTGCGTGGCTCAGCGGAGGTGCTGGCGGCGCCGGACGTGGCGGTGGTCCGCCTTGGCGTGGAAGCGCAAACGAAAGCGGCCGCCGATGCACAACAACAGGTGAACGAGATCGCGCGGGCCATCCTTGATGCGCTGACGGCGGACGGAGTGCCCGCCGACGCGGTGCGGACGACCGGCGTCACGCTCAGCCCGATTTACGGCCAGCCCGGCGACCGGGGAGGCGAGCCGAAGCTCGCCGGGTATCGCGCCCAGAACGTCGTTGCCGTGCGCGTGACCGACATGGAGCGCGTGGGGCCGGTGCTGGACGCAGGCCTGAGCGCCGGCGCGAACCGCGTCGACGGCATCCAGTTCTCCCTCCGCGATGACGCCGAGCTGCGGCGCCAGGCGCTGTCTGAAGCCATCCAGGAGGCACGGACCAAGGCGGAGACGATGAGCGCGGCGCTGGGCGTGTCATTGGCGGGCGTCCACGCCGTCGAGGAAGGCGATGTCTCTGTGGCGCCCGTGTTCAGGGCCGCGGAGATGCGCCAATTCGCGATGGACAAGGGCGCCCCGACGCCAGTGTCAGCGGGCCAGGTGACGGTGAACGCAAACGTCACGGTGCAGTATCGGATCGGCGGATCCGCGGCCGACCGCTAACAGCACCGTTCGGCGATGTCGAATTCAGGCGCCCGCGTTCGACGTGTAAGTGAGGGCTGCTCGGTGCAGCCCCAGAACCCCACACAGGAGCAATCTGATGAAACTCGTAGTGAACACGTTCGTCACCCTCGATGGAGTCATGCAGGCCCCCGGCGGCCCCGACGAGGACCGCGACGGCGGTTTCGAATACGGCGGCTGGAGCGCCCCTTACTTCGACGACGACATGGGCAACACGGTCGGCGAGAGCCTGGGCAAAGCCTCCGCCTTTCTCCTCGGCCGCAAGACCTACGACATCTTCGCCGGCTACTGGCCGACCGCGACGGAGGACCTCGAGATCGCGGACGTCCTCAACTCCCGCCCAAAGTACGTCGTCAGCACAACGCTGAAGAACCCCGAGTGGGAGCACACGACGGTCATCCCGGGCGATGTCGCCGGCGCCGTCGCCCGCCTGAAGGAGCAGCCCGGCGAGGAGCTGAACGTGCAGGGCAGCGCCCGGCTCCTCCAGACACTCCACCCGCTCGTGGACGAATACCGGCTCTGGATCTCACCGGTTCACCTCGGCTCCGGCAAGCGCCTCTTCGAGAACGGAGCGCATGCCAGCGGCCTCGAGCTCATCGAGACACGCACCAATTCGAAGGGCGCGATCTACGCCGCCTACCGCCCCACCGGCGCCCCGCAGGTCGGCCAGATGGGCGACTAGTCCGTCGCCCAACCACCCGGGTCACTCCCCTCTCCCGCTGGGAGAGGGGCCGGGGGTGAGGGCGGGATCGTGCTCCGACCAGGAGGTGCTCCGTCCTTACACCGGATAGCCCGCCTCCCGGAGCCTCCCCAGCACGGCCTCCTGCGCCCCCGACGAAACCCGAACGCCTAACCGCGCCGCTTTCAGCTCCCTCGCGGCCACGTACACCCCGATGGCGGCCCGAACGGTCGTGGGCGGGACCACACCAAGGGGCCTCAGGATGTGCGCTGAGAGCTTCCGAAGCTCCGCCGCCACGAGGTCCGCCTTGCCGCCGCGGTCCTTGCTGGCGAGCCAGATGATCCAGTCCCAGAAGTGGTCGTCGATGGCCTGGAGCGTGGTAGCGGAGGCGACCCACGGTGGCGCCTCCTCCTGCGAAACGGACGGGAAGATGAGATCGACCTTCGTGGCATCCGGCAGCATGAGCATGTAGGTCGCCACATGCCCCAGGGGGTCCCACTGGCGGAGGATCGGCGCGAGCGGCTCGACGAGCGCGGGCAGGTCGGCGGCGAGGCGGGCGAAGTCGCTCGTCTCGAGCGCGAAGTCCCAGTCCGAGAGGTCGTTGGGGGTGCCAGCCGCGCGGGAGCCGGTGAGGACGATGGAGGCGACGGCGGGATGGGCGCGGAGGATGGCGATGACGTCGCGATCGAGGCTCACAGGGCCAGCATAGGGCGATTGCGTGGGCGCGTTGGCGGGCCGGTTGCGGCCCGCGGGACGGCGTCGGCACGCCCAGCGGCCACGGAGGGCCGCGACTCCTCGTATCGAGCGGCTAGAGGACTGCCGCGAGGCCGCCGTCGATGTTGACAGCGATGCCCGAGAGGTAGCTGGCGGGGGCGCTGCAGAGGAAGGCGATGACGTCCCCCGCCTCCTCGGAGCGGCCGACGCGTCCCAGGGGCACGCCCTCGCCCATGCGGCCCAGCGCCTGGTCGAGGGGGAGGTCGGGGAAGCGGGCGCGCGCGCCGCGCTCGATCTGCTCGCTCTGGATAAGCCCGATGCAGACAGCGTTCACGAGGATGTTGTCCGGCGCGAACTCCTTGCTCAACGCCTTCGTGAGGGCGAGGCCGGCGGCGCGCGCGAGCGAGGTGGGGACCGTGCCGGCGCCGGGCGTCTTGCCCTGGATGGCGGTGACATTGACGATGCGGCCGCCGCCAGCCTGCTTCATGTGCGGGATGGCGAGGCGCGACATGCGGATGGCGCCGAAGAGCTTGAGGTCGAGGTCCTGCTGGATGCGGTCGTCGTCGTGTGAGAGGAAGGGGCCGGCGGCGGACTGACCCGCGTTGTTGACGAGGATGTCGAGCCCACCGAACGATTCGACCGCCCGAGCGACTGCCTCATCGCAGCCAGGGCCGGTGCTGACGTCGGCGGAGATGGCCTCGACCTTCGCGCCCGGAGCGGCGGCGAGGATCGATTGGCGCGCCTCCTCGAGGGCGTCCGGGCGGCGCGCGACGATGGCGACGGACGCGCCCTCGGCCGCGAGGCGAGTGGCGGCCGCGAGGCCGATGCCCTTGCTGCCGCCCGTGACGAGTGCGCGCTTGCCGGTCAGTCCGAGATCCATCTCAGGCCCTCGTGAAGAGCGGGAGGGAGACGCCAGACTCCTGGTCCTCCCACTGCAGCTTCACGCGCTGGCCGGGCTCGAGCGCTTCCACGTCGGTGTCCACGATGTTCGTCATGATGCGGAAACCCTCGTCGAGGTCGACGTAGCCGACGGCGTAGGGTACCAGCGGAGCAAAGGCGGGGTGCCGGTTCAGCCGGACGATCGAGAAGGTGTAGATGGTGCCTTCGCCCTTGGACGTCTTCGCATCGAGGTTGCGAGAGCCACAGGTGGGGCAGTGGGAGCGCGGGAAGAAGACGGTATGGCCCTTGTCGCAGACCTGGTAGCTGAGCTTGTGCTCCTTGGTGGCGTCCCAGAAGGACTGCGTGTCGGGCTCGGGGAAACGGGGCTGTGGTCGTGGCATCTGGTCAGTCCCTCGCGAGGATGATGGTGCCACCGGTGTGGCTGGTGGCGAGCATGCCGCCATTGCCGTGCGCGACGGCGAGCTTCGCCCCTTCGCGCTGGGAGGTGGACTCGCCGCGGAGCTGCCGGGCCGCTTCGAGCAGGAGGAAGAGGCCGCGCATGCCGGGGTGGTTGGAGCTGAGGCCGCCGCCGTCCGTGTTGAGGGCGGGCTTGAGGGGGCTGTCGAAGCGCAGGCGCTGTTCGCTCACGTAGGCTCCGCCTTCGCCCTTCTTGCAAAAACCGAGGTCTTCGAGGCAGGCCATCACGGTGATCGTGAACGAGTCGTAGATCATCGCGATGTCGATCTCGTCGGGGCTGACCCCCGCCTCGCCGAAGGCGGAGGGGCCGGACTGAGCGCCGGCGCTAACAGTGAGGTCGCCGCCATTCTCGTTGTACTTGGTGGCTTCGCCGGTGCCTATGATCCAGACTGGCGGCTTCTTCGTCCCGCGGGCGACTTCAGGGGAGGCGATGACGACCGCGCCGCCTCCGTCGCTGACCATGCAGCACTCGAGCAGGTGCAGTGGGTCGGCGATGACGCGCGAGGCGAGCACGTCCTCCGTGGTGATCTCGCGGATGTTCTCGTAGAGGAGGTCAGTCATGGCCTGCACGGCCTCGGGATTGCGCATGGCGTGGACGCGCGTCGCGATGGAGATCTTCGCGAAGTCCTCGTCCTTCGTTCCGTACTGGAACATGTGCCGGCGCTTCACCATGGCGTAGTTCGAGATGAGGGTGGAGCCCGTGAAGCCCTGCATATTATCGAGCGGGCTGGGTGCGCCAGCGCCCATGCCACCGCCCATGGTGCCGATGGCGCGCGAGTCGCTGTGGGCGGTGGAGCCGTAGGTGAGGAGGGCGACCTTCGCCTTGCCACGGGCGATGTCGCGGCGGGCGTGGGAGGCATGGAACTCGTAGGAGCTCCCGCCCACGGCGGTCGTGTCGATGATGTTGGGCTTGAAGCCCATGTACTCGCTCAGTGCGAGGCCGGACATGCCGGCGCCGTCCTGGGCGTCGTAGAGGGCGTCCACGTCGTTCCAGGAGAGGCCGGCGTCCTCCAGGGCGCGCGCGGCGCACTCGGACTTGATCTGGAGCGAGGTGACGCCCGGCGCCTTGCGCTTGGGATACTCATAGATGCCGACAATCGCGGCATCGCGGACCTGGGAAACCATTCGCAACTCCGAGGGGGTGTGTGGCGCGAATCTACGGAGGTGGGGTCAGGGCGTCAAACGGTTCACGGGATAAGAGATAGAGGGCCACCAAACTTCACCCCCTAAGGCTCGCCCGCTCCTCCGGTATCGCTTACGCTGATGAGTAATTCGTAGGCTGGTTTGGGTGCAAGTCTGTGATCGAGCTTGAGGAGATCCAGGCGGTCTCGGCGGAATTGGCCGTCAGCCACAGCAATGTCCAGCGCGACTACGTGTTTGGCTGGTTGCTCTGTGGCGTGTATCGGGACCCCGGCCTTAGTGGACTCCTGGTCCTCAAGGGAGGCAACGCGTTTCGGAAGGCCTACTTTCCGACAGCTCGCTACTCAGATGACTTGGACTTCAGTTGCCCGACGGGACCTGATCCCGAATGGCTGCTGAGCAGGTTCAACGAAGTGTGCGAGTTCGCCAGCGCCGCTAGCGGCGTCTCGTTTGACGTTGCTCGCAACAGAGTTGCTGACGTTCATTCCCTGGACAAGGAGCGGGAGTCGATAAAGCTCCGGCTGTACTTCACGGACTTCACGGGACGATCCGATGCCATCACGCTCTCCGTTCGCGTGGACATCACGGAGTGGGACAAGCTCGCGCTTAGGCCGCAGACGCGAATGCTAATTCACCGTTACTCAGACGCTACGGAGTGCTCCGGTGAGATTAGATGCGTAGCGCTTGAGGAAGCGCTTGCCGACAAAATGAAGTGCCTGCTTCAGCGCCGACATTCTAGCGATCTCTTTGATTTGGTCCACGGACTCTTCGCTGTCCACGAGCTAGACATAGACCGTCGCCTGGTAGTTTCCACTTTTCTCCGCAAGACCATCTTCGAGCCCAGTCCGTCCACCGCAATGCGCCTCTTGCTCGCCATCCCTGCGGAAGCCATGCGGGCATTCTGGAACAAACTCAGCTGCCCCGCGGAGTCCAGTATGGAGTTCGACGTTGCGTTGGCTAGCCTCAGCGATGGACTCCCCAGTCTGTTCGCTCCGTTTCCACGTGGTGACGGACTGGCGGGGCTTTACTTCCCCGCGGACCTGAGGAATCCAATCATCCAAGCAGGAGCGGACCGACGGCTTCTGGAAATGAGATATGACGGCATGACTCGGCTGATCGAGCCGTACGCCCTGAGCTTCAAGCGACCAATGGGCCGGTCACCTCGGGAGTACCTGTATGCCTGGGATCTGTCAGGCGGCAGAAGTCGCCAAGTCGGGTTAAAGTCATTCGTTGCGGAGAAAGTCCAGAGTGTCTCGGTAACTGATTCGCCATTCGAGCCGCGTTCTGAGATCCAACTGTCGAAAGCCGGCGATCGGTGGCCGGGAGAGGAACTGGCACGGCCGTTCACATCGGGAGGGGCTCGACGCGGTAAGCGTACCGTTGTGCATCCTGACCGGCGCTACCTTGTGGAGTGCGGCTACTGCGGCAAGGTCTTCCGGCGGGTGAAGCGGTCATCGTTGCTGCACAAGCACAAGGATGGCTACGGCAACCGCTGTTACGCCCGCCTCGGACGCATCGTCGCCTAGCTACGTCCGCCCGGGGCGTCCGAAGGTTGTCCGTGCCCCGAGGCGAACCGATTCTCTGTCTCCGCGAGCAACCGGCTGGCCGACGCTACCGCGGCAGCTCTGAGGCCGGCACGATCTTCACCAGCACCCCGTGCTCGTCGGCGAACCGCTGGGCGCCGTCAGAGATCTCGTGGCCAGCGACGGCAGGGCGTGTCCGCAAACCAACCCGCACCAACAGCGCAGCCCGATCCCGCGCTCGATCGACATCCTCGTAGTCCACGGTACTCGAGACCTCAACCGCGAGGACCGTATCGGGTTCGTCGGGGGCAGTGGAGTCTCGTCCGCGCACGAGGATGTCGAGGTTCGTGAGTTGCCGTACCTCGTCCAGGGTGATCAACCCCCGGTCTCTGGCGTCGTACACACCTAGATCGTCCAGTGACACCACCTTAGTGCGGGTGAGCCACGTCCCGAAGTATGCCTCTGCCTTCCGCACGAAGAGCCACTCCGTGTAGCCGGCGCTCCACTTATCGAGGCGCGCGCAGGTGGCATCGACAGCAGCCGACAGAGCTTTCATCTCCACTGCTGACGCGTCCTCTGCGTCATCGTTCCTGAGCATCACACCTGGATGGTACACGCTGATCAGAGGCACGGTCTCTTGCGGTCAGCCCAAAATCGGCCCCTCACGCAGCTTGCGCAGCGAGTCCACCCACTCGCCCTCATCCTCCCGCTCCACCGCGAACTGGACGCCGAAGAACGTGCGCAGCGCCCACCACTGGTCCGCCCGATGCCGCCAGTTCGAGTCCAGCTGCCTGTGCTGGCAATACTCGTCGACCACTGCTTCGTAGAAGGCATCGCCGAACTGCCGCATCGTCCCCAGGTCCCACGCCGCGTCGCCGACGGATAGGAACTCCCAGTCCAGGATCCCGCTGATCCGGCCGCCCTCGACCAGGAGGTTGCCCCACCAGATGTCCCCGTGGGTCAGCACGTTCTCCCAGGTTCGTAGGGTCGGATCGGCCCGGAACTGTTCCCACCAGGCGTCGACCTTCTCCCACTCGCCCGCCATCAGACGAGCGCGAAGCGGCGCTGCGATCTGCGCGCGGAGGTCCGCGAAATCTTCCGGGTCGAAGGTGTGAAGCCCTCCGGTGACCTCCCGCGGCAGCGAGGCGTCGTGAAGGCGAGCCACCTCCTGTCCGAGTTGCTGCGCGAGCGACTGCCAGTTCCCCTCTGTCGTCTCCTCCCGAACCATCACCCTCCCGAGCAGTGACCGGTAGGCAATCGCCCCGAACGGCGCCGCCTCCGATGGGGGCAGGGCCGTCACGGGTTCGGGAATGGCGACCCCGAGAAGCGGCGCCAGGGCCGGCAGCGTCCGAGTCTCGTAGGCGTGCCGGTAGGCCGCATCGGCCGTGCGGGCCACGCGCACGATCCAGCCACTCTCCGTCTCCAGCACGCGGCTGTAGAACCCGAGGCCGAGCACCCGCAGTTCACCGATCGGCGCGAGGAACGCCGCTTCCCGCTCCAGCGCCGCCAGAAGGCCCAGGAGGTCCAGCTCGGCCTCCTCCCAACCTGCATCGGTCACGCGCACTCCTCCGCATCCTTGGCGGATTCTTTGCGATTGTTCCCCAGCGAACACCGCCCGACGACGGCGACACCCGCTCCCCCAATCTTGGCGCTCTCTGCGACTTGGCGGTTCAACCTGTCCCGTAAAGCGCCGCACGCAGGTCCAGCGCCAGGTTGCTCCCATCGAGGAGCATGTGGCGGGGGTTGAACCCGTCCGCGTGCACCGCCATCCGCAGCTCCTCGGGGCCCATGTCCGCGGGGACAGCGAAGCCACACACGCCGCCCTCGTCCGTTCGCGTCAGGGCCACCTTGCCGTCGATGTGGTCACTGATGAGCACCTCAGCATCCCCAATCGCTGGCCGCTCGCCGCTCGAGTCGGCATCGTTGTCGAGCACGACAACCTGGCAGGTGCGCCCGTCCGGCGCGACGTTGACCTCGACGTCGAGGTCCCGCAGGTAGATGAGCGGCTCCGTGGTGACCGCGGCCATGCCCATGCGTTCCGGGATGCGCGCGGGGTTCGCGTTCAGCTCAACGTCCTGGACCGCCATCCCGTGGTCCGTGGTAATCACGAACAGAGTCGAGTCGAACAGGCCCTTCTCGTCGAGTTGCCGGAGGATGTGCCCGATGCGTACGTCTGTCTCGTCGAGCGCCATCTTCGCGCCCTCGTGGTGCGGGCCGTAGTCGTGCGCGGCCGCGTCCGGGAGGCTGAACTCGAAGTACACGAGCTTGGGCGTGGGATGCTTACCGTCCTCGAAGATGAGCCGCGCCTGCGCGAGCGCACGGTTGTCGATGAGGCCGTTGAGGTGATGTCCCGTCGCCTGCAGTTCCTCCGTCCACCTGGCGCTAATGTCGCCCTCGGTCGCTGCCGTCAGCTCCTTCAAGCGCTCACGATCCCCGACGAGCACCCGCTCCAGGCTGGAGTGGTCCGCACCCCGCGTGCAGGGCTCGTTTACGCTGGCCGTGAAGGCGCCCTCCATCCCATTCCAGCTCCCGTAGACCCGGTGGAACGCCTCGTAGAGCGTCTCGACTCCGTCCCCGAGGAACTTCGCCGTGTCGAACTGCTGTCCCTGCGGCGACGCCGTGATGCGCTCCGCGCGCAGGTAGTAGGTCGGGTTCACGATGTCGTGGTGGCCGCACCAGGCGCCCGTGCCGATGGCGTTGTGGCTGGGCCACGTGATGCTCGGGAAGTTCGTGATGCTGCCCCACTTCAGCAGCGACCCCCGGTCGACCAACCGCCGGAGATGCGGGATCGCGGCCGGCTCTGTCTCCAGCCGGTGGCGCAGCTCCGTGTGGGACTGCCCGTCCAGCAGCAGGATGTAGACGCGCTCCGGGCTCGATCCTGAGCCATCCAGCACTTCGTCGATGACCTCGCCGTCCTGCCGCATGAGGTAGACGTCCGGGTCCACGCCGCGTTCGCTGCTGGTGCGCCCGGTGCTGTCGCGCCCGTCGATCAGGGGCCAGCCGAGGAGCCGTGCGATGGTGGGCGCGATGTCGATCTGCCGTGGAAGCGCCTCGACGACCTCGCCGCGCTTCACGCCCGGCCCGCTGAACACCAGCGGCGAACGCGACTGGATGACATCCAGTGCGCCGTGCTGTCCCGGCTGGCGTCCATATGCGTAGCTCTTCGCGCTCACGGCGAGGTCAGGGGCGTTGGGGCTGTCGAACAGTTGGGAGAGCCGCTCGTAGGCGTAGGGGTGCGTGAGGTGCTCGGGCTCCACGTACGCGCGCTGCGGGTCCGCCGGGTCGCGCCCCGCGGTCAGCTCCTCGGCCAGCGTCGAGAGGGCACGCGGGTCCTGCCGCGCGAGCGGGTTCTCGCCAGCGATGTCCACGACACGGTAGTCGTATCCACCTCCCGCGGCGTAGGTCCGCACCCAGCGCACCATCCCGCGCAGCGCCCACGCCTCGTAGACCGCCGTCCCATCCCCGTCGAGCCGGCACGTGGCGACAAGGTCGGTCCACGCACACCCATCGGCGCTCGTCAGGAGCTCGTGGATGGCCCGGTTGCCGGACTCCTCCTGGTTGTGGTCGAGGCCTTGCCCGCCAGCACGTTCCGGCCCCACGGACCGGGTGGTTCGTTCTGAGATCGCGGTCATTCATAGCCTCCGGCGAGCGTTCTGCGCATGCTACACCGGCCCCGCTAATAGCTCCGGCTCAGCCGCTCGGCAACGTTCCGCCCGGCAGCGTTTCGCTCGGCAGCATGCCGCCCGGCAGCATGCCGCCCGGCAGCGTTCCGCTCGGCAGCATGCCGCTCATCTGCAGGCCCTCCCGCCGGCAGAGTTCCTCCACCGCCCCCACCAGCCGTTCGGCGCGCTCGCCGGAGTGAAGGAGCCGCTGAGGCGTCGTCCCGGGCGCACCCAGCAATCCGGAGACCGTTGACGACCACCGCGCAGGACGCATGGGCATCCCCTCGATCTCCGCCACGCTGCCCTTCTCGCTCACGAAGTAGCGCTCGTTCAGCGCATAGAGCACCTGCACCAGCGCGGCCACCACGCGGAAGAGGCAGCCGGCGGCGTGCATCACGTCGCCCCGCGCGGCGGACCTCCGCCCGGCCTGGAGCATGAACCGCGCGTCGTACACGTAACGCGAGACGATCCGGGCCCGCATTTCCGGTGGGTACTGCGCGACCAGCAACTTAAGCGCGTTCAAGCCGTTGCCCGGGTCTTCCAGCGGCAACGCACAGTGAACCTCGCCCAGGTAGATGTGGTTGTGGAACCCGTGCGGATGGCCGAGATAGTAGTCGCACGTGACCTCGCCACGCCGGCACGCCTGGATCACCTCGGTAACCCGCCCCATGTCCCGGTAGAGCCAGTCCACGGCCACTCCCTCCACCCGTAGCCATGCGCCTCCATTCACCCATGCACCCCACTCGCCGAAGTTGGTGGCGAGGCCCTCGCGGCGTTCGTCATCCATCTCCGCCGCGAGCGCGTTCAAATGGTCCAATGCGGGCGGGTGCGAGGCGTGGTAGTAGAGGCCGAGGTCGACATCGCTCTCCGGGGTGGCCGTGCCACGCGCCCGCGAGCCACCGAGCGCAACCGCGGCCACTCCGTCGATCGCGATGAGCCGGTGGGCGATGCGCGCGGCGAGAGCGACCGCCCGCTCCTGGGAGGTCACGCGCCCTCCAGCTCCCAGCCGATGAACGGTGTCTCCGTCTCCACTTCCATCCCGCCCAGGAAGCGCGCGGTCATCGCGTAGAAGCCCGTCAGCAGATTGATCGCGACGATGGTCGCCGGGGGAAAGTGGGCCGCCAGCTCGTCGTGCACATCCGCGAGTGGATGGTCGCTCTGTGCGGCCGCGTCGACGTACGCGAGGATGGCGCGCTCCGCCGGGCTGAAGAGATCGCTCCCACGCCAGTGGTGCAGCGCCGTGATCCGCTCGTCCGTCAGCCCGGCCTCGCGCCCGATGCGCACGTGCTGGTGCCACTCGTAGGGGCTGTGCTGGAGGATCGCGGTCCGCAGGATGACGATCTCCCGTGTCGCGGTATCGATCCCGCTCTTCGTCCAGAGCGCATTCCCGAGGCGGGAGTACTGCTGCCAGATGGCGGGATTGTTCGCCAGCGTCCGGAAGATGTTGGCCGGCGCATTCGTGGCGGTCACCGTGCCCGCGCGGTCCCACAGGTACTGGAACTCTTCGGGGATATCGTCACGGGTCGCATAGGGCAGTCGGGCCATCGTCTCCTCCTCGTCGCGCCGCAAGTCTACGACGAAGCCCCGGCCACGGCTCGCAATGATAGGAATCGTCAGTGAGCGGCGGCGCGTGGCGCCGTGCGGCGCCGTCCCTTGCCGCCGCTGTCTGCCGCGGCAACTCTGCCTGTGCCCTCCACCCAGATGCGTTCCGCGACCTGGGTGCCCATCACGATGGAGCGGCCGTTCAGGCGCGCCGTGATCGTCCCCCGGTACGGCGCCACCGACTCGACCATCACCATTTCACCGGGGCGGATGCCTTCCTCGTCGAAGAATTGCAGCAGGCGCTCGTCCTCCTCGAACACGCGGTCGATGCGCACGGAGGCCCCCTCCGCCACGTCCGCCAGCGTCGCCATCGAGAGGTCGCGGTCGGGGTCGGCGCCCGGGATGGGATACCCGAACGGGCTCCGATCGGGGCGGCCCAGCGTCTCGTAGAGGTGCGGCTCCGTGATGTCGGAGATGCCGTGCTCGAGCAGGTGCGCCTCTTCGTAGGCTCTCCACCACGGCACCTTCAGGATCTCCGTGATCAGGCACTCCGCCAGCCGGTGCCGGCGCACCATCTGCTCCGCCCGGCGGAGCCCTTCCGGCGTCAGCGAGATGACCTTTCGCGAGTCCACGCTCACCAGCCTGTCCCGTTGCAGCCGCTTCAGCATCCCCGCGACCGAAGGCGGCGTGATCCCCAGCCGATCCGCGAGGCGGACAGCAATCACGTCCTGCCCTTCGTCGTGGTTCAGCCGGTAAATTGCCGTGAGGTAGTCGTCGCTCGCGACGTTCGAGACCTGCTTGGGCATGGCCGGATCGTGCCATGGCGGCCGTCCTGTGACCACCGTGCGTGCGTATTCCCAATTGTTGACAACGCAACGATCGGCCCACACGCTGTCCTCAGCACGTCACGAGGTGCGCGATGCGGACGCTCCGGATCTCCCACCCGGCGATCTCTGGCTCGAAGAACGCCGAGACCATTCACTTCTACCGCGACATCCTGGGAATGGACCTGGTCTTGCGGCAGGACAACCTCGATGTGCCCTGGGAGGAGCACCTCTTCTTCCACGTGGGCCACGACACCTTCATCGCCTACTTCGTGCCCAAAGAGGGGGCTCAGGAACTCCCACCAGCCCAGTCAGGCTCCGGGCACCTGGACCACCTGGCCATCGACGTCGACGATGCGAGCCTGGAGGAGGCGATGGGACGCCTCTCCGCGGAGGGCATCACCTTCGAGGGACCTGTCGACCGTGGCTACGAGCGCTCGATCTACTTCCAGGACCCGAACGGCGCCACGGTCGAGCTCCTCGCCTGGCTCACGACACCGCCCCCTGGCATCCCCCAGGCGGCGATCATCAAGCGCGCCCAGGCCGTGCGTGAGGCCCGCGGCGCCCGCTTCATCGAGGACGAGGACATCCGCACCGCCATCGCCGACCTCACGGGCCAACCGCCGGACGTTCGTTAAGCCCGGTCCGGCTACTGCTGGTATCGCTCGACGGTCTCGGGGTTTCGCACCTGGGCGTTCTCCGGCGGGAGGCCGGCCGCCCGCGCGGCGCGCCTCTGCCGCAGGTAGTCCCAGCACTGGTCCAGCTCCACCTCGACCTCCACCAGTCGCCGGTGGCCCTCGTCACCGATCGCCCCGGAGGACCGCTCCTCGCGCAGCGTGCGCTCCTCGTCCACCAGCGCGGATATCTGGTTCAACACACGGTTGTCCTTCATTGCACCTTCTCCATCCCGCTCCGGCTCTTCCAGCGTACTCTCCCGGCTCCAGTCCCAGCGCAACCGTCAGCGGCGCAACTCCCCTCTCCACGCCAGTGGAGAGCAGAATCCCTACCCGGGGGGTGAGGTCAGCCGCCGTAAATGCGGTCAAGCAGCGCGAAGAGCTCCGGGTCGTACTCCCGCAGCCACTCACGGTCACGCCCGCCGCCGCGCTCCTGGCTGAGGAAGTAGGCCTGGGTGCCCTCAGCGAAGTACTCGTTCGGGTTCGTCGAGGCGTACGCGTTCGCATACCTGCCCGCGTCCTTCGCGTCCTGGTACAGGAGCCGCACGTCGTAGTAGTCCTGGGGATCGAGCGTCCAGCCCTGCACCAGGTGCCCGAGCTCGTGGTAGAGGATGTTCAGCCCGCCGCAGGGACCTGAGCGGTCGCCCGTCAGGTCCAGCTCGTTGACCGTGGCCACGGGGTAGTCGGCACGGTCGGCCACACCACACACGTGCGTGAAGAAGTCCGCGCCAAGGCGCTCCTCGAGGCAGCCGAACTCGGGGAGGTCCAGCACCCCCTGGGACCGGTCCGCCACGATCACGTAGGCGTGCTGCGCGACGAGCGCGTCGATCAGGTCGTTGTTTTCGAACGCCCGCTCGATCGTCTCTTCGGCGATGTCCAGCGCCTCACCACTCACGCGGCGGGAGGCGACGATCGTGATTCCGTTCACCTCACGCTGCTGCGTGTAGATGTCAGCGAACACCTGCGGGTCATCCGGGCCGGGCCGGGTGAGGATCGACTGGCAGACAGTGCTATCAGCGCGCAGGCGAGGGGTGTCATCCTCGTCCGGGGTCGCGACCGCGGCCGGCTGCCGGGTGGTCGACTCTCCGCCGGAGATGACCAGGAGCAGCCCCCCAAGCATCGCGAGCACGCAGAGCGCGGCCGCGAGGGGCATGGCTACGGCGAGACGGAGCGGCACGGATCCAGCTTGCTTGGGAGATTCACGGTTCGTAAAGCGTGCGGGCTTAACCGCCGGTCTATCACGCGCGGCGGCCACGGCGCGTGAACAGCCAGGTCATGGCGGCCAGCATGGCGAGCCCCGCCAGCCCGATCTCGGCCATCACGAAGCCGCTCATCCCGTCATCGTCCGCCTCCGCGGACTGCACGCCGACGCTGCTCGCGGCACCCTCGGCGGGCGGGCCGGTGCCGGACGTGTTGGTGACGTCGATGTCCCGCTTGCCAGCATCATCGCCGTTGAGCCTGTCCTCGAGGCTGTAATTGAGGCCGGGTGTCGGCTCCACGCCAGTGGCCCCGGTGCCCTCATCCAACGTGGGGAGCCCACCTGAATCGCCCTCGCCCCCGGCGAGGGTGTTCGGGGTCTCGCCCGGGAAGGGGGAGTGTTGCTCCGCGGCTGCATCGGTGGCGGGCCCGTCCGCGTCGCCCGCGGATGCGCGTTGCTGGGCCGGCTCGTCGTCCGAACGCGAGAGGTCCGCCGCCAACACGCCCGCGAAAGCGACCATCGCCAATCCCGCGGTGACTTGCGCCAGGCGCATGACCACGGGGCGGCCCGCCGCGGCCCGTTGGGCGGGCGCCTCAACCAGCATGCCGGGCGTGATGCGGAACGAGCGCGGCGCGGGAAGCTGCGGCAGGCTCACCGCCATCCGCTTCAGCTCCCTGCGCTCCACGATCTCCGCGGAGCACCGCGAGCAGCCGCCCAGGTGCGCATCAAACTTGCGGACACCCGACGGCGATAGCTCGCCGTCAATGTATGCGTCGAGTTGCTTCTGCCACCCCGCGTGGCGTGCAAACGGCCAGGAAAACGCCATCACGACTCCTTCTCACCCTCCAGACGACCGACCGCCCCGAAAAGTTCCGGCCTTGCGGTGAGCATGACGCGGAGCTTTTCGCGTCCCCGGTGGATCCGGGACTTCACCGTCCCCAGCGAGTCTCCGGTCAGCTCCGCCACCTCTTCGTACCGGTACTCATAGACATCGACCAGGAGGATGGCCTGGCGCTGGTCGTAGGGCAGTTGCAGGAGAAGCTGCTGGAACGCCGCACCGAACTCGTGCTGCTCCATGACCTCGGGTGCGCCGGGGGAGAGGTCGGGCAGATCGAACGGCGTCTCGCGCGCCTCGGAGATGGCTTCCAGCGAGCTGGTCCCGCGCCGTTGCCGCCGGCGCAGCTCGTCCTTGCACTCGTTCGCGGCGATCCGTAGCAGCCAGCTCCTCACATTCCCGCCCTCGAACCGGCCGATCGCGCGGAATGCGGACAAAAACGCCTCCTGAGTAGCGTCCTCCGCTATGCCTCGTTCGCCGAGCAACCGGTAGGCGAGGTTGTAAACAGCACGCTCATGCCGCTCAACGAGACTGTTGAAGGCGTCGAGTTTGCCGTCCTTTGAAAGTAGGACAAGTTGGTCGTCGCTCGGATCGAGCCCTTGGGCCATGGACACCCGAGGGTAGGTCAATCGCCTGTAAAGGGCGACGCTCGAGCTGAAACGAGGGCTGTTACGAGGCTATGGTACGCTCATGAAGATGGACGAGGACAACCGCCCGGATGACACTTCCGAAGAGGAAGAGGGCGACGCCGGCTGGTATTTCGACCTACCGAAAGGCGCCTGGGAGCGCCAGGAGGCCAAGAACCGCGAGCTCCGCCAGAGCGTGCGGCGGAACATGGACTCCGAGCCAGAGAAGAAAGAGGCGTTCGGTCCCAGGACTGAGGGCCGTGACCTGAAGCAGGAGGAGGAGCCGCCATCCTGGCGCGCTCTCCATGGCGACGATTCAGCCGGCGAGCCCGAAGGAAAGTGGAGCCTCCCGGATACCTCTGCCGACGAAGGCGCATCCGTGGAGTATTCCACGGAACCCGAGGCAACTGGCGATCTGCCCCTCTCGCTCCGCTCACGACGCCTCCCGGACGAAGACGAGCACCCTGGGCTGAAGCCTCCCGCGGGCCTGTTCGGCCACTCTGAGCCATCGCCCTGGGTTGAGGACGCGGATGCGGAAACGGAGGCCCCGCCAGAAGAGCCAAGGCCGATCCGGCGGTTCGCCCGCGATGAGCCGGAGGAGCGCCCCGCTCCATTCGTGCGGGGCGATATCCCCGCGGCCCCGCCGCCAGAGCCACAGCGCTCCCGCTGGGGCGAGATCTTCAGCGAGAAGGCAGCCGACGGCGCGAACATGCTCGATGGCATGCGTGCCTGGTCGAAGTCGCATGAAGCCGACGGCAACGAGCCCGGGACGGAGACTTCGTTCGAGCCAGCGCCTGACGACGACCGCGCGGACCTCCCGGCCGCGAAAGCGGAATCGTCCCCTGGCGACCTGGCTGCCGCTCCCATTCCAATCAGGGTGCAGCGCCACGAAGACGACGAGCCGCCGCTCGTGAATACGGAAAATCCGAGCTCCCGCTGGGACCAGATGTTTGGCCGCAAGGCAGCCGACGACGCGGGCATGCTCGATGGCATGCGCTCCTGGGCGACCAAGCCCCATGACGGAGACGAGGCCGAGGGCGCCCCACCGCGGATGCGCCTCGGTCCCGAGACCGAGGAAGTCGACGAGTCCCTCTTCAAGCCGTTCGAGTGGGAGGACGGCGACGCTCCTCGCCGGGCTGCCGAGGGCGAGGACTTCCGCCGCGTGGAAGCCGAGCCCGGCGAAAAGAAGGGCCTGTTCGGCAAGTTGTTCGGCAAGAAGAAAAAGGACGACGAGGCCGAGCCTGCCGCCTCACGGCACCTCGCTCCCGAGGACTGGGAGGCCGAGGACGAAGCCCCGCGGGACTTCCCCGGGCGCCTCTCGTTCGGCCGCGACGACGAGCCACAGGGCTCGTGGCTGGGCCGTTCCGATGGCACCGAGAATCGCTTCGCCGATGAGGAGGGCGAGAAGCAGCCGCTGCAGTGGGCCGACATTGCCCGCCAGCCCCAGGCGCCCGCGAACTCCCCCTGGGCATTCGACGATGAACCGGCAGCAGAGGACCGCGATCCCCTCGATGACTTCGCGCGCGAGCCCGCCCCATCTATGCCGGTGGAGCCGCCAGTGAGCGAAGGGTCGGACGAGCCAGGCGCGCCAGCTCCAGATCCGGTCGCTGAGGTCACGCCGGTGCCCGCACGGGCCCTGGCCGACGACCGGGAGGAGCAACCGGCGACCGAGCCCTGGGACCCCTTCAGTTCCCTAAAAACGGACAGTGATGACGTTGCGTGGGACCCAGAGCCCTACGAGGCAACGGTAGCGACCCCGGAGGACGAACCCGCGTCCGCCTTGAGCGCAGTCGCACAGCCTGGCGCGGACGAGGACCCCTGGCGCTCGGTCGAAGAGGCCGAGTCCGAGGGCACTCTCGCGGCGACTGAATGGGATCCAGCCTCCGCGACTGCCATCGAAGCCGCTCCCGCGGACGAGTCGCTCGTTCCCGCTGACGCGAAACCCGCCGGCGCCGAAGCCAGGGACGACCCGTGGGCCGTCTACATGGCCGGCCGCAAAGACGATGAGCCGAAGTCCCCGGACGATGTCCCCGCGGCCGTTGCCGCTGCGGCTGCCGTTGACTCCGTTGACGATGAGACGACCGCAACCGTCGACGCTCCCTCCGCAGCCATGGACGAGCCGTCCGGCGACGCTCCAGCCGCGGAGCTTGCCGCCGGCGACGCGGAGACTGCCGAGGAGGGGTCATCCCTCTGGGATTCCGCCTTCGCCCGCATCCACGACGAGCAACTCGAAGAAGAAACTCCAGACGGCGACGCTCCAGCCCCGGCCGACGACCCCTGGGCCACCATCGCGCAGGCCAGCGGGTTCGAGCCCGGCTCCAGCGAGACCTCCATCTTCCGCGGCACCGCCCAGGTCGAAGACGCCCTTGAGCGCTACGAAGCCGAGCGCGAGGCCGAAGAGGCCGTCGAAGCCACCGACCCGGAGGCGTTCCCCTCCTCTGTTGAGCCCGGCGACGGGCGTGCCATGGACCTCCCGGCATGGGACGACAGCAAGCGGGACGACGATACCGTCCTCCGCGCCTTCGAGGCCCACGCGTCCCTCTACGAGGACGCCGAGGAGCACGAAGAGCCACCGCCAGCCAACGACACGGAGCCCGTCGTGTTCGACGAGCTCCTGGGCGAAGACGCTGACGAAATCGTGGCGGAAGCCTCCCAGCAGCCGGTCGAGAACAAGTACTTCGGGCGCATGCAGGGCTGGGCCCCGCAGCGCAGCAACGCTCCCATCGACCGCAATGTCTTCCCGTGGGAAACGGATAGTACAGACCGCGTGCGCCAACCCGAGCACGTCGAGGCGGACGAAGACGAGCCTGTGCTTGAGGGCTGGAGCCGCGTCGAAGAGCCCCCGGCACCCTGGACCACCACGTCGGCGGCAGCGCACTCAGACGCGCCATCCGTCCGCCGCAAGTCCCGTTCGCGCATGCTCGTGCGGGAGATCGTGGAGACGGGCCTTCTCGCGCTCCTCGTCTTCCTCGCCGTCCGCGCCAGCTTCCAGAACTTCAAGGTCGACGGCCTTTCCATGTATCCCACGCTCGAAGACGGCGAGTACCTCATCGTCAACAAGCTCGCCTACGCGGAAGTGGACATGGACCGCCTCGGCAACTTCGTCCCCTTCGTCGACCCGGGGGAGGATCCCACCCGTGAGGTCTTCGGTGGCCCCGAACGCGGCGACATCGTCGTCCTGCAGGACCCCCGCGAAGAGGATACCGACCTCATCAAGCGCATCATCGGCCTCCCCGGCGAGACCATCGAGATCATCGACGGCGAGGTTTACATCAACGATTACCTGCTCGAGGAGCCCTACATCAAGCAGGAGTGGCACGACACGAAGGCGAAGGTGCTCATCCCGGAGGGGCGCTATTTCGTCATGGGCGACAACCGCACGAACAGCCTGGATAGCCGCGCCGACACGATCGGGCTCATCTCCAAGGACCTGATCATCGGCAAGGCTGCACTCACCTACTGGCCCCGCAGCAAGTTCGGGCTCGCACCGAACGAAGGCGGCGCCATCTCCGACAAAGACGGCCCACCCGTCGTCACCACCTCGAAGCTAGACGACTAACCATCCGCGCCGCGACCGGGAGGACGCGGGTTGGTTCGATTCGAGCCATCGCGCGGGAAGTCAGTACAGGGGCCGTTAGGCCCCTGTTTCGTGTCGCCGCTTCATCATTCCGCCCCACCGCGAGACAATGACGCCTCGATGACACAAACCCCCGAAGAACTCCTCGCCTCCCGCGGCGCGCTCCTGCGCGGCCACTTCCAGCTCTCCTCCGGCCGCCACGGCGACCTCTACATCGAAAAGTTCCGCATCCTCCAGTGGCCTGACCTCACCGGCCCGCTTTCCGCCATGATTGCGAATCACTTCCGTGGCCAGGCCAACCTGCTTGCGGGCCCCACCACCGGCGGCGTCATCCTCAGCTACGAGACTGCCCGCCACCTTGGCCTGCGCAGCATCATCGCCGAGAAGAAGGACGGCGGCTCCGACGGCCGCGACTTCAAACGCGGCTTCGAGATTGGCCCCGGCGACCGGGTCCTCGTGGTCGATGACGTCCTCACCACCGGCGGTAGCATCCGCGACGTGATCGACGCCGTGCGCGCCCGTGGGGCGGAGGTGGCTGGCGTCGGCGTGCTCGTCGACCGCACGAACGGGACCGTCGATTTCGGCGTCCCCTTCTACGCCTGCCTCTCCTACGAAGTCGCTTCCTGGGATCCCGCGGACTGCGACCTCTGCCGCCAGGGTGTCCCGCTCGTCGTCACGTAAAATCTCCGTAACGCTGGGAGCGGCCGTGCGCGCAAGGCGTACAATCCGCCCATGCGCTACGTCCGGCAGGCTGGCAGCGACCCCTCGTTCCTCCTGAAGGCGCTGAGCGAAGCCTCAGGGGAACTGCGGCACTGCTTCTATGGCGCCAGCCGTCGCGTTCTCCTCATGCCGGGCGAGGACTTCGACGACTGCTGGTCGCTGCTCGGCATCGCCGTCCACATGCGCGACGTCGAGCGCGGTGTTCAGCGCCAGTTCGAGGAGATGATCACGAGGCGCGAGCCCGAGATCCGCCACGTCAGCATGGACGACGTCCCCTTCCGGCCCGACTACGAGGAGGAAGACGAGGACGAGGTGCTGGACGAGTTCCACTACCTCCGCCGGCACACCAGCTACACCCTCTGGGATATCGACGGCGACGACTGGGAGCGCGCGGGCATGCATCCCTACCGTGGACGCACCACCGTCCTCGAACTGACGCGCGACCTCTACCAGCACGACCTCGAGCACCTCTGGCAGGCCCGGCGCATGCTCGACGCCCTCCTGAGCTCCGCGCGTTGAAGCATCCCCCGTTCCGCGTCGTCCCGCCTTCGCCCGCGCAGTTCGCCGCCGACCCGCTGGCCCCCGCAATCGTCTTCACCACCGTGGAGCTGGAGGCGCTGACGCTAGCGACGGCTGCCCTGGGCTTCGGCTATCACGTTGAACGCGGAGTTGCCCGCATGGCCCTCGCCCGCGACGACCTGTCGCGGCTCGCGAGCGAGATGCGGGAGCGAGGGCAGCTCCAGCTCGCCGGCCACATCGACCGCTACCTCGCACCCGTCGCGGGATGGCACCCTCGCGGCCGCGCACTCCCCCTCGACCGCCCCTACATCATGGGCATCCTCAACCTCACCGATGACTCCTTCTCGGGCGACGGTGTCGGCCGCGACCACACCGCCGCGCTCGCACATGCGGCCGCTCTCCGCGAGGCGGGCGCCGACATCATCGACGTCGGGGCAGAGTCCGCCCGCGCCGACCGCCCGGTTCTCGACGAAACCGAAGAGGCCGCGCTCGTCACCCCGGTCATCGAAGCGCTCGCGGGCGAGGGCCACACCGTCTCGATCGACACCTACAAGCCCGGCGTCGCGCGCGCGGCCGTCGATGCCGGAGCACACATCGTCAACGACATCAGCGGCCTCACCCGGGGGACGGGCGCCGCCGAGGCGGCCGCGCGCGGGGGCGCCGGCTACGTCCTGAACTACAGCTATTCCGTCCCCAAGCGCCGCCCCGACAAGCCTCCCCGCTACACCGACGTGGTCGTCGAGACGCTCGCCTGGATGTTCGACCGCGTCGATGCCCTCCGCGCCCTCGGCCTCGACGACGACCAGATCGTCATCGACCCCGGCATCGCCTTCGGCAAGAGTCACGCCGAGGACATGGCCATAATCAGCCGCCTCGGTGAGCTCACCTCGCTCGGGCTGCCGGTGCTCCTCGCGCACTCCCGCAAGAACTTCATCGGCAGCGTCTCCGGCCTGCCACCCTCCGACCGGGACCTCGAGACCCACATCGCCACCGCCCTCGCCTACGAGCAGGGCGCCCGCATCTTCCGCGTCCACGACCCCGCCGGCGCCCGCCGCGCCCTCACCTTCGCCGCCGCCCTCACCACCAACCCCCTCCACCACTACGCCCCCGACGCGGAGAGCTGGCCCTGGCGCGCCGGCGCCTCCGCCGCGCACATGACCACCGCCGCCCCCGACAAACCCGCCCCCTCGGGCCAGCGCTGGTAACCGGGATCATCGCCGATGGTAGCTGCGGCCGCCCTGGTCGCGGGAAGCCTGGGAACCATCGGTCCCCTCGCTCACCAGCGGGTAGCTGCGGCCGCCTCTGGCCGCGGGAAGCTTGCGAACCACCGTTCTCCTCGCTCACCAGCGGCCAGCGGAGCGCCGCCGCGGTCCCGCGCAGCGCCAACGACCGATTCCCTTTCGCGCTGATCGGTGCCGCGCGCACCAGCAAGCGGTGGGCCACTTCCAAAACGTTCCCGAGTCACCACGGACGTCGCTCCCCCTCTCCCGCGAAGTCGGGAGAGGGGGCTGGGGGGTGAGGGCCGCA
>JBBDMZ010000003.1:0-37464 GCA_040877955.1 Dehalococcoidia bacterium | reverse complement strand
TGCCACCTACGTATTACCGCGGCTGCTGGCACGTAGTTAGCCGTGGCTTATTCACGAGGTACCGTCAGAACTTCTTCCCTCGTAAAAGGGGTTTACGACCCTAGGGCCTTCGTCCCCCACGCGGAATTGCTGCGTCAGGCTTTCGCCCATTGCGCAAGATTCTTAGCTGCTGCCTCCCGTAGGAGTTGGGGCCGTATCTCAGTCCCCATGTGGCTGACCATCCTCTCAGACCAGCTACCGATCGTCGCCTTGGTAGGCCGTTACCCCACCAACAAGCTAATCGGCCGCGGACCCCTCTCGTAGCGCCGGAGCTTTTACCACCCGGAATCTCACCGGGGGTGTTATGCGGTATTAGCTCTCCTTTCGGAGAGTTATTCCCCACTACGAGGCAGGTTACCCACGTGTTACTCACCCGTCCGCCACTAGCCCGAAGGCTCGTGCGACTTGCATGCCTAATACATTCCGCCAGCGTTTGTCCTGAGCCAGGATCAAACTCTCCGAAAAAACAAAACTTCACAACTGCCGAAACAGCTGTCACGTTCCGTTGAACGGGTTCCCGAACGTTCTCTTTCGTCCGCTATCCAGTTGTTAAAGTGCGCCGGCCTGCGTGAGGCCCGAACGAGAAGACTACCCGATTGGCAAAGGGGTGTCAATGTCACGGCCCGTCCGCCCAAGGGGGTCGGGCTCTGCGCTTCGCTCGCTCAATCGTTCCTGCGAAGCGACTGCTCAGACACCGTAGCGAGCGGTTGCGTTAGTGGCAACCCGGGGTCGCTGCGGTTCGATCCGCGAGGCTCTTGGACCTCGAACGGATGTTCTGAGTATAGCCAGTCGGACGGGAGATCGCAAGAGTTATGGCAAACGGGAGCGTGGGGAGGAGTGGTGGAGGGCGCGATGGCACGCGCGTGGCGATGACCGCTTGCTTACGCGCGCGGCTCCGTCCCGGATGCGGGGTGACTGCGTTGGTGTCGCGGCCTATCGGACGAGGGCGATGTCGAGGCCTTGCCCGCCGGGCTCGATAGCATAGGGGAGCTGCACGGAGTTGCCGGTCGAGAGGTCCATTCGCTCGAGGCGGCCGGTGGAGCGGAGGACGAGGGCGGTGGAGGAGTCGAGGAGGTGGACCTCCCAGGCGTCGGTGAGGGTGGATGTGTGCCGCACGTCAGCCGTGGCTACGTCGACGACGCTGAAGGCAGTGATGGCGCCGTCCGAGGCGATCGTAACCCGAAGCGCGATGTCCGAGTCAGATGCTGTGCGCATGTCCCATGCACCCTGGCGCACGCCATCAGGGGCCTCCATGATGCCGAGGTTGCCGGCGAGCGCGGCGTCCAACACGAATCGGCCCGCTCCGCGAGAGCAGTGGGCGAGCACGGCGGAAGCGCCGTGGGGAGTCAAGACCGGCGTCGCACACGCCCGGGGCATCTCAGCTTCGAGCCCGGACGGTGCGAGGGTGAGGAGGTCAACGGCGTGGACGACCATGCGGTCGCAGACGGCTTCGTCGCCGCCGGTGGCGCATGAGGGAGGGTCCGCCTGGACGGTATGTTCCACCCAGTAGAGCCAGCGGCCGTCGAAAGAGAGGGTGATCCAGTTGGCGAAGACGGTGGAGTTCACCCTCGTTCCAAGGAGTATGACCTCGCCGACGAGGGCCGGTGGATCGAGAGCGAATACGAGCACCCGGGCCTGCGCGGGCGGAGCATCGATGTTGAGCCAATCGGAGACCACGAGGGTGCCGTTCGTGGGATTGAGCCGGGCCATCGGCCGGTATCCCACTTCGACCCGGATCGCCCGGCGGCCGTCGACATCGAGCACGTCGAGATAGGGAGTCTCGAGATCCCAATTGATGGCGAGTACGGCCTGATCCGCCGAAGGCACGGGGCGGTCGTCGTCTGCGAGGAGCAGACGCCAACCGGGGCCAGAGTCGAGTTCCACCAGTGGCGGCTGTGGTATTTCCGGTACGGTCGAGAGACGGGGCGTTGGTGACGCCATGGCGGTGACGCTGGCAGTGGCGGCATCGATCGCTCGCTCGTCTGGTCCGGGTGGCTCCGATGAATTGAGGACGGCAGCGAATGCGATTCCTGTGACCGCAAGGCCCGCAGCCGTGGCCGAAAGCGCCACCGGCCAGGGCCTGCGAGGCATCCACCCGGGCATGCGAGGCCAATGTCTCCGGCTTCGCCACCATTCGGCGGCCTCCTCGCGGCTGTCGACGTCGAGGCGGCTGAGGATCTCGCGGACGTGCCACTTGGCGCCGTCGAGCGTGATACCCAGGCGCTCGGCAATCTCTCCGTTCGTGGCTCAGCTTGCGACCAGGTCCAGCACCTGGCGCTGACGGTCGCTGAGCTCCACCCGGACCGAAGGATCGTTGGCGGCACGCCGGCGTCCCATGCGCGCACCTTAGTGGAATGGATCGTGCGTGTGCCCTACTCCATGTACTGCATTAACAATTGTCATATGACCCGTGGCGGTGGGGCCGCGAGCGGCGCTGGCGCGCGCTCGCTCCGGAGCACCCGCTCGCTGGCGCTCGGGGCTCGGATGCGTGCTGCTCAGAGGGGTTGGAGGCGGTGGGAGAGGAGGAGGAGGACCACCACACCCGCATCGAACGCGGAGAGGAAGCCGACGGCTTCGCGGACGCCGAAGAGGGAGATGACGATGCCGACGAGGACGGGGCCGGCGACGCTGCCGATGCCCTGGGCGAAGAAGAGCCAGCCGAGGACGGTGGCCTTCTGTTGGCCGCTGTGGGAGACGTCGAGGATGGTGGCGCCCATGAGGGGGGTCGCGCCGCCAATGGCAACGCCGAGGCCGAGCCCGACGATGGCGAAGGCGTACCAGGAATCGACGAAGGCGAGGGCAAACAGGGTAACGGCGCCGACGGTGTAGCAGAGGGCGAGCTCGCGGAGGCGGCGCCCGGGACGGGAATGGCGCCCGGCGAAGTACATGCTGACGGCCCCCATGCCGATCGCGGGCAGGAGGAGGATGCTGCCCTCGAGGAGGGTGAGGCCGAGCGTGTGGAGGACGAAGGGGCCGAAGATGCCGCCGACGCCGGCGATGGCGGCGGAATGGACGAGGCCGTTGGCGGCGGCGACGGCCTGGAGACGCGCGGGAATGGGAGGTGGCGCCTCGGACTTCGAGGGCGCGAGACGGGTGGAGGCGTCGATGTGGGCGTGGGCGAGAACGTGTGGGACGGGCGGGACGGCGGCCACGAGGTAGAGGAGGACTCCGGCGGCGAGCGCGCAAACGATCCCGACGGAGAACGCGACCTGCCAGGCGTCGCCGATGAGGCCGCCGCCGGCGAACCCACAGGCGGTGGCGGCGGCGGAGACGATCGCCATGACGGAGGTGAGGCGTGCACGGGTGGCCGGCTCGGTGGCGACGCCGAGGACGTGGAAGACGACGAGCCAGCTGAAGGCGATGCCGCCGGAGAGGAAGGCAACACCGATGATGAAGCCGAGGGCTGCGTGCCAGGCGAGCATGAATCCGAGGCCGGTCATGTTGAGCGCGAAGGCGATGACGACGCCGACGCGGGCCGGGGCCCGGTCGAGGAAGCGGCCGCCGATGGGAGCGGTGATGAGCTTGACGAGGCCATAGACGCCGAGGGAGTAGGCGGGATAGCTGGGCGGGGCTTCGAGGACGTTGATGAGATATGCGCTGCCGAAGGCGATGACGACAAGCATGGCGAGCAGGTCGATCGCGAAGACGCATCCGAGGAACGGCCGAATCGGCAGGGCTATCGCGAGACGCTCGGGAGACGGGGAGGTAGCGACGGCCGTCACTCGGGCGCCTCACGGGATGGGCGCTGAAGCCACTTCTCCTTCTGCTCCTCGCGGACGGACGCATCGGCTGCGCGGTAGCGGTCGAGGAAGTCGCGCTGGAAGGTGGCGAAGGCGCCGGCGGCGATGGCCTGGCGCATGCGTTCCGTGAGGCGGACGAGGAAGCGGATGTTGTGGATGGTGGCGAGTCTGTAGCCGAGGAGCTCGTCGTTGCGGAAGAGGTGGTGGAGGTAGGCGGCGCTGAAGCGCGCGCAGGTGGTGCAGTCGCAGCCAGGCACGATGGGGCCGGCCTCCTCGGTATAGCGGGCGTTGCGGATGGAAGTGCGGCCCTCGTCAGTGAAGATGCCGCCATTGCGGCCGAGGCGGGTGGGAAGTACGCAGTCGAACATGTCGATGCCGCGAGCGACGGCGTTGACGAGATCCTCGGGGCTGCCGACGCCCATGAGGTAGCGAGGGCGGTCCACAGGGAGCTCGGCGGCGACGACCTCGGTCATGGCCCACATGTCCCCTTTGGATTCGCCGACGGAGAGGCCGCCGATGCTGTAGCCGGGAGCGTCGAGAGCGGCGACTTCGCGGGCGTGCCAGCGGCGGAGGTCTTCGTAGATGCCGCCCTGGACGATGGCGAACGTGGGCAGCGAGCCGGCGGATGCGCGCGAGCGGACATACCAGCGCAGCGTGCGTTCAACGGCGTCCTTCGCGGGCTTGTATTCCGACTGCCCGGGGAGGACATGGTCGAGGGGCATGGCGATGTCGACGCCGAGGGAGCGCTGCACGCCCATCGCGACTTCGGGGCTGTAGAAGTGCTCGGAGCCGTCGATGTGAGAGCGAAAATGGGCGCCTGCCTCTTCGACCTTGCCGAGCCGGGCGAGCGAGAACACCTGGAAGCCACCGCTATCGGAGAGGATGGGGCCATCCCAATCCATGAACTGGTGGGCGCCGCCGAGTTGCTCGATGAGCTGGTGGCCCGGGCGGAGATAGAGGTGGTAGGCGTTCACAAGGAGGATCTGGGCGCCCGTGGCGCGGACCTCCTCCGGGAGGAGGGATTTCACCGTGGCGAGGGTGCCGACAGGCATGAACGCGGGGGTGAGGACGTCGCCGTGGGATGTGGAGAGGACGCCGGTACGCGGGGCGACGGGGGAGCGGTCGGCTGACGTGAGGCGGAAGGCGAAGGTCATGTGAGGACGGCCCGGGCCGCGCGCATGACGACCTCGGGCGGCACATCGTTGCGGACCACGGCGCGGCCGATGGAGTCGAGGAGCACCCACTGGATGGCGCCGGCACGGACCTTTTTGTCCGAGAGGGTCGCCTCGAGGACGGCGTCGATGGCGAGGCCGGGTGCGTGCTCAGGGAGGCCGCAGGCGCGGAGGGCGGCCTGCTGTCGGGCGAGGCCGGCGGGGGAGAGGAGGCGCATGTCGACGGAAATGAGGCCGGCGGCGTGCATGCCGATGGCGACCGCCTCGCCGTGGAGGTAGGTGGTGTAGCCGGTGACGGCTTCGATCGCATGGCCGAGGGTGTGGCCGTAGTTGAGGAGAGTGCGGAGGCCGGACTCGCGCTCGTCGGTTGAGACGACCTCGGCCTTGATGGCGACGCTGCGGGCGATATGGGCGGCGGTGGGCGTGGCAGCGCCACCGGTGACCGCGCCCTCGAGCTCGGCGAAGAGGGCGGCATCGAGGATGAGGCCGTGCTTCACGAGCTCGGCCCAGCCGGCGCGGACCTGGCGTTCGGGGAGGGTGGCGAGGACGGTCGGATCGATGACGACGGCGGATGGCTGGGCGAAGGCGCCGACCATGTTCTTGCCGCGGGGATGATCGACACCGGTCTTGCCTCCGATGGCGGCGTCGACCATGCCGAGGAGGGTGGTCGGGACGTGCACGAAGCGGATGCCGCGGAGGACGGTGGCGGCGGCGAACCCGCCCATATCCGTGACGACACCCCCGCCCAGGCAGACGAGGAAGTCGGAGCGCTCGGCGCGGCACTCGAGCAGCCAGTCGTAGATGAGGGCGAGGGTACCGATGTCCTTGTGCTGTTCGCCGGAGCGGATGACGAGCGACTGGGTGGCGTAGCCACAGTCGTTCAACGAGAGATGGGCCTGGTTTCGGTAGAGGGGGGCGATGACTTCGTCCGTCAGCACGAATGCCGTGCCGCGCAGGCCGACCTCCCGGCAGACTGCCCCCAGATCGGAGAGGGCGTCGTCGCGGACGATGATGGGGTATGTGGAGCCGGAGTCGGCGGTGCGGACTTCAGCGGCGATGCCACGGAGGGGGTCGAGGCGGTCGAGAGTGCGGGCCGAGAGATGTTCCTGGCGCCAAGCGCCTTCGACGAGGGCCGCGACTTCGTCCGGTGTCCGGCCATCGACGTCGAGAGCGGAGTCTGCCCGTTCGTAGAGGTGGGCGCGATCATCGATCAGGGCGACCAGGCGAGTGAGGGGGTCGCGGGCGAGGAGGGGACGGCGCTCGTTGGCGGGATCGGCGGCGAGGCGCCGGGCAGCCTCCTCGGGGGTAACGCGGAGCCAGACCACGAGGCCCCGTGCGGCCGCGCGGCGGCCACGGGCGGTGGTCAGGGCGCCGCCGCCGGTGGCCACGACCGTGTTCGGCTGGGCGGCCATGCGGTCGAGGAGGCGGGCCTCCTGCTCGCGGAAGCGGGCCTCGCCGAGCTCCTGGAAGACGTCGCCGACCTCGGCTTCGTGGAGGCGGGCGATCTCCTCGTCGGTGCCGGCGAACTCCCAGCCGAGGCGCTCGGCGAGGAGGCGGCCGACGGTGGACTTGCCGCTGCCGGAGAGGCCAACGAGGACTATCGATGTGGTCATCGCACCGACCTGAACAGCAACCGCGGATCAAGGTCGAAGGACGCGGCTTGGTCGAGAAGAAGGCTGGGAAAGTCTACATGTTCCGGGTTCAGCAGGAAGTTGCGCTCAGCGGGGACGATGGCGGACGGGACAGATAGTGCTGCACTGCGCCGATCCATCAGCCACTGATCGCCCAGCGAGCGAGTCGCGGCCAGCGCATCGGAACCCGTCTCTCGCCAGAAGCGTGGCAGCGACGAGAGGGAGACACTTTCGACGAGGTCGTCGGGGAGACCGACGGCAATTATCACAAACGGACGAGGCGCCGTGTCCGGCTCGAAGTGAACAACCTGCTCGAGCAGAGCAAGAGCCTGCGATTGCGAAGTGTACACGACGGACCGCCCTTTCGAGTTCCACCGGCCCCCGGCGCGCCGGGCGCCGTCACCGGTGAAGGCGGTGGCAGCCCAATGCGCGGCCGTAAGCCGCCAGGCATTGATCACGAGATGACGCCGTGCTCGATTCTTGTGAGCACATCATCCACCTGCTCAATCCCCTCCGGCGACATCAGCAAGCTGTTCGGGCGCTGATTTAACAGAGCGCGGTTCGGGCGGCTGAGCCAGGTGCGAGCAACGGCGGCGTCTCCGAAGACCTCTAGCGCGTGCTGCTGGACAGCCTTCACTCGAGCGCGAAGCTCCGCGGATGCGCCATCGGACGATCGTCCGCGGCTTGCGAAGAACTCCGTGAATCTGCTGCGAAGACTGTGAGCGGGCACTCTCATCGGAGGGAATTGTACCACGCTGAGCGCCGCTCACTCTCGGCGGCGGCGGGGGGCGAGGGTGGTGAGGTAGTGGTCGTGGTTGGCGCGGATTTCGGGAAGGGTGTCGCCGCCGAATTTCTCCAGCCAGGCTTCCGCGAGGACGATGGCGATCATGGCCTCGGCGACGACGCCGGCGGCGGGGACGACGCAGACGTCGCTGCGCTCGTAGTGTGCGAGGACCTCCTCGCCGGTATCGAGGTCGACGGAGGGGAGCGGGTGGGCGAGGGTGGGGATGGGCTTGACGGCGGCGCGGACGATGATCTCCTCGCCCGTTGAGGTGCCGCCTTCGATGCCGCCGTGGTGGTTGGAGGCGTGCTGCCAGGGGTGGTCGGTCCATTGGTCGGCCGGAAGGATGACGTCGTGGACCTTCGAGCCGCGTTGGGCGGAGCCTTCGAAGCCTTCGCCGAAGCCGACGCCCTTGAAGGCATTGATGCTGCAGATGGCCTGGGCAATGCGCCCGTCGAGCTTGCGGTCCCAGTGGACGTAGCTGCCGAGGCCGAGGGGGATGCCGGCGACGCGCACCTCCACTTCGCCGCCGAGGGTGTCGCCGTCGTGCTTGGCGGCGTCGATAGCGGCGACCATGGCTTCACCGGCGGCGGGATCGGCGGAACGGACGGCGTTCTCTTCGACTGCATCCCAGTCGATGGGGTGGGAGGCGTTGGAGCGGACTCCGCCGAGGGCGAGGGTGTGACTGTGGAAGGTGACACCGAATTCAGCGAGGAGGCGCTTGGCGACGCCGCCCGTAGCGACGCGGGCGGCCGTCTCGCGGGCGCTGGCGCGTTCGAGGACGTTGCGGACGTCGTCGAAGCCGTACTTGACGGCGCCGGGGAGGTCGGCGTGGCCGGGGCGGAGGCGGGTGACGCGTTCGGTCTCTGCCTCGACGGGCTCGATGGCCATCTTCTCGGTCCAGTTCACCCAGTCGCGGTTTTCGATCCAGAGGGAGACAGGGGAGCCGAGCGTGAGGCCATGACGGACGCCGGCCATGATCTCGGCGTGGTCCTGCTCGATCTTCATGCGGCCACCGCGGCCGTAACCTCCCTGGCGGCGGGAGAGGTCGGAGGCGATGTCGGCTTCGGAGAGGGGCAGGCCCGCGGGGAGGCCTTCGATGACGACGGTGAGACCTTTCCCGTGGGATTCACCGGCGGTGAGGAAGCGGAGGCGGGTCATGCGGGGCCCCCGTGGCTGCGGACGTCTGCATGCTCGCTGACGCTCGCGCTGGGACTCGGGGTGTTGGGACTGGTTGGTTGCTCGGGGAGGGTGCCGGCGACGGGGTCGAGGGTGATGGGGGAGGGCTGGCCGGAGGGCTGGCGGTCGTAGCGGGTATGGAAGCGGGCGAGGATCTCGTCCGGGGTAAACGCTTCCCACGTGAGGTCATCCGCGGTCGCGCGGTCGGCGGTGGAGGTGAGGATGGGTCGCTGCACGGGTGTCCCGTCTGTGCCGGTGAAGGTGGAGTAGACGTCCACGCGGACGGCGCTGAGGCGGAGGTTCGGGACATCGTACAGCATCATGTCGAGGAGCCTGGTGGCGAGGGCGATGGCCTCGTCGAGGGCCGTGGAGACCTGGACGCGGGCGCCGTCTTCGGTGCGGAACTCGCCCTCGGCGGAGGTGGAGAGGGTGGCGGCAGGTTCGTCGGTGACGGCCAGGAGCTGAGCTCCCTGAATGCCGGCCCAGAGGTTGGCGGGCGTGTCCCGTGGAGGCCGGGCGCGCTGCCAGGTGCCGAGCGCCTCGTGGATGAGGGCGGCGACGATGGGGGTGTCACCTTCCTCCACGCGTCGGCGCCAGTGGCGCTGCTGGAACATCTCGGTGGAGACGGCCCAGCCGACGCCGAGGAAGATGGCGAGGATGACGATCAGGCCGAGGACCATCATGGTGGGGCCTGCCTTTCGTTGGCGAGGGCGGAGCCCGCGGCTTCGAACATGACGTCGACGGGGGCGGTCACACCGGTCCAGAGCTCGAAGGCGAGCGCGCCCTGGTAGACGAGCATGGGGAGGCCGCCGAGGGTGGGGTGGCCCGCGGCGCGGGCGGCTGCGAGCAGGGGCGTCGCCTCTGGCCGGTAGACGATGTCGACGACGAGGGCGCCGGGCTTCGCCCCCTCGATGGTTGCGGGCATGCGGTTCTCGAGGGCGCCCTTCATGCCGAGCGAGGTGCAGTTCACGATGCAATCGTAGCGCGCGAGGGGGGCATCAAGCGGCAAGGCGTGAGAATCACAGCCCGCCTCGGTTGTGGCGAGGGCGAGGCGGGAGGCACGGTGGGGGCCGCGGTTGGCGATGTCGACGCGTTCGGCACGGGATTCGGCGAGGGCGAAGGCGATGCCGCGGGCGGCGCCGCCGGCGCCGAGAAGGATGAAGCTGCGGCCGGCCGGGTCGAAGTGGGATTCATTGCGGAGCGCGGCGACGAAGCCGGGGCCGTCCGTGTTGAAGCCAAAGAGGCGGCCGCCACGGTTGACGATGGTGTTGACGGCGCCGACGCGTGCGCTCTGGCCGCCGAGCTCATCGAGGAAGGGGATAACCGTCTCTTTGTGGGGGATGGTGACGTTGGCGCCGAGGTACTGCTCGCCGCGGAGGTTCGTGAGGCGGGCGTGGAGGCCGTCGCCTGTCGTCTCCCAGAGCTCGTAGCGGACATCGAGCCCGCAGTGGGCGAAAGCGGCGCCCTGGAAGACCGGTGACAGTGAGTGAGCGACGGGGTGGCCGATGATGCCGGCGAGCCTGGTCATGGGGAGCCGTAGAGGGCCTGGTTGGCGAGGTGCTCGTCGAGGGTGACGGCAAAGACGTGGGAGCCGTCAGCCTTCTTCGCGTCCGCGACGAAGTAGTAGAACTCGGTCTCCTCTGCGTTCGCGACCGCCTCGAGCGAGGCGAGGCCGGGGTTGGTGATGGGGCCGGGGGGCATGCCCGGGACCTTCCGCGTGTTGTAGGGCGACTCGACCTCAAGGTCTTCGAGGGTGAGCTCGCGCTTCCAGTAGCCAAACTCCTCGACACTGGCGGCGTCGAAGGTGAGGGCGAACTGGACGGTGGGGTCGGCGCCGAGGGCGTCGCCGGCGGCGAGACGGTTGAAGAAGACCCCGGCCATGATGGGGCGCTCCTCGGGGATGACTGCCTCGCGCTCGATGATTGAGGCGAGGGTCACTGCCTGGTGGATGGTGAGGCCCTTCGCTTCGGCCGCGGCGCGGATCGCGGGGGCGAAGCGTTCGTCGAAGGTCTCGAGCATAAGGGCGACGAGGTCGTCCATGGTGGCGCCCACGGGGAGGATGTAGGTGTCCGGGAAGAGGTAGCCCTGCAGGCCCTGGCCCTCGGGGATGGCGCCTTCGAGCGAGGCGGGGAGCGACGCGCGTTCGACGGAGGCGAGAAACTCCTCGGGGAGGCCGAAGCCAGCTTCCTGCGCGCGGACGGCCATCTCTTCGATGCGCAACCCCTCGGGGAACGTGACGCGGAGGGTGTCGACGCCCGCTTTGACGGTGATGAGGTCGATCACCTCGACGACGGAGGAGTTGGTCTTGAGGCGGTGGTCGCCGGCACTGAGCTGGTCCTGGAGGCCCATGAGGGCGAGGAGGACCTGGAACTGGCGGCCGGAGCGGATGATGCCGCGGCTTTCGAGGTCGCCGCCGACATCGGACGCACTGGCGCCTTCGGGCAGGGCGTAGTCGACGGTTTCCCGGGAGTTCGCTTGCTGCCGTTCGCCCAGCAGGGAGCCGTCGAGGACGGAGTCGGGGGTCTGGGCCATGAGGACAGTGGCGGCGAGGATGCCGACGACCACGATGACGAGCGCGACGAGCTCCTGAATGGAGAGGAAGCGGTTCACGAGGCTGTGCCCCGGCGGGAGTCGAGGACGGCCTGGAGGATGAGGGCGGCAGCGGCCGAGTCGGTGAGGCCGGTGCGCGTGCGGCCTTCGCGGACGGAGCGCCCGGCCTGGACGGAGGTCAGGCGCTCATCCCAGGTGCTGACGGGGATGGTGAGCCGTTCGCGCAGGCGATGGACGAGGGCGCGGACCTGGGCGGTCTGCGCGGAGTCCTCGCCGGAAAGCGAGAGCGGGAGGCCGACCACCACCTCGGAGATGCCATCGGCGGAGACGAGGCGCGCTAGCTCCTCCACAAGCGGGGCGTCGCCGCGGGCGAGGATGGCGGCACGAGGATGCGCGTACAGCCCGAGGTCGTCGCTGACGGCAACTCCGGTGCGGCGTTGGCCTGGGTCAATTCCCAGGAGACGGCGTGGCTGTTGCTGAGGGCTGTCCATTGAGGGCGGCGGTGTCAGCAGGGGTTTCTGGCTCCACCGAAGGGCTGTTGAGCTGCACATCAATGCGGAAGGCAAAGCGTGGCAGCCACGGGGCCCAGCCGGGAGAGACGCTGACGTCCGCGTCCTGAATACCATACCGGCTCTGGAGGGTCGAACGGGCGGCATCGAGGGACTTGCCTTTGACCGCGTCCTTCAGGTCATCCCTGGTGATGCCGCTGGCGAAATCGCCGCGGAGCTCGACGCGGGTGCGAATGGTGCCGGTCTCGGGGTCGATTTCGCTGGAGCCCGTCTCGACGGCAACGACGGAGCCGGGGATGAACTCGCCGATCCCGCGGCCCTGGCGGAGTACCTGGCGGGCGACGGTGTCGAGCGTGTTGGAGAGCACCGCCGTTGCCTGGACGCGGATACGAACTTCCATGAGGAGGAAGTCGGTGGGGGTGCCGACGGTGGCGCTGAGGCTGCTGGACTCGACGGTGGACTCCGCGGTGGCGAGGAAGACGGCGTCATGGGGGCGTGCCGCGAGGAGGAGCCGCTTCACGGTGTCCGAGCCCTCGAGGTCGCGGGCGAGGTTGTTGATGGCAACGACATCCGCCTCCGCAACGGCCTGGCGCTCCTCGCTGGCGCCGAAGACGGCCTGCTCGGCGTTGGCGACGGTGACGGCACGGTAGCGTTCGTCGATCCAGGACCAGGGCGTGGAGACGGGGACGTTGCCGGCGAGACCAGGAGTGAGGGCGGTGGCCTGTTGGGTGACCGCCTGGCCGGCTGGAACGAGAGTCTCTCCGTCGAGTTGGAAGCGGATCTTGGAGGGCTCAGCGACGAGGACCGCACCGAGGGGAACGGCGGCGGCCGAGCTTCCGGAATTGGTGAGGGTGAGCTGCACTTTCGAGGGCGCCGTGCCCACGCTCGCCACGCCGGTGGTTTTGAGGGCGAGGGTCACGGTCTCGGTGGAGGCGACCGTGCCGGCGGGGACGACCATGGAGTCGAGGTCGATTTCATCGGCGAAAGGGTCGGCGGTGATGGTGACGGCTTCGCTGAGGGTCTCGACGGGGGGCGTCACGGTGACGTCAGCGGAGGGCGCGACAGTGAGGGCGAGCAGCCCGAGGGCGGCGCCGAAGAGGCCAATGGCCGCGACCTGGAGGTAACGTCCCAAGGCCGGAAGGGCGACCGTCTTGCTGCGGAAGCCGAGCACACGACGGCCGCCGGCATCCCAACGGACATGCTCGGGGCTGCGAGAAACGGGTATGCCGAGCTGGCGGGCGCGTGTGCCGAGGGAGGAGGAGCCGGTGGCCACGGCGAGGACCTTGCCCGCTTCGTCGGCGTGGCGCTGGAGGCGGCGCATGCCGAGCTCGGTGCTGAGGGAACGGTTGCCGTGAGGGGCGTGGACGACGACGGCGAAGGTGGGGGCCGTGTCGATGCGGCCGCAGATGGTGGCCACGTCTTCGCGACGGTCAACGAGGATGACGCTCGCGAGGCCCGCGGGGTCGATGTCTTCGTCTTCGAAGGGGGCATCGTGTTCCGGGGGCTTCGTGTCGGTCATCGCATCCTCTCGTCGCTATCCCTGGAGCGCTTGCTGGCCGAGGCGGCGGGCGGTGTCGAGGGCTTCAGGAAGCCGGCTGGGGTCGGTGCCGCCACCCTGCGCGATGTCCGGGCGGCCGCCGCCCTTGCCACCGGCGACGGCGGCGACCTCGCGGATGAGGTTCCCGGCGTGGATGCCGCGGCTCACGAGGTCCTGCGTGGCGGCCACGAGAAACGCCGGGCGGCCGTCGATGTTCGCGGCGAGCACGAGGAGGGAAGGCTTGAGCTTCGCGCGGACGCGGTCGGCCACGTCCTTGAGGGTGTCCTGTGAGACGGCGTCGACCTGGGCAACGACGAGATGGGCGTCGCCGACCATGGTGGCGCCGTCGATGAGGCCCTCGCTGATGGAGGAGCCCTGGAGGCGCTGGAGCTGGTCCTCCTGTTTGCGCAGCCGCTCGAGCTCGGCCTGAAGTCCGTCGATGCGTTCTTCAAGCTCCGCCGGGCTCGTGTTGAGGCGGTCGGCGAGGCGCAGAATGCGGTCCTGCTGCTCAAGGAGGTGGGACTCGGCGGCGCGGCCGCTAAGGGCCTCGATGCGGCGCGTGCCCGCGGCCACGGCCGACTCCTTCGTGATGTGGAGGAAGCCGATTTCGCCGGTGTGGTGGACGTGGGTGCCACCGCACAGCTCAGCGCTGAAGGTGCTCGCGTCGTCGCCGATTTCCACCACGCGGACATCATCGCCGTACTTGTCGCCGAAGAACGCAAGCGCGCCCGCTTCGACAGCGGATCGATAGCTGGTCGTGCGCCAGGCAACGGAAAGGTCATTCCTGACTTTCTCGTTCGCGAGTTGTTGGACTTCGACGAGGGCTTCGCGCGGGGTGTGCTCCAGGTGGGTGAAATCGAAGCGCAGGCGGTCGGGCGCGACGAGCGAGCCCTGCTGGCGGACGTGCGGGCCGAGGATGGAGCGCAGGGACGCATGGAGCAGGTGCGTGCCCGTGTGGTTGCGCGCGGAGCCCGCGCGCCACTGCACGTCGACGGTTGCCTCGGCGTCCTGGGCCACCCGCACTTCCCCCTCACTCACCCGGCCACGGTGGACGATAGCACCGGAAGCGGGCCGTGTGTCCTCAACCGTAAAGACGCCGGAGGGGGTGCGAATGTTCCCGCGGTCGCCCATCTGGCCGCCGCCCTCGGGATAGAAGGGGGTGGTGTCGAGGACGATGCGGTACTCCTTGCCGGGCGTGGCGAGGTCAACGAGGTGCTCGCCGTCGAGGATTGCGACGATGTGCGAATCGGCTTCCGTGCGGGTGTAGCCGACAAAGGCACTGTGGTCGGAGCCGATGCCGGCGATCGCCGTGCCGTCGCCGGCAGTGAGCACGCCAGCGGCAGCCTTCGCGCGCTGGCGCTGGTCGGCCATGGAGGACTCGAAGCCGCCTTCATCGATGGTGAAGCCTTCGCGACCCGCGATTTCGCGGGTGAGCTCGAGAGGGAGTCCGAAGGTATCGTAGAGGAGGAAGGCTTCGGCGCCGGGCACGACCTGCTGGCCCGACTCACGCAGGCGCTCGAGCAAGGTCTCCAGGCGAGTGGAACCCGTGGCGAGGGTGCGGATGAAGCGGGCTTCCTCGATCTCGAGGGCCCGCTTCACGAAGTCGCGCTGGTCGATGAGGTGCGGGTAGGCGCCGCCGAGCTTGGTGATGGCAGCGTCTGCCAGGCGGGCGGTGAAGTGCTCACGCACACCGATGCTCCGGGCGAAGTAGATGCCCCGGCGAAGGATGCGGCGGAGGACGTAGCCGCGGCCCTCGTTGCTCGGCACCACGCCGTCACCGATGAGGAGCGTGGCGGCGCGGCAGTGCTCGGACATGGCGCGGATGGCGTAGGCCTGCTCGTCCGTGGCGCGCTCGAAGTAGTCGACGCCGACGACGCGCGCGGCCTCCTCGAGGATGGGGAGGAAGATGTCGGTCTCGAAGACGGAGGTGGTGCCCTGGGCGACGGCGGCCACGCGCTCGAGGCCGGAGCCGGTATCGATGTTCTTGGCGGGGAGCTCGGTGCGGCTCCCGTCGGGGGCCTGGTAAAGCTCCATGAAGACGAGGTTCCAGATCTCGAGGAAGCGCTCCTCGTCGTACCCGACGCCCATCTTCCGCGCTGCACAGAGGTCGAGCGGCATGGTGTGATCGACGGGCCCCCGCTCGGGGAAGTGGTCGTAGTAGATCTCGCTATCGGGGCCGCAGGGGCCGCTTGCGCCGGGGGTGCCGTTGGAGAAGCTGAACCAGTAGTTCAGGTCCTCATCGCGGCGGTGGATGTGGTCATCGGGCAGGCCGACTTCGCGCCAGTAGCCGTACGATTCGTCGTCGTCCAGGTAGATGGTGGCGTGCAGGCGTGACGGGTCAAACTGGTAAACCTGCGTGAGGAGCTCCCATGCCATGGCGATCGCGTCACGCTTGAAGTAGTCCCCGAAGGAGAAGTTACCGAGCATCTCGAAGGCGGTGCAGTGGCTGAGGTCGCCGACTTCTTCGATGTCGGTGGTGCGGAAGCAGCGCTGGACGGAGACCGCGCGGTTCGTGGGCGGGGTCTGCTCCCCGAGGAAATAGGGCTTGAACTGCTGCATGCCCGCGCTCGTGAAGAGCGATGTAGGGTCGCCGATGGGCACAAGCGGCCACGGGGGCAGGAGGGTATGACCCCGGTCCCTGAAGAACTGGATGAAGGCGTCGCGGATTTCGTCGGAAGTTCGAGGCGGCTTGGGCATGGTCCAACGATGGTACTAGAACCGCGGACTACCAAACCGAGGAGTACTACGTGGAGTGCGCCGGAGCGGGGCATGAGAGGGCGTTCCTCGGGGCACCATCCCGCCCTCACCCCCGACCCCTCTCCCGCTGCGGCGGGCGAGGGGAGTCCCGGCAGCCGACCTGAAAGCAGACACGGAGAACGCAGGGATCGCCCTATCACCCTCTGTGTTCTCTGCGTCTCTGTGCCGGAAAGCTATGGTCGCGCGGGGCCGGAGCCTTGACAGGGATTTCCCCCCATTCCTAGCATGGCGATTGGACGCGTGGCGTCCGCTATGTGCGCTGACTCCGAGCCTCCTCAACGTACCGACCCGAGAGTTGTGACAAACGGCCCGGCATTGCCGTGGGCGCGGGTGTGCTCGCCATGAGCCGGGCGGGCCTGGGCGTCATCGTGCTGGCGGCGGGGCCGGGCACGCGGATGAAGTCGGCGCTGCCCAAGCCGTTGCACCAGGTGTGCGGCCTCCCGATGGTGCAGCACGTGATCGATGCGGCGCGAAGCCTGGAGCCGGGCCGGATCGTTGTAACGGTCGGCCACGGCGGTGAGCAGGTGCGCGAGGCGCTCGCAGGGCAGGAACTCATTTTTGTCGAACAGACCGAGATGCTGGGCACCGGCGACGCGGTCAGGCGTTGCCGGGAGGCGCTCGACGGCTACGAGCACGTGCTGGTGCTGAACGGGGACTGCCCGCTGGTGAGCCCGGAGCTGCTCGCCGCGCTAGCGACGACGGACGGAGCGGCGCCGGTGACGTTCGCCACCGCGCGGGTGGGAGAGGTTGGGCGGCTTGGCCGCTTGCTGCGGGATGCTCACGGCCACCCGGAGCGAATCGTGGAGGCCTCGGACTGGCAGGGCGAGGGTGGCGCGGCAGAGATCAACGCCGGGCAGTACGTGTTCGACGCCGCGTGGCTGTGGGCTCACATCGACGAGCTGCCGCTGAGCGCGAAGGGGGAGTACTTCCTCACCGAGCTCGTCTGGATGGCGAGCAGGGCGGGCACACCCGGCCGAACAGTGGAAGGCCCGGCCGCGGAAGTGCTCGGGGTGGATGACCGCGTGAAGCTGGCGGAGGCGGAGCGGATCTTGAGGGCACGACTGATCGAGCGGCACCAGCTCGCGGGAGTGACGATCGTCGATCCAGCGACGACGTACATCGATGCGGACGTGCGGCTGGCGCAGGACGTGACGGTGCTGCCGAACTGCTACCTGCGAGGGACAACGGCGGTGGGGACGAACGCGACCATTGGGCCGGGGACGACGCTGCGGAACGCGACGATTCACGCGGACACGATGGTCCAGGGATCCGTGGTCGAAGACTCGGAGATTGGGGCGCGGTGCCGGGTGGGTCCATTCGCGCACGTACGAGGAGGAGCGGTGATCGGGGACGACTGCGAGCTCGGGAACTACAGCGAGGTGAAGAATTCGCGGGTCGGCCGAGGCGTGAAGATGCACCACTTCAGCTACCTGGGCGACGCGGATGTGGGAGAGGGCACGAACATCGCAGCGGGCGCCATCACCTGCAACTGGGACGGCGTGAACAAGAACCGGACAACGATTGGCGCGGGCGTGTTCATCGGCTGCGACACGATGCTGATCGCGCCCGTGAGCATTGGTGATGGCGCGCTGACGGCCGCGGGCTCGGTGGTGAACAGGGATGTGCCCGCGGGGGCGAGGGTGGCGGGCGTGCCGGCCCGGCTTATCCCGGGGAAGCAAGACTAACCATGGAACCTGCCAGTATCACGGCCATTGTGGTGATCGTTGCGCTCACGGCGGTCCTTGGGCTGGTGGCGGCGGCGGAGACCGCGCTGGAGCGGGCGAATGACGTGCGCATCCAGGCGCTGGCGGCTCGCGGTGACGAACGGGCGCGCCGCATCGCCGGTGAGGTCCACCCGCGGGCATTCCTTGGGCCGCTGACGCTCGCACGGGTGATGTCGGCGGCGACGATTGCGACGCTATTCGCGTTCCTGGGTGTGAAGGGATGGGGGACGGAGGGAGCCATCGGCCTGGGCCTCGTGGGCGGCCTCTTCGTGGCGCTCGTGGAGATGACCGTGGGGCTGCTGGTGGCGCGCCAGCCGGAGTACGCGGCCCTGTACCTGAGCCGCGTGGCGCGTATCACGGCGACCCTGCTGAGAGCGCCTGCCTGGCTGATGGGGCTGCCTTCGAGATTGCTGGCGCGCTCGCTGCAGGCCGTTACACCGGGCCGGGAGATCGACATCCTCGCGCTGGTGGAACGGGAGGAGGCCGCTGGCGGCGTGGAGGAGCAGGAACGGCGGATGATCCGGGGCATCATCGCGCTCGAAGACAAGACGGTGCGTGAGATCATGGTGCCGCGCATCGACATCGCGGCTTCAGACGACGACGACAGTCCGGCGGACGTGGCGCGGCTGTGTGTCGAACGCGGGTTCAGCCGCGTGCCGGTGTACCACGAAAACATCGACGACATCGTCGGGATCAGCTACGCGAAGGACCTGCTGCAGGCGCTGACGAACGGTGGCAAGGAGAAGACGCTCAAGGACATGCTCCGTGAGCCGATGTTCATCCCTGAGTCGAAGCGGCTGGATGAACTGCTCACGGAGATGCGCGCCGGACGCACGCACATGGCAATTGTGGTCGACGAATACGGGGGCACGGCCGGGCTCGTGACGATCGAAGACCTGCTGGAGGAGATCGTCGGGGAGATCACGGACGAGTACGACGTCGCGCAGTCAACGATGGAAGTGATCAGCGAGGACGAGGTGGTGCTGGACGCAGGCGTGGGGACGGACATCTTGCAAGAGCTGTTCGATTATGAGGTGGAGTCAGAGGACTTCGATACGGTGGGGGGGTTCGTCATTCACAAGCTGGGCAGGCTGCCGTCGGTGGGGGACGAGATCCGGGTGGACGGGCTGACGCTTCGAGTGCTGAGCATGTCGGGGCGGCGCATCCGGCGTCTGCGGATCACGCGCCAGCACAGCGAGGAACTGGAAGAGGCGCGGGCGCGGGGCTAGCGGCCGGAGAGGCCGATCCAGCCGAGGATGAGGCCGAGCAGGATACCGCCGAGGGTGAACCCAACGGCGAGACTGATGGCGAGCTCTTCGCTCATGGTGTTGCAACCTCCATGCCCGTTGAGGATACCTCACCCCCCGGCCCCCTCTCCACAGGGTGTGGAGAGGGGGAGAGCGCTTCACGCGGCCGACGGTTCGAGCGGGCGCGAACCGCTTGCTCACGCGCGCCCGATCCCGCCCTCACCCCCCAGCCCCCTCTCCCGCTGCGGCGGGCGAGGGGGAGATCGCGGGCGACGTCGTGAGCGGCCGATGGGTCGCGTGTTGTATAGTTCGGCCTCCGTGGGGCAGCATCCCGAACTTCCGATGTGGCTGGCGTTGCGCAGGGCGGGGCTCGGCAGCACGAACTTCGCGCTGCTCCTGAAAGCGTTCGGCAATGTGGAGGAGGCGTGGGGTGCGTCCTCGGAGGCGATCGGGCGTGCGGGCATCGATCCCCAGTTCGTGCGAGCATTTCAGAAGGCGCGGACGGGGTATGACCCGGACGGGGAGCTGGCGGCGCTGGAGAAGCACGGCATACGCGCCTATACCTGGCTCGACGAGGACTTCCCGGTGTCGCTGCGGGAGATACCGCAAAGCCCACCAGTGGTGTTCGTGCGGGGATCGCTGGGGCCGCAGTTCGAGCACGCGGTCGCGGTGGTGGGCACGCGCAAAGTCACGCCGTACGGGCGGCAGGCGACGGAGCACTTTTGCGAGGCGCTGGCGCGGGCGGGAGTCGCGATCATTTCGGGGCTGGCGCGAGGTGTGGACGCGATCGCGCACCGGGTGGCGCTGGAGGGCGGAGCGCCGACGGTGGCGGTGTTGGCTGGCGGCATCGACCGGGTGTTTCCGCCGGAGAACCAGGGGCTGGCGGAGCGCATCGTGACTCAGGGGTGCCTGGTGAGCGAGTACCCGGTGGGGATCCCGCCGCGGCCGGACTATTTCCCGCGGCGCAACCGGATTCTCTCGGGGCTTGCGAAGGCGACGCTCGTGGTGGAGGCGGGCCAGGGGAGCGGGGCCCTGCATACAGCGAACTGGGCGTTCGAGCAGCGGCGGGACGTGTTCGCCATCCCGGGGACGGTGTTCTCGCGGCAGAGCGAGGGGACGAACCAGCTCATCCGGGAGAGCACGGCGAAGCTGGTGGCCACGCCGGGGCAGCTGCTGGAGGAGATCAACCTGCTGAGCGCGAACGGACAGATGCCATTGGTGGCAAACGGGGCGGCGAAGAAGGCGGAACCGCGGCCGGCCGCGAGCCAGGACGAGGGGAAGATCCTGCACTGGCTGCGGGAAGGGCCGGCGCACGTGGACGAGATCGTGCGGGCGTCGGGGCTGCCGGTATCATTCGTGAGCAGCACGTTGCAGTTGCTGGAGTTGAAGGGGCTGGTGCGGCAGGAGATGCCGCTGGTGTACACGCAGGCGTAGGCCCTCACCCCCCCGGGTAGGGATTCTGCCTCTCCCGACTTCGCGGGAGAGGGGGAGTACGGTTCGGTAGCGCTTCGCGGGAGAGTTCGAACTGCTGGTGCATTGAGGCTGTCGGGGGGCCTTGTGGCGGGACAGGGTTGACCGCTTGCTTACGCGCGCGGCTCCGTCCCCCTTGTGGGAGTGGGGCAAGGTTGACCGCTTGCTTACGCGCGCGGCTCCGTCCCCCTTGTGGGAGTGCGGCGATTTAGAATCGGGGGATGACGGTGTATGGATTGGTGCTGGAGTCGGGGCCGCAGCGGAAACGGACGTTCGTCACGGTGCCGGCGCTGGCGGGATGTGTTTCGAACGGGCCGACGACGGAGGAGGCTGTGGTGGCAGCGCCGGACGCTATCCGCGAGTTCCTGCGGTTGCTCGCTGAGCGTGGGGAGAGGGTGGATCCGGAGCAGAAGATCGAGGTCAAGGTCGAGCGGCACGTGACGGACAACAGGTGGGTTGGTTTTGGGATTGAGTTGGAGCAGGACCTGGAACCATTGAGCCGGGCGGAGCTGGAGCAGCAGCTTCGCTGGGCGACGTGGATGGGGGAGTCGATGCTCGGGCTACTTGACGGCATGAGCGACGAGGAGTTCGAGAGGAAGCCGGCGAAGGGGCGGCCCATCCGCCGGATCGTGGAGCACGTTCTTGGGGCGGAGTACGGGTACGTGCGGCGGTTCGGGAAGATCGAGGGCGTGAAGGGCCCGGGGAACGTGGAGGAGATGTCGCGGCCGGAACTGATGCACTGGATGGCGTACATGCGGGAGCGGGAGATGGAGCGGCTGCATGCATTCAGGGATGAGGAGCTGCGGGAGGTGAGCCACGGCAGCAGCACCGTGCGGACGGCACGCGGGTACATGCGGAAGCTGCTGGCTCACCAGTGGGAACACTTTGTGGAACTGCGCGAACGCCTGGGGACCGGCGGTTAGGGAGGGGTACGCGCACGCACACGCGCGTGCCGCCCGAAGGGCGGCTTCCCCTCGACAAAGGAACGGGGCCGTGCGTACCGTGTTGAACTGAAGCGAGAGCGGCGAGGATAGAAGCAATAGTGGCAACGGCAACAACACGAAAACCGGCACGGGGCGGCAACGGCGCCAGCGGACGACGGACGGCCCGGCGGCAGACCGTGCCCTCGGGCAATGGGAATGGTCGAAGCGGGGGCGGCGGGAGCCCCCGCAATCTGGTGATCGTCGAGTCGCCGGCAAAGGCGCGGACGGTCGAGAACATCCTGGGGCCGGATTACCGGGTGATAGCGTCGGTGGGGCACGTTCGTGACCTCCCGAACTACGGCTACGGGGTGAAGGACCTGAAGAACGGTGATTTCACACCGGTTTACGTGGTGCCCAAGGAAAAGAAGGCGATCGTCGAGGACATCAAGGCGGCGGCGCGCGGGGCAGAACGGGTGTATCTCTCCACCGACCCCGACCGGGAGGGCGAGGCGATCTCGTGGCACATCCTGGAGGCGGCGGAGATCCCGAAGGAGAAGGTGACTCGCGTTGTCTTCCATGAGATCACGAAGCCGGCGATTGAGGCGGCCTTCAGGGAAGCGGCGACGGGCCAGGCTCCGGCTGGCGGAGATCACCACCGCAAGAAGCCGGGCGAACTGGACATGACGCTGGTGGACGCGCAGCAGGCGCGGCGCGTGCTGGACCGGCTCATCGGGTTCCCGCTGACGTGGTTCGTGCAGAAGAAGGTATCGCGGAGCGCGAGCGCGGGGCGGGTGCAGAGCGTGGCGCTGCGGCTGATCGTGGAGCGAGAGCGGGAGATCCAGGACTTCCGGGCGACGGAGTGGTGGAGCGTACACGCGCAGCTCGCGAAGGCCGGGCGCCAGTTCGAGACGGAGCTTTCGAAGCTGCCGGAGATGGCGCGCGGCGTATCCCTCAGGCCGCCCTTCGAGGAGCGGACGCCGGCGATCGGCTCGCAGGAGCAGGCTGACGCGCTGGTGGCGGTATTGAAGCGGAGCGACTTCACGGTTTCGAGCGTGAAGAAGGGCGAGCGAAGCAAGAGCCCGGTGCCACCGTTCACGACAAGCACCTTCCAGCAAGCGGCCGTGAACCGCCTGGGGATGAGCGCGGCGCGGGCGATGGCGGTGGCCCAGCAGCTCTACGAGGGCATCGGTGGCCAGGGCCTCATCACGTACATGCGCACGGACTCGCTGAATATCTCGCCGATTGCGCGAGGCGAGGCGAGGCGCTACATCGCCGGGCGCTGGGGCAAGGAGTTCGTGCCGGAGAAGGAGCGGGTCTACCGGACGCGTTCGCGGGGCGCACAGGAAGCGCACGAGGCGATCCGGCCAACGGATGCGGCGCGGGCGCCGGATGCGCTGCGGAACGTGCTCGACCGGGACCAGCTCCGCGTCTACACGCTCATCTGGCAGCGCTTCGTCGCGAGCCAGATGTCGGACGCGCGGTTCCAGACGGTGGCGGTGGAGATCGAGGCGAAGGAGAACGGGCAGCTCCGGGGGACGTTCCGGGCGAGCGCCCAACACCTGATCTTCGCCGGGCACCTCGCGGCCTACGGGCATGATGTGACGGACGACGACGCAGACGAAGACGCGGAGGCGTCGCTGCCGGAGCTGGTGGAGGGCGAACGGCTGCAGCGCGACGACGTGCTCGGGCGGCAGCACTTTACGGAGCCCCCGCCGCGCTTCACGGAAGCGTCGCTGGTGAAGGCACTGGAGGAGAAGGGCATCGGGCGGCCCAGCACGTACGCGACGATCGTGGCGACCGTGCAGAAGCGCGACTATGTGCGTAAGGACGGGCGGGCGCTCGTGCCGCAGGAGCTCGGGTTCCTGGTGAACGACATGCTCGTGAAGTTCATGGACGAGTACGTGGCCGTGCCGTTCACGGGCGAGATGGAAGACGAGCTCGACGAGGTGGCGGAGGGCGAGCGGGACTACCTCGCGGTTGTGAAGGAGTTCTGGCCGAAGTTCGACGAGAAGCTGCAGAAGGCGGAGGGCGAGGCGGAGAAGAACCAGGAAGAGACGGACATCCTCTGCGATGTCTGCGGGCAGGCGAACCTGGTGATCAAGTGGGGGCGGAACGGGAAGTTCTTCGCGTGCCCACGGTATCCCGAGTGCAAGAACTCGATGCCGATGAACCTGGAGACGGGCGAGCCGGTGCACGTCGCGCAGCCGGTGATGACAGAGTACGCGTGCCCGAAGTGCGGCCGGGCGACGGTGCGGAAGACGGGACCGTACGGTCCGTACCTCGACTGCACGGGACGGGACGACAAGAAGTGCGATTTCCGGAGCGGCGTACCGGTAGGCGTAGCCTGCCCGGAGGAGCCGGAAACGGGCCAGCTCGTAGAGAAACAGGCCATCCGCAGGGGTGGGAAGAGCGTGTTCTACGGGTGCTGGAACTACCCGCACTGCAGCTACACGACGAACACGCTTGAGCCAGGGAAGATGACGGCTCCGCGGCCCCCGGCAGAGCGGGAAGAGGCGAACAAGAAGCTGCTGGAGCGGAGCGCACGCGGTAAGGCGGCGTTTGCGAAGCGGCGTGAGGGCGCGCGCGTGCGGCGGGCGAGCTAGCACCCGACGAGTTGGCCGCCGGACTCCGTGCCAATGACCTCGCTGGTTCGGGTGATCGGCATTTCGCCCTCACCCCGGCCCCTCTCCCGCTGCGGCGGGAGAGGAGAGTACGCGGGCGGTCAGCCGACGAATCGCTCGAGGAACGAGACCATGATGGCGGCGCATTCGCGGCCGAGGCGGGGATCCGCGTCGAACCCGTGGGGCTGGTTGGCGAACATGTGGAGCTCGACGGGCGCGCCCGCATCGTGGAGTGCCTCGTACATCGCCGTTGCCTCGCGTGCAGGGACGATCTCGTCTGCGTTGCCCTGGATGATGAGCGTGGGCGGGTAGTCCTTGCCGGCGTAGGTCAGCGGGCTCGCGCTTCGCCGGACTTCCGGGGCAGCCTCCGGGCCGAACAGGGCGGGCAGCCCACCCCAGCTCCGCCGCTCGAGGCCGGTGGGCGGATAGAACGCGATGGCAGCTGCAACCTTCGTGGCGATGCCGTCGTTCCCGCCTGCGCCCTCGAACTCCCGGATCGAGGGGGTGCCGGCCGCGACGAGGGAGAGGTGGCCGCCCGCCGAGTTGCCTTCGATCACGATCTTCTCGGGGTCGATGCGGAGCCGCCCGGCGTTCGCGCCCATCCAGCGCAGGGCTGCCTTGACGTCCTCGATTTGCGCGGGCCAGAGGGACTCGCCCGTGAGCCGGTACTCGCTCGCCACGCACGTGTATCCGCGGCGGCCAAGGAGGATGCCGTAGCCCTTGAGCTGGGACCGGTCGCCCTGGCTCCAACCGCCGCCGTGGGCGAGGAGCACGCCGATTCCCTTCCGCACGGCGTCCGGCGGCTCGAAGATGTCGCATCGGAGCTCACGGCCGCCGCCCGTGCCGAACACCACGCCCTCCTCCACGCGCACCCTGTCTTCCAACTGCACCATGCAAATCGCCCCCACATTCAAGTGTCGCGCACTCTACCAGAGTTGGTTCTTGTCACCGGGATCCCGCCCTCACCCCCGGCCCCTCTCCCGCAGGGAGAGGGGAGAAGGGCGTGCGGCACGGGCGGCGATGAGGAGTCAGAGGGGCTCCGGTTCGCCTTCTGGGACGGTTACTTCGAAGACGTTGAGCGTCATTGAGACGAGGCCGTAGTAGCCGACGATGCCGATCACGTCGACAAGCCCGCGCTCTCCAAGGACCTGGACAGCGCGCGCGTGGGTGGCGTCGGTGAGGCGGTTCGTCTCGAAGTGTTCGGTGACGAGGTCGTAGACCACCTGGAGGTCCTCGCGTGCCAGGTCCGGGCGATCGCCCACGCGGATAGCCTCGATGACCGCGTCCGGCAATCCCTCCTGGCGGCCGAGGCGGGCGTGCGCCCAGAACTCGAACTGGGCGCGCCAGCGCTTTCCGGTCAGCAGGATGGCGAGCTCTCGCACGTCACCGGGCAGCTCCGTGCCGAACCGGCAATACGCTCCCAGCTCCTGCGCGCGGTCGGCAAGCGCGGGGCTGCGCAGCCACGCTTCGAAGGGGCCCCGCATGCCACCCCGGGGGCCGCTGCGGATTGCGTCGGCCACGCGGCGTTGCTCCTCGGTCATCGTCTCGTCGGTCAGGGGCGTCAGTCGTGCCATGCGGGTGGCCTCCGGGCTCAGGGTCGCTCGATCGAACGCTACCCCCGGCCGAATGTCCATAGCGGGGAATCGATGCTGGAGGCGGCACGAGCCGGCAGTCGCGTACTATCTCTCGACACACACCCGGGAGAATCACCCGATGCCCGACTCCTACGACGCCATCATCGTTGGTGGCGGGATTGCCGGAAGCGGCCTCGCCGCCGTGCTGGCCCGCGAGGGCAAGTCCGTCCTGTTACTCGAGAAGACGGCCGAGTTCCAGGATGTCGTGCGGGGCGAATGGCTGGCTCCCTGGGGTGTCATCGACGCACAGAAGGTGGGGCTGCTCGACATCCTCGTGGCGGAGAACGACCACTTTCTGCCTTATCACGTCGAATACGGTGACGGGATCGACCCTGAGGTCGCGGAGACTCGCAAGCTGGACCTCGGGTCGTTCCTGCCGGGCATTTCGGGGCCGCTCGCGATCGGCCACCCCCAGGCGTGCCAGGCGCTGTTCGACGCGGCGGTGACCGCCGGGGCCACAGCCGTGCGAGGCGTGACGGACATCGCGATGACGGCCGGCCCGTCGCCGTCCCTCAGCTACAAGCAGGATGGCGCCACGCAGAGTGCGCGCGCACGGATGATCGTGGGCGCCGACGGGCGCGGCTCGGTGGTCCGCCGGCAGGCGGGGATCGACCTTCACCAGGACCCGACGCACCACTATTTCGGGGGCCTGCTGGTTGACAACGTGGAGGGCTGGCCGGAGGACATACAGACGATGGGCACGGAGGGCGACGTGCAGTTCTTCGTCTTCCCACAGGGCGGGGGCCGCAGCCGTCTCTATCTGAGCTTCGGGGCGGAGCAGAAGTCCCGCCTCGCCGGTTCCGACAACCGGCAGCGCTTCCTGGACGCCTTTCGCCTGGCGACGGTGCCGCAGTCGGAATCGCTCGTGAACGCCCGGCCGGCGGGACCCTGCCACACGATCCCCAATCAGAGCACCTGGGTGGACAACCCCGTGGCGCCCGGCGTCGTCCTCATCGGGGATGCAGCGGGCTACAACGACCCGATCATCGGGCAGGGGCTCGCGGTCTCCTTCCGGGACGTGCGCATGGTGAGCGAGGCGCTCCTCGCGACGGACGACTGGTCGGCCGGCGCGCTGTCTGGCTACGCCGAGGAGCGGAGCGAGCGCATGCGGCGCCTCCGATTCAGTGCGGCCTTCGACTCAGTCTTGCACGCCGAGTTCGGGCCGGAGGCGACTTCTCGCAAGCTCCGCTTCCTGGAGCGGTCCGCCGTGGACCCGATGTTCGCGCTCTGCCGCGGGGCAGTGATGCTGGGGCCGGAGCTCATGCCGCCGAGCGCGTTCACGGAGGAGGAGTGGCAGAAACTCACCGCCGTGTAGCGCTCGGCGGGCCGCTTCGAGAAGCGTCGTCTATTCAGGGCTAATCGGACGACCATGATGGTCGAATAGGGCTCACATATTTCTCCGCACTACACGGTCAAGTAGTCGTTCACCCTGTACCTGTCCTTGTTGGAGCGCGTGACTACTCTGCGGATAGCTCGCGCGAGATACCTCACCCAACAGGAGATTCAATGACCACTACCATCAACCGGCTCTGGCTCGCATTCATCTTGCCGGCGTTCCTGATCGCCGCGATCGGGGCCACCGTGGCACTCGCCCAGGGCGATGACGCCCCCAGCACCGACGCAAACGACGTCACCACGCTTCTCCAGGAGGAGCCGACACCAACGCCCGACCCTGAGTCCACGCCTCCGTCTGATGACGGGTCCGACGACGACGGGGCGAGGCCCGACAAAGACTGCCCGCGCGATGGCGGGGGTGAGTCCGAGGACGGCTCCGGCTCCACGACCGGCATCAGTTTCCGCAGGCGCTAGCGCCCCTCACCCCCCGGCCCCCTCTCCACATCCTGTGGAGAGGGGGCCGGGGGGTGAGGGGAAGGTCATTCGAGACAAGGTGGAGGGCGAGACCCTTGGCGCTGATGCACTGGGAGTCGAGGGGGCGGAATTCTCGCTGCCGGTGAGCGACATCTTTCGCTAGGTCGCTCCCCGCTGGCTCGCGCAGAGCGCACGGCAGCCCGCGGATCAACGATTCGGTCGGGTGCGACATCGCAGGCTCGCTGATGCTCGCGCTGGGACTGCGTTCTCGCGCCTATTCGCGGCTGCTGCCACACTTGTGGCATGCAGGAGCTGTTGAACCGCTCGAATGACCTGGCCGCACGGATCTCTGACATCCTGGTGCGACTTTGACATCGCTTCGGACGAAGCGAAGCTAGCCACCCTGGAAGCACAGTCCGCCGCTCCCGGGTTTTGGGAAGACTCGGAGAAGGCGCGCGGCGTGATGCAACAGAGCGCGGCGCTGCGGACGCGGTCGGAGAAGTGGCGCGGGCTCGAGCGGGAAGCGCGCGATCTCTCGGAGCTGCTTGAGCTGGCGATCGGCGAGGATGACAGCGCGGTGGCGGAGTCGGCGGAAGCGGACCTCAACCGGTTGGAAAAGGAGCTGGCGGACAACGAGTTCGAGCTTCACCTCTCGGGCGAGTATGACGTGCGCAACGCGATCCTGGCCGTGCATGCAGGGGCGGGCGGCACAGAGTCGCAGGATTGGGCGGAGATGCTCTTCCGGATGTTCCTGCGGTATGGGGAGCGTCACGGGTTCGCCGTCGACGTCCTCGACATCACGGAGGGCGAGGAAGCGGGCATCAAGAGCGCCACGATGGAGCTGGCGGGGGCGTACGCGTATGGCTACCTGAAGAGCGAGCGGGGAGTGCACCGGCTGGTGCGGCAGTCGCCTTTCGATTCGTCGCACTCGCGGCACACGAGCTTCGCCAAGGTGGAGGTGATGCCGGAGGTGGAGGCGACGGGCGAGATCGTGATCCCGGACGACGATGTGCGGATGGACGTGTTCCGGTCGAGCGGGGCGGGCGGGCAGAACGTGCAGAAGAACTCGACGGCCGTGCGCATCACGCACATCCCGACCGGGATCGTGGTGACCTGCCAGAACGAGCGCTCGCAGGGGCGGAACAAGGACAGCGCGATGAAGGTGCTGGAAGCGCGCTTGCTGGAGCGGGAGGTACTGCGGCAGGAGGAAGAAAAGGCGCGGTTAAAGGGGGAGCACATGGAGATGGCATTCGGGAGCCAAATCCGGAGCTATGTTCTGCACCCGTATAAGATGGTGAAAGACCATCGCACCGACTTCGAGACGAGCGATACGACGGCCGTGCTCGACGGCGAGATCGATGGCTTCATCCAGGCGTTCCTGAAATCCCGCGTCGGTGAGGCATCTTGAGTCGACTCTTCCTGCCCTTGATCGCGCTCGTGATGTGCGCGGCGCTCGCGCCAGGCATCCCGAGCGAAGCCTCCGCCGACACGACGATCCGGCTTTCGAACCTGGCGAATGAGTACCCCGGCCGGCTCGTGTTCCGGGTGGCGGCTTCGAGCACATCGAACATCACGGACGTCACGCTCTCCTACTCGATAACGGGGCGCGGGACGAGCGCACTGGCAAAGCCGGCGCAGACCATCACGCCCGCTGCCGACATCAACACCGAGGTGATCGTGCAGGTAAACTCGGCCTCGTCCTACATCCCCGTGGGGAGCGAGTTCACGTACCGCTGGCAGATCAGGACGGAAGACGGCCAGACGTTCACGAGCCCGGATGAGACGTTCCTATACCTGCCGCCGGACCAGGAGTGGCAGTCCGTGAGCAACGACATCCTGGAGGTGTACTACCACGGGAACAAGCAGGCGCTGGCGCAAGACTACCTCGAAGCGGGCATGGAGACGTGGCAGAAGATTGGGGTGGAGCTGCTGAACACGCAGTTGCGGATCACGCCGGTGAAGGTGGTGCTGTTCGACAACGAGGCGGAGATGAACCCGGCGCGGCCCGGGGCGGGAACAGGCACCTTCGATGCGGCGGTGACGACCTGCGGGACGAAGGTGACATCGGACATCGTGCTCGTGATCCCCGTCTCGTGCGGGACGAACGACCGGACGGACACGCTGCGGCACGAGTTCGGGCACATCATCAACCAGGCGGCGGGCGAGGGCTCGCTGGGCAAGCTGCCGTCGTGGCTGGATGAGGGGACGGCCGTCTACGCACAGTCGAACCCGGGGAACAACTACTTGCAGGCGTTCGATACGGCCGTGAACAGGGACCGGGTGATCCCGTTCAGCCAGATGGGCACACCATCGGCGGATGCCGGCGGGGTGAACCTGTTCTACGGCCAGTCCTATCACATGGCGCTGCACCTGATCGAAAAGGAAGGGCCGGAGAAGTACGCGGAGTTCTTCGCGACGATCAAGTCGGGGTCGCGGTTCGACCAGGCGCTGGAGGAGACGTACGGCTTCGACCTGGCGGGTTTCGAGGAGGAGTTCCGGAGCGCGAACCAGTTGGGCTCCTCGCAGCAGCCGACGGCGGCGCCAACGCGGCCGTCCCAGGAATCCGAGCCTACCGCGAGGCCGACGGAGCGCCCGAACCAGGCGGCCGACGACGGCGGTGACGACGATGGTGGGATCGGGACGGCTCCACTGCTGGTGGGCGGGCTGGCGGTGGTATTCGCGCTGTTGGCGGCGCTGAGCTACCTGGCGTCGCAGGTGCTGGCGAACAACCGAAAGCCCGTGACGGGTCCAGGAGGACCCCAGGCGGCGCCACCGGCCGCACCGGTCTACGCGCCGCCGTCGGTCGACGATGAATGGTCGCGGCAACCCCCGCGCGATGCTTCACCCGCGGGCCCGCCGCCGCCCGAAGCGCCGTCAGCGGACCCCGGGCAGTCCGACGAGAAGCGCGAGCCTTAGGCAGAGGGTGAGGCCGGCTCGCGGAGGGCGCGGGCGATGAGCCAGAAGCGCTGGAGGGCGGTGAGGTGGGAGAGGATGGCGAGTGCCCACATTGCGGCTGCGAGCCACCCGGTCAGCAGGCCAATCCCCAGCAGGGCGACGCGCTCCTGGCGGCGAAAGAACCCTTCGCGCATGGCCAGGCCATTGACCTCGGCACGCGCGCGCATGTAGCTGACGGCGATGCTGCCCATGACGGCGGCGTAGGTCACGCCCGCCTGGACGTACTCGCCGCGTTCGCCGAAGTACCAGGCGCAGCCCCCGAGGACGATGGCCTCGCTAGCGCGGTCGAGGACGGCGTCGAAGACGGCGCCAAAGGGGGTGGCCCGGTTCGTAGCCCGGGCGACGGCCCCGTCGACCATGTCGAGCGCGCTGAAAAAGAGAAAGACAACTCCTCCCCAGAGCAGATCGCCCCGTCCGATGAGCACCGCGGCGGCGACGTTTCCGGCGAACCCGAAGAGCGAGAGCGCGTTCGGGGTGATGCCGAAGCGGGCGACGCCCCGGCCGATGCGATCCTGGAGCTGTTGAGGGAGGCGCTGGGGGAGGATCTCGAGCTTCGGCATCAGGCGACATCGACTGGTTCGGCAGGCTGAGGCGGCCTTCGCCGGCCCCGGCTCTCAGCGACCTGCTGGCGCTCGTAGAGGAGGCGCTCGTAGTAGGACATGAGGCGGTGGGCGACGTTGTCCCAGCTGTAGTGCGCGGCGAGCACTTGACCTCGTGCGCCAAGGGCCTTGCGCTGGGCGGGGTTGCGGAGGAGGCGAACGACGGCGGCGGCGATCGCTTCGTCATTCTTCGGCGGGACGAGCAGGCCTTCGGTCTCGCTGGTGACGACCCCGGCGAAGCCTTCGATGTTGCTGGCGACAACGGGCAGCCCGGCAGCCAGGGCCTCGAGAAGGGAGTAGCCCTGGCTCTCGTTGCCGGTGTTGGGAGCGACGAATACCGTTGTGCTGCGGTGGTAGCGGGGGAGCTCCTCGTACGGGACGTAGGAGCGGAAGACGACGTCGGGAAAGGGCCGCATGAGGTTCTCGTAGCGGGTGAAGTCACCGGCGCCCACGACGATGAGGCGCGTGTTCTTTTCCTGCTCGCGGATGTGCAGGTAGGCGCGGAGCAGGTACTTCAGGCCCTTTCGCTTCTCCGGACGGCCGACGAAGAGGATGTTCCGGGCGCCGTCCATGAACTCGTCGAGAGGCTCGTGGGGAGCCGAGAAGTGCTCGTAGTCGATGCCGTTGGGGATGATGTTGAAGTAGCCCGCGAAGTACCGGCCGACGAGGTTCGCGGCGGCCGGGGAGACGGCGATCTTGCCGTCGAGCTTGCGGAACCAGCGGCGGGTGAACGGCGTGGTGTAGCTGTAGAAGCGGTTGCCGCCTTCCTTGGCGGCGTGGAAGGTGCCCACGTTGGCGGCGGAGGAGTAGCGGAGGAAGTGGTAGGGGAGGAGCGGCATCAGTGGCTCATGGAGGTGAACCACGTCGAAGTTGCCCTCGGCGAGTGCCTCCTTCACCTTGGGCGAGCTCCAGGCGAAGGAGATGCGCGCGACGGAGCCGCTGACGCGGAGGTTGCGGGGTTTGCCCATGACGACGACGTCGGCCGCGACCTTGGCGCGCTCCGAGGCTGGCGCAAAGATGGTGACCTCATGGCCCCAATCGCGGAAACGGTCGGCCAGGTGGCGGATGTGCGACTTGACGCCACCTTCGACGCACCAGTCGTAGGGCGAGACCATTGCGATTCTCATAGCCGGCGCCCCATTGTGTGTGGCCCTCGGCGCATCATCTTACGCGGTGTGGCGGTGTAGCCCCACGCGAGCCCCAGTATGGTCTGCCTCACGCCCACCTCACGGAGGGAAGCATACCCATGCATGCCGGGCCGCACGTTGCCCTGCTCCAGGGCCAGGCGGAGCTCGGCGGCCGTGGCGCCGGGAAACTCGGTCCAGCCACTGCCGAGGTGGGGCAGGTGGTGGGCGTCCGAGCCGCCGGTGGCGGGGAGGCGCCAGCGTTCGTTCAACCATGCCGTCTTGTCCGCCGTTTGGCGACCAGCGGGGCTGGGGTTGTGCGTTTCGATCGCATCGAAGGTGATGCCCGGCTCGGCCAGCGTGAGAATGCGCTCGATCGTGCGCTGGCTGAGCGAGCGAGTGAGCCAGCTCATGGGGTGAGGGATGACCGCGAGCCCTCCCTGGGAGTGGATGTCGTCGAGCGTGCGTTCGATGCTGCGGAAGCTGCGGGGGCAGCGTTCGACGAAGAGAGCGAGGAGGTGGCCCTGGAGGGTGGTGACCTCGGCGCCGGGCACGACATCGAGGCGGTAGGCGCGCTGCGCAACGAGCTCGCGGCCGCGAAGGCCGCCGGCTGCATCCTCGTGGTCGGTGACGGCGATGAGGTCGAGGTCGCCGAGGCGTTCCGCGTGCTCGAGGACCTGCTCGACGGTGGCCATGCCGTCGGAGACACGCGTGTGGACGTGGAGGTCGGCCCTACCCACAGTCGTGCACCCGCCAGAAGTCTTCGCGCACGGCCCACTGGCCGGGGTCGCGGCGCAGGTGGGCTTCGAGGACGCGGGCGAAGCGCTCGGCTGCTCGTTGGACGTCGTCCTCGGCGCTGTCGGAGCAACGCACGCGGAAGGGCTCCTCGACGTAGAGGGCGAAATCGTCGCCGTCGACACGAGCGGTGAACATGGGGACGACGAGGGCGTCGGTGCGACGTGCGAGCTCCCAGGGGCCGCGGGGGAGCTTCACGCGGCGCCCGGCCATGTCCACACAGACGCCGGAGCCCTGGATGTCGCGGTCACCCATGACGCCCACGAGCTCGCCGCGCCTGAGGGCGGCGATGAGGGCCTTGAGGCCGCGGAAGTCGGCCTCGTGGAAGCTGCCACCGGCGGCTGCGCGCAGGCGCTGGACGTGGTCGGCCATGGCGGGAGGCTCCAGGCGCTCGACGAGGGCGACATAGGGGCGGCCGCGCCAGGTCAGCGCCTGAACGGCGAGCTCGGCGTTGCCGGTATGAGCGGAGACCGCGACCACGGGGCCGGGCGTGGTGAGGGCTGAGAGGCGGTCGGCGTGGACGATATGCATGTGTTGGGCCTCGAACTTCGACATGTCCCGATGGGCGAGGCTCACGAGATCCACCCAGTATCGTGCCACGTTCCTGTACGCCCGGACGCCCTCCTTACGGGCGCGGCGCCGGTCGCCGTCGCACAGCGGGAGCAGGTTGCGGGCCACGCGTGCGCGTTCGCGCGGCATGAGTTGCCAGGCGAGCCACCCGACTGTGGACGCGATGGGATAGAAGAGGGCGGGATAGCGCCCGGCCAGGGGGCCGAAGAGCCTGAGCGCCCACAGGCGAATCATGCGGACATCGTTCGAGCGCCTCCGTGCGGCCACATCTCGCGGAACATGTACCACTGGTCGGGGTAACGGCGGATGTAGCCCTCGTGCACGTCCATGATGGCCTGAGTGAGGGCGCGGACGTCGGCGGTGGTATTGCCGGTGGGGACGTAGTCGATGCTGAAGTCCGCGAGGGTGCGCACATCCTGGCGGTTGCGATGAAGGCGCACGAAGGCCGCGGGAACCACGCGGGCGCCGGTCATCAGGGCGAGGCGGGCCGGGCCGGCGGGGACTTCCACCTCCTCGCCGAAGAAATGCACCTTGACGCCCACCCCCGGGACCGGGCGGTCGATGAGGAGTGCGAGAAGGCCGTTGCGGCGGAGGGCGCGGATGAGCGAGGGGCCGGCGCTCTCCATCTTCACGGTGCATATGCCGAGCCGCCGGCGAGAGCCCACGACCATGGCGTCGAGGCGGTCGTCCGCGAAGGTCTCAACCACAGCGGTGACCGGGTAGCCGCGAGCGGCGGTGGCGCCCGCGCCGAGGTCCCAGTTGCCGAAGTGCATACAGACAACCACGGCCCCCTTTCCGCCTTCAAGCGCGCGGTCGAGGGCGGCGAACGGCCCGGCGCCTTCGACGGCGGCGCGGAGGTCGTCGGGGGAGAGTGATGGGAAGCGTGCGAAGTCAGCGAGGTAGCGGAAGTAGTTGATGAGCGAGGCGCGGGCCACGCGATGGACCTCGGAGGGAGGCGCGTCGGGGAGGACCCGGCGGAAGTTGCGGATCGTGGCGCGGCGTCCGCCGGGCCAGAGGTAGAAGCCGGCGAAGCCGAGCGTGGAGGCGATGGCGTAGCCCACGCGCAGGGGCAGACGGCGGACAACGGCCGTCACTATCTGCCAGGCGCGGTACTGGAGGCGAGCTTGCACAGCCCGATTCTAGCGGGCGGAGGGTGAGGCCTCACCCCCCGGCCCCCTCTCCCGACTTCGCGGGAGAGGGGGAGTGGTGTGGAGGCGCTGCGCGTAGGCGCGATGACGAGTGGCGTGGCTGGTGCGAGGGGCCAGGCTTTCGCCCTCACCCCCGGCCCCTCTCCCAGAGGGAGAGGGGAGTCGGCGCGAGGAGGTGGAGTGCATCGAATACCCCTGGGCATTAGTCGTGGGAGCACGAACCGCTTGCTCGCCCGCGGCACCGATTGTCACCGGCCTTTGAAGACGGGTTCGCGGCGTTCGACGAAGCTGAGGGCGCCTTCACGGTGGTCTTCGGTGGTGAAGAGGTAGGCAAGGGAGCTGCCAACGTAGGCGCCGATTTCACCCATGTCGCCGTAGGTGGTCTTGCGGAGGCCCTCCTTCATGTAGCGCATGGCGATGGGCGGGTTGTTGGCGATCTTGCGGGCCATGGCGGTGGCGGCGTCCATGAGCTCTTCGTGGGGGACGACCTTCGAGACAAGCCCGATGCGCATTGCTTCCTCCGCGTCGATGATGTCGCCGGTGAAGAGGAGCTCGGCCGCCTTCGAGGGGCCGACGACCTGGGGCAGGCGCCAGAGGCCGCCCATATCGCTGACGAGGCCGCGCTTGATGAAGAGCTCGCCGAACTTCGCACGGTCACTGGCAATGCGAATGTCGCAGAAGAGGGTGAGGTCCATGCCCCAGCCGACGGCGGCGCCGTTGACCGCGGCGATGACAGGCTTGTCGCACTCGAGGACGGCGACGGCGGCGGGCGTGGGGCGCGGCTTGACGTCGCGCAGGCGGGCGGTGGAGGCGTCGCGCTGCTCGCCCAGCATGATCTGCTTGACGTCGTCGCCGGAGCAGAAGGCGCGGCCCTCGCCGGTGATGATGACGGCGCGCACCTCGGGGTCGCGGTGGGCGTTGCGCATGGCCTGCTCGAGCTCGCCGTAGAGCTCGCGGGTAAGGGCGTTCATAGCTTCGGGGCGGTTGAGCGTGACGGTGGCGACGTGCTCGTCGACTGCGTACTTGAGGACCATGGCTGTGGCACTCCTTGGGTGGGGGTAGTAGGCGTAGCCTACTCCGGTCGGGCGTGGCCCTCACCCCCTGGCCCCCTCTCCGCAGGATGCGGAGAGGGGGAGTTGCGTCGAAGGCTGCGCGGGACGGTGGGTGCGATGGGCACGAACCGCTTGCTGGCGCGCACGGCACCGATCATCGGTCGAGGTGGTCGGCGAGGAGGGTGACGGCGGCGGTGTAGCCGGGGCGGCCGAGGCCTGCGATGGTGCCGATGCAGACGCCGGCGAGGAGGGAGGTGTGGCGGAACTCTTCGCGAGCGTGGGTGTTGGAGATGTGAACTTCGACGGCGGGGAGCTGGATCGCTTCGATGGCGTCGCGAAGAGCGACGGAGGTATGGGTGTAGGCGCCCGCGTTGATGATGAGGCCGGCAGCGCGTTTCCTGTGCTGGTGGAGGTAGTCGATGATGGCGCCTTCGTGGTTGCTCTGGAAGCGCATCACTTCAAGGCCACGTTCGCCGGCAGCGACCACCACGTCGCGCTCGATATCGGCGAGGGTGGTGGTGCCGTAGACCTCGGGGTTGCGTTCGCCGAGGAGGTTCAGGTTCGGGCCGTGGACGAGGAGGATGAGGGGACGGTTGGGCACCGGCCTACTCTACGGGTGGGGGCGCGCTCAGGCACTCTGGCCGCGGGATGAGCGCCGCCGGCCGCCGTCGAGGGCCTGTTCCGCGAGTTGTTCCCAGGCCTTTCTCGTGACCTCGGCCTGCCGGGCCTGGCTGACGTGGGTGTAGATCTGGGTGGTGTTGGCGGAGCTGTGGCCGAGGAGGTCCTGGACGACACGGAGGTCGGCGCCGCCGTCGAGGAGGTGGGTGGCGAAGGAGTGCCGCAGGAGGTGGGGGTGAATGTCCTCGGCGATGCCGGCGGCGAGGGCGTGCCGCTTGATCACCATCTGCACGTAACGGGCGGTGAGGCGGCGGCCGAAGCGGTTGAGGAAGAGGGCGCCCTCACCCCCCGGCCCCCTCTCCCGACTTCGCGGGAGAGGGGGGGCTGCCTTCCCACCGTTGCGGGCGTCCGGAGGAAGCGTTCTCCGAGTCCCATCTGCGAGCTCGGGGCGGCCGTCGCGGAGGTAGAGGGTGACGGCGCGCACGGCAGGGTCGCCGAAGACGACGAGCCGCTCCTTCGCGCCCTTGCCGTGCACGACCGCCACTCCCTCGCGGAGGTCGAGTTGACCGACGTCGAGCGAAACGAGCTCGGAGACTCGGAGGCCCGCGCCGTAGAGCAGTTCGAACATGGCGCGGTCGCGCAGGCCGTTGGGTTTCGAGATGTCGGGCGCGGCCAGGAGGGCATCCAGGAGCTTCGGGTCGAGGACCTTGGGGAGGCGCTTCGGCTTCTTCGGGAGCGCGATGCCGTAGAGGAGGTCGCGGTCGGTAGCGCCTTCGCGGTGGAGGTACTTGTAGAAGCCGTGAATGGTGCTGGTACGGCGCGTGATGGACGCGGGCACCATGCCGCCCTCGCGGCAGCGCCCGAGGTATTCGCGGGCGGTCGCGCGGGTGACGGCGAGCGCGTCCAACTGGCGGTCGCGGCAGTCGGCGAGGAAGTGGCCGATGTCGTTGCGGTAGTTGCGGATGGTGTAAGGGGAGCGGTTGCCGAGGGCGTCGAGCTCGCGGAGGTAGGCTTCGAGGTAGGCCTCGGCGGTCTTGTGGGCGGCCGTGGTCGGCATAACGGTGAGTATCGCGTGAAGGTGGGGTAGGGGCGACCGTCGATCTCAGGCGTGCGATCGGCGCGCATGGCGATCCGGCCCTCACCCCCGGCCCCTCTCCCGCTGCGGCGGGAGAGGGGAGTGATTGGTCGCGGGTCGCCGGTGGCAGGTACCGGGGGGGGTAGGGGGCACCGATTGATTTCAACGCGGTTGCGCGGAGACCTGGAGGATTGGCGATTGGGGG
>JBBDMZ010000002.1:27967-37550 GCA_040877955.1 Dehalococcoidia bacterium | reverse complement strand
GGGGGGGGGGGGCCCTACCGCTTGTAGGCGACCACGTTAGCCGAGGCAATGCCCTTGCCGCCTGAGTACTCGGCCGCCGTCGACGCTACGTCCGCAAAGCCTGCAGCCTCGATCTTCCCCACGTAATCGGACTCCTGCAGCGCGCCCGCGATGCAGCCGGCCCACGCCTCCATGTCGTTCTTCACCGACTCCGGCACCGGCTTCGTCCAGACGATGTCGCTGACCTGGAGCCGCCCGCCCGGCCTGAGCACGCGGAACGCCTCGCGGAACACGCGGTCCTTGTCGGGCGACAGGTTGATCACGCAGTTCGAAATGATCACGTCGACCGAGCCGTCCGGGATGGGAAGCTGCTCGATCTCGCCCAGGCGGAACTCGACGTTCGTGGCGCCGACCTTCGTTGCGTTCTTGCGTGCGAGCGCGATCATCTCCGGGGTCATGTCGACGCCGTAGACGCGGCCCGTCTCGCCCACCATCTTCGCCGCGAGGAAGCAGTCGATCCCGCCACCGGAGCCGAGGTCGAGGACGACCTCACCCGGCTTCATCGCCGAGATGGCGGTCGGGTTGCCGCAGCCGAAGGCGACATCCGTCACGGTCGCCGGCAGGTCGGAGACATCCGTGTCCTGGTAGAGCCGGGCGATGTTCGTGATCTGGAGGTCATCCGTGGCGGACTCGCCGCAACAGGCACCTTCCGCGCTCGAGGTCGAGCCGCAACAGGAGGCCGTTTCCGCCACTGCGCTGTCCGTGGCCGGGGACGAGCCGCAACAGCCGCCTGCGCTCACCAGCGGGATCGTGTCGGCCGATTCGAGCACCGGGCGTACCCGGTTTCCGTAGGACTGCGATACCTTCGCGCGGATCTCCGCGTCAGTGGGCGTCGTCATGGTTGTGTCTCCTTCGTCATCGCATTTTTACGATGCATCGTCAAATTACGATGCCCGACCCCAGGGCGTCAATCCCCATCATCGCAAATTAACGATTCGCTTGCTACACTGGGTTCAGCATGAAAACCCTCGACATCCTTACCGACGCCGAAGAACGCGCGGCAACCGTCTTTCGCGCCCTCGGCAACCCCGCGCGGGTGCGCATCGTCACCGAGCTCGCGCGGCGCAACGCCTGCGCCACGGGCGACTTCGTCGACGCCCTCCCTCTCGCGCAGTCAACGGTCTCGCAGCACCTCAAAGTCCTGCGCGAGGCCGGGATCGTGCGCGTTGGCGCCATGCCCAACGGCGACACCTGCTACTGCCTCGAGCCCGGCGCGATCCAGTGGCTCATCGACTTCTGCGCCCAGGTCTGCGGGCCAGACTGCACTGTATTCGACCTCGAGGGCGCCAAGAGCGACTGCTGAGAGTCGGGGCAAACGAAGCGATGGGGGACGGCGGATGGCGGCGACGCCCATGGACGACAAGATAGCGGCGCTGGCGAAACAGACCGAGCAGAGACTCCTCGCCACCTGGGCCGCCGACTGCGCCGAGCGTGTCCTGCCCTGCTTCGAACGGAAGTTCCCGGCGGACGACCGCCCTCGGCGCGCCATCGAAGCGTGCCGTGAGTGGGTGCGGACGGGCCTGTTCAAGATGGCGGACGTGCGAACAACCTCGCTCGCCGCTCATGCCGCCGCTCGCGAGGTGGAGGAGGATGACGCCGCTCGCTCTGCCGCCCGTGCCGCGGGGCAAGCGTTAGGGACCGCGCACGTTCCCACCCACGCCATCCACGCTGCCCGCTACGCCGCCACCGCCGTCCGCGATGCAGCCGGCTCCATGGACGCCGCCATCGAAGAACGCGAGTGGCAGTACCGGCGCCTGCGCGCGCTCTCAGCGACGCCCTACTCCCCTTCTCCGCGAGCCCGCGGAGAGGGGGTCGCGCGGTGAGGACCTACACCACCACCAGCACGATCCCGAGCACGCACAGCACGGTCCCGGCAACCACCCACATGTTCAGCCGCTCCTTCAGGATCAGGATCGACAGCGGCAGCCCCATCAGCGGCGCCGTTGCCGAGAGCACTGACGCGCGCGCCGCGCCCGCTTCCAACACGCCGTACACGTAGAGCATGCTGCCGATGCCCGTGCCGACTAGCCCCGCGAGCACAATGCCCCACAGCAGCCGCCGGTCCCGGAATGGGATCGCCAGGTCTTCGCGCTGCGCCACGACGACGAATCCGAGAAGCCCGATTGCGCCCGCCGGGATGCGCACCGTGCCTGCGGCGATGGCCCCGAGATCGCCGCGCTGGCCGGCCAGCAACAGGCTTGCCGACGCCCAGAAGATTCCCACCAACAGCAACAGCAGGTAGCCGTGCAGCGCGGAGGGCGCCTGTGGCGGACCCGGCGGGTCAACAATGACGAGGTCCCCCTCGCCTGGCGCCGGCTCGGCGATGCCGTCTTTTGCCCGCGGCACGACGATGAGCGAGATGCCGACCGCGACCAACACGGCGCCCGCGGGCAGGCCCCAGGTCATCTCCTCGCCCAGCAGCACCACGCCGCCAATCACCGTGAAGGTGATGAACAGCGCCATCGAGATCGGGAAGGTGCGCTGCATGCCGAGCATCGGCAGCACGTGGATGTAGATGGTGTCCCCCACCGCGTACGCCAGCGCACCGCTGATCACAATCCAGGCGAGCGACTCCCACGAAGCATCCCCGTAGTCCGCAACCTGGCCCGAGACGAGCAGGATGCCCACCAGGACGATCGTGGCGGCCGCCAGCCGGATCGCCGAGATCACCGCGGGCGACGTGCGGCCGGCGAAGCGGGCGAAGGCGATGCTCGTGCCCGCCCAGATAGCTGCCGAGATCAGCGCCGCGACTTCACCCATTGGGTCGGCATCCTACGCACCGGCCTGCCCCTCCGCCTCAGCCCAAGGGCGGACGCAGGAGTCGCGGCCCTCCGTGGCCGCTGGACCAGCCACCAATCGGGCCGTCTGCCTACAATCCACACGTGGCGAATCCCCAAGTGTCTCCCAACCCCGTCATCATCCACTTCATCGGCAGCCCCGCCGTCGGGAAGTACACGATCGCCTCGAAAGTCGCCCCCGTGCTCCCCGCCCGCCTCGTGGACAACCACAGCATCGCGAATGTGATCTTCAACGTCCTCGACCAGGACGGCATCCGGCCTCTGCCGCCCGGTGTGTGGTCGCACGTGAGCCAGGTCCGCCGGGCTGTGCTCGACGCCATGATAGAGCTCTCGCCGCCACATCTCTCCTTCGTGTTCACGAACTACCTGCGTGGTGGCGATCCCGCGGAGGAGGTCGTGTTTGAAGAGCTGCGCGCACTCGCTGAGGTCCGGCGGAGCGCTTTCGTGCCCGTCCTCCTCTCCTGCGCGACCGATGAGGTCATGCGTCGTGTCGTGCGGCCGGATCGAAGGGAGCGGATGAAGCTCGTCGACCCCGGACTGGCGCGCGAGTTCAACGAGGGCCCGAGATTCACCACCTCTCATCCCAATACACTCGAGCTCGATGTCACGCACCTTCCTCCGGAGGAATCGGCGGCGCGGATCGTTGCCTGGGCGAACGCCTGCCGCCGGTCGGAAACGACGCCCGCGCAATAGCCAGGCGGTAGACTGCCACGACGCCCCACGGAGGCCGTGCCATGCCTTACCCCATCAGCGCGTTCCTCGAAACGAAGTCCGCCATGGCCGCCGGCTTCTCGCCCGACGGCTCCCGCCTCCTCGTCGCTTCGAACATCACCGGCACAAACCAGCTCTACCAGCTCCCCGTCGGCGGCGGCGACCTGGCGCCGATCACCGCCTTCGACGAGCCCGTCTCCGGCCGCTACCTCCCCAACCACGACGGCACGCTCCTCATCCAGATGGACGCGGGCGGCAACGAGCGCCACCAGGTCTACCTCATCGACGAAGACGGTTCGAATCTCCGCCCGGTCATCCACGAGCCCGACTTCATCTTCCGCGCGGGCGGCGTCACCCGGGATGGGCGCCGCTTCGCCTATGCCTCCAACCGCCGCAATGGCGTCGACTTCGACATCTACATCCACGACCTCGAATCCGGTGAGAGCGAGATGGTGTTCGCGCCCGGAGGCTGGTGCGATGCCTCGCGCTTCTCACCGGACGGCCGCTACCTCGGGGTCATCCGCCTCTCCGAGCGGAACGGCGACAACGACCTCTACCTCATCGACACCACCGCGGGCGCGGCCATCCACGTCTCTCCTCACGACGACGACGCTTACTACAGCGGCCCCACCTGGCTCGGCGACAGCTCCGGCTTCTACTTCACCACTGATCAGGGCGGCGACGTCTCCGCCCTCGCACGTTACGACCTCGCGTCCCGCTCGTGGGAGTACGTCCGCGAGTTTGAATGGGAGGCAGACTGCTACGGCGACCAGGCGGGCCGGCACCTCCTCATCGCCACGAATGAGGACGGCTACTCCCGCTTCGAGCTGTTCGAGGCGGCGACCCTGACCTCGCTCGGGGAGGTCCCCGTGCCCGGCGCAGGCGTGGGGCATGGCGCCATCCGCGTCCATGACCCCGTCTTCTCCAGTGACGGCGGCAAGCTCGCCTTCACCTGGACGTCCGGCGCCCGCATCCCCGAGGCCTGGGTCTACGACGTCGAGTCGCACGACCTTCGTCAGCTCACAAACAGCGCCACAGACCTCCCGGAGAATGTCCTCGTCGATGCCGAGCTCCAGCACTTCCACTCTTTCGACGGCGAACGTGTATCCGCCTACATCTTTCGCGCTCCGTCCACGGATGGCGCCTCACTCCCCGTTGTCGTTTCGGTCCACGGTGGCCCGGAGGCGCAGTACAAGCCGGTCTTCGACCCCGTCGTGCAGTACCTCGTCCACAGCGGCTATGCAGTCGTCGCCCCGAACGTCCGCGGCTCGACCGGGTACGGCAAGCGCTTCCACCACCTCGACGATGTCCGCCTGCGCATGAACTCCGTCGCGGACCTTGGCGCCCTTCACGACTGGCTCCCAACGATCGGGCTCGACCGCCGCCGGGCCGCCCTCTTCGGTGGCTCCTACGGCGGCTTCATGGTGCTCGCGGGCCTCGCCTTTCAGCCCGAGCGCTGGGCGGCTGCCGTGGACATCGTCGGCATCTCGAACTGGGTCACCTTCCTCGAGAACACGTCCGCCTGGCGCCGCCAGTTCCGGGAGCGCGAATACGGCTCCCTCCAGCACGACCGCGAGTTCCTCGAGTCGATCTCCCCGCTCACCCACGCGGACCAGATTCGCGCGCCCCTCTTCATCATCCACGGCACCAACGACCCGCGCGTGCCCGTGGGCGAGGCGAGGCAGGTCCACCAGGCCCTCTTCGAGCGCGAGATCCCGTGTGAGCTCGCCATCTACGACGACGAGGGCCACGGCCTCATGAAGCTCAAGAACCGCCTCGACGCCTACCCCCGCGCCGTCGCCTTCCTCGACCGCGCCCTCCGCGAGGTGGCTGTGGCCGGCTCCGAGCGATAGGCGCGGTTGTGGCACAATGGGAGAGTGACCGCCCACCCTACCTCACGGCCCTCCGGCGACCTGCCGCCCGAGCTGCGCCCCCCGACCAGCAACGAGTCCATTCACGATCTATTGGCCGAGTGGATGGCTGACGATTCGGGTGAGCAAGAAGAAACGTGGCGCTACCTGAAGCGAGCTTTGGAGCAGACGCGGCGCGACCTGGGCATGCAACCGCTGCTTCAACGTCGCACTTCCCCGGCCACCTCCATCTGAGTCCGTTCGGTGTGCGATGATAGGCCGCGTGAGTGCTGATCCCATCCCGCCACCGGTGTCGCGGCCACGTACCCGCGCTGAACTGAAGCGTGCGCGCGCCCGACAACGCAGCTTCCTGGCCATCTTCCGCGAGTGGCAGGCCGACGACTCCGGCGAGCAGGAGAGGAACTGGGAGACCTTGAAGCGTGGCATGAACGAGACGCGGAAGGCGTTGGGCCAGCTTCCGGTCCGCCAAGGCTGACCAAAGCGGCAGCGCGAATCCGTCCGCAGTGGCAGGCCGTCTGTGGCAGAATGAATGTGTGACTGCCGAGCCTGCTCCTCCCGCCCCGACGAACGAAAGTGGGTTGCGTCCTCCCCTCACTACGAAGTCGTACTTCGAGCTTCTCGCCGAGTTGGGGCTGGACGATCCGGAGGAACATGCGCGCTCGTGGCAGATTCTCAAGGCCGCGATGAACGAAACCCGGCGGGAACTCGGCCAGTCCCCGATACGTGAGTAGGCTTGTCCTCCTTGACGCTGGCCCGTTAGGAGCTGCCGTGAACCCTCGGCGTGGGCTTGAGTTCACGGATTGGCTGAAGGCTTCGCGGCAGCTGTTGGTTATCCCAGAGATCGCCGACTATGAGGTTCGCCGTGAGCTGATCCGTGCCGGGCTGCCCTTGTCGCTACGCCGTCTCGACGCGCTCGTAACTGCATCGCGGTATCAGCCCTTGTCGACCTCTATCATGCGGAGCGCAGCGCGGCTTTGGGCGCAGTCGCGTCAGCAAGGCCGCCCCACCTCCGATCCGCACTCCCTCGACGCCGACGTCATCCTGGCTGCCACCGCCCTCTCCATCGCGGCCGACGGCCACCAGGTCATCGTCGCCACCGACAACGCCCGCCACCTCGGCCTCTTCGTTGACGCGCGCCACTGGTCCGACATCGAATTCGCCTGACAGATCGTCGCCGCCCGCCCTGCCGGTGAGCATCGAGAGACAGCGCCCGGCCTATGGCCTATGGCCGAACCCCCATGTACCATCCGCATGCTTAGGGCGACGCTAACGATCGCCCGCCCACAACCACCGAGGTGACCGCCATGACCGTCGAGCCCAAGCCTATCTCCGTCCGCGGCGGTAAGTGGAACCCGCCCGTCTATCGCGACGGCAAAGGCGAGCCGCTGCTCTGGCTCCATGGCGCCGGCGGCGTCCGTGATTGGACCCCGGACTACGCCGCGCTCGCCGAGTCGTACGACGTGATCGTGCCCGTCCACCCGGGCTGGAACGACACTCCCGGCCTCGACGAGATCGACGACATCCACGACATGGCCTTCTACCTGCAGGACCTGTCCGACGCCCTCGGTCTCGAGCGCTTCAACCTGGGTGGCCACTCCATCGGCGGCATGTTCGCCGCCGAGCTCGCCGCCGCTCGCCCGGACATGGTGAAGAAGCTCGTCCTTGCCTCCCCAGCGGGCCTCTGGATGGACGAGACGCCTGTGACGGACTTCTTTACGCTCATGCCCAACGAGCTGCCTGGCGTGCTCTTCGGCGACCTCACGAACCCGGTCATCGGCGAGCTCTTCAAGCCTCCCGCGGACGCGGACGAGATGGCCGAGATGATGTACCTCCAGCTCGCCAACTTCTCCGCCGCCGGCAAGTTCCTCTGGCCCATCCCGGACAAGGGTCTAAAAAAGCGCATCCATCGCATCAAGGCCCCCACCCTCATCATCTGGGGCGACCAGGACAGGCTCATCCCGCCCGCCTATGGGCCGCTCTTCCAGACGAAGATCGCGAAGTCCGAGCTTGTCACCATCCCCGGCGCTGGCCACATGGCGCCACTCGAGAACACCACCGCCTTCGCCGCCGAGGTCAGAGCCTTCCTCGGCTGACCGTCCCCGCCGCACGCGGGGCGTAGTTGGCGCGCTCACACAGAGCCCGGGATCGATGCCGCTCCCGGGCTTCACTGTTTTGCGCACCTGATCGGGGCAAAGGCATAACATTGGCGTGTACTTAAACCACTTCACGTTGCACGTACATTGCATCACGAGTGTTCCTCTTTCGTTGAACGAGATTCGTCGCATTCCATGTATTGTACGCACCTATCGCATGGTGCTCTCATTTGACGAACAGACGACACTCGGAAAGAATCCAATCATCGTGCTATCGCCGTATCTGATAGATACCAGGACACTCAACCAGTAAACCCAAGAGGGGAGAGTTTCGCATGACTGAAAACAACTACTGGAACAGGTGGTGGCTGCAACGCGCCAGCCGGCGTCGCATGCTCACCGGCTCAGGCATCGCTCTCACGGGCGCCGCCAGCCTCGCTCTCGTGGGCTGCGGCGACGATGACGGCGACGATGACGATGGGACCACTACGCCCGGCGGCACTGGCAGCCCCTCGACCGAACAGCCCCAGCGCGGCGGCACCCTCCGTACCATCGGCGGGCCGGTCGGCTCGCTGCTCGACATCCACCGCACGAACACGCCCTTCGAGTCTGCCGGTGTCTGGCACTGGGCCGGCAACTTCCTCATGCGTTTCGCGGCCCAGGATCCCTTTCTCCCTGAGCCGGACCTTGCTGCGGCCCAGCCCGAGATCACCGACGACGGCACGACCCTGATCTTCAAGATCCGCCCCGAGGCCAAGTGGCAGCAGCGCGCACCCGCGAACGGCCGCAATGTAACGGCCGACGACGTGAAGGCCACCTTCGAGCGCATCAAGGGTCTCGGCGCGCAGTCACCGCGTTCCGGTAACTACGTGAACGTCGACACGATCACGGTGATCGATCCCACCACCGTCCAGTTCAAGCTCAAGGCCCCCCAGGCCGACCTCCTCTCCGCCATGAGCGACCAGTACGACCTCATCATTCCGCAAGAGATCGCGGCGCGGGGCGCGGAGGCGATTCAGACGGCGGAGGACGTCGTCGGCTCTGGTCCGTACGAGCTCGTGAATTTCCAGGCTGGCCAGGGCTTCACCATGCAGCGCCGCGCGGACGGCTACTGGAAGCCCGACACCGCCTGGGTCGATGGCTGGGAAGTGGTGAACCAACCAGACGACCAGGCGAAGGCCAATGCCCTCCGCGCGGGCCAGGCCGATTCGACGGACCTCCCAGCGCTCCTCGCGCAGCAGTTCGCCAACGACAGCAACTTCCACGTCACGCGCGCGCCGAATCCCACGCGTGAGTGCCTGCTCATGAACCACAAGAAGGCGCCCTACGACAACCCGCAGGTCCGGAAGGCGCTCTTCATGGCCATCGACCGCCGCCAGGTGTATGAGACGGTCTACGGCGGCGGCGGCATCGCCGGCGGCCCCATGACCCCCGCTGCTCCCGGCTGGGTGCTGCCGGAGGACGAGCTCAACACGCTCCCCGGGTTCCGCGATCGTCCAACGGAAATCAAGGAAGCGAAGGCGCTCCTCAGTGCCGCTGGCTTCCCCAATGGCTTTAACGACACCGTGCTCACCGTCACGGCGTTCAACGTGAACCTCGTGAACGACATCATCGTCTCCAACTTGCGCGACATTGGTGTCACGCTCACCACGGAGAACATCGGGACAGACTTCGCAGTCTTCCTCGGCCGCGAAGTGCGACGTGAGTACAACCTCGCCTCCACGCTGTTCCTGTCCGGCCCGTACCCGGACGCGCAGCTCTTCATCTATCACCGCTCGGGTGCTGGGGGCAGCCGCAACTACGGCGACTACAGCAACCCGGACCTCGACGCCAAGCTCGACCGGCAGCGCACCATCTACGACAACGAGGAGCGACGGCCGCTCGTCCACGAGATCCAGCGCGACCTCATCAACGACCCCGGTCCGGGCTGGATCGGCTCCCGCATCGGATTCGGCGTCCAGGCGGGCAAGGTCCAGAATGTCGTGGCGACGCCGTTCCTGGCCGGCTACGACGACGCCGAGAACGCCTGGATCAAGACCTGAGCCCCAGGCCATCGTTGCTTCCGGGGCGG
>JBBDMZ010000002.1:0-27957 GCA_040877955.1 Dehalococcoidia bacterium | reverse complement strand
CCCACGTTCATCCCCGCCCCGCCCCAATGGCCCCCCCCCGCCAACCCCACCTCACTGAGTGGCCATGTACAGCTTCATCGTCCGCCGGCTTCTCCTCTCGGTTCCAACGCTCCTCATCGTCTCGTTCCTCGTGTTCATGATGGTGAGGCTGGACCCGGATTCGGTGGTGGCCGCGCGCCTCGGGGAAGGCTACACCCCGGAGGCTGCGGAAGCCGTGAAGGAAGACTACGGCCTCAACAACCCGGTCTGGTCCGAGTACATCAAGTGGCTCGGCAACATCGTCACTGGCGACTGGGGCGAATCGGCCTACACGTTCGAGCCCGTCCTCTCGGAGATGGGGCCAAAGATCGGCGTCACGCTGGAGCTCGCCGTCCTCGCCGTCCTCTTCTCACTGTTCATCGGCGTGCCCATTGGCGTCTTCTCGGCCATGCGCCAGGACCGCTGGCCCGACTACACCCTCCGCGTGTTTGCCATCTTTGGCCTTTCCGTGCCGGGTTTCCTGCTCGCCACCATCCTCCTCACCATCCTCGCCGAGCGCTCCGGCTGGATCCCGGACACGCAGTACACGTCCCTCCTTGACAACCCCTTCGTGAATCTCAAGAACATGTGGCTGCCCGCGTTCCTCCTCTCGCTTGCGTCCGCGGCCCAGGTCATGCGCTTCTCGCGCACGATGATGCTCGACGTCCTCCGGCAGGACTACATCCGCACCGCCTGGGCGAAGGGCCTTCGCGAGCGCGTCATCATCGCGCGTCACGCGCTGCGCAACGCGTTGCTTCCCGTGATTACCGTCCTCGGGCTCACGCTCGCCTTCCTCGTGGGCGGTACCGTCGTCTTCGAGACGCTGTTCACCCTCCCCGGGCTTGGCACTCACCTGATCCGCGCGGTGCAGCAAAAAGACTTCGCCGTCGTCCAGGGCGTGACCCTCTTCTTTGCCATCGCCGTCATCCTCATCAACCTCATGGTCGACATCGCTTACACGGTGCTCGACCCACGGGCACGGGTCTGAACCCATGGCAGAAGCTGTTGCCCTCCCCCAGGTTGGACACATTGAGCGGCCGGCGCCGGGCTTTTTCGGGAGGCTCTGGGGGTTCTTCACCACCCTGGCGAGGCGTAAGCCACTCGGGTTCGCGGGACTGATCATCATCCTCATCATGGTGATCCTGGGCCTGTTCCCCGGGTTTTTTGCCACCCACCCCCCGGCTGACGCCTTCGCCACGCCCTTCCAGGAGCGCTGCCTCGGCCCGCAAGGCAGCTTCCTCTGTCCCTCGAAGACGGAGACGAGCTTCATCACAGGCGAGACCCAGACCATCTCCGGCAGCACGAGCGAACCCTTCGGCACCGACCAGCTGGGCCGGGACATCTACTCACGCCTCATCTACGGGGCCCGGTGGGCGATCTACATCGGCCTCGTATCTGTCGGCATAAGTACCGTGCTTGGGCTCCTGGTCGGCGTCACTTCGGGCTATTTCGGAGGCAAGTACGACTCCTTCATCCAGCGCCTGGTCGACGCGCTGCTTGCGCTGCCGGTGCTCGTCGTGCTCCTCGCCCTCCCCACACTCATCGGAGGGATGGACCTGGACGGCCCGCTCCCCTTTGATGAGCCTCGCATCACCTTCTTCAAGCTTGCGGTGGTGCTTGGCGTCCTCGGCGCGGCCGGGGGCTCGCGCGTCATTCGGAGCGCTGTCATCGGGGTGCGCTCCTCGCAGTACCTCGAAGCCGCTCGCGTCATTGGCGCCACCGACGGCCGGATCATGCTCCGGCACGTCATCCCCAACATCTTTGGCCCCCTCATGGTCCAGGCGACCATTTCACTCGGCGGCGTCATCCTCGCCGAGGCCACGCTCAGCTTCCTCGGCTTCGGCGTGAGCGACCCCGACAAACCCACCTGGGGCCAGATGCTGGACCTCGCCCGTCGCTTTACCAGCGTGGAGCCCTGGGGCATCCTCTGGCCCGGCCTCGCCATCGCCCTCGCCGTCTTCGCCTTCAACATGCTCGGCGACGCCCTCCGCGACCTCCTCGACCCCCGCCTCCGCGGCGCCAAAGGCTCGTTCGGGTAGCCGCGGCCGCGTGTTCGGTGCCGCGCGCGTAAGCAAGCGGTTGGCCCTCGATCCGGCACGTTGCCGGCGAAGCGAGGCTGCGGCCCTCTTCCCTCTTCCCTCGCGGCTTGCCACGCTAATGGGACATGTCCCTCGCCGACTCCTTCACCGCCGGCCGGTTCACGGTCGCTCTCGAGATCACTCCTCCGAAGAGCTCGCTTCCGCACATCCTCCAGCGGCGCGCGCGGCTGCTCGGCAATGCTCCTGGCGCCATCAACGTCATCCAGCGTCCCGGCCGCCAATCCAGTCTCGAAGCCGCGATCGAGCTCCATTCCGCGGGAATCGAGCCCGTCTGGCACCTCGTCACCCGCGGCAAATCCCGCACCGCCCTCGACGCCGACCTCAGCGCCGCTCAGGCCGCCGGCATCCACAACATCCTCTGTATCCGCGGTGACCACGATGCGGACACGCCCGACGAGATCACCATCCGCGACGCCTGCGAGGCTGCCTCCGCACATGCGGCCGCCATCGTCGGCGCTACCTTGAACCAGTACGTGCCCGATCGCGCGGCCGTGCTCCGCAACCTCCTCCCCAAGCTACGCGCGGGCGCCCGCTACGTGCAGACCCAGCCGGTCTTCGACCTGGAGTCCCTCAGGCCCGCCGCCGAGGCCGTCCTGGAAGCCTCTCCCGAGACTCGCATCGTCGCCATGGCCATGCCCCTCACTTCGCTCGAGGCGGCGAACCGCATCGAGTCGCGCATGGGCGTCGCCCTTCCTCCCTCGGTCCGCGATACGCTCGCCTCCGGCGACGCGGACGCTCCCTGGGCCGCCTTCGCCGAAACCCTCGGTGCCCTCGCCGCCAGCCCGCTCATCGGTGGCGTAGCCCTCATGACCTTCGAGGTCGACGCCACGCCCGAGACGGCCGCGCGCATGCTCGCCGCCCTCCACGCGTCCGGCGCCATTCCCGCTCCTGCCACCCCACCCTGAACGCCACCTGGGCGAGTCGGCGAACGGCCGAAAGCGCCAGGTCCCGCCGTTCTCCCCGCCCGCCCTGAAGCCGACTCCGAAGGCCGTGCACTCCCCTCGCCCGCCGCAGCGGGAGAGGGGCTTGGGGGTGAGGGCGGGATCGCCGGCCCAGAGAACTCCGGTCGTCCCGTTTTCCCCCTCCTCCCTCGCTATACTCCCCCCATGGCCAACGACCCCATGAAGGTCACCGTCATCTCCGACTACGTCTGACCGTGGTGCTACATCGCTGCCCGTCGGGTAGCGCAGTTCGCCGGCGAGTTCCACGTCGCAGTCAACTGGTGGCCCTTCGAGCTGCACCCGGAGACCCCGCCGGAGGGCCGTGACCTCACCGCCCTCGTCGAACGCAGGGGCAGCGAATACCGCGACCACCTTCGCTCGTATGCCATCGAGGCGGGCATCACGCTCGCCTCCAACCGCCACCTCTCCAATTCCCACCGCGCCCTCGAGCTCGCTGAGTTCGCCCGCGACCGCGGCCAGTTCGAGGCCGTGCACGAGGCGCTCTTCAAGGAATACTTCGAGGGCGCGCGCGACATCGGTGACCTCGACGTCCTCATGGACATCGCCCGGTCCGCCGGCCTCGACCCGGAGGAGTTTCGCTTCGAGACGCTCATCGGCCGTTACGCGAGCCTCGTCGACCAGACCACCAGCACCGCCCGCGCCAAAGGCGTCACCAGCACCCCCACCATGATCTTCGACGACCGCTTCGTCCTCACGGGCGCCCAGGACATCGAAACCTACCGCTCCGTCCTCGAACGCCTCGGCGCCATCCCCCGCTACCCCATCTAACAGTCCGCGCCGCGACCGGGAGGGAGCGGTTTGTGCCGTTGCTCAGATCGCCGAATCCCGCCCCTACTCCTCCAGCATGTACGGCCGCAGGATCACCGAAACCTCCAGCCCACCCTCCGGCCGGTTCTCCGCCACCACGTCCCCGCCCATCATCCGCGCCAGCCTTCGACACAGCGCCAGCCCAATGCCCGACCCCGGTGAGGTCGTCGACGTCCGCTTGGAACGATAGAAGCGCTCGAAGATGCGCTCCATCTCCTCCGCGGGGACTCCCGGCCCATGGTCCCTCACCCGCAACGCGATCCGTCCGTCCTCCAACACCAGCGCATCGATCCCGATTGGCTCCGAGGCAGGACTGTATTTGACCGCGTTCGAAACGATGTTCCGCAGCAGCCGCTCCATGGATGGCCCGTGCGCAGCGACCAGCGGTACCCCGCTGATCTCCACCGTCACGGACCGCCGCGGGTGCCGCTCCCGGAAGGGCCCGAGCACCCCCTTCACCACGCGATCCAGCCGCAGTGGCTCCAACTCCAGCGCCTCTGTGCCGCCCGTCCGCGCCAACGCGAGGAGGTTCTCGACCATCGTTTGCAGTTGCACCCCCTGGGACTCCAGGTCAGCCACCAGCCCGGCGAGCTCCTCCTCCTCCAGGTCGTGCCGCCGCCGTGCGAGCAGGGAGGTGCCCGCCTGCAGGAACGTGAGCGGCGTGCGCATCTCGTGAGACACCATGTCCAGGAACTCGTCCTTAACCTGGTTAGCGGCCACCACGTCGTTTCGTACGCGTTCTGACTCGCTGTACAGCCGGGAGTTGTCCAGTGAGAGCGCCGCCCGCCGTGTGAGCTGCTTGGCCACGTCCAGGTCGGCCTTGTCATAGTGCGTACTGCCCGGCTGCCGCACGAACGTGATCGCCCCCAGCGTCACTCCTCGCGCGACGAGCGGCGTGATGATGCTGGAGCCCCATCCCAGGCTCAGGATCTTGTCGGCATCAGGAACCCGCGCGAAGTAGGCCCGCAGCTCCTCCTCGCGCATGCGCTCGTAGAGCAGCGCCTTGCCGTCCGCAAGCGAACGGATAGGCGGCGCTGACTCGTTCAAGCTCGTCTCGGAGATCGAGTCCGCCACCAGTTGCTTCTCCGGGTCACGGTGCACTACCGCCACCCTCCGCAGGCGCTGATCGCGCCGAACCAGGTGGATGACGCACCAGTCCGCGAAGCGCGGCACGATAAGTTGTGCCAGCTGCCGGAACGTCTCTTCGAAGTCCAGGGACGATCCGAGTTGCTCGCTCGCGTCCACGAGCAATCTCAGCGATTGCTCCGCCCGCTTCTCCCGGGTCACATCCATGCAGATTCCGACGAGTCGCGTGGCTTTTCCGTCGGCGTCCCGCGCCACCATCCCACGGCCTGAAAGCCACCGCAGGCCGCCATCCGGCAGGATCGCGCGGTACTCGACCTCGAGGCGCCCCGTTTCCAGCGCCGTAACGATTGCCTCTTCCACCCTGGCGACGTCATCCTGGTGGATCTCGCGCTGGAAGGCCTCGAAGGTGCCCTCGAATGTCCCCGGCTCGAACCCATGGATCCGCTCCAGGCACTCGCTCCAGCTCACGCGGCCAGTGGCGATGTCCCAGTGCCAGCTGCCCACGTTCGCGGCAGCCAGGGCCAGCGACAGGTGCGCCTCTTCCGACGCTGTGGGCAGGCGCGGCGCGACAGCCGTACCGGTGTTGTTGCTCATGCCCCTCACGGACTCGGAATCATAGCCGCGATCAGGCCTTCGCCAGAGACCCAAAGGGTTACAGATCTATCTAAGCGCGCAAGCCTGCCCACACCCCGCGATGCCAGCCCATCGCGAGTGTCCAACGAGCGTACGATCTCCCCGGGTGAGGAGCCTACGTCGCCGCCGCCGGCTCCTGCCGGCCCGCCGCCATCTTCATCAGCAACTCCGGCGTCGGATTCAGCAGCGAGAACTCGTGGTTGAGGGCGTACATCTCGCGGCTCGCGTCGTCGCGCTTCTGCTGGTAGCCGGCGAGCGCGTCCTCGATCGGTTCCCGCCCGGCCAGACCGGCGTCGATCGCGTCTGCCAGCAACTCCGCGTCGCGGAAGGCATCGTTCATGCCCTGGCCGAGGATCGGGTCCTTGAGGAAGCCCGCGTCGCCCACCAGTGCCCACCCTGGGCCATAGGGCTTGCGGTAGTAGTCGCCCGGCCAGCGCATGCCGAAGATCTTCTCCTCGCGCTTCCCGCCCCGCGCACGCTCGCCCACGCCGAACTCGTCGAATGCCGCCAGCATTCTCGGCTCGGGGTCCTTGCGCCACTCCTCGAACTGCGCGGCCGCGTTGAACTCCACGCCCAGGCACACCGTGTCGTCATTCGTGGGGAAGATGAAGCCCGCCTTCCCCGGCATGATCATGAGCTCCGTGCCCGTATAGGGGACGCCGCTCCAGTACGAGTAATAGCCCGCCGTCGTGCCCGGGTGGGTGTCGTATTCCTCTGCCTTCACCGTCTTCGCGACGATCGAGTTCTTCCCGTCGGCGCCGACAACCACGGCGGCGCGCTCCTCGAACGTCGTCCGGCCGGACCGGGCCTTCACGCCCACCACGCGGTCGCCCTCGAACAGCAACTCCTGGACCGAGGCGCCGTAGCGGATTTCCGCGCCCGCCTCCGCAGCCGCGTCCGCGAGCACCTTGTCCAGCGCGTAGCGGCGAGGGTTCAGCCCGTAGTTGTCCTCGGGCATGTCCTGCTCCATCGCCATCCCGAACGCACGCATCGTGATCTTGCGCAACGGCTTTAAGCCTGTGGCCAGGACGCGGTCGGTGAGGCCCCAGCGGATCAGCCGCGGCACGGCGTCTCCCGTGAGGCAGTGGGTGGAGACGGTGTCAGAGGGGAACTCGTCCCGTTCCAGCACGAGCACGCGCTGGCCCGTCTTCGCCAGGTGCATGGCCGTGGGCGCACCCGCGCAGCGCGCCCCAATCACAATCACGTCGTACATGGCAGACCTCCGAAGGAGTTGCAGAATGCTACATCGTCGGCGCAAGGGCACGATTAGTAGTGGTGACTCACTATGAGCACACGACGTAGCCCCGTCAATCAGAAAGTGTGATGCAGCTCGCACCGCACGGGGGCACGCAGCCGCAGGCACGGAGCCGCGCGCGTAAGCAAGCGGTCATTCCGCCCAACTACGAACAGCTTGCTCAGATCGGACGCTCCTCTCCCCCACCGCGGCGGGAGAGGGGTTGGGGGTGAGGGAAATTGCGCGACTCCACGCGTGAGATCAGCCTCCCCTTCCCCATCTTCGCTCAAATGTTCTACACTCCCCACCTCGTGACCTCCCCGCCGACCACCCTCCCGCCGCCCGACCCCCGCACCCTCACCCCCGCGCGCAACCTACTGCGCGAGGTCTTCGGCTACAGCGAGTTTCGTCCCGGCCAGCCGGAGGTCATCGGCGCCGTCATCGCCGGCCGCGACACCCTCGCCGTCATGCCCACCGGCGGCGGCAAGAGCATCTGCTACCAGGTCCCCGCGCTCCTCTTCGAAGACCGTCTCACGGTTGTCGTCTCGCCCCTGCTCGCCCTCATGAAGGACCAGGTGGACGCGCTCCGCCAGGCCGGCGTCGCAGCGGCCGCGGTCAACTCCACCATGCCCCGCGAGGAGCAGGCGCAGGTCATGCAAGATGCCCTCGCCGGCCGCATTCGCCTCCTCTACGTCGCCCCCGAGCGCTTTGGAGACGGCGCCTTCATGAGCGTCCTCAGGCGCGCCGATGTGGCGCTCCTCGCGGTCGATGAGGCGCATTGCATCTCCCAGTGGGGCCACGACTTCCGTCCCAGCTACCGGGAGCTTGGCGCCGTACGCCCCCGCCTCGGGAACCCCCCGATCATCGCCCTGACGGCCACCGCCGACCCCCTCGTGCGTGAGGACGTGCTCGCCCGCCTCCACCTGCGCGACCCGGCGGTCCACGTCGCCGGGTTCGACCGCCCCAACCTCCGCTTCGACGCCGTCCACATCCGGAATCAGAAGGACAAGGCCGAGCGCATCGGCGAGAAGCTCAAGACCCTCGGCGACGAGTCCGCCATCATCTACTGCGGCACCCGCAAGCGTGTGGAGGAGCTCACCGACGTCCTCCAGCGCAAGGGGATCAAGTGCGCCCGCTACCACGCCGGCATGGAGGACGGCGACCGCAAGCGCATCCAGGATGCCTTTGCCCGAGACTCCGTCCGCATCATTGTCGCCACCAACGCCTTCGGCATGGGCATCGACAAGCCCGATGTGCGCATGGTCCTCCACAACGACATGCCCGACTCATTGGAGAGCTACTACCAGGAGGCCGGGCGTGCAGGCCGCGACGGCGCGCCGGCCGAGTGCGTGCTCTACTACGCCCCCCGGGACCGTGGCCTACGCGAGTTCTTCATCGAGATGTCCCACCCGGAACCGGGCTACGTGCTCAATCTCTACCAGAAGCTCTGTGGTTACCAGGGAGACCGCGTGCACAAACGCGAGCTGATGGATACAGACGACGAGCCCGGGTTCAACGCCGCCATGCAGGTCCTCGTCGACTCCACCCTTGCTGGCAAGCAAGGATTCATGGCATGGGCCACCCGCCCCGGCGGCGAAAACGACATCGATACCGCGGACCTCGAAGCCCACCGCCAGCACGCCGTCTCGAAGCTGGACGCGATGGAGGCCTACGCGACCTCTCGCACGTGCCTTCGCGCCCGGGTACTGGACTATTTCGGCGACACGGGCCACGAGCGCTCGTGTGGCAATTGCGGCCCCTGCATGGCGCCCACGCTGCGCGAGACCGCGATAGATGCCGCCGAGGACGAGCTCTTCCATTCCCTCCGCGCCGTCCGCAAGCAGTTCGCCGAGCGCGAGAACGTGCCGCCATACGTCATCTTCAGCGACGCCACCCTCCACGACATGGTCCGCATCAAGCCCCGCTCGCAGGCCGAGATGCTCGCCGTCCAGGGTGTGGGTGCGAAGAAGTGGGAGCGCTACGGTGAAGCCTTCCTCGCCGTCACCCGCGCCGCTGCCGGCGCCGCCCCGGACGGCGCCTTCGGAGACGCGACCGTGAGGGAGCGTGCGCGCGCCCCATACGCCAGGGTCCCCGTTTCCCGCCGTGGCGAAATAGGCGGCTACCTGAGTGAGTCCCTCCGGCGCACCCTCGAGCACCACCAGTCCGGCCTCGATATTCCCGCGATCGCAGCCAAACGCGGTCTCTCCGCGGCGACTATCACGTCCCACCTCGCCGAGCTGGTGCTTCGTGGCGAGGTGCGCGAGATCGGCCAGTGGGTGGACGAGGTCACGCTCGCCCGCATCCGCCGCGCCGCCGGCGGCCAGCCGATCGGCCCCCTTGGCCCGCTGCGCGAGAAGCTCGGCGAGGATGTCCCCTACGAGCAATTGCACCTTGCACGCGCATATCTGAATCGCCGCGAGCCTTAAGGCTTGAGCGGTCTGGTGATCACGCGCTCACAGGCCAACGTATAGTTGGGCACGATCCGGTTCGGAATCTGCACGCGAGGGGTCAAGTGACAGATCCTACCGGGGAAGCCCAGCTTCCCCTCGGGGCGCCGCTTCTCGTTGCCGCCCGCGACGACTCGATGCGGCGCTTCATCTCGTTGCTCCTCAGGAGCGCTTCCACCCCACTGGTCTTCGCCGATGACCAGGACGGGGTGCTTGGCGCGCTCGAAACGCAGACGTTCCCGGTTGCCGTGCTTGTCTCGGAGCTCTTCGGTTGGCCCGGCGAGGGTGTGGCCGACGCCCTCCGCACCGCCCGCTCCCAATGCCAGACCCGCACCGTGTTCGTCGCCCACGAAGCCCCCGGGCCCGGGTGGGAGTTCGTCGATGCCTTCGTGTCCCTTCCCTTCGAAGGCACCGAACTGGCCGACCTCGTGCTCGGCTTGCTCCACACAACTCAGAACTGAGTCGCGGTTAACCCCGCGGCAAGACAACCACGAAGTCCGCACCGCCGAGCGGGCTCGACTCTATCCGGATCGAACCGCCGTGCATCTCCACAATCCCCCGGCTCATGAACAGGCCGATCCCGGTACCGTCTCGTTCACCCGACGTCGTGCCCCGCTGATACCGTTCGAACACGGCCTCGCGTTCCGCTGATGGGACGCCCGGGCCGCTGTCTTCGACGTGGATCTCCACCCCCGGTCCGCCGTTAGTGATCCGCACCCTTAGCGGCGGCGCGCCATACCGGTAGGCGTTCTCCAGGAGGTTGCGCACCACCATTCGCAACCGCGCGAAGTCGCCGGTGACCGTGGTTGCCGCTCCACCCTCGGCAGTGACGTCGATCTCGACGTCGGTGTAGCTCATTTGCACGTCCTCGACTGCCCGCCGGACAATCGCGCGGGGTGCGATCTCGTCCGTGGCCAGTCGCATGCGGCCCGCTTCCAGCCTCGTGAAGTCCAACAGCTCGGTCACGAGGTCGGCTGCCCTCCGCGCCGCCGCCGCCATCTCCGAGGCCATCATCCCGACCTCTTCGTTGCCGGTTTCGTTCGCCTCCTCCTGCAGCACCTGCGCGGAGAGCAGCAGCCCTGTAAGCGGATTGCGCAGCTCGTGAGAGGCGGTGGCGAGGATCTCTTTGCTCTGTTCGCTCAGTTCGCGTTCGGAGGCGAGCTCGCGCCGTACGCGGCCAAGCGCCTCCTCCTGCCGCCGGCGGCTCGCGAACAACGCAAGCAGCACCGCCGCGAACCCGGCCAGCGCCGCCGCCGCGAGCACCAGCAGCGCGAATTGGAGCAACTCTGCCTGGTCCCGTGCGTCCTCCGCCTCCTCTGTCTCCTCCGCCAACCGCACGAGCAGGAGATCGAAGACGGCCCGCACCTCGTCGAACAGCCGCTCCCCTTCCTCCAGCGCGGTGATGGAGCGTGCGCCACTCAGATCCCCCTCGCCCACCCTCGCGATCTCCAGGGACGCGAACTCCGCCCGCCACCGCTCGAATGCCTGCAGGACCGTGTCAGTTTGTGCCGCGACATCCTCGTCTTCGACCAGCCCATCGAGCCGCTCGGAGGATTGCTGGACCTGCTGCAGGCCAATGTCGTACGGCTCGCGGAAGTCTTCCTGGCCGGTGAGCACGTATCCGCGCACGCCCGTCTCCGCGTTGAGCGCCCCCATTGCTCCGAGAATCACCTCCCGCTGGATGTCATGCGCTTGCTCGAGGTTCTCTTCCCCACGGTTGTTCACCCAAAAGGCAATCGGGGGCAGTCCAACCGCTGCCAGCCCGAGGACAATCAGAAGCGTGCCGCTTCGCCCAATCCGCATGAGGCTCCCCGCGGATGCATGATTCCCCGGGCAACCGCCCAACGCGCCGAGCCGGCAACCCAGTCTAGGCACGGGGGACGGCCTCCCCGCCAGTGGCGTGCCCACCCTCATCGCGGCCCGATGGCCTTTTGTGCGCGCTTACCTCGCATTCGCCCCGTCGATGCAACTTCAGCCATCCGCTGATAGACTCCCCGCCACCCTCAGGAGGATGGCGGATGAGAGACGCCCTGCAGAGTTTCCTGTCCCGGGAGTATCCCGAGTTCGAAAGCGTGGAGATCCAGGAGTTCGCGCCCATTCCCGGCGGTTACTCCCGCGAGACGTACCGCTTCGACGCAATCTTCACACGCGGTGGCGCCCGCGAGTCGCGGCCATGCATCCTGCGCAAGGATCCACCGCCCGCCGCTGAGATCCTCAGCACCAGCCGCCAGTCGGAGCACGACCTCCTGCTGCGCGTCGCCGAGCACACGAACATCCCCGTCCCGAAGAGCTATTGCGTCGCCAACGACCACGCCATCTTTGGCCAGCGCGCCATGGTGATCGAGCGCGCCAGCGGCAGCAACATGGTCTCCCACCTCTTCAATGGCGGCCCTTGCTGCGACCAGGCGGAGTCCATCGCAACGCACCTGTGCGAGCTCGTCGCCGAGCTTCACCTCACGGATCCGAAGAAGCTCAACCCCACCGGCAGCCACGATGATCCCCGCGGCGTTGGCGCCGACCCCAGCTCGTGGGACAGCTACATGGACTCGATGATCCGGTACTACATCAGCGGGTACCCGAAGATCGCCTACTCGCCCATGCCCGCCTTCTACGACGGCTACCTGTCGCTGCGGCGCGAAAAGCCTCGCCCGCTGCCCGTGGTACTGGTCCACGGCGACTTCAACCCCGCCAACTTCCTCTACGACAACGGCCGCGTGACCGCCCTCATCGACTGGGAGAACTCCCACATGGGAGACCCGCGCGAAGACCTCGGCTGGATGTCCGTGATGGACAACCTCAGCACCACCAATATCATGGGCAGCGTCACGAAAGAGGGCGGGTTTATCCCGTACTACAACAAGCTCACGGGCTTTAATGTCACGCCCGAAGAGGTGGCGTATTTCATGAAGTTCACGGGCGCCAACATCGGCGTGCCCGTCCTCTCCTCCGTTAAGCGCCGCCTCGACGGCGAGCACGAGGAGATCATCGCCATGTATATCTTCCAGCCAGCCACCGCCTCCACCATGCTGTTCGCCACCTTGCTCGGCTATCCCATGCCATCACCAGAGGGAGCCTGATGTACACCAAGCCGACCATCGACCACTTTCTTGACGCCGTGAGCGTCTGCCTCGCCAACGACATCATGCCCGATCTCCAGGGAGAGAAGGCCCAGGTCTCGCTCGCCATGGCCCAGCAGCTCTTGCAGTGCGCGAAGCAAATCGCTCACGTCGAACAGCAGATCATGGCGGCGGAGCACAACGAGATGGCGGCCATGTTCCGGGACGTCGGCGCCATCGTCGGCGAGAGCGCTGGACCCGAGGCGGACCGCATCCGCGCCCGCAGCCAGGGCCTCGGCGGCAAGGACGACATCCCCGCCCTCCCCGCCTGGGAGGAGCTGAGCGCCGCTTACACCGAGCTCAGCGAGGGCATCATCTCCACCCTGGACGACCTCGACGCCCTTATCACGGCGGGCAATCCCGCAGCGAACGAAGCGCTCCAGCGCGTCCGCACCCACCTCGGCGCCCGCACGGCCCGGGAGTTCGGCACCTACATCGTAGGCGCCGGAATGGTGGGCCGCGGCTGAACAACCTGCTCCCCGCTCCCTTTGGAGAGGGCCAGGGGCGAGGGCGGACTCGTGACTCAAACGAAAACGGCGCTCCATGTGGAGCGCCGTTCCTTCTTGAGCTTCCCTTAATCCGCGATCAGCACTGGTCGGACGGGCGGTCAAGGAAGGTTGCGTCCGGCACCGCTTGCGTGGTGAGCACCACCACTCCTGCGAGTCGCTTGATGGTCTGGATGCCGCCCGCGTCAGGGTTGTTGATGTAGGTCGGCGCATCGTCTGTGTTGAAGTAATGCTGCCACTTCTGGTTCTGCGCGTCCCAGATGTAAATCGCCGTCCACGCGCTCGTGGGCACGCAGGAGATGTAGTGGCCCGGTGCCGTGTCGGCGCCCAGGGGGCCGCCCACCAGGTTGAAGCCCTGCACGAGGCTCTGGTTGTGCGCCGCCGCGACGATGCCGAGCGAGCCGCCCAGCAGAGCGGCCACGCCGATCATGGCGGCGGTGAGGGCGAGGGCGGGTCGCGATAGAAAGCTCATGGGTGCCTCCGCACGGTCGGTTCAAGACGTAACGGTACCGTAGCAACGCACCTTAGTACGGTCATCCGCTGAATCAAAGGGAATTCACCCCGCGTTGCGCGATTACCGTAAAACGTTCGTAAAACGTTGCGATTCCGGCCAGGACGCCCCCGAATGCGGTCACGCCGCCGCCATGGAGAGCCGCTCCTCTCCCGCACCTGCGGCATGCTTTTGGAGGCCCGGCCGCTTCCCGGCCGTCAGCCACCGCTCCGCTGCCTCTCCCGCCACGAATCCCGGTCGGGCGAAGGATGCAGCAAGTCTGCGCTTCGCTCGCATCTTTGGCACTCCGGAACAGCCCCTGGGCGGATGCCCACAGCCGCCCTCCCGGCTACCCTCGCCGTATGCAGCTCGGCATCATCGGCCTCGCCCGCTCCGGCAAGACTACCGTCTTCAACGCCGTCACTCGTGGCCAGGCTCAGGTCGGCGCCTACAGCTCCGGCACCCAGCCGAACATGGGCGTCGTCCACGTCCCCGATGATCGCGTCGACCGTCTCTCCGACCTCTACAAGCCCAAGAAGACCACCTACGCCACCATCCAGTACGTCGACTTCCCCGCCGCCGGCGAATCGTTCGGCAAGGGCGAAGGCCCCGCGGGCAAGTTCATCAACGACCTTGGCCGCATGGACGCGCTCATCCACGTTGTCCGCCAGTTCGACGATGACACCGTCCCCCACCCGGACGTCACCATCGACCCCGAGCGCGACATCGCCACCATGGACCTCGAGCTTGCCTTCGCCGACCTCGCGGCCATTGAGCGCCGCCTTGGGCGCATGGAGACGGAGCTTCGCTCGATGAAAGCCGGCGAACGCGAGGCTCTCCAGCGCGTCCGGGACATCCTCATGCGTCTGAAGGCAGGGCTGGAGGCGGAAAAGCCGATCCGCGAGCAGGCCGTCTCCGCCGAGGAGTGGCGGCTGCTGGAAGGCTCCCAGTTCCTCACCGCACGCCCTCTCATGCTCGTGATCAACATTGGCGAAGACGAGCTTGCCCGGCGCACCGAGTTGGAGCAGCAGTACCGCGACCAATACCGCGCCGACGGCCGTGATGTCGCCGTCTTCTGCGGCAAATTCGAGATGGAGCTGAACGACCTGGGCGACGAAGAGGCCGCCGAGTTCCGCGAGTCGGTCGGGGTCACGGAAAGCGGCATGGCCGGCGCCATCCGCATCAGCTACGCACTCCTCGGTCTCGTCAGCTTCCTCACCGCCGGCCCGGACGAGTGCCGCGCCTGGACCGTCCCCGCGGGCGCCACCGCACCAGAAGCCGCGGGCAAGATCCACAGCGACCTCCAGCGTGGCTTCATCCGCGCCGAAGTTATCCGCTTCGAGGACCTCATTGCCGCAGGCAGCGAGGCGGAGGCCAAGAAGCGCGGCCTCCTCCGCACCGAGGGCAAGCAATACGTCGTCCACGACGGCGACGTGCTGAACATCCTCTTCAACGTCTGACGGGCCGCTCTTCGCATCCGAAGAGACACGTTAAATAATGTCGGTCGAGCGAAGTAAATTAGCCCTGTCTTGACCGTGGTTAGGCTGACCAACAAAATGACGCGCAATCTGCTTCTATGGGTGCCATAGAGGGCCGGGGTTCGACGTGTCGCAATATCTGGCCAAGCGTGTGCTCTTTTCGCTGCTGGTACTGTTCGTCATCAGCATCGTGGTGTTCACCGCGGTGCGCATGGTCCCCGGTGACGTCTGCGCGATCGTGCTGGCCAGCCCGGACGTGGAAGAGTCCCAGTGCACCGCGATCGAGGAGGAGCTTGGGCTCGATGAGCCGCTCGTCACCCAGTACATCACCTGGATGGGCGGCATCCTCACTGGTGACTGGGGCAAGGCGCTCATCTCCCGCCGCGACGTCTGGAGCGAGATCCAGACGCGCATCCCGCTCACGCTCGAGCTCACGCTACTCTCGACGATCTTCGCGATGACACTCGCCATCCCCATCGGCATCATCTCCGCTGTCCGCCAGGACAGCGTCACCGACTACCTGTTGCGCTTCCTCACCATTGGCTGGCTCAGCATCCCCAGCTTCTGGCTCGGCACGATGCTCATCGTCTTCCCATCCAACTGGTGGGGGTACAGCCCGCCGGTGGGCTACGTCGACATCTGGGACGACCCCCTCAGGAACCTCGAGCAGCTCTACCTGCCCGCCATCGCGCTCGGCGTCGGCCTCAGCGCCAGCCTCGCCCGCGTCACGCGCTCGTCCATGCTCGAGGTGCTCCGCCAGGATTATGTGCGCACCGCCCGCGCCAAAGGCCTCGCTGAACGCGCCGTCGTAATCCGCCACGGCCTGCGCAACGCCATGATCCCGGTGATCACCCTCTTTGGCCTGCAGTTCGGCGTGCTCCTCGGCGGTACCGTCGTGCTCGAGTCGATCTTCGCCCTGCCCGGCCTCGGCACCCTCACGCTCGGGGCCGTGACCATCAAGGACTACCCGCAGATCCAGGGTCTCGTCCTCTTCTTCGCGATCATCCTCGTCACCATCAACCTGCTGGTCGACCTGAGCTATGCCTGGTTCGACCCAAGGATCAGGTACGCCTGATGGCATCGATCGCCGCCGAACCTTCGAGCCCCATCTTCGCTCTTCCCCGCCGCACGCGGACGCAGTCCCTGTGGGCCACGGCGCGCCGCAAGCCTATCGGCGCTGCCGCCGGCGTAGTCTGCATCCTGCTCATCCTCGTGGCCATCTTCGCCGACGTGCTCGCCCCCCACGAGCCCGGAAAGGTCGGGTTCCCGCGCCTCCAGGCCCCTTCCGGCTCCTATCCCTTCGGCACCGACAATCTCTTCCGCGACCAGTTCAGCCGCATCATCGTGGGCGCACGCATCTCACTTGGCATCGGCTTCGGCGCTGTCGCCATCGGCACGGTCATGGGCACGGTCCTTGGGCTTCTGGCCGGTTACTTCCGCGGCTGGGTCGACCTCACCACCAGCCGCATCGTCGAGGTGGTGCTCGGCTTCCCCCCGCTCGTCCTCGCGCTCTTCTTCCTCTCGATCTTCAAGACAGACCAGGGCTACAGCCTGGAGTCGTTCTTCTGGGTGAGCCTCGCCATCGGCATCATCATCACACCCACGACGGCGCGCATCGTGCGTGGCTCCACGCTGAGCATCCGCAACCTGCAATACATCGAGGCGGCGCAATGTATCGGGAACACGGCTCCGCGCATTATGTTCCGCCACGTGCTGCCAAACGTCGTGGCGCCTATCATCGTCATCGCCAGCATTCAGATCGGGAACGCGATCCTCGCCGAAGCGGCCCTCAGCTTCCTCGGCCAGGGCATCGCGGACGACACCCACCCCAGCTGGGGAAAGATGCTCCAGGACACTCGCCAATACTGGCAGACGGCCTGGTGGGTCTCGGTGGTCCCGGGAGCCGCGATTAGCCTCGCTGTGCTCTCGTTCAATCTGTTCGGCGACGCGCTGCGGGACGTGCTGGATCCGCGACTGCGTTCGTCGTCGTAATAGGTATCGGGAAGGTCCACGAATAAGGGGGATTAGGAATGGAAGACCGCTCAAACTATTGGCTCCGGCGCAGGTTCAGCCGGCGCACCGCGCTGCGTGGCAGCGCCCTCGGCCTCACGGGGGCCGCCTCCCTCGCACTCGTCGGCTGCGGAGACGATGACGACGACGATGACGACGGGAACGGACAGGGGCTTGCCCCGACCGCTCAGCCCTCGCCCACGCCGGGCAAGGTAGCGAAGCCCGGCGGAGACTTCAGCTTCCAGATCTCGTCGCCGCCGCCGAGCCTGGACCCGTACACGCAGACGAGCTTCGTCAACGCCTACATGAACGGCCTCAGCTACAGCAAGCTCTACCGCTTCAAGGCTGGCACGCCGGAGATCGCGCCCGCCGATAACTCGATGGAGCCGGACCTCGCCAGCGACATGCCCGAGCAGGTGGATGACACCCACCTCACGGTCAAGCTCAAGCCCAACCTCAAGTTCCACAACGGCCGAGCGCTCACCTCCGCGGACGTGAAGTACGCCTTCGACCGCTATAAGAACTTCGAGCAGTCCGTCCACAAGTCCGGCCTCTCGTGGATCGACAAGATCGACACGCCGGATGCGAGCACCCTGAGCATCACCACCAAGTACCCCTACGCCGACGCCGTCTTCTACCTCGGAGGTAACCTCGGCGTTTGGATTTCTCCCCAGGAGCACGCCGAGACCGACCTCGCGAAGACCAAGATGCTTGGCTCCGGCCCCTTCATCCATGAAGAGTTCCAGAGTGGCGTCAGCCTCAGCTTCAAGAAGAATCCCGACTATTACGACAAGCCCTACCCGTACTTCGACAACGTCAAGGTGTTCATCGTCACCGATACGGCGAAGCGCGCGGCGGACTTCACTTCCAAGCAGGTGGACCTGAGCTGGCTCTTCCTCCCCACGGAGCGCGACGAGATCCTCAAGAATCGTCCGACCGCAAAGCACGAGGAGACCCAGGGCATCGGCGGATACATCTACCTCCGCACGGACCGGCCTCCCTTCAACGACAAGAAGGTGCGCCAGGCCATCAGCATGGGCATCAACCGCAAGAACATGCGGGACGCCATCTCCAAGGGCGAAGGCATCCCGGATCAGCTCTACCACGTCGGCTATCCCTTCTCCCGCAAGGTCGAGCAGCTTCCCCAGGCCAAGTACTGGGAGTACAACCCGGCCGAAGCCAAGAAGCTTCTCTCCGCCGCTGGGCACGAGACCATCGACACCACCTGGGACCACGCCGACGCGGCCATCTACACCCAGGCATACGTGGACACGTCCACGCTCGCCCAGGCCGACCTCAAGGAGATCGGCATCAACATCGAGGACCGCTCGGCGCCGTATCCCCAGTACATCAGCACGACGTACCAGGGACAGTACGAGGGCATGGGCCACAGCCCACGCGCTGTTGCCTACTGGCTCGACTACATCACTGAGCGCTTCACCATGAAGCCGGCCCGCGGCCGCATCAACCTCAGCTACGTGAACGACCCTGCGCTCGAGACCCTCATGGACAAGCAGCGCGGCCAGTTCAACGCCGAAGAGCGCCTGGTGACCATCAAGCAAATCGAAGAGCACGTCGCTGAAGAGCAGTACGAGATCTACTTCAGCACGGACACCCGGACCTACTTCTGGGACGAGAAGATCGAGAACTACCGCCCCACGGCCTGGTTCCCGTACACCCACGTCATGAAGACCTGGCGCGACGCCTAAGGCCCGCCCGGACCTCCCGACACCACCGAAGGGGCCCGCAACAGCGGGCCCCGTCGGTTTTGTGCTCAGTAGAGCCCGCAGTCAGAGCCCGGAGCGGTAGCGACGGGTCGGCCCCCACCGAACACTGACGCTCCGTCGGAGCCGGGAGCGTTAGCGACCGGTCTGTGGCCCGCGAACCATGCCCCCGTTAGAGCCCGGAGCGTTAGCGACGGGTCCACGCGGCACCGCGGCCGCACAGAGCCTGGAGCCAGCAGCGGTTCATACCAGCCGTCGCGGCAACGCCCCTTCCAGCTCCAGTAACTGCCGCTTCATCTCCAGCCCGCCGCCGAAACCGTGCAGCCCGCCGTTGCTGCCGATCACCCGGTGGCAGGGCAACCATAGCGGGATGGGATTCGCGCCCATCGCCGCCCCAATCGCCCGGGGCGAGTCTGGGTGCCCCACGTGGCGTGCCAGCCAGCCATAGCTCCGCGTCTCGCCCCGCGGAATCTCGCGCAGCGCCAGCCAGGTTTCGCGGTGAAAGTCGCTGCACGGCGGCAGGTCCACCGGGAACTCGTCCAGCGACGCGCCTTCCCCGCTCGCGTAGCTCACGAGCAGGCCCAACGCCGCGTCCATCTCCGCGCTCGGCTCGAGTACGGCGCCCACGCTCCGCAGTTCGCCCTCGCAGGCGGCCCTGGAGCGGTGGAACAACGTCGCATGGCGGATCCCCCGCTCGCTGAGCGCCACTCCCGCCCAACCCAGGGGTGTCTCCACCACGCCCGCGACAAGCTTCTCTGTCATCACAGCATTCATACCTGCTTCAACGCGCCAGCACACCGAGGGTAACGCACTGCGGCTCGCTCCGAGCGCGAAGCGTCAGCGAGCGTGCGATGGTGATTCATCACCAGGTGGGCGCCCACACCGACGCCCGCGCCGCGCGCCCACATCGACGTGGACCACCCCCATCGCACGGATCGTAACGCTCCCAGCGCGAGCGTCAGCGAGCGTGCAACCGTCGCATTCCCACCTGGGTGCGAGTTCGGGCCGCCCTTGGTCGTCCGGCTGGGGTCGCTCCGATTCCGGACGTTCGGTGGGAAATCACCATCGCACGCTCGCTGATGCTCGCGCTGGGACTATGCCTTCGGCTTCGCCTTGCGCCCCCGCCGCAGCACCGTCGAGAGCAGCGTCCCGCGCAGCCGCACATACGCGCTCGCCGTCTCCTCGTCGTCGATGCGCTGGAGGTCCGGACGGCCGTAGCGCGTCTCCTCGTAGGCGTCCGCGAGCTGCAGCGCCTCCGGTTCCCGTTCGATCGCCGACCCCATGCGCCGCGACCACTCGCGGGCAGTCTCATTCGTGTTCGCCCCCAGGTGGGCCCAGCCGGCGAGCCGCTGCACCTTCGCCCACAACCTCGCTCGGCCCTGGATCTCGCCCAGGCCCCAGTTCCACGCCGTCCGCACCGAGAGTGCCACGATTGCCGCCGCCGCAAGCAATGCCCCGAGCACGTACGCGACCATCCACGGGAACCCGCCACCCTGCTGGCTGTTGAGCACCGGCTGCTCTTCCAGCCCGGGCAGGTCGACTATGTCGCTCGGCTCGGGGTTCACGAAGTCTTCCGGGAAGATGTCATCGAGATTGGGCAGCGTGCCGGGATCAAGGGGCGTGGCGAACTGGCCCTCGGCTCCGCCTTCCGGCCGGTCCGGCGTCGGGTTGAAGGTCACCCACCCGTAGCCCGGGAAGAAGACCTCCACCCAGCTATAGGCGTCGTCCTTGCGGACCGTGTACTCGCCGCCCGCTTCCACTCCTTCCGCATCGAGCGCGTAGCCCACGGCGATGCGGGCCGGGATTCCCAGCTCTCGCAGCAGGACCACCATGACGGTGGCGTGGTAATCGAAGTACCCGCGCTTCAGGTCGAACAGGAAGAAGTCCGCTGCCTCCCGGCCAGACGGCGGGCTGTCCACCAGCAGGTCGTACGGGAAGGTGCGGATGTGGGCCTCGAGTAGCTCGGCCTTCGCGTACGGGTTGTCCCCCTCCGCGGCGATGCGCTCGGCCTCTGTGCCCACTCGCCCCGGCATGTCCTTGGGGAGCTGCAGGTAGATCTCTCGCACCCATTCGGGATACTCCGTGCCCGCGCCTGAGAGCTCCGCGGCCGACGCCCCGCTCACGGAGCCGTACATCGTGTACGTGTCTTCGGAGCTCAACTCACGGCGGGAGCGGATCTGGACGATGTCGTTCTCATTGCCCTCCGAGGTTTGCACCAGCGAGTCCACGTTCGTGGCGATGGGGATACCCGGGGAGAGCAGTGTGCTCTCGCGGTCCAGCACCGTGACCTGGACCAGCGGCAGGTCTCGCGTCTCCTTGAACTCGACGTCCTCGCCCCGGGTGGCGAACTCGCCACCGCTCACGCGCGTCTCGTCACGGTCGCCCGTCTTCCAGCCGTTCCCCGTGTACTCGTCATAGGAGGTCGCTCGCAGCAGCGTCGCCTGGCCCGAGCTCACCCGGAAGAGCTGCTTCGTCCCCAGCTCGACCTGGCCCTGGATGGGCAGCGTCGAACCGAAGGTGTGGAGTTGAGCGCCCTTGCGGGAGTCGATGTTGTGGAACAGGCGCACGAGGTGGTCGGACTGCCCTGAGGCGGGGCTGATGACCTTGCCCCAAATGGTCTCCACCGCCTTCGCCTCACCTCCCAGCGGGACCAGCCACGCCAACCCGATCACGAGGATCGAGAGCGCTACCGTGAGCTGTGTCGCGGGGACGCTGATGAACTCCGGGTAGTCGATCTTGAACCGCTTCCAGCGCGCCTGGCTGCGCTGCAGGTGCATCCGGCTGATGAGCCAGAGCGCCCCGAAGAGGAACGCCACAAAGGCCGCGCTCGGCTGGCCGTCAAGGAAGGCGATGTTCGCGAGGATGACCGCGCCACCGGGAACGACGGCGAGCCACGGACTGTGCCAGCGGTAGATCGACCACGCCGCCACATACGCCGACAGCCACATCACCGAGTGCACCAGCGTGATGAACGGGAGATAGTCGTTGGAGATGTCGCCTTCGCGGACCACGACGTACCACTCGTGCATACGGATGCGGAAGTCCTCGAGGCGGTCGGCGAGCGTCGCGCCCTCGGCGTAGGTCTGCACCACGAGGATGACCAGCGACGCGCCAAGCAGCACCGCGACGGGGTGGATTGCCGCGGACGGGAACCTGATCCGGGCCGCGATCATGCCGATGAGCAGCCCGCCCATCGCCGTCGGCACCACGGGCGGCATGTCCCGCACCCAGTCCGCCTGCTGGATCGAGATCGAGACGGCGAGGAACGTCATCAGTGCGGCACCGAACGTGAGCCAGTCTTCCCACGTCATGAGGAGGCGTGGCCGCGGCAAGCCGGCGCTGCCGAGACGGCCCGCGGCTCGCTCCATAGAAGGGTTCAGGCCTGCCATGCCGCTACTCCCATGCCTCCCGGGCTCAGCGCCAGGGAGAGATCGTCACCCTTATTCACAACATACGTGAGGATGTCGCTTGCTGTCAGTTCGCCGTACGTGACCAGCGACGAGCGCTCGCTCCCAAACGATGCCGGGTCGAGCAGCACCACCGTCGCCCGCACGCCTCGCTGCGTGAGCGACTGCATCGCCGTGATCCAGTAATCATCCGTCGCGCTCGTCACGATGATGATCGTGGTATGGCGCCCGAATCGCCGCTGTTCCTCGAACAGGATGTTCCCCAGGGGCGCGTCTCCCACTGCCTGCACGGTGGCGAGCGTCTCCAGGATGCGCGTCATCTGCTGCGTCCCGCGCTCGGGCTCGATCACCCTCAGGTCGCGTCCGAACGTGATGAGGCCCACCGACCGGTTCGCCACCAGAAAGTGGCGGCCGATGCTGGCCGCGATGCGCACGCCGTACTCCTCCGTGCTCTCTTCACCGGTTCCTGCGGCCACGCGCTTCTCCAGGTCGAGCAGCACCCAGATGTCGCTGGCGGGGTCCAGCTCGAAGGTCTTTACCATCATTTCGCCGGTGCGTGCCGTGCTGCGCCAGTGGATGCGGTTGAACGCATCGCCGGGCGCGTACTCGCGGATGCCGGACGCGTTGGGGGTGACGTAGTGCGTGCGCCTGCGGAAGCGGCCCTCACCCGGCAGGTTCGCCGGCGGGGCATGGAATCGCGGCAGGTCCACCACGGGCGGGTACACGAGGATCTGTTGCCGCCCACCGTAGTGGCGCACGCGACGAAAGATGCCGAGCGGGTCCGTGGCCACCACGCGCACGGGCCCCCAGTCGTAAAGCCCCCGCCTCGTCAGCGGCGTGTCGACCATCCAGTTCCGGCTCCTCCTGGGTGGCACCACCACCACGCGGCGAGAGCGGTGGCCGGGCAGCTCGCTCGGGTCCTCGACCTCCAGCCACAGCTTCGGGAAGAGGTCGCGGTTGCGGATTTCAATGACCTCCTGGGCGTTCTGGCCGACCTGCGCGCGGTCCGTCCGCCGCTCCACGAACACCTCCAGGTGGCGAGTGTTGTACCAGGTGATCAGCCAGCAGGCGGGCAACGCCAGCGCCAGCACATACGCCAGCCGGAACAGCAGCCAGAAGCCGGTGCCGAAGGCGGCGAACGCCGCGAACCCGAGCAGCAGCATCACCACCGTGAACGTCCGGCGGTCGGGGGCTACGGCTGATCGGATGAATCGGCGCATGCGAGATCGACCTAGGCGCGCGCGCGGGCGCCGGGCACCACGACGCGCGTCAAGCAGGCGGCCACCACATCGGCGGCGGTTACGCCCTTGACCTTCGCGCCCGGACTCAGCAGGATGCGGTGCCCGAGCGTCACCAGGGCGAGCTCCTTTACATCATCTGGGGTAACGAAGTCCCTGCCTTCGAGCAGCGCCTTCGCCTGCGAGGTGCGGAACAGGGCGAGCGACCCGCGTGGGCTCGCGCCCAGGTACACCGACTCGTGCTCCCGCGTCGAGTTCGCGATCTGCACGATGTACTGCTTGATCAGCGGGTCGACATAGATTTCCTTCACCGCCCGCTGCACTTGCACGATTTCGGCCGAATCGGTGACCTGTTGCAGGCTGTCCACCGGGTGGTCGAGCTGCTGGGCATCGAGCACGAGGATCTCGTCCGTTGGGCTCGGGTAGCCGAGATGGATCGTGATCATGAACCGGTCGAGCTGCGCTTCCGGGAGCGGGAACGTCCCTTCGTACTCGATCGGGTTCTGGGTGGCCATCACGAGGAACGGCGCGGGCAGGAGGTGGGTCACGCCATCGACCGTCACCTGACGCTCCTCCATCGCCTCCAGCAACGCGGACTGCGTCTTTGGAGTTGCCCGGTTGATCTCGTCGGCGAGTACCACCTGCGCAAGGATGGGGCCTGGCCGGAACTCGAAGTCTCCCTCCTTCTGGTTGAAGATCGAGACTCCCGTCACGTCCGATGGGAGGAGGTCCGGGGTGAACTGGATGCGCCGGAAGGCGCAGCCGGTCGAAGTCGCGATGGCGCGGGCCATCATCGTCTTGCCCACGCCGGGCACGTCTTCGATGAGCATGTGGCCGCCGCAGAGCAGCGCGGTTACGGCGAGCCGTACCTCCCGCTCCTTGCCGATGATGACTTTGCGGACGTTATCGATAATTCGTTCTGCAACGAGCTTGGGCTCTTCCACGAGGGGCGCACTCCATCTTCATCGGAGATTCTTGGCATGCGAAAGCATGGATCGGATCGTGGCCGGATTATAACAACGCATTCTATGCCCACGGTTAAGTCGATCGATGCGTGCAATGCATCCGACACCCCAACGCTCACGCCAGTCTCAGCGCGAGCGTCAGCGAGCATGCGAATTTGCCACTGTGCTCCCCGAATCACCCGGTGAGGAAGCCCCTATGCCCACGGTTAAGTCGATCGATGCGTGCAATGCATCCGACGTCCCAACGGTGGCGCCAGTCCCAGCGCGAGCGTCAGCGAGCATGCGATTTCGCCGAGGCGGAGACTCGAACCCAACTACCACGAGGGCGGCGTCGCACCCGTGAACCAGCCACGTGGCGACCGAACGGACCCGCCGAAAAAAAACCATAGTCTCGCCACTTGATCCCACCCCTGATTCAAACGTAAGATTCAAACATACGTTTGACCGGGAGCCACCCATGGTCGCGGAAGACACTCGCGAACGCATCCTCGATGCAGCCGAACACCTCTTTGCCGAACGCGGGTTCGACGGCACCTCCATCCGCGACGTCACGGCCGAGGCTGGTGTGAACCTCGCCGCCGTCCATTACCACTTTGGCTCCAAAGAAGACCTCCTGCGCTCGGTCCTGGAGCGCGTCGTCCTCCCCGCCAACGCCCTGCGGCTGGAGATGATGCGGGCCGCCAACGCCACGCCCGGTGGCGCCGCCGTCGCCGACCTCCTGCGCGCGTTCATCCTTCCCGAGCTGCGCCTGGCCCGCGACCTCGGTCCCCGTGGCCAATGCATTACGCGCCTCATCGGGCGCATGTTCAGCGAGCCCAACGAGGTCGTCCACCAGCTCGCCTCCGACCTCTTCAGCGAGGTCGGGGGTTGCTTCATCGAGGGTCTCCACCAGGCTCTTCCCGATCTTCCCGAAGAGGAAGTCGCGTTCCGTATGCAGTGCGTGGTGGGCGTCTTTACGTTCTTCATGGCCGACACCGTCCCCTCGCCCTGGAAGCTCATCGACCTGGACGACCCCGAGGGCGCGACCGAACGCCTGGTCTCGTTCCTCGAGCCTGCGCTCTCCGCGCCACCAGCCCATACCCGGCAGCGAGGAGGTGTTGACAGCGTCGCGTGACCCGGCGGGCGCGCCCGAAAAGACGCCTACCGGTCACTCGCCGAGGAGTCGACCCGGTCACAACAGCGGACCGCCGATCGTCTTGAGAGTGTGGTCTCTGAGCTCACCGAGATCCGCCAGCGCACCACCGAGTTGGAGCGGCTGCTCAAAGAGGCGGGCTGAACTGAAATGTGATCGGCGTCACGTACCACAGTCGACGCGGGCCAATTCTCCGCAATTGGTGCATGAATTGGCCATGAGCCGGTAACAATCACTCGATACGGTGGAGAGTGCGCCGGCACCCACGAGTTAAGCCCAGGGGCAACCGGGCTCCGATCTTTGAGGGAGGATCGAGCCACCCCGCCACATGTGTCCGGAGGAGGTCCCTCACCCCATGGCACGTTCCCAACCCCGAACTTCTCTGCTCGAACGGTGGGCTCGCTTTTCCCACCGCCGACGCGGCCGCGTCATCGGCGCCTGGGTCGCCGCCCTCGTCGCCCTCATCGCCCTTTCCGCTACGTTCGGTGGCGAGTACGACTCCGGCTTCGAGATGCCCGGCACCGAATCGCAGGATGCCATTGACATGCTCGAAGACCGCTTCCCCGAGCGCGCGGGTAGCGACGGCGACCTCGTCTTCCAGGCCGAGGGCGATGGGGGTGTCAACAACCCCGCCATACGCGCACGCATCGAACAGATCATCGAGGACGTGAGAGCCGTCCCCGACGTTACTGGCGTGGAGTCCCCGTATGAGAACGACGGCTACGTCACCGAGGACGGAACGATCGCGCGCGGCGTGATTCACTTCTCTGCCGTAGGCTCCGATGTCCCCCTTTCGAGCGTCGAAAGGCTCTTCGAAGTGGTCGATGACGCGAGTACCGACGGCCTTCGCGCCGAAGTCGGTGGCGACGTCGTCTACTGGAACGAAGAGCCTGACTTCTCGTCCGAGTGGATCGGCCTGCTGATCGCGGCCTTCATCCTGCTCATCGCCTTCGGCTCGGTGGTCGCCATGGGCCTGCCGTTGGGTGCCGCACTCTTCGGCCTCGGCGCTGGCTTCTCGGTCATCGCCCTCGGCGCCAACGTCTTCAACTTCCCTGACTTCAGCCCCGCGTTCGCGGCCATGATCGGCCTCGGGGTGGGCATCGACTACTCGCTCCTGGTCGTAACCCGCTACCGGGAGGGCCTGCACGCAGGCATGAGCGTCGAGGAGGCGATCGTGAAGGCGGTCACAACGTCGGGCCGCGCGGTCATCTTCGCCGGCATCGTCGTCACGATTTCGTTCCTGGGCCTGTGGATCATGGGGCTCCCCTTCGTGGGCGCGCTTGGCACCGCGGGCGCGATAGTCGTGCTCATGGCAGTGTTGGTCGCCCTCACGCTCATGCCCGCCTTGCTCTCGCTCTCCGGCCACAGGATCGACCGCTGGCGCGTACCTTTCCTCCACTCCACCGAGGGTGTGGACCTGAACTCGGGCTGGTACAGGCTCGCCAAGGGCATCCAGCGGCGGCCGTTGCCCGTCTTCCTGGGCTCCACCGCGGTGCTGCTCTTCCTCGCGATCCCCATCCTGGACATGGATCTCGGCTTCACCGACGCTGGCAACCAGCCGGAGAGCTATCACTCTCGCCAGGCCTATGACCTGCAGAAGGAGGGCTTCGGCCCCGGGTTCAACGCCCCGCTGACGGAGGTCCTCGACCTCAGCGACGTCCCACCGGATCAACGCGAGGCGGCCGTCAACAACGCCGTCGAGACCCTGCGCGGCGTCGAGAACGTCGCACTCGTCACGCCGCCAGTCTTCAACGACTCCGGCGACACGGCGATCATCTCCTTCCTTAGCGGCACCTCGCCGCAGGACAACGCGACAGACGACCTCGTCCACCGTGTGCGCGACGAGGCCCACCCCATCATCGAGAGCAGCGCTGGCGTCGAGGCCATGCTCACCGGCGGCGTGGCCGGCAACGTCGACTCGGGTGACCGAATCATCGAGCGCATGCCGTACCTCTTCGCCGGCGTCATCGGGCTCAGCTTCTTGCTGCTGATGGTGGTCTTCCGCTCAGTGCTGGTGGCCCTCAAGGCGGCCGTCATGAACCTGCTCTCCATTGGCGCCGCCTACGGCGTGATCGTGGCCGTCTTCCAGTGGGGCTGGGGCGCCGACCTCATCGGTGTCCAGGAGGGACCCGTCGAGACTTTCATCCCGATGATGATGTTCGCCATCCTCTTCGGTCTCTCGATGGACTACGAGGTCTTCCTCATTAGCCGTATCCGTGAGGAGTACGTTGCCGGCAACGACAACGCCACCGCGGTCGCCTATGGCCTCACGGCCACAGCCCGGGTGATCACGGCAGCCGCCGCGATCATGGTCGCCGTCTTCGGGTCGTTCATCCTCGGGGCGGACCGCATCATCAAGGAGTTCGGCGTCGGTCTCTCGGTCGCTATCCTCGTGGACGCCACCATCGTCCGGCTCTTCCTGGTGCCGGCCACGATGGAGCTCCTCGGCGAGCGCAACTGGTGGATGCCCCGCTGGCTCGACCGAATCCTCCCGCACGTCAACCTCGAAGGGACGGAAGCCCCACGCCCACCCCTCGGCGCTCCCGCGGGCGGCAAGTAACCCCCAACGGCGCATTCCCCCACTGCGCCTCCTCCGAGCGGGGGG
>JBBDMZ010000001.1:0-39954 GCA_040877955.1 Dehalococcoidia bacterium | reverse complement strand
GATGGCCGGCCGGGCATGTCGTGGCCCGCCATCGTGGTGCAAGACGATGCACTGCTCGCCCTGTACATCCCCGCGGGCACGCTCCACAAGCGCTGGAGCGGCACCGGCGTGGACCGAAAGCTGGTGGACGTGGCCTGGCGGGTCGACACGCTGCGGCTGATGTACCCGGGCGCCCATCACTCGATCTGGGCGACGTGGGAACGACACGGCGAGGACCGCGCCTTCCGCGGCTACTACGTGAACATGGAAGAGCCGTTCCGGCGCACCGCCATTGGTTTCGACACGAACGACCACATGCTCGACATCCTTGTCGCGCCCGACCTCAGCTGGAAGTGGAAGGACGAGGACGTCGTCGCCGACTTCCTGGCGCGGGGGGTGTATTCGGCAGAGTTCGCGGCAGCCATCCGCGCGGAGGGCGAGCGGGTGGCTGCCGCCATCGAGGGCCGCGGTTCGCCGTTCTGTGATGCCTGGGACTGCTGGGCTCCCCCGCCATCCGTACAGCCGCCGGCGCTGCCCGAGGGCTGGGACACGGTGCCCGCGACCCTATGGGAGCGCCGCCGCTGGGCATACGGGGAGATCGCACCACCCCTGATCCCGTGACCGGTCGCTCACGCTTCCCGCTCGATTTCAATGGGCCAATCAGGGCGTGAGCGGCACCTCCGCGACCATGCCCTCGGGTAGTTCGCTGGCCGGACAATCGACCTCGAGGGGGCAGCGGCCGCAGAGGGGGCGCCGTGCGACGCAGAGACGCCGCCCGTGCTTGATCAGGAGCATGTGGAAGCGGTAGTAGTCCGCCTGGTCAACGAGTGCTTCGAGTTCAGTGTGGGCCTGCTCGGGTGTCGTCTTGAGTGGAATGAGCCCGAGCCGTTTGCTCACCCGCTCGACGTGGGTGTCCACGGGCATGGCGGGCAGCCCGAGCGCGAACAGGAGCACGCAGGCGGCCGTCTTCGGGCCTACGCCGGGCAGCGCCCGAAGCCAGGCGCGCGCCTCCTCCAACGGCATCTCCCGCAGGAATCCGAGGTCGCCATCGGGTGAGCGTTCGAACACCGCGCGCAGGCTGGACTGGATGCGCGGCGCCTTCTGCTGAGCGAGACCGCCGACCTGAATCGCGGCGACGACCTCCTCGGGCGGCGCCTCGGCGATTGCGTCCCATGAGGGGAACGTGCGCATGAGCTGCGTGAACGCGCGGCCGCTGTTCGTGTCCGCGGTGTTCTGGGAGAGGATGGTGAGCACGAGCTCGGCAAGGGCGTCGCCGTGGGGCACGTGCTCCGGCCAGCCGAAGACGGCGGCCAGGCGCTCCATGATCGCGCGCGGTACGAGCGCCATCAGTCGCGCATCATGCGCGCCGTCAGCCGCGGGAGCGCGGGGATGCCGGCAGCTTCGCGGGCGTAGGTGGAGTCGCCCTTCTGCACGGCGAAGAACGCGTCCCATAGGAGCGGCATGTGGGCGCTCGCGAACATCCAGGGCCGCGGCGCGCGCCGCAGCATCCCGTAGAACATGAACCCGATCGTGCGGGCCGCGCGCAGCTCGGGCATGACCTCGCGGTCAACATCCGCCTGGTAACGGTTGAGTTGGCCGTTGCCGCCGATCGCCCGCAGGACATTGCGCGCCGCCAGCCGGCCGGACTCGACCGCGTAGGAGATGCCCTCCTCCGTGAACTCGTCGGCCAGGCCCGCGGCGTCGCCCGCGAGGAGAACGTTTCCGTCGGCGATGCGCTCACCTCCGTGCCGGAACCGGATCTTGTGGCCCCTCGCGATGTCAACGGACGCGCCCGCCAGCCCGAGCCGTCCGAGGTAGGCGTTCACACGCTCCTTCACCATCCCCGCGCCCTCACGTGGGAGGACGATGCCGATGGAGAGCACGCCAGCCTTCGGGAAGACCCACGCGTAGCCCCACGGGTTGAACCCCAGCTCGATGAGTGCCGTCCCACGATAGGCGCCCCGCTTCGACGGCGGCGCGGCCACTTCCACCTCCCAGGCGGCGCACTCGGCGATGTCGGCTCCGAGACCGGCCATGCGGCCGACGGGCGAGTGCGCCCCGTCCGCACAGACGAGGAAGTCCGCGTCCGCCTCGAAGCCGTCCTCGGCATACACGCGCACGTGGCCGTTACGCTCGAGAGCGCGCACGGTCGTCCCGGGCCGGAAGGCCGCCCCCGCGCGTGTCGCATGGTCCAGCAGCAGCGCATCGAAGCGATCGCGCATGACCATGTGCGCGAAGGGCTCGCCGGAGTCGCGGACGAATCGCATCCGTCCCTTCCACGCCACGTCTAGCAACGAAACTGAGTCTTCGACCACCGAATCGATCGGGAACGGCAGCAGTCGTTCCGTCCGCAGCGGGATGCCGCCGCCGCAGGCCTTGTAGCGCGGGAACTGCGCCCTGTCGACGACCAGCACGCGCGCCCCGCTCGCCGCCAGCTCGCGCGCCGCCGTGCTCCCCGCGGGCCCCGCGCCCACAACGATGCAGTCGAACCTGCTCACCGGGACATGGTACCCGTGGCTCTCAGCCGTCGGCTATCGGGCATCAGCTGCCTGAGGGAACCCGCGACGGCTGATGGCCGAGGGCTGACGGCCCGCTCAATCGACAATCGCCAATCAGAAATCGACAATCGACACCGTGACTCGTGAAGAGATCCTTCGCCTCACCGACCTGACCAGCTGCGGTGGTTGAGCATCCAAGGCGGGGCCAGCGGCCCTGGCGCAGGTGCTGTCGCCGTTAGCGGGCATGTTCGATGCCTCCATGCACCCCAACCTCCTCGTCGGACTGGGGGTGGCGGATGATGCCGCCGTCTACCAGATCGATGCCGAGACCGCGGTGGTGGCGACGCTCGACTTCTTCGCGCCGGTGGTCGACGACCCACGCGACTACGGCGCAATCGCGGCGGCCAACGCAATGTCGGACATCTATGCGATGGGCGGCGAGGTGGTGATGGCGCTCAACATCGCCGCCTTCCCCGAGGACCTCCCTTCCGCGGTCCAGACCGCGATCCTTGCGGGCGCGGCGGACAAGGTGATCGAGGCAGGTGGTGTCATCGCCGGTGGGCATACCATCTGGGACCCGGAACCGAAGTTCGGGCTGAGCGTGATGGGTCTCGTCCACCCGGGCCGGATGCTCTTGAAGGCGGGGCTGAGGCCGGGCGACATCCTGTACCTGACGAAGCCGATCGGCACGGGCACGATCCTCTCGGCGGCGAAGGAGGGCAAGGCGGACGACGCCTGGGTGGCGGGCGCGACCGAATCGATGCTGCGCCTGAACCGGCACGCATCCCACCTCGCCCGTGAGGCCGGGCTGTCCGCGGCCACGGACGTGACCGGCTTCGGGCTGCTCGGGCATCTCTGGGAGATGGCCGAACGTTCGGGGGTGGCGGTCACGGTTGAGTCCGGGAGCGTCCCACTGCTCCACGGCGCGCGGGAATGCTCGGCGATGGGTGTGCACACAGGCGGTGAGGGCCGCAACCGGGAGTGGGTGGGCGAGAACGCAGCTATCGACCCGTCCGTCGAGGCTGATATCGCCGCTCTCCTCTTCGACCCGCAGACCTCCGGCGGCCTGCTCCTCGCCGCCTCACCGGAGCGCGCTCCCGCCCTCGACGCCGCCTTCCGCCGCGACGGCGAACCCCTCTACCGCATCGGCGAAGTCCGAGCGGGGCGGCCCGGCATCCGCGCTCGTTGACAGAACTGTCGCCTTTAGTCATCTGTGAGGCAGGGCACACGCGTCCATGCGGGCGCTGCCAGAGGGCGGATGCTCCGGACCTCGCTATTCCCGGCCAACCACCGAGAACGTGGGTGGAAGCGCGGGGCGGCGGAGGACGTACATGGCGTGCGTGCGGAGGAGGGGAACGGTCGCGAGAGGGCCGTAGAGGAAGGGGGCGGGGCCCGCGATGCGGCGCGCAACCGGGGGCGCGAGGGTGATGCTCTGCACGCGCAACGGGCACTTTGGGAACCAGCGGCGGATGTCGTCCTGGTCCACCCGGTGCACCTTCGAGTTGCCGGGGTTCCGGCGGCGCATGTCGTACACCACGATGTGCCCGCCCGGGCGCGTGATGCGGAAGAGCTCGCGGGCAATCCCGTGGGCGACATCCTCGTCCGGCACGCTGCTGAAGAGGGTGAAGGCGAGCGCGAGGTCGAAGTGCTCGTCCGGCTCGGGGATGGAGTCGGCGCTGCCGTGGTGGACGCGGATCTCCGGGGAGTGCGCGCGGCAGTAGTCCACCGCCGAGGGGTCGAGGTCGATGCCCGCGAGGTTCTCCGGGCGGGCGCCCCACTGCAGGACCTGGCGGAGGTTGTAGCCGGTGGAACAGCCCGCTTCGAACGCCCGGAACTGCTCCAGCGAGTCGGTTCCCTGGCGCGCGAGCAGGCGAGACAGGAAGCGCTCGCGCTCCTGCACCATGAGCAGGTTGCCCATGTGGAGGATGGAATGCTGATGCATGGGGCGTTCGCTCCAACGCAGGCTTGCCTCACTGTATCGGAGGCCATCGGCTGTCGGCTATCGTGGGGCCATCGGCCATCGGCCATCGGCCCTCAGCCCTCGGGCTCCCCGGGTAGCGCAGGGCGGTGCCCTGCTTTGTGTACTGCTCCGACGGTTTATCCTGACAGCCGATAGCTGGAGGCCTTGTGACCATCGAGCAGGATTACATCAGCACCCACCCGAAGTCGGCCGCGCTCCACGAGCGGGCCGCGCGCGTGCTCCCCAGCGGCGTGACTCACGACGCCCGGCATATGCGGCCGTTCCCTCTCGCGGTCGAGCGCGCCGCTGGCTCGCACAAGTGGGACGTCGATGGCAACGAGTACGTGGACTATGTGATGGGCCACGGGGCGCTGCTGCTCGGCCACAATCACCCGGTAGTCATCGACGCGGCGCAGGCGCAGCTCGAGCGAGGCACGCACTACGGCGCCAGTCACGAGCACGAGGTCGCCTGGGCGGAGGAGGTCGTGCGGCTCGTGCCATCGGCCGAGGTCGTGCGGTTCACCAGCTCCGGCACGGAAGCCACGTTGATGGCGCTGCGGCTGGCGCGAGCGCGCACGGGCAAGCCCGCCATCCTCAAGTTCGACCGCCACTTCCATGGCTGGCACGACTACGTGGCCGCCAGCTCGAAGTACGGCGGCGCGGCCCCCGCAGGCGTGCCGGAGGCCACGGCGGGGACCGTCGTGGTCGTGCCCGCGGAGATCGAGGCCGTGCACATCGCCCTCGAAGAACGGCCGGACGTGGGCGCGATTATCGTCGAGTCGGCGGGCGCGTCCTCGGGGGCGGAGCCCATCCCGCCAGGATTCCTGCGCGAGCTCCGGTCGGTCACGGAGGAGCGCGAGATCGCGTTCATCATGGACGAGGTGGTGACCGGATTCCGCTGGGCGCCGGGCGGCGTGCAGGAGGTCGAGGGCGTGACGCCGGACCTGACGGCCCTCGCGAAGATCCTCGCGGGAGGGTTCCCGGGCGGCGCGGTGACCGGCAGTCGCGAGTTCATGGAGCGGCTGGCGTTCACGCCCCCTGGTGAGTCGCGGCCGGAGAAGATCGGTCACCCGGGCACGTTCAACGCCAACCCGCTGTCCGCGGCCGCTGGCGTGGCCTGCCTGCGCGAGATCGCGGACGGCTCCCACCAGCGAACGGCATCGGCACAGGGCCTGAAGCTGCGCGTGGGGATGAACGAGTGCCTTTCAAGGCTGCGAATCCCCGGCGTCGTGACGGGCGAGGCGAGCATGCTGCGCTTCCTCCTCGGCGGCGATTCGCCCCCGGAACCGCGGGACTACCACTCACGCGACGTCCCGCCGGGGCGGCTTGCGAAGGGGTCTCCCGGAGAGGCCATGCGGGTGCTGCAACTCGCCCTCTACAACCGCGGGGCGTTCTTCTTCGGGAACAGCGCCATCGTCTCCAGCGTCCACAGCGACGCCGACATCGCGCGTACGCTGGACGCGTGGGAGGCGTCGCTGACCGCCGTGAAGGGAGAAGGGGTGCTCTAAGCCCGGCCGAGGCGCGGGTGTCCGCGGCATGGGCGGCCGTGCTGGGCCTCGCGCTGGCGCTGTCCGCCGCAGTCGCCCTCGATGGTGAACCGCTGCCCGCCGACCTCCGCCTCACCCGCTGGACGCAGGACCTCCCCGCCTTCCACTCCATCGCGCGTGCCTTCCGGTGGGGGACGGGGACGGAGGGCGTGCTCATCGTGGGCGGCCTCGTGGCCATCACGCTGTGGCTGACGCGCTGGAGGCTAGAAGCGGCGGCGCTCGTGGCCGCACTCGTCGCGCTGCGCATCATGCAGCCGGCGATCAAGAACATCGTGGGACGGGAGCGCCCGTCGACCGATCTCGTTGACCGCCGCGGCGGCTTCAGCAGCGAGAGCTTCCCCTCTGGCCACATGATGAGCAGCTTCGTGCTGTGCGCGATGTTCGTAGCCATCGCCTGGCGCCTGCCACTGCCGCGGGGCGCTCAGGTGGCCGCCACTGCAGGCTTGGCGCTGGTGGTCGTCTTCAACGGCACCAGCAGCGTGTACATGGGCGTGCATTGGCCCAGCGACATCGTGGGTGGCGTGCTCTGGGCGCTGGTCATCGTCATCCCCGCGGCCGCCGTGGTCCTGGCGCGGACCCGGACGCACGATTGAAGCTATCCGGGGTCTCCACGAACATGCGTGCGTGCCGCCTGACCTGGACCTGCTCGCCATTGAAATCGACACGCTGTGGACGCGCGACGGCCGAGGTCGCCTCGTGAGTGCCGCGAATCCGGTTCCCCACCTCGTCATCGCCGAGGCGCTGGAAGGCCGGTTGGTGGCGGTCGGGAGCGAGGTGCCGGACGAGCTCGCGACGGAGCTGGTCGCCCTCGCAGGCGGAGGGCCGCCGGTGTTCCCGGGCGAGCGGCCTCCAGGGCTCGAGTCGTGCGCCGCCCGCGCGGCCACCGTGCTGGGGCCCGTGGAGGTGAGGAGCGGCCCGAGCTACGTGGCGGAGTCCGCACCGGTGGCTGCCAATTCCACGGCCAGCCTGATTACGTCGGACGGCTCGGCGCCATGGACGCACCCACTGGATCCGCCACCGAACGCTGGGTGGGAGGCGGAGGAGTGGCGTGCGCTGCTCGCGGGAGAGCTCGGGCCGTGGGCGATGTCTCTCGCCGAGGGCGAGATCGCGTCCATCTGCTTCTGTTCTCGCCTCACCGGCTTCGCTGCCGAGGCGGGCCTGAGGACTGAGCCCGAATACCGGCGCCAGGGCCATGGGGCTGCCGCCACGGCGGCGTGGGCCTCGCTGGTCATCGCCACGGGCCGGCACGCCTTCTACAGCACGTCGGCGAATAACACAGCCTCACAGCGCGTGGCCGCAAGCCTCGGGCTGCGGCCCATCGGCTGGCTCTGGCAGGTGGCAGCGCCCGGAGGTGAACCCAACGAATCGGGAGCGCGCTAGGATAGGCGCTCACCCTCGACAACCCCGGGGACCCTTGGCCGGATGGCATGACGTCGCGAATTCGATCGTGACCCGCGAATGGCATACCGTCGCGCGGCATGGCGCTGATCGAAGCCCACATCATCATCCCGGTTCGGAACAATGCCGGCATCGCTTTCTCGGACGAAGACTGGCTTGAGCTGCACCAACGGCTGGCGTCCGTCGCCGGCGGCTTCACGCGCCGGGGACCACATCTCGGAAGCTGGACCGATCCCGACGACGGCGTCGAGTACACCGAGCCGGTCTTCGACTTTGAGGTCGATATCGAGTCGTGGACGAGCGCCGGAGACTTCGTGGACATTGCGAAGTGGGCCGCAAGCCACTTCGACCAGCAAGCCATCGCCATCAAGATCGCGGGTGTGCCGGAGACTCTCTCCGCGTAGCCGTTGACGAATTGTCTAACATCGGCCGACACTAGTTGTCTAACGGAGCTTGACACATGCGCACCTATCTCACCCTCGGCGGTCAGGTGCTCGACCTGACCAACCTCGCCGTCGAGGAGCTGGCGTATCTCGATGAGTGCCTTACAGCCTACCACTCGGGGGAGTCCTTCGAGGACTTCTCGAGAGACCGCACGTTCTCGGCGCGGAACCCCGCCTTAGCGCCGCACGCCCGCGTGAATGCGCAAAATGTCGACCACCCACTCCTCCGGGCAGTGTTCGATCTCGAAGCTCGACTTGGGATCCGCGACGGTGTGTTCGGTTTGGCGCCCGGACACGACGCAAGTACGGACCCGATGACGGACACGGCGCTTGCCGTCACCGCCGCGGCGAACGAGAAGGGCGTGACGAGAGAGACCGTCTACAACGCCATCGAACGCGGCGAACTGGTTGCAACGGCAGAACGACCCGTGAAGGTGTCCGCGAACAGCCTGCGTGGCTGGCAACCCGCTGCCAGCCGCCAGCGGGCCGGTCGGCTGAGCGCCGCCTCGCGCGGGCGCTAACCCTCTCCGGCCTTCAGCCTCTGGTCCCGGCGACCTCGACGGAATCCGGCGCTACAGTGCCGGCCGGGCGATGGCTGGCAAGCCTCCGGCGGCCCGGAGGCCCGCGCCTACAGTCCCTTGGCGGCGAGGAACGCGCAGAGGTCGCTGATGCGGCAGGAGTAGCCCCATTCGTTGTCGTACCAGGCGGCCACTTTCACCAGGTTGCCCGCTACTACGTTCGTGGACATGCCGTCGACGATGCTGGAGCGCTCGTCCCCCTTCATGTCCATGGAGACGACAGGGTCCATCGTGATGCCGAGGATGCCCTTCATCTTCTCCAGGCCCGTCTCCCGCATCGCCTCGTTCACCTCGTCCTTCGAGGTGTCGCGGTCCGTGAGGGCGACGACTTCGACGATGGAGACGGTGGGCGTGGGCACTCGGTAGGCGAGGCCGTCGAGCTTGCCCTCGATCTCGGGGATGACGAGCCGGAGCGCCTTCGCCGCGCCCGTGGAAGTGGGGACGATGTTCATCGCCCCGGCGCGCATCTCGCGGAGGTCGCTGCCGGCAGCCTTGTCGAGGATCTGCTGCGAGTTCGTGTAGCTGTGGATGGTCGTCATCTGGCCCTTTTGCACGCCGAAGTTGTCCAACAGCACCTTGACCACCGGCGCGAGGCCGTTCGTGGTGCAGCTCGCGTTCGAGATGACGTGGTGCTTGCCGGGGTCATACCCCTCCTGGTTCACGCCCAGCACGATCGTGAAGTCCTCGTTCTTGGCGGGTGCGCTGATGACGACCTTCTTCACTGTGTCGCGCTTGTGGGCCGCGGCCTTCGTGGCATCGGTGAAGAACCCGGTCGATTCGATCACGATCTCGGCGCCGACCGAGCCCCAGGGGATGGCGCCGGGGTCGCGCTCCTGAAAGACCTTCACGAGGCGGCCATCGATGGCGATGCCGCCGTCCTGCGAGCGGATGTCGCGCTCCCAGCGGCCGTAGTTGCTGTCGTACTTGAGCAGGTGGACGTTCGTCTCGGTGTCGACGAGGTCGTTGATGGCGACGACTTCGAGGTTACCCTCATGGCGGTCGGTGATGGCCTTGAGGACCTGGCGGCCGATGCGGCCGAACCCGTTGATGGCGACTTTCGTTGGCACGATGCGAACCCCTGCGAGGCGAGTGGTGCTTCAAGCGTACGGAGTCGCAGGTAAAGCGGCCAGCGAACAAAGGCGACGACGGCGCGCGTTCAATGTGACCCAGAGCACGCATCTATTAACTCAGCATGTCCATCCATAGTCTCCATGTATGGATTTCACGAAATCGATATACCGGACGGCGTACCACGCCATCTGCGACTCGACGAATCTGTAATCAGACTAGGCTGAAAGTGGGAGAGAAGCCTTGAACCGACGAGTTGTCATCTGCCCGAGTTGTGAGCTCAACTTCCTGTCCGCGCGACAGAAGACGTATTGCCCCGGTTGCCACCAGATGGTGGAGCCGCGCGAGAAGATCGCCGCGTAACCGCGCGGCCCTGACCTAGTCCCCCCCTCTGAGCCCGGAGAGGAGCCCCACCAGCTCCGCCGGGCTCCTCACTATCCGGTGGCCCTCGAGGTCGCAGCCGGAGTAGCCCGCGACAGCGGCTCCGAACCCGGTCCGCTGCGCCGCCTCGAGGTCGCGGGAGTCGCAGCCGACGTAGGTGACATCGCCGGGTTCTCGCTCGAGGAACGCGGTGCACTCGCGCAGGCGGGCCGCCACGTCCCACGCCTCCCGCTCGGGCGTCGGGGCGAGGACCGTGAGGAACCGGTCGAGCCCCGTGGACTCGATTTGCTTGAGAGCGATGCGGTGCGGTTCGCGGGAGATGGCGCCAATCTCGACGTGGTGCGCGCGGACGGCGTCGAGCGCCATGCCCATGCCTTCGTGCACGAGCAGCCGCTTCATCGCGCTGCGCTCGTACATCGTTACGCATGCCTCCTCGACCGCCGGCTGCTTCTGCCGATCGACGACGAGCACGGACAACGCGTGGCTCCAGGGCCGCATGCGGTACTCCGCGACGAGCTCGCGCGCGCTCAACCGCTCGCCACAGACGGCCGCGACGCTCTCCTCCACGGCGTACTGCCAGGCCTGGCGACGGTCGAGCAGGGCCTCTTCGAGGTCGAAGATGAGGGCTCTTGGCCTGGGCATTGGTTCAGTATCGGGGTATCGGAGTGCCGGAGTAACGGAGTGAGCGACTCCGATACTCCGTGACTCCGTGACTCCGTGACTCCGTGACTCAGTGGAGACCGAAGCGTTGCTTCGCGGCGGCGTATTCGTCGGGGGTGTTGAAGTCGACGTGGCAGAGGGAGTCCATGGCCACGTCCGCGAGGTCGCCGTTGTGGGCGGCGAGGACGCCGTGGAGGCCGCCCTGCTCGTCCGTCGCCCCCATCATCTCTGTGCGCAGCGACCCGGCGACGATGACGGGGTGGCCGCGATGGCCGTCGGCCGTGGGCCGGGTCGCCGACTTCCCCTCCTGGTGGGCGGCGATGAGGTCGCGCAGGAAAGACGCTGGCCGGGGTTGGTCGACGTTGGTCACGATGATCGCGTCCGCGTCGCGGGAGACGGCCTTGGCGCCGATGCGAAGTGAGCCGGCGCGGCCCATCTGGTAGCGCGGGTTCAGCATCACGCGGCAGGGCAGCTTGCCGATCTTGCGGTGGATGTCGTCTGCCATGTGGCCAAGGACGACGATGATCTCGTCGGCTCCCGCCTCCTTGAGCTGGTTGATCTGGTAGGCGAGGAGGGGCTCGCCGCCCCAGTCGAGCAGCGCCTTGGGCGAGCCCATGCGAGAGGAGAACCCGGCGGCGAGGACGATGGAGGAGATCACGGTTCCGAGTGTATGGCTGAGGCGTGTTTCAGACCACGACGGCACACAGGCACGGACGTTCTCTTCAACCGCAGAGACGCAGAGAACGCAGAGTTTTCCTCAGGTACTCTCTCGCCATGCATGTCTTCCTGGAGACGGAACGGATGGTGTTGCGGCGGCTGACGGGGGCCGACGCGGAGTTGCTGTGCGAGCTGGACAGCGACCCCGAGGTGATGCGCTGGCTGAGCGGCGGCGCGCCCACGCCGCTCGAGCTCATCCGCGACGAGATCCTTCCCCGCTTCATGAGCTACTACGACCAGGCTGGCGGCCTCGGGTACTGGGCCGCGAACGAGAAGGAGAGTAGGGAGTTCCTGGGGTGGTTCGCGCTCCATCCGGTCGATGACCGGCCGGGTGACGAGGCGGAGGTGGGCTACCGGCTGCGCCGGGCGGCCTGGGGAAAGGGATACGCGACCGAGGGCGTGCGGGCGCTGCTGCGGAAGGGCTTCGAGGAGCACGGGCTACTTCGTGTGTTCGGGACGACCTACGAGGAGAACGTTGCCTCCCGGCGCGTGATGGAGAAAGCCGGGATGCGGCTCGTTCGGACGTTTCGCCTGTCGCCGGAGGATGCAACCGGTGGCGGGACGTACGTGTCCACGGGCGAGGCGTGGGATGGAGACGATGTGGAGTACGCGATCGAGCGCGGCCCTCACCCCCCGGCCCCCTCTCCCGACTTCGCGGGAGAGGGGGAGTGATCGCAGCGCTTCGCGGAGGAGGCAGGGAGCGAGCGCCAACCGCTTGCTTGCGCGCGCGGCGCCGATCCGCGCGGCACCGATGAGGCGGGGCCGGTAGCTACAGCTTGAGGCGCATGATGGGGCGCTTCTCGTCGCGGCGGGCGACTTCTCGGAAGCCGGCTTCGCGGAAGATGGGCTCGAGGCCGACGAAGGCGCCGTCCGCGCTGACCTTCGCGACCGCCGGGTCGCGCGGGTAGGCCTCGAGGGTGGTGGCGCCGCGGTCGCGGGCGAAGTCGATGGCCCCGGCGAGGAGCGCCGTCATCAGACCCTTCCCCCGCTGCTTCCGGGGCACGTAGAAGCAGACGATCGACCAGACCCGCTCGTCGTCGACCTTCTGGAAGAACTTCGACCGCTCCACCCGCCCGAACTCCTCGCGCGGCGCGAGCGAGACCCAGCCAACCGCAGTCTCGCCCTCATAGGCGAGTAGCCCGGGCACGCAGTCTTCCTTCACGAGGCCACGCATCGCTTCGCGCGTGCCGTCACCAGCCATGTTGTTGAAGTCGGCGTTGGTCAGCCGGAACCACATGCACCAGCATCCCTGCATGGCGCCGCGCGGCCCCATGAGCTGCTCGAAGTCGCCCCATCGGTCTGGCGTGAGGGGAAGAATGGTGAAGTCAGTCATGCTGGCGTTGAACCGCCCGGCGCAGCGGCGCGGAGAAGTCGGGCGAACGTATGTGCACCTTCAGTGCGCCCGGTAGGAGGCCGCGGCGCCCTCGCCGGCGAGTTCCGGGCGGCCGCTCCAGACCCAGGCGTAGTTCGTCGCGCTCACGCCCATGAGCATCCCGAACAGCGCGCTGGGGTGGATGAACAGGCCCGTCTCAGGCGGGCGGTCCTCGCTGTCGGTGAAGCGGTCGCCACGCGTGCGAAGCCGCGCGGCCAGCCCGGCGACGTCGTCCGTCTCGATGTAGCACATGTAGAGCGAAGGGCCGCGACGCTTGTAGAAGCGGTCCATGGCGGTATCGCCCCACGTCTGCGTGATTTCGATGCGGTCCAGCCGATCCGGTGGGTCGAACAGGGTGAGGGAGCCTTCGTAACCATAGAGCGCGCTCTTGATGGGGTGATAGCGCGTGGGGTCGAGCCCGAAGATGCGGGTGTACTTCGCCGCCGTGTCCTGCCAGTCGGCCACCGGGTTGGTGACCTCGTAGAGGAAGCTGATGTCGCCGACTGGCTCCCGCGCCACGTCCTCGGTGATCGTGGTCGGCATGCCGTCGGTCTCGCCGGCGGCGATGTAGATGCGGTCGCCTTCGCTGATGTGGGGCACGTCCTGGGAGCCGAGGTGGCGCTCCATGTCCAGCAGGCTTGGCGTGCTGAAGCCAGCGCCGAACAGCCCTTGCCGCCACTGTTCGGCCCACTCGGTCACAGGCCCATCACCCATTGGCTCGAGGAACTCGAACTCGCTGCGCCCGGCCTGCACGGTGGTGATGCGCGCGCCCAGCGCCTTCGACTCGCTCTCACCCACCTGCTCGGCGCCGAAGATCGCCCGCCAGGTCGCGACCGCCTCCCTCCGGTCGGGGACGACGAGCTGGACGCGGTCCACGTAAGAGAGCATGGGAACCTCCGGCGCCCGATACGGCGTGCCGCTATTCTGCCATGCCCAGGGACGGAACCGCGCGCGTCAACAAGCGGTCGCGGCGACGAGCGATCAGGCTGAACCCGGGCGCCAGGTTCCCTCAGCCGGATGCCCGGGCTTCTTCACTTGCTCGGGCTTCGTCCAGGCCCACGGAGAAAATTAGCAACAGCGCCGAGGGCAGGAAATAGATGCCGATGGTGAAGCCGCTCAGGACGCAGAGGAAGAGAAACACGCCCGCTGCCAGCCAGCGTGGGATCCTGAGACGAGGTGCTCGGAAGGCAAGAAGTGTTGTGCCCGCGGTCAGTAAAACGGGCACCGCCGCGAAGGTAAAGACGCGCGCATCGTGCTCGTTCTCCAGCAGCGTCTCCGACGACTCAGCAGTACAACCCTGCACTCCAGAACCCGGCGTGGTCTCGCAGGATCCTGACCGGCAGCACGGCGCGACGAGCATATACGCTGCCCCCGCGACCGCCGCTGCCGTCGCGAGCAGGTTCAGGGCTGCCCCCATCCTCATCCGGGGCCGTCGAGCTGTTTCGCCAGGCAAAGGTGCGTCTCAGCGCGTTTCCCAGGTGATGAGCACGGCTCGCGTGGTGGCCGTTGAGGGGCGGACCCATCCCCCTTCAGTCACGGCAAAGAGACGGTCGAAGTGCTCCGACGCCGTCCGCCGGATCATCTCGACATCCGCGCCGATGAGCTGGGGAGCGAAGGTCAGCGACTCCACGGCCTCTTCACGCGTACGGAACAGTGGGGCCGCTCCGGGAGGCATCACCGGGAGCACGCGCACCTCCGGGAGAAAGCCCATCTCCCAGAGCACCGGCAGCAGCGCCTGGTGTCCGGGGACAAGGCTCTGCGGCGTGCCGTGGAGGAGTTCGAACAGGTCCGCGACCTGGTTCGGAGGCGGGGTGCTGTTCACCACGATCGTTACCCGCCGCCGCGCAGCCTCCACGAGGCGCCCGACGAAGCGCTCGATGGCAGGGACGAAGTAGGTAACGTGGCATACCAGGGCAAGGTCTCCACGGATGGGCTCCCCGGTCAGCCAGTCCTCCTGGATGTAGCGGGCGTTCTGGATCCCGGCTTCGGCGCGGATGGAATCGAACTGCTCGCGCATTCCCTCGGATGGGTCGACCACGACCGCTTCGGCGCACCGCAGAGCGAGCGGCAGCGCCATCCTGCCTGCTCCTCCGCCAGCGTCCACGAGCACGTCTGATCCTTGGAGGTCGTCGGCGATTGATTGGAGTACCGGGTCAAGCGGGCGGTGAGGGTTGTCTCGAAACCGCGCTGCGAGCGCCCCGGTCCAGACATCTGTGCCTGCGGTCCACCCGCTGAACTGCGCCCGCTGGGCGTTGTAAGCGGCGACCATCTCGTCGTGGGTTGCGATTGCGGACATGCTCGCGACTATACGCCGGACCCAACAAGAAGGGGCCGGTTGCCCGGCCCCACTCGACACACATTCAGTGAGCGCCTGCTACGCGCTCTCGGCCTTGTCGTCGGGTTCGGGGACGTCCACGTCGATGGTCTGGCCGCCACGCGTGAGCAGGAGCGGGCGCGTGTGGTTGTTGACCGACTCGGCGCTCACGACGCACTTGCGCACGTCGCTGCGGCCGGGGATCTCGTACATCACTTCCATGAGCGTCTCTTCGAGCACGGTCCGCAGGCCGCGCGCGCCTGTCTTGTGCTTGATTGCCTGCTGGGCGATGGCCCTGAGCGCATCGTCCGTGAACGACAGCTCCACGCCATCCATGCCGAAGTACCGCTGGTACTGCTTCACGAGCGCATTCTTGGGCTCGGTCAGGATGCGCACGAGCGATTCGTCGTCCAGCGACGTCAGCCCCACCACCATCGGCAGGCGGCCGACGAACTCGGGGATGAGCCCGAACTCGAGGAGGTCGTCGTGCGTCACATGCGTGAGCAGCTCGTCCGCGCGCCTGGTGCCGCGGAAGCCGCGGTCGGCGCGGAAGCCAAGGCGTACGTGGTCGCGCGTCATGCGCTTCTCGATGTGGTTCTCGAGCCCCTCAAAGGCGCCGCCGCAGATGAACAGGATGTTCTGGGTGTTGATCTGCAGGAAGTCCTGGTGGGGGTGCTTGCGGCCGCCCTGCGGCGGTACGTTCGCGACGGTCCCCTCGATGATCTTGAGGAGGGCCTGCTGTACGCCTTCGCCGGAGACATCGCGCGTGATGCTCGGGTTGTCGCCCTTGCGCGCGACCTTGTCGATCTCGTCGATGTAGATGATGCCCCGCTCGGCCTTCTGGATATCGAAGTCGGCAGCCTGGATGAGGTGGAGGAGGATGTTCTCCACGTCCTCGCCCACGTAACCGGCCTCGGTCAGGGCGGTCGCGTCCGCGATGGAGAAGGGGACATCGAGCAGCTTGGCAAGCGTCTTCGCGAGATACGTCTTGCCGACGCCCGTGGGCCCGACGAGGAGGATGTTCGACTTCTCGAGCTCGACGTCGCCCTCGATGGCGGCGCCCGTGCGCTTGTAATGGTTGTACACGGCGACGGAGAGGACCTTCTTGGCCTGCTCCTGGCCGATGACGTACTCGTTCAGATGGTCGTAGATGAACTTCGGCGGTGGGACACGCTGGGCGCCCGCGCCGACACCGCCTTTGGCGGCTGCCGTGGTGGTGGTGTGGGATCCCGTCTCTTCGTCGATGATTTCGCGGCAGAGGTCCACGCACTCGTCGCAGATGTAGACGGCGCCGGGGCCCGCGATCAGGCGCCGGACCTGGTCCTGGTTCTTCCCGCAGAACGAGCAGTGGTACTGGACGCGATTCGTACGGTTACCGGCCAAGCTGATCCCTCCCCCCAGATATATCTTCGGCCATTATTCCGGCCGCGTGAGTAGCTCGTCGACGAAACCGTACTCCATTGCGCCCTGCGCATCGAGGTAAAAGTCGCGATCGAAGTCCTTCGTGACCCGTTCCACCGTCTGGCCGGTGTGCTTCGAGATGATATTGCGGATGATCTCGTTGTTTCGAAGGATCTCCTTTGCCGCAATTTCAATATCGGCAGCCTGCCCGCGTGCGCCACCCAACGCCTGGTGCATGTGCACGGTCGCATTGGGCAGGGCGAAGCGCTTGCCCTTCGCTCCAGAGCACAGCAGGACGGTGGCCATGGAGGCCGTCTGGCCGACTGCAATGGTGGAGACGTCCGGCTCGATGAGCTGCATGGTGTCGTAGATGGCCAGCCCAGAGCTGATGACGCCCCCGGGGCTGTGGATGTACATGCTGATGTCCCGCTCCGGGTCCTCGCGCTGGAGGAAGAGGAGCTGGGCCACGATCAGGTTCGCGATCTGGTCGTCCACGGGCGTGCCGAGGAAGACGATGCGTTCTTTCAGCAGCAGCGAGAAGATATCGAAAGCGCGCTCCGACCGGGCGTCCTTCTCAATGACCGTCGGGATAATGGACTGCACCAGCGAATGGACTCGCAACGGGTCGGTCACGCGGGTACCTCCTTGGCGTCCCCGGCGGCGATGGCCGCGAGGCGTTCTGAGAGCTTTTTGTTCAGCAGATTCCGGCGGATGGAGGAGTTTCCCTCAGGAGAGCTGAACATCTCCTTGAAGCGCTCGGCATCATCGCCCATGGGTTCCGCGATGGAGTCGATCTCCGCGGTGATCTCATCTTCGCTTACTTCGAGGCCTTCTGCTTCAGCAATGTGGCTAAGTACCAGAGATCGCTTTACCCGGGCCTCCGCCGTCTCGCGCAGGCTTTCGCGGAAGTCGGCCTCGCTGCGCCCGATGCGCTGCAGGTACGTCGCGTAGGCCTGCTTGTCGCCGCCGGTGCTCTGTTCCGTCAGGTGGTCGATTTCGTGCTCCACGAGCACCTTCGGGTACTCGATCGTCGCTCCCTCGACCATCTTCTCGATAACTTCGGATTCGAACTGCGTGTCCACGTCGCGCTGGGCCTGTTCCGTGAGGTTCTCGCGGATGCGCTCCTTCAGCACCTCGAACGTGGGGAAGTCTTCGGCGTTGACCTGGTTGGCGAGCTCGTCGTCCTCCTCGGGGAGCTGCTCTTCCTTCACCTCGCGGATATAGAGCGTGAAGTTAGCCTTCTTTCCCTGGAGCCGCTCGACCTGGAAGTCCTCCGGGATTTCCAGCTCGACCGTCTTCTCCTCGCCCTTCTTCATGCCCACGAACCCCTCGGCGAGGCCGGCGACGAGCAGCGTCACCTCCTTCCGAAGGGGGAACTCGGCGTTCTCGTCCTCGACGAACGAATCGCCGTCCACCTCGCCCTTCACGTCGGCGATGAGGATGTCGTCCCACTGCGCGGCCCGCTCGACGGGCGCGTGCACAGCGTAACGGCGGCGGATCGCGTCGACCTGGTCCTGGACCTGCTCGTCCGTTATCTCGACCGCCTTCTTCTCGACCCGCACGGCGAGGTAATCGCCGGGGTCGACCGTGGGGCGGACGGGCACCGTGAACTTGAGGCGCACGGGCTCCAGCTCCATGCTCTCGAGCTCGGGCTGTCCGATGGCGTCGACGTCCTCGGTTTCGATGGCCTCGTTGTAGACCTTGGGCACGAGGTCATCGAGCGCTTCGGACATGAGGCGCTGGCGGCCGATCTGGCGTTCGATCATGTTGCGCGGCGCCTTGCCGGGGCGGAACCCGGGCACGCGCACCTGGGGCGCGAGGCGCTTATAAGCCACGTCGAGCGATTGCTCGACGCGATCCTGTTCGACTTCGATATCAAGCGAGACGCGGCTCTCCGGGAGCCGCTCGAGCGTTACCTTCACGTGCGGGTTACGTTCCTCCCCACCGAGTATAGCAAACCGCCACCTTCGGTCAGGGTCACTGCTCACGGAAGCCCCGGCGGCCCGGCTCAGCGGTTGCGGGTGCGCGGCTCGACGATGTCCACGAGGGCGTCGCCGAGAAGGTTCCACGCGAAGGAGAAGAGGACCAGCGGGATGGCCGTGGCGAGCAGGATGTGCGGGTTGGCGGCGAACGCGCGCACGCCCGCGCCGTCCGCGATGAGGTTGCCGAAGCTCGGCGTTGGCGGGTCGATGCCCAGCCCCAGGAAGCTCAGGGCCACCTCCGTGCCCGCGATGGCGGCCATGCCGCCGGAGAGGCCCACCACCACGAGCGGCATGACGCCGGGGAGGATGTGCCGCGTCACGATGCGGGTGGTGGAGGCGCCCATCATCTCCGCCGCTGTGACGAACTCGTTCTCGCGCAGCGCGAACGCCTGGCCGCGCACGATGCGGCTGGTGCCGATCCAGGCGAAGGGCACGCTCGCGCCTGTGATGATGACGAACTTCACGAGCAAGCGGGCATCATCCCGGCTCATCCAGGTGTGGTCCTGGAGCCAGAAGACGAAGTCATCGATGCGCGTCCGGAAGGCGGCTGTGAGGGCCAGGATGATGATGAGCGTGGGTAACCCGCCCATCACCTCCCCCACGCGCATGATGAGCGTGTCCACCCACCCGCCGCGGTATCCCGCAAGCAGGCCGAGCCCAATCCCGAGGAAGAGCCCGCCCGTCACCACAACTGCGACCGTGAAGATGATCGTGGTGCGCGTCGCGTAGATCACCCGCGAGAGCAGGTCCCGCCCGAAGGCGTCGGTGCCGAACCAGTGCTCGGCGGAGGGGCCCTGGCTCACGGCCTCGCGGGTCAGTTCCTGCTTGTAGGGGTCGACGCCCGGGATCACGGGGGCGAGCAGGCCCGCGCCGTAGAAGATGACGAGATAGACGATCGCCACGAAGGCGATCTTTTTGCGCAGCAGCCGGCGCAGGCTGGCCCACCGCACGACTGGCGGCAAGGGTGCCGTCTCCTCGAAGGTGGAGGCCTGCGCGACAGCCATCAGTTGCCCCTCGATGCGCCCACGCGGATGCGGGGGTCAACGACGGCGTAGATGAGATCGATCGCGACGTTGGCGAACACGAACAACGTGGAGCCAAAGAGGATGAGCGCCAGCAAGACATCGAAGTCCGGGCCGGTGATGGCGGCGAGGGACTCGCGCGCGATGCCCGGGATGCCGAAGAAGGTCTCCACGAAAAGCGCGCCCGTGACGATTCCGGGGAGCGAGAGCCCGATGACGGTGATCATCGGCAGGAGCGCATTTCGCGTGATGTGCGTCATCACCACGGTCGTCTCCTTCAGGCCCTTCGCACGCGCCGTCCTCACGTAGTCTTCGTTCATCACGAGGATGACCGATGCGCGCATGTACCGGGCTACCCCCGCCACCCCCGGCAGCGACATAATCAGAATCGGAAGGATGGCGTTGGTGCTCCAGACGCCCTCCCAGGCCAGCCCCACCACGCTGAACTTGAGGGCGAGGAAGTACTGCAGGATCGGAATCATGACGAACGAGGGGATCGCGTCGATGAAGAGCCAGAAGCTGATGGTGAGCGGGTCGATGAATGTGCCTCGCGCCATCGCCGCGTAGATCCCCACCGGTATTCCCACGGAGAACACGATGATGAGCGCAAGGAATCCGAGCTGCGTCGAGACCCAAATCTTCGGCCAAATGACCTCGCTCACGTTGAAGTCGGTGTGCCGCGTGGAAACACCGAGGTCTCCCTGGAAGAGGTTCGTCATGTAGGTGAAGTACTGGATGTGGACGGGCTCGTCGTATCCGTACTTGTCCCGCAGGCGGGCAGCCACGTCATCGTCGTAACGCTGACCGAGGAGCACGTCCACGGGATCCCCCGGCGCCAGCCGGAGGATCCAGAAGACGAACATGGAGATGACCAGCAGGACGGGGATCGTCCAGAGCAGGCGCCTGATCGTGTAGCCCAGGAGCCCTGAGGCCATCGCGCTAGTCTAATCCGCTTTCGAGGCGTCGATCTCGAGGTAGCGGTACTTCGGCACCGACATCGACAGCGTGGGCCAGTTCTGCACGCAGGGCTTCACCAGCAGGTGCTCCACCGGCCAGAAGTCCGGGATGATGATCGCTTCGTCCAGGATCTTCTGCTCGACCTGCTTGTAGAGGGCGCGCCGCTTCTCGAAGTCAGACTCTGAGCGCGCCTCCTCCAGCAGCCGGTCGACCTCGGGGTCGCTGTAGCCCTGCTCGTTCTGCGCACTTTCGCTGTGGAAGAGCTTGTCCAGGAAGTCCTCGGGGTCCGGGTAGTCCGCGGCCCAGCCGGCGGAGTACATCTGCAACGTTCCCTGGCGGAGCTCGCGCAGGTAGGCCGAGTACTCGCTCGCCTGGAGCTCGACGTCGATGCCCAGGTTCTGTTGCCACATGTCGGCGACGGCCTGCAGCACGTTCGGCGCATCCCCACCTGTGCCGGCGTAGGTCAGGATGATGCGCGGCATGCTGTTCGCATAACGGGACTCAGCGAGCGTGGTCTTGGCCTTGGCCGCGTCGAACTCGTAGCTCGACACGCTCTCGTCGTAGCCGGGCATCTCGGGCGGCAGGATACCGTCGGCCACACGCTGGGTCTCGAAGAGGAGCACCTCATTGATCGTCTCGCGGTCGATGGCCATGGCCATCGCCTGGCGTACCTTGGGGTCGTCGAACGGCTCCTTGTCCACGTTGAACGCGAAGTAGGAGACGGTCATGCGCGGCTGCGGCTTGTAGTCCTTGGCCAGCGGGCTGCTGCCGTCCTCGACCGCTTCGATATCAGTGGATGGCACCACGCCGACGTGGAGCTCGTCGTTCTCGTAGCGCGTCGAGAGGGAGCCACCGCTCAGCTCGAACACCACCTCGTCGAGCTTCGCCACGCCCAGGTGGTAGCGCTCATTGCGCGAGAGCACAATCTCCTCGGCGGGCGTAAACGTCCGGAGCTCGAAGGGGCCGGTGCCGTTCGGGTCGCGGGTCCAGTTGCGCGGGTTGCTCTCGATTTGCTCCTGGTCGACCACGTAGGCGACCGGGTACGTCAGCTCCGCGAGGAAGTAGTCAGCGGGCTGCGTGATCGTGATCTTCAGCGTCCGCTCGTCCACAACCTCAACGCCCGACACTTCATCCGCGCGGCCGTTGTACTTGTCCTCCACGCCTTCGATCAGCCCGAGGTAGAGCGTGACCGTCGGGGAGTTCTCGGCCGGGTCAGCAGCGCGCTCGAAGGAGTACTTGAAGTCCTGTGCGGTGACCCGCTTCCCATTGTGGAAGACGACGTTGTTGCGAAGCTTGAAGGTGTAGGTCTTCCCGTCGGGGGAGACCTCCCAGCTCTCGGCGATGTCGCCGACGACGTTCAGCTCGAGGTCGAGGGTCACGAGGCCGCCAAAGATTTCGACGATGTACTCGGCGGTGCCTTCGTCGCGCACCTGGATCGGGTCGAGCACGGAGGCCGGGTCGCTGCCGAAGGTGATGAGCGTGTTCCCGCCGCAGATTCCTCCGACGGAGTCACGGTCGTCGTTATCGTCCTGGTCGTCCCCGGCGGGCGTGTCGTCGTCGTCGCCGCCCCCCGCGGCAATTGCGATGACGAATACCACCCCAACAGCGAGGATCAAGAATGCGACGAGCCCCATCAGCAGCGTCAGCGTCTTGTTGGTCATGAACAGTTCCCCCCGGAGTCTGTGGAGGGTACGTCGTGCGGCCCCCCGCGCGATCCGTCACCCGAACAGATGCTCATGAGGGTACACGGGAAGCTTTCGGGCGGGAATCTGGAAGCCCTTACGTTGGGGTAACGGGTTCTTTACACCTTCGCCTTCGCATCGACTCCCTCTCCCTTTGGGAGAGGGCTGGGGTGAGGACGGGAACGCCTTGCTGCCGCTTAATCCCGCAGCAGCGTCAACCCCAGTTCTGTAAGCTGCCCCGGATCGACCGGCGAGGGCGCGCCCATCAGGGGATCAGCGCCAGAGGATGCCTTGGGGAAGGCGATCACGTCGCGGATGTTCTCCGTGCCCACGAGCGACATGAGCAGGCGGTCGATGCCCATGCCGACCCCACCTTCCTGGGGCGCGCCATATTCGAGGGCGTCCAGGATGACGCCGAAGCGCTCCTGCATCTCCTGGTCGCTGTAACCCATGAGGCGCAACACCTTCTCCTGCGCCGCGCGCGTGTTGATGCGGATCGATCCTCCGCCGACTTCCATGCCGTTGAGCGTGAGGTCGTACTGGCGCGAAGTGACCTTTCCGGGGTCGGTCTCGAGCAAGCCCTCGTCCTCGGCCAGGTAGCCGGAGAAGGGGTTGTGGGCGGCGTCCCAGCGTTCCTCGTCCGGGCGCCACTCGAGCAGCGGGAAGCCTGTGACCCACGTGTACGAGAACGTGGCGGGGTCCTTGAGCCCGAGGCGCGTGCCGAGCGTGTCGCGCACCTGGTGGAGCGACGAGGCGACCACTTCCGGCCGGTCCGCGACGATGAAGACCATGTCGCCCGTCTCCGCCGCCATGAGCGATCGGATACCACTAATCTCGCCCTCTCCGAGGAACTTGGCGATGGGGGAGCGGAGCTCGTCCGGCATGAAGCCGATGTAGGCGAGGCCCTTCGCGCCGCCTTGCTTCGCGAGCTCGGTCAGCTCATCGATCTCCTTGCGGGTCATGTCCGCCTTGCCGGGCACGCGGATGGCCTTCACCTGCCCCCCCTCGGCGACCATATTCCGGAACACCTGGAACTCCGTGCGCCGCACCGTGTCGCTGATGTCGACGAACTCCAGCCCGTAGCGCGTGTCCGGCCGGTCGATGCCGTAGCGGGCCATGGACTCGTGGTACTCCAGCCGCTGGAACGGCTTCGTCAGCAGCTTCCCCCGTCCAAAGCGCTCGGTGATGCCCGTGTACAGCTCCTCGAGCAACGCCATGATGTCCGCTTCCTCAACGAATGCCATCTCCAGGTCGAGCTGCGTGTGCTCGGCCACGCGGTTCGCTCGGAAGTCCTCGTCCCGGTAGCAGCGCGCAATTTGGAAGTACTTCTCGAAGCCGGCGACCATGAGCAGCTGCTTCAGGATCTGGGGCGACTGCGGCAGCGCGAAGAACGACCCCGGCTTCTGCCGGGAAGGCACGAGGAAGTCGCGCGCGCCCTCGGGCGTTGACTTGATGAGCGTCGGCGTTTCGATTTCGAGGAAGCCGCGTTCCGTCAGGAAATCACGGATGTACTTGACGACGTGGTGGCGGAGGACAATCACGTCCTTCACTTCGGGGCGGCGCAGGTCCAGGTAGCGGTACTTCAGGCGGAGCTGCTCGTCCACCTCGACGGGCTCGTTGATGTAGAACGGGGGCGTCAGCGCCTCTGCCAGCACCGTTGTCGAGGTCGGGACGATCTCGACTTCGCCCGTAGGCATGCGCGGGTTCACCGTCTCCGCCGACCGCGGCCGCACCACACCCTCGACCTGGATCACCCACTCGCTACGCGCCCGGTGGGCCTCACCGTGAGCGGTCGAATTGTCCGGATTGAAGGTCACCTGGACGAGGCCAGACTCGTCGCGCAGGTCGATGAAAATGAGGCCGCCGTGGTCCCGGCGCCGGTGCACCCAGCCCGCGAGGCGGACTGATTTCCCGGCGTCGGCGGCGGTAAGTGAGCCGCAAGAGGTGTCCTTCAACATAAGGAGAAAGCGTAGCAGTCACGCGCGATTGGCGCGTGACTGCGGATGGCGCCGCCGGCGTTAGCCCGCGGTCCGGTGGTCGAATTCCTCGCGGAACGCCACCTCCACCGCCTCGCCCACCCGCTCCCGGAAGCGCCGGTAGGCGGAGACGAGCCGTTCGCCCTCCGGCGTGAGCGTCGTGTGTCCGCCACCAGCGCCTCCCACCTCGGAGTGGACGAGCGCGAACCCGAGGTTCTCCTCCATCTCCTTCACCTTGCCCCAGGCGCGCCGGTAGGAGAGCTTCATCTCGCTCGCCGCCTTCGCCAGCGACGCCGTCTCCGCCACAATCTCGAGGATGCGCAGGCGGTAATCCGACATCGCGAGCTTGCCGTCGTGCTCGAGCCAGAGCTTCACGCGCGGCGTCAGGTCATCCATGGCCCGAGTCTACGCGACCCGGGATGGCCCGCGGCGGGTAGAACTGCGGGTGCACGCCTGTGCTAACCTATGCATACTGGTGCGCACATGGATGAACTGTTAACCGTCGAAGAGGTTGCCCGCTACTGTCGGGTGCACAAGGCGACCATCCGCCGCCATATAGCGTCGGGGCGCCTGCGTTCCGTGCGCATCGGCCGCGCCGTCAGGGTGCGCAAGGACGATCTGGAGGCCTATGTCGACCCGGCTGTGGCCGAGCGGCGGCGCCGGAGCGGCATCGACTTCTCCAAGCTTCCGCCACTGGAGCTTACCGGAGAACTCAAGCCTTTCACCCTTGACGACCCGTTTTGGGAGTTCGTCGGCAAGTTCGATGCTCCCGGGTCGGAATGGGTCTCCGGCGACAAGCATCGCGCGCTGGCTGATGCGTACACGCCAAAGCCGTGACACACACTGGACCTGCGCAGTTCCGGCAAGGCATCTTCGTGGACAGCTCTGCGTTCTTCGCTCTGGCGACCCCGCGGTCGGACGACTTCCAGGCGGCCCGCCGCATCCTTGGACGAGCGGGCACGGAGAGACTCCCTCTCGCGACCACCAATTACATCGTGGCTGAGGCCCACGCCCTCCTCGTCAATAGGGTGAGCCGTCGGGCTGGTGTGGAGTTCCTCGATTTCCTCGACGGACGCACCATCACGGTCCTGTGGCCCGGGGAGCCGCACTTCGTCGCGGCTCGCCAGATAATCCATCGATACTCTGATAAGTCTTTCTCCCTTACCGACGCCATCAGCTTCGTAGTCATGGAGCAACTCGGCATCACGACGGCGTTCACGTTCGACCGCGACTTCGAGCAGTACGGGTTCGCCATTGCTCAGCCCTGAGGTCGTTCAACCCTGGCGTTGCTCCAGCTTCACGCCCACGAGCAGGAAGGCGGCGGGCACGCGGTGGATGTCATCCTCGGCGATGTCTGGCAGCGCATCGAGGGCGGTGAAGAATCGTTCGCTGGAAGCGAGCTCCTCGAGCCGGACGGTCGCGACTCCGTGATCCCCGAAGGCGGTCACCAGGTCGCCCAGCGTCCAGCCAAAGCTCGTCGCAGGCAATCCCGCCGCTTCGCGCTCCTCACGGAGCGTCTTCTCGTCTTCTCCTGGCCCGGGCTCGTCGACAGACTGCCCGAAGTAGGATGAATTAACGACCAGCCGGCCACTCTCGGAGGCGAACACGTACGTCAGCGGATGCTCGTCGTACACCACGAGCGTCCCGCCCGGCGCCAGCGCCTCCGCGAGGCCAGCGGACCACTCGTCGAGGTTCTCGATCCAGGGCAGTGAGTCGGGGCCCACGTAGACGATGTCGAAGGCGCGTTCGCGCAGCTCGATCGGCAAGGCCTGGTCGTGGACCTCCGTGAATTCGATCTCGAGCCCCTCGGCGAGCGCGAACTCGCGCACGGCGCCTTCCTCCAGGTTCGCCACGGCCACGTTCGCACCCATGCGCGCCAGGGCGACTGCGTCCTCGCCCGTGCCCGCCATCGCGTTGAGCACACGCAGACCGGTGATGTCGCCAAGCGCCTCCGTTTCCTCCTCGGAGAGCCACGCCCCCACGTAGTCCGGTCCGGTGCCCGCGTCCGCCTCCGGGATGGGCTCGCTCAGGCTCGGGAGCGCGGCGTGGATCGGCCGGAACTCAAGTGGCGGCGTGTCAGCCCGGGGCAGGTCTGGCGGCGGCGCCGACTTCGGCTCCTCGCCCGAGTCCTCTCCCCAGTCGATGCGGCCGGGGCCGCCTCCGCCGCCCGGGATCTCAGGCATTGAGGTCCCCGCGGGTGCTCTGGAAGGCCATCACGTGGGAATAGTCGTTGATGGTGAGCACTTCGCGGCGCGTGTCCGCCGCCCGCACGACCGTGATCGAGGTGTGGTGTACCGGAACGAGGTGGTCGTAGGCCGACTGGAACAGGTGGGCGAGGTACGTGTTGATCACGCCGCCGTGGCAGGCGATCACGACCCGATGCCCCTCGTTCGCCGCCGCGATCTCATCGATTGCGCCCACCACCCGCGTCTTGAACGCCTCCACGTCCTCGACGTGCGGATAGGCCTCGTGCCGCCGCGAGTTCGCAATCTCGCGGTAAATCGAAATCAGCTCCTCGCGGGAATAGATGTCGAGCAGGCCCTTGTCCTGGGGCGCGCGCTGCCAGAGGTCGATCTCCGTCAGGCCAGGATGGATGCTGGGCGTGAGGCCATGGTGCTGCGCGATCGCCTGGGCGGTGTCGTGCGCGCGCTGCATGGGGCTGCAGTAGACGGCGCCGATGCGGGCGGGCTTCAGTCGCTCGCCGACGGCCTCGGCCTGGCGCCGCCCGAGCTCTGAGAGCGGCGCATCGAGCGCCTCGCCGAGCGGGATGTTGTCCCGGAACTGCTGCTCGCCATGGCGAACCAGCAGGACTTCGCACATCCCCTCGAACGATTCGACGAAGGGGTTCTCGAGATCGATCGAACGGACACGACGCTTCTCCGCGGTCACGGATTTGTCCCGGGCATGGCGACAACGGCGAGGTTCGGCTCCACCGTCGCGACATAATTGCTCGCCTTCACGAACGCCCTGAGCCCCGTAATGAGCGCCTCGAGGTCCTCGTGGTTCATCTCGACGATGATGCGCCGAGTGAATACGTCGAGGCCGCGCTCGAGCCTCCCGCAGGCCGACTCGCCCGCATCACTCAGCACGTTCCGCACGAGCCGCCGGTCGGACTCGTCGTCTTCACGGCGCACGAGGGCGAGCTTCACGAGGCGGTCGACGATGCCCGAGATGGTGGGCGGCGTGACGCCGAGCCGCGTGGCAAGCTCGCCGGCGGTGACGCCCGGGGTCTCGCGCATCAGGAACATCACGCGCAGTTGGGCGGTGGTGAGGCCAAGCTCGCCCCAGGCTCGAAAACGAATCGGGTCGAACTTCGCGAGCGACTCGCCGAAGTACCGCAAGGCGGCGTCGACCGCGTGTTCGGACCTGGGTGGAGAGGACGTCATAGTTCGGTTTGCCCCGCGCGAAAGAGTAGTCTGACGCTAAGGGTGCGCCTCTGTGGGGCGACTGGCAAGGGAGAAACTGAACGTTCCTCGGGACTACATGCTGCGCAGCAGGCGGATGCGTTCCTCGACCGGCGGGTGCGTGTTGAAGAGGCTGTTGAGCGCGGAGGCGTGCTCTTTGAGCGGGTTCTCGATGTAGAGGTGGGCGGTCGCCTTGTTGGCTGCTTCGAGCGGCTCGTGGTCGCCCGCGATCTTCTCCAGGGCGCGCGCCAGGGCCTCCGGATTGCGGCTCAGCAGCGCCCCGGACGCGTCTGCCAGGTATTCGCGCCGGCGGCTGACGGCGAACCTGATGGCCTGCCCCACAATGGGCGCGATGATCGCCGCCAGGAGCGCCACGACGACCAGGATCAGCGCCGCCCCGCCGCCCTTGTCCCGGCTCCCGCGCCTGCTTCCAGACCCCCAGATCGTCATCCGCAGCATGATGTCGGCGAGCAGCGCCGTCACTCCAACGAGGACCGTCACGATGGTCATCACACGGATGTCGTAGTTGCCGATATGGGAGAGCTCGTGGGCGAGCACTCCTTCCAGCTCCGCCGGCTCCAGCTTGTCGAGGAGGCCGCGCGTGACCACGACGTGTGCGTGCTTGGGGTCGCGGCCGGTGGCGAAGGCGTTCGGCGCCGAGTCTTCCAGCACCCAGGTCTTGGGCATGGGTAGCCCCGCGCCGATGCACAGGTTCTCCACGCGCCGCACGAACTCCCACTCATCCTCCTTGGTGACTTCGTGCGCTCCCGAAATTGACAGCACGACGGATGTCGAGGCGAAGTACGAAAACAGCGCATAGCCGATCAGGAAGATGCCAACGATCCCCAGGATCCCGATGCTCCCCCCGAACGCGAACACCCCGGCTGCCGCGAGGCCACCGAGGATGCCCACGAACAGGATCATCAACAGCCACGTCTCGCGCTTATTCGCGGAGATGCGGTCATAGACGAGGACGGAGCCGGGGGTTGCTCGTGCGGCCACGCTTAGTGCTCCTCGCGAAGAAGGGCTGGCTGCTGCCAGCCCCTACTCTCGCTGTCGGCGTGCATTGTCATCGTCACTAGGGGGTCGAGAACGAAACGGTAATCTCTTCCCGGGCGCCTTCCTCGGCCTCGTAGAATTCGGCTTGCTCGAAGTTGAACATGCCCGCGAGGAGGACGTTGGGGAACACCTGGATCTTCTCGTTGTAGTTGCCCACGTTCGTGTTATAGAACTGGCGCGAGTACGCGATTTTGTCTTCGGTGTCCGTGAGTTCGCGCTGCAGTTCCTTGAAGTTCTCGTTGGCCTTCAGATCCGGGTACGCCTCGGCCACGGCGAAGAGCGAGCGCAGCGTGCTGGTGAGGATGTTGTCTGCCTGCGCGGCCTGCGCGGCGCTGCCCGATTCCCGCGCCGTGTCGAGTTGGGCACGGGCACGGGTGACTGCCTCGAAGGTCTCGCGCTCGTGCGCGGCGTAACCCTTGACGGTCTCAACGAGGTTCGGGATCAGGCTCGATCGGCGGCGAAGCTGCACGTCGATGCCGGACCACGCTTCCTTCACGTTCAGGCGTGCGCGGATTAGCCCGTTGTAGGTCGCCCACAGCCAGATGACGACGACCAGCACAACCGCGGCGACGACGAGTCCGATGATGAGTCCAGACATGGACGGCTCCCGATTCGAGATCTCTGCAAATGCTAGCAGAGAGCGACGTTGCCCAGTTAATCCCTTATCGGCATAATCACGTTAGCTTTTGTTCGGACGAGCTATGAACTTCCCATTCCGGCGTACGCCCACCGCCGCCTGGGCCGCCCGCCTCCCGCAGTTGGAGCGCGGCCTGGAGGCGCGCGGGCTGCCCGAGCGGGCGCCGCACACCCCGCCTGCGCCGGAGCCCGGGGGCATAAGGCTGACGCTCACCACGCCGTCTCGCGCGGTCGCCGTCACTGCCCACGATATCGCGATCAACCCGGCTGCGGCGGAACGGATGCCCCCGGCGACCCTGGTCAACGCGGTGGTTGCCACCGAGGCGGAGAACCGCGCCCTCAGGCGCCGCCTGCACGCGCGCAAGCAGGAGCTGCACGAGCTGAAGAGGGGCATGGCCGATCACGTCGTCGAGGATGCCGAGCTGCGCGGCAGGCTGCGTACGCTCGAGGACGTGATCGGCGCCCTCCACGCGAACCTCGAGGACCTGCGACTGCAGCGCGACCAACTCCTCGCGGACGCTCGCTGACCGTTGCGCGATGCCATCTTCGCGCGCCAGGCCCAGCGCTTCCCCGTCTTCAAACTACGCCAGGGAGCTCGCGGACGATCCTGGTCATCCGGCTGGACTGGCGCATTCGCCGACCGCTGGGAGAGCTATAGGTCGCCCGTTGCACGACGCTCCTCCTCGAGGGCCTCGAGTTCTGCGATCGCTTCAAAGTCCTTCGGTCGGCCCGCGGCCCGTTTCGTGGCGATGAGAAGCGGGAGCGTGAGGCACAGCACCGGTTGCCCGTACACGTCCAGCTTCTCGCACTGCGGGGCGAGATCCTCGTATGTGCCTCCACCCGTGACCTCGCCTAACAGGTCGATGTCGCCCAGGTCAGAGGTAAGAGTGAAATTCAGGCCACGTTTGAGTGTCTCCGCGTCGAATTTGAATGGCAGCCCTGGGGGAGCGCCTCGCAGATACGGGTGGTGTGGCTTCAGCGCTTCGGCCAAGCGCATCAGGTTCTCTTCGTTGCGCCGGTAAACAAAGTCAATGTCCTGAGTTAAGCGCGCTGACCCATGTGCGAAGCCCGCCACGCCGCCGATCAGGATCAGCTCCACGCCGGAGCCGACAAGCACTCCCAGGACTTCCTCGAAATCCACCTAACTCTGCTGCGCCGCACGGGCGGCTTTGCCGGCTCTGCGCAACTCGGCGGCGAACGACTGAAGGCTGCTGAGTTTGTCGAGCCTTTGTGTCGGGGTGAGCTTTAGGTTCTCGCGGAGCAGCGTCCTGTCGACGTCTTTCTTGTAGGCCTCGATCACCGGGTCGGGCTCGTAGGGTAGGCGCGCGCTTGTCATGCCGTCATTGTACTCCTACGCCAGCACGCCCTCGGCCATGAGGTCGCCGATCTCGTCCATGCTCAGGCCGAGGATGCGCTCGCAGACGTCCATGGTGTGCTCGCCGAGGAGCGGCGCGGGGGCGCGTAGCTCGCCCGGGGTGGCGCTCATCTTCCACGAAGGCCCGTCGTAGGCGGCGCGGCCGGTCTCGGGATGGTCGAGGTAGACGTAGTAGCCCCGCGCCTTCATGTGCGGGTCGCGGTCGAGCAGGTCCTGGGCATTCTGGACGACACCACAGGGGATGCCCGCGCCCTGCAACAGGGCCATCACATCCTCCGCCGTGCGGTGCTTCAGCCACTCGCCCACGAGCGCCTCGAGCTCATCCTCGTGAGCCTTCCGGTCGGTCAGGGTCTCGAAGCGGGGGTCCGCCCCGGGCTCCGCGTGCCCGAGGACCTGGCACAGCTCCATCCACTCGCGGTCGTCCCGGCACGCGATGACGACCCAGCGGTCGGGCGAATTCACGGACTCCGGGTCGTCGGCGCAGCGGAAGGCGCCGTGCGGGGAGGCGATGCGGCTGCGGTTGCCGCCGCGGTTCTGCACGGTGCCGTTGGCGAGGTAGTCCGCCACCGCAGTCCCGAGCACGTTCACCACGGACTCGATCTGCGGCAACTCCACGAGCTGGCCCTTGCCCGTCTTGTTGCGATAGCGAAGGGCCGCGAGGATCGCGGTGACGGTATGCCCGGGGTTCACGACGTAGTCCGGGTAGTTCGTGCCCACGCCAATGGGTGGGCGCTCCGGGAAGCCGGACATCGCGGTGATGCCGGTTATGGGCGTGAGCACCGCCCCGAACCCGAGGAAGTCGCGGTGCGGCCCGCTCAGGCCCTGCATCGGCTGGTAGGCGGCGATGATGCGCGGGTTCACCGCCTTCAGCTGCTCGTACTTCAGGTTCCACTTTTCGATGACACGCGGCGTGAAGTTCGTCAGGAAGATGTCGCTCTTTTCGATGATGCGGTATGCGATCTCCTGACCCTTCTCCGTGTTCAGGTTGAGCGTGATCCCGAGCTTTCCCGCGTTGAAGTTGTTGAAGTACCCGGAGGCGTTGTAGCCCGTCTTGTAGCTGCCGTCCTCGTTCAGGGCCACCGGCTGCACCACACGGAGCGAGTCGATGCGGGTCTCGGACTCGATCCGCACGACCTCGGCGCCGTAGGTGCAGAGCGTCTGCCCGCCGATGGGGCCGGCCCCGAACCAGGAGAAGTCGGCGACGCGAATGCCGTCGAGTGCTTGCTGGCTCATCGGGTGCCTCCTGCGGTCTTGAGTGCGCCGAGGATCTCGTCCGTGTGCTCACCCAGGCGGGGCGGCCTGGAAATCTGAACCGGTGTCTCCGAAAGCCGGTACGGCGCGCCGGGGAATTCGATCGTGGCGTTCAAGAAGTCGACTTCGAGCTGCCTGAACCAGTCGCGCGCCCGCAATTGCTCGTTTTCGCCGAGGTCCTTCGGGGTCGAGACGATGCCGTTGAGGATGCGCCGGCTCTGGCCGCCCACATACGCCTCGGTCGCGGTCATGGAGCCGAAGAAACGCCGCAGGACGTCGTTGATGTGCATGAGCTGGGGCACCATCCCCTGGGCCGCCTCAGGGTTACCCAGGATCTGGGTGAGGAAGCCCATGTTGAGCTGCGCGCACACCGACGCGAACGGTTCCTCCTCCAGGTCCTCCTGCTTTCCCTCCTCCTTCATCCATTCGACGAGTGTGGGGAAGTCCGAGCCGCCGGGGGCGAGGATGTAGCAGAAGACGTCGCCGTCCAGGCACGGATAGTTGCCCGCGCCGGGGAGCTGGATCGGGAGCATGCCGCGCTCACCCGTGCGCACCCGGTTGCGCTTCTGGAGGTCCCAGGTCTGCATGGCCGTCTCCTGGTTCAGGCTCATGCATTCCTGCACCGAGACGTCGACGAGCTGGCCCTCGCCCGTGTTTTCCGCGTGGATGAGGGCAACGAGCGTGCCCTGCGCGGCCTGGATGCTCGCCCCCACATCGGCCTGGTGGCCGTAGACCATGTTCGGCGGGTCGGCCGGCTCGCCAGCGAGGGTCATCATCCCGCCCATCGCCTGCCCGACGATGTCGGAATAGGTGTACCCGGCGTGCGGCCCGTCCTGCCCGAATCCAGTGATGGATGTGTAGACGAGCGCTGGCTTCGCCCTGCGCAGCTCCTCGAAGCTCAGCCCGCGCTCCGCCATCCAGCCCACGGGGTTGTCCTCGATCACTGCGTCGGCCGTGAGGATGAGCGCGCGGGCCGCCTCCTGCCCCTGGCTCTCCTCCAGGTCCAGCACCACCGATCTCTTCGAGGTGTTGTGCACCCAGAACGCCAGGCTTGTGTCGACGCTCTCCGGGCTGACCTTGAGGCAGGGCGGCGTATGCCGCTGACTCCCGCCGCCTGGAGCCTCGACCTTGATCACATCCGCCCCGAGGTCGGCGAGCAGCCGGCCGCAGTACGAGCCGGTCTCGTCGCAGAATTCGATGACACGAAGCCCCTCGAGTGCCCCGGGCATCGGTCTAGGCCCCCGGGACGGCGGTGACTTCCGCCGGCAGCTTGCGCGCGAGGATGTCGGCCGCCTGGGCCACCATGTCGTTGAGGATGTCGGCGGCCGACCGGATTTGCGTGAGCATGCCGGAGGCCTGGCCGGCGGCGTTCATGAGCAAATCCTCGCGTCCCGCCTTGCGCACCGAGTACACCAGGTCCTGGATGAGCATCCCTTGCAGGCCCATGGGCAGGGCTTGCAGCCCGCTCGCCTCCCACGCCTCGATCAGTGGGTTCGTGATATTGCGCATGGTCTTGCCCGAGTAGAGACGCGTGATCTTCGTGTCCTCGTCCGTGGCCGCGAGGATGCGCTCTTTCTGCAGCGCCGGCTGGTTGGCCTCTCGCGATACCAGGAACGCCGTCCCACACCAGACCCCGATGGCGCCGAGCGCCAGCGCCGCCGCAAGGCCGCGGCCGTCGGCGATGCCCCCCGCGGCCACGACTGGTGTCGGCTCGACCGCGTCCACCGCTTGCGGCACGAGCGCAAGGGTGGCGATCCGCCCCGTGTGGCCGCCCGCTTCCGTACCCTGCGCGACGACGACGTCGACGCCGGCGGCGGCCACGCGTTTCGCGTTCTTCACGTTGCCCACGAGTGAAAGCACCTTCGTGCCGTTGGCATGGAGCCGCTCGACCCACGGACCGGGGTTGCCGAGGCCGGCCGCGAACACGGGTATCTTCTCCTCGATCACGACTTCCATCTGTTCGTCGGACATCCCGCCTGTGCGCGGACGAGTGGCGGTCGCTGTGGCGGCGGGGCGTGGCGCCTCCAGCCACTCCACGCCGAGGTCCTCCGCCATCTTCCGCACGCCCGCGAGTGTCTCGCGGGGGATGAGGTCGCGGGGGTCGCGCGGCATCTCACCGCTCGCCGCGCCGCCCATGTAGTTCGACGGCAGCAACAGGTCGACGCCGAAGGGCTTGTCGGTCATGGAGCGGACCTTGTTGATCTCCTCCCGGAGCCGGTCCGCGCCGAATCCCGCCCCACCGATGACGCCTAGGCCCCCGGCGTTCGAGACCGCAGCCACGAGCTCGCTCGTCGCCACCGGGCCCATGATGCCCCCCGCGACGGGCCCCATGCCCGCCGATATGACCGGATACTCGATGCCCAGCATGTCGCAAAGCCGGGTGCGCAAGACAGGACGAGACACGGGCGTCCCCTCCGTTCGTTTGTGTGCGCCGAAGTATACGAGTGTCGCGCCGCCCGTGTCCGGCAAGCCGGGAATTAGTCGATGTCTTCGAAGAACGCTGACACCTGGGCCTCGAATCCTTCAACCGCGAAGCCGGCGTCATCACTGGTTACGACATCATCGCCGGTGAACGTGTGTGCGTTCCCGTCGTCACGATGGACGATCATCGAGCGGGTGTTGGGGGTACAGGACCCATACCCCCTGGCCACCGCCCTCGAGATACCGCTGAACCTTTGCGTGAACTTCGTCGGCGCGGTTGCTCGGGGAGATGATCTCGATCGCCAGATCGGGGGAGCCATCGCGGTAGGCGCCGACCTTCCTGAGGGTGGCGGATCTCTCCTGGGAAACAAATGAGGCGTCGGGACCGGGAACATAATCCGGGTCCGATTTGACGCGAAACCCGGCCTCGCCCTGCACCTTCCCGAGCCTATGCTGGCGCACAAACGGTCGCAGAACTTCCGCAATGTTGAACTGGATGTAGCCGTGAAGTTCTTCGGGAGGCGGCGCCACGTGGATGACTCCTGCGACCAGTTCTTCACGACACCCGTCCGCACGCTTGGGGCGAGCCCCAAACTCCTCGGCAGTCATGAGCCTGCTTGGCGCCGTCATAGCGACATTATACGGAACTCGCCCTACTCCCGCGGCAGGCCGAGGCCGCGCGTGGCGATCACGCTGCGCTGGATCTCGCTGGTGCCCCCCTCGATCGTATTCGCTACGCTCCGCAGGAGGGTGTACTGGTAGTCGAATGCGGGCGATGTCTCCCGCGACGCCTGGCCGTCCATCCCGAACACCTGCAGGCCCGTGGTGGCGACACGCTGTTGCAGCTCAGCGCCGAACAGCTTGGCCATCTGCGCCTCGCGGGTGGGCGCGAAACCGCCCTCCTGCAGAGCCGCGATGTTGTACGCCATCGCCCGCAACACCTCGACGGAGACCGCGTGGTCCGCGAGGCGAGTGCGGATCTCGGGGCGCGTCGTCGCGCGATGTCTCCCCGCATGCCGCACGAGGTCGTGTACGGTCCGCCGCGCGTTCGAGGTCGCCCCGATCGATGACCGCTCGAAGTCGAGGCCGACGGCCACGTGGTACCAGCCGCGGTTCTCCTCGCCGACGAGCTGCGAGGCGGGGATGCGCACATCCTCGAAGAAGATCTCGTTGAACTCGTGCGTGCCGGCCATGTTCACGAGCGGCCGGACCGTGATGCCCGGCGTGTCCATCTTCACCGCGAATGTGGAGAGGCCCTTGTGCTTCGGCACGTCCGGGTCGGTGCGAGCCGCGAGCCAGCCCCAGTCGGCGTAGTGCCCGAAGCTGGTCCAGATCTTCTGGCCGTTGAGGATGTAGTCGTCACCGTCGCGCACCGCCCGCGTCTGCATGGCGGCCAGGTCGCTCCCCGCTTCCGGCTCCGAGTAGAGCGTGCACCAGATGTCCGTCCCGTCGGCGATCTTGCCGAGATAGTCGCGCTTCTGGTCGTCCGTCCCGTAGAGCATGACGACCGGCCCGACCCAGGCGACGCCCATGTTCACGTAGCCGGGTACGCGGTGGTAGGCCATCTGCTCGTTGAAGATGAGCTGCTCCATGGGCGTCGCGCCGAGGCCGCCGTACTCCTTCGGCCACGGCAGCGCCAACCAGCGATTCTCGGCGAGCCGCCGCATCACCTCCCGCTCGACCGCCATGCGCTCGTCGATGGTCTCCTGCTGCCCGTCCCACCCCGCGGGCAGCCCGGACTTCACGAACCCCGTCACTTCATCCTGGAAGGCTAGCTGCTCGGTCGAAAGTCGAAAGTCCATGGTGCTGCTCCTTGACTGCGGGTTCGCCGATTGTAGCGCCCCCTCAACGTGCAACGACCGGCGAAACGGCCAGCCCTTCGCCGAGCGCTGCGGAACGCAGAGCGCCGTCGAAGCTCACGAACTCCACCGACTCCCGCAGCTGCGTCTGCATGGAAAGAGCGGAGGCCAGGTGCACCCCGTCGAAACCGCGCAGCCTATATCTCCAGACGAGTTCCTCAGCTGCGTGGATCAAGCGCGGATCGATGGGGACCCGTACGAGGCTCCGCCAGAGCGTGGCCATGTTCCCGCGGACCTGTTCGGACGAATCCTGACGCACCCTCCCTCGATTTACGGCGCGGTGAAGCGCCGACGTGAGCTCAGGAAGGGTGATGATCGAGGTAAGCGCCCCCCTGGCAGTGCGAAGGAGTTCGCGAACCTCGCCCGTGCCCTCTTCGCTCAGGTGCACCTTCGCGAGGGCGCTTGTGTCGAAATACCTAGTCATCCGGAACCGTGCGCCGGCCAACGATGTTGTCCACGAGCGCGTCCAGATCTTCGTCCCGCAACTCCACTACGAGTTCAGAAAGGGAGAAACCGGGGATGAGGGGCTCGATTGGCTCGCCGCCGAAGTCAGGCTTGCCGCCATTCCATTCGAGGAATCCCTCGGCAACCAACTGCTTCATGCGCTCTTCGATGGTCGGCTTCTCAGCCGGTTCCGGCCCCAGGCGCGCGACCGGCTTACCCCGGTCCGTGACCGTGATGCTCTCGCCCTTCTCGGCGCGGCGGATGTACTCGGCCAGATGCGCCTTCAGCTCGCGGATTCCTACGGATGTCATGTGACCACTATAACATGCGTTGTGACCACATGGGCTGTCAGTAGCCGCCCCCGGCTCATCCGCCCATAATCCTCCCGTGCCTCCCACCGCCCAGAAACCCCGGCTCGTGATCCTCGATTCGCACGGCATCCTCTACCGCGCGTTCTTCGCGTTCGGGAACAGCGACAAGCCCCTCATGACCTCCAAGGGCGAGCTCACCTTCGCTACCCACGGGTATGCCGAGACCCTCATCCGCGTCTTCGACCAGCTTCGGCCCACCCACATCCTTGCCGCCTGGGATGCTCACGGGAAGACCTTCCGCCACGAGGCGAGCGAGGCCTATAAGGCCACCCGCCGCGCGACTCCCTCCGACCTTATCCCCCAGATGGAACGCGTCCGTGAGCTCCTGGACGCCTTCAGCATCCCCATCATCGAGTACCCCGGCTATGAGGCCGACGACGTGGCCGGCACGCTCTCCAAGCGCATCGCGGCCACCGGCATGGAGACGTACATCGCCACCCTCGACACCGACCTCGTGCAGCTCATCGGCCCGAACATCAAGCTCTTCATGTTCCGGCCGTACCAGCGCGACACCGTCGAGTACGACGAGAAGCGCGCCGCCGAGCGCTGGGGCTTCAGCCCGCCCTACATGATCGACTTCAAGGCCCTCAAGGGCGACACCTCGGACAACATCGACGGCATCAAGGGCATCGGCGAGAAGACCGCCGCCGACCTCATCCGCCAGTTCGGTCCCATCGAGTCGATCTATGAGCACATCGACGAGACCAAGGGCGCACTCAAGCAGAAGCTCATCGACGGCGAGCAGATTGCGCGTCAGAACAAGGTCCTCGTCACGATCGAGACCAACCTCCCGATCGAGTTCGACCTCGCCGCCGCGGAGATGCGCGACTTCGACCGCGAGCGCGTCTCCGCGCTCTTCCGGGAGCTCGAGTTCCGCATGCTCGCCGCCCGCCTGGACGAAGTTATCGGCGCCGACACGGGCCGCCGCCAGGAGCCGGCGGCCGAGGAGATCCCCGTCGACTACAACGTGGTCAGCGACGAGGCCGGCCTTCGCAAGGTCGCCGACGAGCTGAGCGCCGCCGGTGGCTTCGCCGTCATGGCCCTCGGTTCTGTCACGGATGTGGCCCACCCGCTTCTGCTCGGGCTCTCGCTGGCCACCGCGCCGGGCAAGGCCTGGTACATCCCCCTCGGCCACTCCCCGCGTCTCGACGACCCGACCGCTCAGCTCCCGATCGCGGCCGTCCGGGACATCCTCGGCCCGGTCCTCGCAGACCCAACGATCCCGAAGACGACTTACGGCACCAAGTACCTGATGCATCAGCTCACGCGGAACGGGATGGAGATCGGCGGGCAGCCGTTCGACGTCCAGATCGCGGCCTTCCTGCTGGGCGAGACCTCCTCCACCATCAACGCCCTCATCAACGAACGACTGGGCATCGAGCTCATCACCGTCGTATCGCTGACCGGCACGGGCCGGAATGCCCTCAGCCTCGCCGACGTCGAAATTGCGAAATGCGGTGAGCACGCCTGCCAGCAGTCCGAGATGCTGCTCCGCGTCCGCCCGCAGCTCGAGGAGGGGCTACGCGAGCGTGGCCAGTGGCCGCTCTACGACGAGATGGAGCTGCCCCTGGTGCCGGTGCTCTACCGGATGGAGGAGACTGGCATCGCCGCCGACCCCGCCATCCTGCGCGAGCTCTCCCGCCAGCTAGGCGAGGATGCCGCGAAGGCGGAGCAGGCCATCTACGACCTCGTTGGCCACGACTTCAACATCGGCAGCCCGCAGCAGCTCAGCGACATCCTCTTCAAGGAGATGGGCCTGCCCAAGAGCCGCAAGACAACCCAGGGCTACAGCACCGACCAGCGCGCGCTCGAGTCGCTGCGCGTGGTCAGCCCGATCATCGACCTCATCTTCGAATACCGGGCGCTCACCAAGCTGAAGTCGACGTACACCGACGCCCTCCCCGGCACGATCGCCGAGGACGGCCGCATCCATACGGATTTCCAACAAACCGTGGCGGCCACCGGCCGACTCAGCAGCACCAACCCGAACCTCCAGAACATCCCCGTCCGCACCGACACCGGCCGCGACATCCGTCGCGCCTTCGTCGCGTCGTACTTCGACGACCCCATCTTCGTCGCGGCCGACTACTCGCAGATCGAGTTGCGCATCCTCGCCCACATCACCGAGGACCCCGGGCTCATCAACGCCTTCCTTGCGGACCAGGACATCCACCGCGCGACGGCCGCCACGGTCTACGGTGTCCAGCCGGAGGAGGTCACCCGGCAGATGCGCGACACGGCGAAGATGGTGAACTTCGGCATCGCCTATGGCATGGGCGAATTCGGCCTCGCCAGCCGCACGGGCATGACGCGCGAGGAGGCCGACGTCTTCATCAAGACTTACTTCCAGAACTTCCAGGGCATCGCCGAGTGGCAGCAAACCACGCTCGCCTCCACGCGCACGAAGGGCTACGCGGAGACCCTCTTCGGCCGCCGGCGCTACCTGCCCGCCATCCGCAGCACGAACTTCCAGGTGCGCGGGGCGGCCGAGCGCGAAGCCATCAACATGCCCATCCAGGGCACCGCCGCAGACATCATCAAGGTCGCCATGATCCGCGTGGAGGAGGAGCTGCGGAAGCGCGGGTTCCAGTCCCGCATGATCCTCCAGGTGCACGACGAGCTCATCTTCGAGTGCCCCGTCGACGAGGCGGAGGCGGTGGGCGCCCTCGCCAAAGAGCTCATGCCCGGTACCCTCGAACTCAAGGCCCCCCTCAAGGTCGACGTGAAACGCGGCAAAGACTGGGGCCGCATGGAGACGGCCTCAGCCTGAACTCCTCAGCCGGTTCAGTACTCCGGCCGGTAGGCCGGAGCTTTGGCCCGTAGTCATACTCCCGTGTACGCTGGTCGTTACGTCCATCCCGGGAAGGCTGTGCCATGTCCTACGAGCTCGACACTCTGCTCCCAACTGAAGCGAAGACCAACGTGCCCGAGTTCGGCAGCGGCGACACCGTGCGCGTGCACGCCAAAGTGGTCGAGGGCGAGAAAGAGCGCATCCAGGTCTTCGAGGGCGTGGTCATCCGCCGGCGCAGCAAGGGCCTCGTCTCCAACTTCACCGTACGCAAGATCGCGAGCGGGGTCGGCGTGGAGCGCACCTTTCCCCTGAACAGCCCGCGCGTCGACAAGATCGAGGTCGTCCGCCACGGCAAGGTCCGCCGCAACAACCTCTACTACCTCCGCGGCCTCACCGGCAAAGCCGCCC